>JBBDRF010000009.1:0-57555 GCA_040905565.1 Phycisphaeraceae bacterium | reverse complement strand
AGCCATCAACCAACCGACTCTCACAACGGCTGGCACATAGTTTTCAGGCAGGCCATGCCCGCATCCCAATCCACGATTGCGTCGATGACGCGACGCTGATCCTCAGACGAAAGCTCCTCGGTCTGCGGGCGATAGCAATACTTGCAGTGGGCGTTACAAGCGCTATTGATGTGAAAATTGATCGTATCGGGAACGATAGACATAACGATCTCCAGGGTTCTTGGGTTTCGAAGAATTTCGAATGCACAAACCTGGCGGGAGCACAATGGCGAGGGATGCAATGGACATCCAATCCCGACAGCAGATACTCAATTGTCACCCCGTAGGGCTTTGCGTCATTCGCACCTCCGTATCTCGCGTCTGTTGGGCCGCACGCGCGTCGATCTCCAAGCCCAGACTCAGACGATGGACTTGGCGAATCCACCACAGCGCAGCAAAGACCGCGCGGCGCGGTGACATGCCGCTGGGAAGTTTCGCGTGGTTCGATAATCGCTTGTAGGCGATCTCGGCCGATTCACGAATCCGTTGCTCAGGATCGTTCTGCATCAACCAGTGAAGCACATGATGTCCCCGATTCTCGGGATTGATGTGCAATTCCTGTGACGCCCGCAGGTAACCGTATCGCCAAAGGGGGTTCGGTTCGACCAGACCCTTGCTGCTGGCTGATTTGCTTCGTAAACTGCGGTCTTTGCTCCGCAGACGATCAAGACAATACCGGCAGAGCGCCTCGCGGAACTTGCTTAGGTCCGGATCACCTTCCTGCTCGCGTCGAAAGCTGTTTTGCAATCCTCTGAACAGTTCGAGTCCAATCAGATGCCACGGGTCTCTTGTGGAGAGAAACCGACCATCGGTGAACCGAAGATCGTCGCCTACAACGGGTTTCGGCGATACGCGGATGAGTTGAAGCAGAGCCTTGGTCGCTTCCCACAGATCGCCGCTCTCGAATAACAGCGTCACGGGCGCGAGGAACGTCCCTCGTTCTGTATCGAAGGCATCCTCAACGACGTCATAAACGGCGTCAGCATCCTCTTCCGCTGTGCGGCGAATGATGCTCCGTAATTTGGCCATGTGGGCACGCGACCCGGCAAGCATACGCCGGTGGTCACTCTCGTCCAGTGCCGACGGTAACTCGCGCCTATTAACGATGCGGAACAGCATTACCCAGGCGAGGCCGAGCGCCATGTCATTGTTGCTAGTGGCATCGAATCTGGCTGTGACATGATTGAGGTAAGGCTCAAAGGCGTACGTGGCCGCGGTCATCATGAGGGAACGCTCAGAGGCGGTCCGATCGACAGCTTCGTTATACGCAGCTCGATCCTTAGCACTGAACGCAGGCATCGAGAGGGGGTTCAAAATACGAAGTTCAGCTAGAGTCGTGCGGTACGTGAAAGCAGCGTACATAGTACGAACGGTTTCGTACACTCGTTCGTCAGGCAGGGCAGTAAACTGCTCAAATGCCACAGAGGGAAACTTCTGATCAAACAGGAGTGCCCAGAACAGCGCCTCTTGCACGCCTCGGACGTTATCGATTTGGAGTGTGAAACCTGATGGAATCGTCAGCCTGTTCGGCATGTCAGGCTGTTCGCGCAAATCCATGACGTTTTGAAGTGCCCAGACAAGGTCTTCTCTTTCTGACAGTAGCGAAAAGGCGACTTGCTGTCCGGAGTAAAAATCCTCGATGCATGAAAATCGCATGCAGCGAAATGCCTTCCGCCACCGCTCACAGCCGCGCTGCCGGAGAAGATTCGCGGCGAATTGTCGGACACGTTGGCCGGGCTCGAGCGAATCCTCTTCAGGAGAATCCACCAAATTTGGATGCATCAATGGGGTCAGGTCATCCGCGGCGAGTATCGTGCCGCCATCGTCGGGGCCAAGCGGCAGCACTCCCTCCATCAGTGCGAAGTCAGCTACGGCGGATGCGACAACGCGAGTGAAGCCTTGGCCGATGAGGTAATCTCTCGCCTGCGGCACGGGGGATACGTCTTGATGGTCGGAGGGTTCGACGAGACGGTCGAAAGGAGATGGGGGCAGCATGCTTCTGTTCCTGTCAGGATTGGTCCGCACAAGGCGAACATCTGCGGGATGATGGTTTTCGTAGCAACGGTCCCATTTGAGACCAAGGGCTACTATCATGCAGCCTGATAAGCGGCATGTCAATACATTAGAGCGGGCCATACATGCTTCGAGAGCGGTTTTGCACACCCTCGCCAACAGCCGCCTGATTTACGCCGGAATGCCGTCAGCCAGCAAACTCCCACGCCACCACCGCGCACAGCGCTCGTGGGTTGAAGCTGAGGTCGGGATGTTGGAAGGCGTGGATGTTCCAGCCGTGTTTGGTGCTTTCGCCGTGGGAGGTGGGCCAGTGGGATTGGGGGATGGGTGACGGGGTCCATGAACGGTCCTTTCAGTTGCGTTTCCAGGGAGATGTGTAGCCGCTTGCCTGCGCCGGCTGCGTCATAGCTGCCTCGGCTGCCGCCTTCGGTAGAGCGGGCGAAACACTCTTCGAACTTTTTCGGCGAAAGTGCGCGCGCGACAAATTTCTTGTGTGCTTCGCTACTGCGAGGCGAAAAGTCTCGCTTATGGGGCTTTATGGGGTCGTTAGAGGGGGTGGCGTTTATTTACAACGGCGCCGGGGTGGGCCAAAATGTCGGGCAGCGGTTAATGCTGGACTTACGGCACCTGACCTGGAGGCCGAAACGATGCTCCCCCACTGGCTGATGGCCCTGTTGGCGATGCTCACGGAGGCGTGGTCGGCGCGTCGCGACGCGCAGATGCGTTTGCTGAAACTCCAAATCGAACTGCTGCGCGCGAAGCTGCCAGGCGATCGCGTGATCCTGTCTCCAGAGGATCGTGCGCGAGTGCTTCGGTTGGGCGGGCAGATGAATCATCAGATAGATGATCTCATCGGGATCGTCAGCGTCAAGACCTATCGTCGATGGGTTCGCGAGCAGAAGGCCGGGCGCGAGGCCAAAAGCGTGGGCAGGCCGCGGAAGGTGACAGATTCGTTGCGAGCGCTGATCCTTCGGTTGGCTCGGGAGAATTCGGGCTGGGGCGTGCGCCGGATTGTGGGTGAACTGCGTAAGCTGGCACTCACGCCGAGCCGCGGTACGGTGCGTCGCGTGCTTGAGGAGAAGGGTCTGCTGCCGGACCCGGATCGGCATGCGCCCAAGGGCGTGGACACGCCATGGCGGACCTTCCTGAAGGCGCACCTTAACTGCATGGTGGCGACGGACTTCTTCTGCAAAGCGGTTTGGACGCCGACGGGCAAGCACATGGCGTACTGCCTGATGTTCATCCACCTTGGCAGCCGCAAGGTGTTCGTGTCGCCGAGCACGTACCACCCGACCGGGGAATGGCTGCAGCAGCAGGCGCGGAACGCCACGCTGTGGGTGGAGGACGAAGGTCTTGAGATGCGGTTTCTGATTCGCGATCGCGACGCGAAGTACACCGATGCGTTCGACGAGCATTTCCGCCAGGTTGCGGGCGAAGTTGTAAGGACGCCGTTCCAGTCGCCGATGGCGAACTCGTTCGCGGAGTCCTGGATTGGCAGTCTCAAGCGTGAGTGCCTGAACGCGTTCTGGTGCTTCAGCTTGCCTTATCTCGATCACATCGTGCAGACGTACGTGCGATACCACAACACGATGCGGCCGCATCAGTCGCTGGGCAACGTGCCGCTGAACGAGAGGGAGAAGCCGCCCGCGGAAGAGGTGGTGGGATCAATCGGGCGGGTGCAGCGTACGCCATTGCTCGGCGGGCTACTCAACCACTACAAGCGGAAGGCGGCGTGATAGCTGTATCGGGTCGGCTCGACATTTGAGTCATCGCCGAATGGCCCGCTTCAGCTTCGCATCACCGTCACCGGCAGACGCCGACGCGGCGGCGTGCCCAAGGGCGTCAAGGCACAGCGACGCGACACCAGCGCCCCGACACGGCATCGGCCGTCGCTCAACGAGGTCTACCAGAAGGAGCGAATGCCCGCCGCCACGGCACCGATTCAGCTGCCGCCCGGTGAACGCCGCATGCTCCAGAGAAGCGGCCTCGCCCAACGAATCGAGCAGATACACCACGCCCAGCGCGTTCGCCGAAGCCCAACCCGCTGAGCGAGCGAGGCCTATGCCGCCTGCGCGACGGAGCGGCGATCCTGCCGGCGGAATTGTAGGGCTCACGCCCATTTGCTCCACCAGCAGGGTCACCGTCATCCCAGATCACCGAAACAAACCCGCACGCCAGTTGACACGAACATAGGTAGACAGCGGTGTAGCCTTCGGTCGGATCAAGCGGCTTGGGCATACCCACCATGTTACCCGATGCATCGTGGGCGGGCGAAGCCCATCTGCCGAAGATTCTGTCGATCTCGTTGGCCGGCGTGTGGGGGCGCGTGTGTGATCGAGGTTCCAGATCGCGTCGCCATTGTCGTCGGTCGCAAACGCCAAGACAACAGATTGAGCTTTTTACTGCTCGCAGCAGTGCTACGGGCCACCCGGCGCCGTATTACCATGCCCGCTACTGCTGCTGGCCACAGCACGTTTCGCCTTGATAAACGAAGGGATATCAGCCCAGGCGTCCTCCGCATCCCACGACTCTCGGAGCTCGGACCGCAGCCATTCTGCCTCGCCAGCCTTCAACTCAAGCGCCACCTCCTGATGATCGGCGAACACGAAGAGCAGCACGTCCTCCGCACGATCGATCCGTCTCCCGTCTTCAAACTCGATGGAATGGTAATCAGCACGCGCGGCACGCGCCGTGTCTGATAATCCAATCTCGCCTTCGACAACGGCTACCATGTTCGCGCGACCATCTATCCAGACCGTTGCCTTCGATGCGTCTATAAAGCTCGGAGCGACCACCCTTCTCAGTGCCGGTATCTTGGAAGCGAGAGGGAGCGTAAAAAGTGACGCCGGCCGATACGACGCATGAATCAAACTGCCCACAGCCAACGCCACCAGAACGACAAAGAACAGAATCGATCGAAGTAACAGAGATCGGCTTAGCTCGGTCATCATACGGACTCCATGATTTCGAAACTTTCGGGGTCCTCGATATCGTCGCTCAAGTTCCACACCCGCAAATACCCGGTTAAACTTCCGCTATAAACAACGGGGCAGTCTTTGCAGGTCTCAAGATCATCTGGGGTATCTACTCGAATGGTGCCACGGTATCCAGCCCGCGCCCATTCGAGGCGTTGCGTCGGGCTAGCATCGCCTCGTAGCAGGCGGTATGCCCTTATGTTAGTTTCAATCTGACTTAAGCTACGGTTACACCATCTTCCTGCCCAGCCGTAGAGGACGTAGTTGACGTCCCAGTTATGGTGACATGTTCCTAGCACTTGAACGGTATGCCGGCACGTTTTTGAGGTCGCGCAATCACCCGCCGAATTCTTAAACGGTTCGCTTTTGACAGTGCCACCTTCCCCGTCGGATTCCTGATCCCACATTTGTGTAATTTCCCACGCAACGGAGGCTTGAAGGGCAAAAATGGGATTAAATAACACTGTGCAAAGTCTCCACCGAGCGTAACCCCCGAGTTTGTCGAACGCTTGTTTCATTTTGACCTCAAGCCGTCCGAGCTGGGGGCCGGCCTCTTGGCCGCATCTGCATTTGCTGCCCCCGGAATTGGTGTCGCCGGCCACATCCAGGCCTGATGGATCGAGCTTTTGGCTAGCGATGAGATGATGCGCCCCATACAGACTCATCCCGTCGTGATATCCACCACCAGACTGGTCCTGATCGAGCAAATCCCTCTGCGTGAACCTCCCCAGCCCGACGTGCAGCATTCTTGCGCGGTTGTAGACGAGTCCGGTTTCGTCGTGCCGCAGGCCCTGGTGTCCGATGCGGAAGTTGTAGCTGCCTTCTTCGGGGTCGGTGTGGACGGTCCAGTCGGCGTTCAACACGGTGCGTTGGCCGTAGGGGGAGTAGCGGTAGCGTTCGAGGACGTTTTTGTCTCCATCCACGAGAGCGGTGATGCGGTAGCTGGGGTCGTAGGTGACGTAGATGCGTTCGGCGTCGGCGGAGCTTGAGCTGCTGCTGGCGTCGCCGGGGCGGTCGCGGCAGATCAGTTCGTCGACGTACTGAGCACCCCAGACGTACTGCAGATCCATGTCGCTATCAGCCGTGCCGTCGACGCGTTCTTCGAGGATCTGGTGAGCCTGCGAATAGTAGAAGTGCCGGGTTTCGTCGAGCAGACCATCGTCATAGCTCGTCGCCACGATGCGGCGGCCCATACCGTCCCATTCATATTCCGCGACCACGGCCCCCTCACCGCTGCTGCTCTCGTCAGCCTCGGCAAGTTCGACAAGCCGGTTCCACGCATCGTAGACAGCGGTGTAGCTTTCAGTCGGATCAAGCGGCTTGGGCATGCCCCCCATGTTACCCGATGCATCGTGGGCGGGGTCAAGCCATGTGCCGGAGATTGTGTCGATTTCGTTGGCGGGCGTGTGCGTGCGGGTTTGATCGAAGTTCGGAGCTACGGGACTGGGAGTGACATTGCTCCTTCGGTTACCCAATCCTACTCTGAGAACTCTTGAGCCCGAATTTCGAATTCGAATGGTATCCGCCGCTCCTCAGTTTCGGCTACAAGAACCGCGATCGAACTCGCCTGACGATCAGCTTCGTCTCGCCAAGGCCCGACCTCAACCTCTAGTTTTCGCGGCGTCGCCCGTGCCCGCATTCCCACCCCCCCCATCGACTCACCATCTGGGCCGAACGCCATTGCCCCTTTAACTGAATACTCAGGAAGATCCTGATCTGTCGCGGTAATCTGCAGCAGAGCACGACGTGGCTCAACCACCTGCAGGTGAATCGTAGCGCCATCGTCGCCGTGCGTGTTCAATTCTTTTGATAGGTCGTGCAGGGTGATCCTCATCAGTCGACGCGTCACGCGTGATGCTCGCACAACCCCGCTGAGCGTGACTCCTTCCCCGAGCACCTGGTTCGGGAGCTGAAGGCGCCAAGGCTCCACATCACCTGCCACCTCTACGCTATCGCCGTTTACCTGCAGGCTCTCAAGGGTTAGAGCACGCGGGAAGTTTATGTCAACGTCGTGACGAACAAAATAAGGGCGCAGTTCCAGTTTGACAATCTCGGCGTCATCAGCTGGCTTGATGTATATGACTTCCATCAGGCCAATCCCCTCAAGGTTGTGCCGGCGTAGAACCGTCTCCGTGTCAGGTTTTTCCCAAAGGCCTGATAATTTTGTAACTAACATGTCAGAACTCGAGGCGGCTATTGCTAAAATATTCCACACGCGCATGTCTTCATCCAAGAGCGTGGGCGGAATGTCCACCTGATGCTCACGACAAAAGAACATATAAAACATCTCCATAGTTTCAGGGACATCCAGCTTGCCTCCCAAAAGATCGCCGATATCTCCGAGACTATAAGTTTCGCCAGGCGTGAAAATGTCGTGTAAAGGCACTGCATGCGTGGGCGGCCGATACTCCACGCCCCCCGGTGGGTCGTCGTGATGCCCGGGTTGTTCGGCAAGCGCGTGTGGCACAGTGTAGATACTCGCGATTATCGCAACTAGTAGTAATACTGGTGTTCGTGACATTATCAAGGGCTCCTGGTGTCGTAATTCACTTCAGTCTGTACACTGCGTTTCCTCGTGCCCACAGCGTAAGGCACGCTTGCGCGCCAGCCCATGCGCCAAGCCACGTGCCGGAGATTGTGTCGATTTCGTTGCCCGTGGGTGCGGCAGCACTCCGGGGGGTGGGGGAAGCATGGTCGCCGTGCGGTGCCCGGCTCGTTCCATCGTCCTGAAGTAGCGTGCTTACATCAAGTCCCACTGCGGCTCGCTCAGGTCAGCGTGTCAATCCCCACTCAGTGAGAAGTGAGTGGGCGTCAGCTTCGGAGATGTCATGTGTTCCGCTTTGAGAAGCGTGCGTATATCGCCATACTTGCTGTCCCTCACGGTGGAGTTTCCAAGAAAAGGTAATATGCAGAACTTCCTGACTGCGCGACCCAGGACCGAATCGTTTGCCTGAGTCGTATACATCCGTTTCCTCAAGCAGGCGTGCATGCGATTCGTCAAAAAGGAAGACTTTGCCGTGGTACCGGGGCGGCGGGCGATTAAGCCACCCCACACCGTCTCCCCAGTGCGTCGACCGCCCGTTGTCGACAATTTTATAGAAATTGCTCGGCATGAGTCGAAGGCCAACCTTCTGGCGTTCATCGTTCAGGCGTTGGTCGTGAACCTCATGTCCGTCGCACCCTATCGCGGAAGCGGAGAGCACTATGACCGCGATTAATACGCTCGCCCTATTCATATGAATCACTTGATCTCCTGGAGTGTTGCAACGAGTTCTTCGAGCAGCTGGCGAAGTCGCTCACGCTCACGTACGACCATCTCATCGTTTGACGCGCCTGCAATCGCGCCCCACTGTTCTGCTATCTCGCCAGAGAGGGTGACCAGACGCGAGATCCGACGCTTCTCATCGCCCGCCAATCCTTCGGAGTCATGGACTTGCGCAAAACGCTCAGACATTTCCTTATAAGTATGGTAAAAGTGAACCGGAACGCGATTAGAGTCATCTACCGACTCGGGCACGTCGGGATGGATAGCCGTACGATTCATGATCTCTTCATACACCCCGATGACGTCACCGGCTTTTACAAAATCGCCTTCGGACTGCTCAGTATCTGCGCAACCTGGCGTGTATAGGATCACTGCGACAATGAATGTTGCCATTGCCAACGCTTGCCTCAACTGAACCTTACAAACTTGCATCTGCGGACCCCGTATATTCTGCCTGTGCCACATGATTCGAACAGCAACATTTTTTCCAAGTGTAATCGGGACCCCAGAAAATCCCGCCAATCGCAGACCGTTGGTCCTTCCGAATGTAGTAAGTACGGGCGCAACCAGCACCGCTGCCCTCATTTGTAGAGAATGCTGGCATTTCGGCACTTGTTTTGGTTGTCTTGACTGACCAGTAGCCTTGATTCGCAGGGATATTGTCGTGAGTTGCTTTTGCTGCTGCCTGTGCGCACCGTTTGTTGTCCGTAATCTGGTCAAGGCTAGACTGCAGTGGCTTACGAAAGGTTTCGCCAATCGATACACCGATGTCGAATCCGTACAGTAGCCGACCGGCGACCTTGGGGGCAACTGTCGTCAGTGCCTTTTTCATCAAGTCGGCGAGGTATTTGGTCGCGAGCGCCTCCTGTTTCACCAAATCGTGAGGGTCGCGCAAGACTCCGACGACGTCCTCCACGAATCTTACCCGAGGCGCGACATCCTCGTACTCTTCGTAGACTTCAGCTGCAAGTTCGAATAAGGTGTCAACCGTATCACCGAGATCAAGCCCCCTTGGATCGAGACGTTGGATCGGAGATGCCCCCTGATACTCGTACTGACTCATACCATCGTGGTAACCACCGCTCGGTGAATTATGGTCCATCGGATCCCTTTGCGCGAACCTCCCCATTCCGACGTGCAGCATTCTTGCGCGGTTGTAGACGAGTCCCGTCTCATCGTGGCGGAGGCCCTGGTGGCCGATGCGGAAGTTGTAGCTGCCGTTGATGGGGTCGGTGTGGACGGTCCAGTCGGGGTTGAGGACCGTACGCTCGCCGTAGGGGGAGTAGCGGTAGCGTTCGAGGACGTTTTTGTTGCCGTCGACGAGGGCGGTGATGCGGTAGCTGGGGTCGTAGGTGACGTAGATGCGTTCGGCGTCGGCGGAGCTTGAGCTGCTGCTGGCGTCGCCGGGGCGGTCGCGGCAGATCAGTTCGTCGACGTACTGAGCACCCCAGACGTACTGCAGATCCATGTCGCTATCAGCCGTGCCGTCGACGCGTTCTTCGAGGATCTGGTGAGCCTGCGAATAGTAGAAGTGCCGGGTTTCCTCGAGGAGGCCATCATCATAGTTCGTCGCCACGATGCGGCGGCCAATGCCGTCCCACTCATATTCCGCGACAAGCTGCCCGCCTCCGCTGCTGCTGCCGTTGTCGTCGGTGAGTTCGACGAGACGATTCCACGCATCGTAGACAGCGGTGTAGCCTTGGGTCGGATCAAGCGGCTTGGGCATGCCCACCATGTTACCAGAAGCATCGTGTGCGGGGTCAAGCCATGTGCCCGAGATTGTGTCGATCTCGTTGGCGGGCGTGTGGGTGCGGGTTCGATCGAGCTCCCACGTCGCGTCGCCGTTGTCGTCCAATCTGCGAGGGCGTCACGACGCGTGAGGCCCGATGTCGCGCGCGTGAAGAACAGGAATCCTACCTAACAGGAAAGCGGGACGTGAGTCATTTGCTCATCGTCCCGCCTGATCCCGTGGTGGGTTTCGCTCACGCTCTACCCACCCTACTCGCTGCTTTGAGCATACTCATTGATCAGTTCCTAGTATCGTTGTGATGGAGGCTCGTTCGATCTCTTCGTTGCCTCACTTTTTCAAGGCGAACGAACAGCTGGATGATGCAATACAACGACAGGGCCATAATCGAAGATGCTGCAAAGAAGTACAATACTTTGGGGACCCAATCAGGTATCTGTTGTCCGAAAGTGGTTTCGCCATAATGTCCACCCCAAGACATGGAGTCAACAACTGCAGGCGCAATCATCATTGCGACGGATATCACTAATGCGGCCACAGGAAATGTCGCCCGCCGCAGCAGGGCGGGCGACATTTTGTCAAACGCCTGGGGAGCGATCCTCATGACTATTGCTACTAGTCGCATGGATCATCTTCCTCTGATGGGCAACTGTCTTCCCCCCATCCAAAATACTCCTCCGCCCCAAACAGGTTCAAAATGCGTGAAGGATTAACTGTGAGCCCGACATTCACAAACCTATAGTTCAAGCCTACGTTAATAGTGCCATTTCCAGACAGGCCACCATGGCCGCCCCCTTTACGTGTGCGGCCATTTTGAGTGCTTCCTCCATAAAGCCCTCCGGATGCTTCCCAGCCGCCGCCTTCCGAATATCCGATACCGCCTCCTATTCCACCCCAACCACTAGCAAATTGGCCGGTACGAGGATCACGCATTCGACCTTGCCTCCCAATTCCTCCACCAACGGTCGCGCCAAGCCCACGATCTATACTCCACCCGCCGGTCGCACCCACATAGCCGCCCGGCGCTCCGCGTCCTTGTCGTTTGCCGCTGAGACCGGCCCCTACGTATCCACCTCTCACCGGCGAACGAGTGAAGAGCCAATCTCGAGCGTCCTCGCATGCCACTTCGTAAAGTTCATCAGAGGCATTCCCATTTCCTGTATAAAGCCACCGCATGATGGACCATAATCCCCATGGGTCTAATTGGCCTCCCATGACATGATACGCCGCATATACGCTCATGCCATCCACATAGTCCAGCGGATCGCGTTGGATGAATCTTCCCAGCACGGGGTGCAGCATCCTCGCCCGGTTGTAGACCAGGCCTGATTCGACGTCGTGGTGGAGGCCCTGGTGACCGATGGCGAAGGCGTAGCCGCCTGCTTCGGGGTTGGCATGAGTGGTATAGTCGTCGTTGAGGACGATTCGCTTTCCGTAGAGGTTGTAGTCGTAGCGTTCGCCGACGCTGCCGGCTTCGCTGACAATGGCGACGACGCGGAAGTTGGCGTCTTGCAGGGCGAAGAGCCAATTGGTGCCGTCGTGGCGGGCGATTAGGTCGTCGATGTAGCGGTTGCCCCAGACGTATTGGACGTCCAGGTGGCTATCGCTTGTGCCGTCGACGCGTTCTTCGAGGATCTGGTGAGCCTGTGAATAGTAGAAGTGTCGCGTCTGGTCGAGGACTTCGTCGGTGTAGGTTTTGGCGACGATGCGGCGGCCGGTGGCGTCGAAGGCGTACTCGGCGATCACACCACCCTCGGCGCTACCGCTACCGCTTGCTTCGCCTGCCTCGGAGAGTTCGACGAGGCGGTTCCACGCATCGTCGACAGCGGTGAAGCTTTCAGTCGGATCAAGCGGCTTGGGCATTCCCATCATGTTACCCGATGCACCGTGGGCGGGGTCAAGCCATGTGCCGGAGATTGTGTCGATTTCATTGGCGGGCGTGTGGGTGCGGGTTTGATCAAGGTCCCACGTCGCGTCGCCGTTGTGGTCCAACAAGAAAGCGGGACGACGAGTTGCTTGCTCATCGTCCCGCTCAGCTCCGTGGTGGGTTTCGCTTCGCTCTACCCACCCTACTTGCTGACAGCCAGCAGTTCCAACGCGGGATACGTTCGAAAACGGCGGTGGCCCGCTTCAGGTCTGGTGAACCATTACGAGCGGAAGGCGGCTTAAGTGCCGCGTCGGCCGGCGCTCGGCCTTTTGAGCCGCGGCCCAATGGCCCGCTTCAGTTGTGCTCACTCATGCGAGTCGATCAGTCCATCCGGAATTTCGATCACAGGCCGCAAGCCTGTCATGCTTAAAGGTCCCTCGTCGAAAAAACGATCTTGCACTCTTTCTTGAGCCATTATTATTGGCAGCAACGAGGATGTTCTGGCATTGTAGGGCGGGAACCGTTCCACTCCGCCGCCAACAGGCAGCAATGTATAGGGGTATATCGACATGCGCACAAATTGTTCGCCATCAACGTCTACGAACCGATTTGCTCGTGGCGAAACGAGACCGAAGGCTGCATTGAGGCGTCGGCGCTCCTCCAGCGAAGGAAAAGTCACTTCCCTCACATTACCGAAAGCATGAAACAAGCCGTAGGGGTTAGGCCGTCCCGATCCTGCAGGGTGAAGACGCGGCAGCCGGTCCTCGGGCCGTGAGAATCGAGTTCTAGATTCGTCGGATGCTGGCTCTCGTCCAGTAGCAGCGAACTCCGGATCCCAGTCGTTTCCCCACCAGAAGGTTGTCTTAGCACCACCACGTGCAGCTAGCAGCCATTCTGCTAGAGTCGGCAATCGTATAGTCATGCTTACACGGCTACTTAGTAGCTGAACCGCAGAAAGTGCCTCACGTTGGCCCATCAGAAGACCAGGCATCTCCGGATCAGCCAGATATTCACGTACCTGATGTTCGAAGCTGGCGTGGAATTCGTCTCGAAACGCGTGCAAATATTCATCCAGCATCTCCTCTCGCGGGCGCAGGAGCCCCGATTCCTTCTGCAATTGCCCAAGTTCTTGCCACGTGAGGGTGCGTATGGCGACATAGAAAGGACGTTCTACGTTGAGTGTAAGCCCACTTGTATTCACCTGCCCCGGCTCAATAAGAACGAACTCGATCGCGAAGTCTTCACGTCGCCACTGCCGACTATCGCGAACGATCATTCGCGATGGGAGCACTCGTCCATCAAGCGTCCAAATTCTACCACTGGTCGACACGACATCGAGCACTTCACATTCCGAGAAATAGATGGCTACATCCTCGGTAGGTGGTGCGTCGGCCTCAGCCCCGGCGCCCGGGAAACACAACGCAGCCCATAATGTCACCAGCACTAGGCGTGCCTTGGATGTTGTCGGCTTTAACATGCTCCGCCACTCTCCTCTACGAATATCGTGAAGGATCGAAATACCCCCACGTCGAATCCGACGCCTTTGCCCCATTTCTGCCCCAGTTCAATTGCGCCAGCCTTGGGACCGCCACGCTTTTCCGCATCGAGATAGGCCGTCAACAGTTCCAATCCAAGGCGACCAATCAAATCAATCCCCTCCGGCCCGAATTGAACACCACCCTGCGCTGAAAAGTCGCCACCAGCCCCGGCCCTTGCTTCGACCTGAGGCCCCATGAGAACTTCGTAATAATCGCCCGACGTTGGACAGCAGGGCAATTCTTCGTTCTCCGTGTCCCAATATGGGTTACTAATCGTAACACTCGCCTTTAGGCCTGCCTGTGCCTGAGTACCCCTCATTCGCCATTCATGCTTCCGTCCTCCTTTACAACACTCCCCGTCCTCAGAAATCGGTTTGATCGGAACGTCAAGCGACAGGCTCTCAAAAATATCATCGAGAACATTCGACGCGAGTACCAGGGATCGAATCAGCTTTTGAATATCCTGGCGATTCTTACTATTGAGTTTCTCGATGAGGGCACGCGCGTACGCATAGTTGCCATGTTCGAGGTGACTGTGAATACATTTCCAGCTTGGGTGACTACAAAAAAGTCCTGACGGATCAAGGTCGCCATACATTACGTGATATGCTGCGTAAACGTTCGTTCCGTCCAGATAACCAATGGGATCCCTCTGCGTGAACCTTCCCAGCCCCACATGCAGCATCCTAGCCCGATTATAGACGAGCCCGGTTTCATCATGCCGCAGTCCCTGGTGTCCGATGCGGAAGTTGTAGCTGCCTTCTTCGGGGTCGGTGTGGGTGGTCCAGTCGGGGTTGAGGACCGTGCGTTGGCCGTAGGGTGAGTAGCGGTAGCGTTCGAGGACGTTTTTGTCGCCATCGACGAGTGCGGTGATGCGGTAGCTGGGGTCGTGGGTGACGTAGATGCGTTCGTCTTCGGCGGAGCTTGAGCTGCTGCTGGGGTCGCCGGGGCGGTCGCGGCAGATCAGTTCGTCGACGTACTGAGCACCCCAGACGTACTGCAGATCCATGTCGCTGTCAGCCGTGCCGTCGACGCGTTCTTCGAGGATCTGGTGAGCAGCGGAATAGTAGAAGTGCCGGGTCTCCTCGAGCAGGCCATCATCATAGCTCGTCGCCATGATGCGGCGGCCCATGCCGTCCCACTCATACTCCGCGACAAGCTGATCGCCTCCGCTGCTGCTGGCATTGTCGTCGGTGAGTTCGACGAGGCGGTTCCACGCATCGTCGACAGCGGTGAAGCTTTCAGTCGGATCAAGCGGCTTGGGCATTCCCATCATGTTACCCGATGCACCGTGGGCGGGGTCAAGCCATGTTAGAGGGTTCCGTACACAGTTGGGAGAACTATCGCACACCCTCGCCAAAAGCCACCTGAATTGCGTCGGAATAGCGTCACTAACATCAAAATTCCCACGCCACCACTGCGCACAACGCTCGTGGGTTGAAGCTGAGGTCGGGGTGTTCGAAGGCGTGGATGTTCCAGCCGTGCTTGGTGCTTTCGCCATGGCTAGTTGGCCAGTGGGATTCGGGCACAGCGTTGAGCATGTCGAGGCTACCCATGAGACCGGTGACGAGTTGGCCGTCCTGCACGGTCATGTTGCCTTGCCAGTAGTTGGTCCACTGGTTTTCGAGGACGGGTTCGCCGTGGGCGTTGAAGGTGAGATCGCCCGTAACGCCGGTGTCGCCGGCGGCGAGGTAGACGTTGGCGTGGGCTGGGATCTGTGCGACGGCATTTTGGTGCACGCCCTGCAGGCCGATGCGGCGGCGGGTGCGCTGGATCCAGGCGTACTTGCGGGTCTGGCCGAACGTGGTGAGCTGCTGCATGATACGGCCGTTTTCCACGTCTTTGTGGAAGCCGCCTGCACCGGGGCCGACGAGTTCGAGATCGTCGCCGGGGGCACAGTTGCTGCCGCCTGAGAAGTCGCATTCGGCGGCGGCGATCACCGATGACCACGGCATGCTCGAGCCCCAGCCGCGTGCGAAGCCGAGTTGGCGGTAATCATCGTCGACGCTGTATTCGCCGTCATAAAGATCAAGTTGGCCATGCGGCGAGAAGCCGGGCGACCAGAAGTAGCTGCGGTGTGTGAGCGGCTCGAGCGCCTGCTTGAGTTCGTTGAAGAGCCACGGGCCGATGTAGTCGCCGACTTCGAGCAGACCGTAGGCGTTGATGATGTTGCCGGCAGCATCGGGGTACTTGCGCGTGAAGCCATCGGGATGAAGGCCAGCGGCGTTTCGCCAGTCTGGGAGCGTCCAGAACCATGTGGCAGGATCGATGTCCAGCTGCGAGAAGTCGGGCTTCGACGGATCGGTGAAGGAAGTCGCCAGCTGCTCGATGCGTGACTGCCATGAGCGGATGAGGTTCCGCCGCTGCACGTCGGCCCCGACGCTCACGCTGGATAGCTCGAATCCGCTGGCCACGCGGATCCGCCAGTTGATGGCGTCTACGAACTGGTTGAGGAAGTCGGCGCTCGACCAGTCCGTGTGATTCGTCGCGGGCATGTCGATCCACGTCATCAGTGTGCCCTCACCCAATCCCAGTGCGGCTTGTTGTCGGCATCGAGCTGGAACACCTTGTACTGCCCGGTGTCGTGGGGAATCGGGTAGTCGAAGATCCACCGCCACGACCCATCGGTGCGGATCTCACGCTGTAGCAGCACGAGCGTGTCGGTTCGCACGACGAGTCCGTTGCGTTCGTAGGCGGAGGTGTGGCTTTGCGATGATGAGGACGAGCCGCTCAGGCCGTCGAGGTTGTCTTCCACTTCACCGCCAGCGTTCCACTGCTGCTCGATCCACGCGTGCCGCTTCTCGGCAGAGCCGGTGATGCGGGCGAAGACAGTCGGCGTCGCAGCCATGCCATCGAGGCGAACGATCGCCCACTTGGTGCCGATGCCCGCTTCCTTCCAGAGGATGCTGGCCGACCCGCCGGGGCCGGCAGATAGCGTGTTCGTATCGCCATCGTCCACCTCAGCCAGACGATGCGATTCACCGCCGGCGGGTACCGAGATGCGCACCTGGCAGACGCCGTGGACGATCGCCTTCGCGATGCCGCCTTCACGCACGGGCTCAAGCAGGATGCCGAATCGACCGGTGTGCTCCGGCAGCGAAGGCGTGACGGCCTTGAACGCAATGTGGTTGTCGAAGCCAGCTGGGTTTTCACTGCGATCATAGATCGGCTCATCAAGGCCCACGATGCGGAAGCGGTTAGTGAAGTCGACGCCGGTATCGTTGCGAACCGGCACGACGCTGGGCGTGTGCCCCCCCACCGAACGGCCCGCCGCCACGCTCACGGTGTGCTGCCGAGCACGATGCTCACGGGCTGCATCGATGAACGTGTTGAACGTCGACGCGGGGATCCGTAGCGGCTGGCCAGGCTGGACTTTTCGAAGGTCGTCACCCATGGCTCACGTTCCGATGTTGAGATCAGCGAAGTTGCCGTCGCGGTAGACCTTCTCGACGTAGGCTGCGACGGGGCGTTTGACGAGCATGTGGGCGGCAGCATCCTCCGCGTCTTCATAGCGGATCCAAAGGTACTCCCAGCCTTTTTTGTCGATGCCGGTGATATTCCCCACGCTGAGATCGGTGACGTTGGGCGACCCGGCGAAGCGGAAGTTGATCTCCCAATCTTCACCCGCCGCCCGCTGTGAGCCGGCCGCGCCGAGGAACAGGCATTCACCTGCGTCGAGTCCGCGGAAGGCAGCACTGTTCACGCGGCCGGTCAGGTAGAACAGCGTGCCCTTGTAAGCATTGGTCACGGCACTGTCGCTGAGGAAGTGCGTCTCGGAGAAGTGGTAGACCGGTACGGTGATGTCGACGCCTTCGACGCTCTCAGCAGTCGCCCCGATCGCGCCCTGGAAGTCCGGAGCCGCTCCCGGAAGTGCCGGAGCAGCGTAGGTGTTGACGGTCTCCAGCGACTGGGTGATGTGCTGCGTGCCGCCGCCGGTGTCGAAGGTGAAAGCGCCGTCACCCTCACCCGGATCCGGCCCGCCGATCTGCGGAGCGGCGTAGCGGGCGAGGCCGAGCCAGAGCATGACGCCGACCTCCTCGACCTCGATGTCTTCAAGCTGCAGACCGGCGTGCGACGACGGCGCTTCACCGGCGACGGCCGCACGCGCGTCGGCATCGGAATCCGTGCCGCGCACGATGTAGCCCAGTTCCGCGGAACTGTCGCTGAGGATGCGGCCGAATTTTTCTTCTACGGTGATGGGCATGGTTCGTGTGGGGGGGGGGCTAGGTGAA
Organism: Phycisphaeraceae bacterium; assembly: GCA_040905565.1. Lineage (GTDB taxonomy): Bacteria > Planctomycetota > Phycisphaerae > Phycisphaerales > Zrk34 > JBBDRF01. Next base: position 39,879 of record JBBDRF010000009.1, on the reverse strand, counting down.
GGCGAGGCCGCCGTTGTTGTTGTTCATGTTCCGCTCGATGCGCTTGGTGTTGCGGGCGGTCTGCTCGGCTGCGTCGGCGATGCGTTCGTCCGTGCTGCTGGCCTGCAGCGACTGCACCGCAGCGACGTTGAACGTGCCACGCACCTGGACGGTGTCGCGGGCAACGTCGTGCAGGCGGTTGACGATGTCGTCAAACGCGTCGAACAGATCAGTGGCGGGGTTCAGGCGCTCGGGACCGTCATCGCCGACCGCTTCTCTCGCTGAACGAGCCTCGGTCACCGCTTGTTCCCATTCACGCCGCGCCTTCTCAAGCGCGCTGCCGGTCTGCGACAACTCCTCATCGTGCTGCTGCCGCAGGCCAGCCAGTGCGGCGGCGTGATCATCGACGATTCCCTGCATCCGCTGTTCACGCCGGTCTTCGATGGCCGCCTGCTGACGCTGCTCGTTACGAGCGATCTCGCGCAGCTGCTGGTCATGCTGCTGATCGAGGTGTTCAAGTGCGAAATTGAGATCGAAGGTCTCATCGAACTGCGACTGCAGGCGTGCCCAGCCGCGCGCGAGGGTGTTACCGAGGTGCTCGATCGCCCGCTGCCGGCCAGCTTCGAAACGTGTCCAGGTGCGCTCGAAGAACGCGACCGTCTCCGCCCACACGGCACGCGCCCCCGCCATGGCGTCGTTGAACGTCTGCAGGAAGGCGAAGCGGAAGTTGATCCAGCGGCGGTTGAGGAACGCGATGCCGCGTTGCCATTCCATGCGGAGCGTGAGCCAGAGCACGCGGGCGGCGAGAGAGATGTCACCCGCCGCGAGCGCGTCGGCGATCGCATGATAAGAACGCAGTGCCGTGTCACGCAGATACACAAAGCGATCGGCTAACCAGCGCAGGGCGTTGCCGCCGGATTCGGAGGCATGGACAAGGTAGCCACCGAGGCCGACGACGGCTGCGGATGCGAGGCCGATGGGCGAGACGAGTGCCGTGACCGCCGCTGCGAGCAGTCCGAAGGCAGCCGCGACGCCGCTGACGATGCTTGCCAGGCCACCGAGCGCGGTGCCGATCAGCGTGATGCTCAGGCCGAGGCCGATGATCGCGGTGCCGATGCCCACCACAGCGGCGGCGGTCTTCAGCACGACCACGATCAACTGCTGATTCTGACGGATCCAGTTGCTGCCAATCACGAGCGCCTTGGAGACACGCTCGACCACATCGCCGATGGCCGGAGCGAGGGCTTCGCCGATCGCGAACGTCGCTGCCTTCATGACGCGGGTCATGACGTGCCACTGATCGCTGAGCTTGGCGGCGCTCGCGGCGGCGTCGCTTGTGACGGTGAGTCCAAGGTCACGCGCCTGCTGCTGGAGCGCTTCGATGCCGTCGGCTCCCTCGGCAAGCAGGGGCAGCATCGCCTTCGCCTCATCGCCGAGCACCTCGAACGCATACTGGGCAGCCTCGGACGGATTGGCGATATAGGCGAGGCTGTCGGCGATCACCTTGAACTGCTGCTCGACCGGCAGCTGCGTCAGCTGCTCGGCCGACAACCCGAGCGAGTCCACGGCTCGCACCGCTGGCCCGGCCCCGGTCGCGGCGTTGGCGATCCGCCGTCGCATGCGGAATAGCACGTTACCCATCGCCTCAACGCTCGCGCCGGACTGCTCAGCGGCGAAGCCGAGCTCCGAAAGCGCCTCCACGCCGACGCCGGTGCGGGCTGCCATCTTCTGCATGTCGTCACCGACGTTGGCGAAGCTGCGCGTGGCGGCCAGTAGTGGTGTGGCGACCGCTGCGCCGATGCCTGCGATACGTGTACCGATCTGCCGCACCGATGCGCCGAACTGTTTGAGGCGCTGCTCAGCGGCACGCAGGCCGCGCGTGAGGCGGTCCTCGACGCCGAGTTCGACGTACGCCCGGCCAGCTCGGATGGATCGGCTCTTCGCCATGGCTACCTCCGAATCGAATCTTTCCACAGCGTCGGGAACTTCGGCAGTTCCTTCTCCATCGCCGGCCCCATGAACGGGTGGCCTCTGTAACGACGCCTTACACGCTCCCCATCTTCACGCGCCGCGACGGTGCCGCCTTCTTCGAGGACCTCCGGCACTGTGGTCGGACCGTACGGACTGCGCCTGCCCAGCGGTGCGGGGCCGACCACAACGATTCGTCGCTGCCGCTCGTAGCCGAAGAAGATCAGCCGGCGCAGATGGCCCTTGTGTGACGAAGGCGGTTCGCCGGGTCTAGCGGTGCGCTTGCGTCGGCGGATGGACGAGCGGGCGGTGCGGCGCACGAATGCGCCGGCTTTGGAAAGCACCGCCCGCGTCGCCCGGTCCGCTGCCTTGCGCACTGGTTTGGCGCTGAAGAACATCCTCGGCGTGATCTGGATCATTCCTCAGCTACGACCTCGCCGCCGTCGAGCAGGTCTTCCAGGTCATTCTCATCCAGCACGACGATCGAATGACCACGTCGCCCGAGCCACGCGCCCAGCAGCAGGCCGATTGCCACCAGGCCAATCTGTGAAAAAGCGAACGTCCACACATCCAGAAAGAATTCAGTCACGCGATTGCCTCCTTGGGTTTGGGGGGGTTGGGTTTGAGTTTGTCGCGGTTGTCCAGCCACGAGATGGCGTACATCATCGCCACGCCGATGAGCATCAGCGCGAGAATCCACCACGCTTCCTGTACGATCTTGGGCATCGCGATCAGCAGCGTGCCCGTCGCCATGGCTGCCAGCGACGCGCCCATCGGCACGGTCGGTAGCCACGAGCGGAGCGTCAGTGTCGCCACGCCGATCACGATCAGCCCCGTGCCGATGATCGGGATCAGCCAGAGCTGACCGATCGCCATGTCCTTCTTGTGTGGCGGGCTCACCGTCGCCGTCACCGATCCGTCGCTGCCCCGGCTGAGTGTCGCCGGGGCTGACGCTTTTGGGGGATTCGCCAGCCGCCAGCGTTCGCCTTGCGCATCGTGATAATCGATCAGGCCGCCGGTGCTGCAGGCCGCCACCAGCAGCAGACATACGCCGCCAACAAGCCACGGCAGCCATCGCATGGTCATTTCCGCGATCATTGCTCTCCTTTGAGAAAGACCTGCTTGAGTATTTCGACGCCGACGACGGGTTTTGCTTCGTCGTCAGATGCCCGGTGCCGACCGGTGGTCGGATCAAAGTCGGACGGCTTGAACGGCTTCCCCCCCCGAGCCTTCTTCGGATCCCGATGAGCGTTGGCGATCAGTGCCAACAGGCTCGACGTCTGCGACCAGTCGTGCTTCGCACGAGCCTCTGCCATCCACACCAGTTCGCGGAGCGTCAGCGGCCCGGGGTCGATGCCGAGGACGCCGGCTAACTCGAAGCAGATCCGCCACCCCCCCCACCTAGGGGCACGTTCATCGCTCGATCCACGATCCCCGCGACATCCAGCGCGTCGATCCGCTTGTCGGCTGCCTCCACGGCGGCGTGCACCAGCGCGGTCTGTTTCTCGATCGCCCGCACCTGATCGCTGCGGCGCAGGCTCCGGAAAAAATCCGCCAGCGCGCTCCAGAACGCATCGTGGGCCGCAAGGATCGCATCACCACCAAGAGCCTGCCCGAACTGCTCGTCGCTGATTCCCTGCTGATCAGCCTGCGGTTTCACGATCGCGTAGATCACGTCACACAGGAGGACGAGGTCGGTTTCCAAACGGGTCAGTAAAGGCTCCCCCTCACCACCTTCTTGTGGGGGAGCGGTGACGTTGGCGAGGTTCACGCCCAGCAGCGACTGGACGCGTTTGATCGCATCGACGGTGATGCTCAGTGTCCACGTTCGCCCTGCGTTATCAGTGAAAGTCGTCATCGTGCGTTACCTATCAAAGTTGAATGCGGGCCGATCAGGGGGTGCCGACGGTGTACCACTGGGTGAAGCTTGATGGTTTGAGCGTCACGCTCACGGTAATCGCTTCTTCCAGCGGCTCGGAGCGTGAGAAGTTGGTGACGGTGAAGTTGCTCGCCAGGCCCTGATTGCCCGCCTCCCCGATGTCGCCGTCCATCGCTGCGATGGCGATCTCGCCGCTACTCAGCCAGGCATCTTTGACAGCCGTGAAGCCGGGATCGTCGCTGTCCCACACCATCTCGAACTCGATCGAGCCGTCCTTCAGCGTGGCCCGCGTGGCACGCCAGCCGTTGTTGGCGCGTGTGGTGACGTCGGCTTCGCCGGTCTCAAGGTTGATCGTTACGTCGCGAACGTTCGCCTGCTCATCCCAAGTCAGCGTGCCGGGCTGGGTGCTCTCATCCAGCAGCGTGCTGCTGAAGTAGAGCCGGCCTTCCATGCCGAGTTTGAAGCTCATGGTTTATCTCCTGAAGTTGTTTCGCTTGATGCCTCACGCCCGGCCGCTGCGTTGCCAGAGCAGGTCGCGTTCGTTCGCTGAGAGCATGCGATCGAAGATCGCCCACTCCGAGAGCAGCCCGCGGAGGAAGAACGCGGTGCCGTTGGAGCGAGCGCCGAGCAGAATCCGCTGACCCGGCGTGTCCTCAGCCGTGCCGACGCTCACCGCACCTTGTTGCTGACCATCGAAGGTGAACGTGGCGGTCGATCCATCCCACGTGATCATGTAGTGGTGCCACGCGCCGTCGGCTGCGTTGACCGCGAAGGCCGTGTCACTGCCACGCAACACCACGACCGGCCCACCGTCCTGCACGAAGAGCTGGAACACCCGCAGCGCGAGCGACCCTTCCGCCTTTGCGATCACTGTGCCACCGTCGCCGGGCGTGAGTTTCGCGAAGCCGGTCACGCTGAACGCCTCGCCGGAGCCTGCGAACAGGCCCGTGCCCACCGACGCAACGCCCGTGTCAATGTGGTCATCGACGCCGTCCAACTCGACCGCTGCGGACGCCTGCCCGATCAGCGGGCCGGCCTGGCCATAGTTCTCGCTGGCGAGGTTCACATAGCTCGCGTCATAGTCACCGGTCTGGTCCAGCGCGACGGAAGAACCCGCCCCCCCCGTGTCATCAAGCCGCCAGTACGCAGCCGGGCCCAAGTCCATCACCGTTGCGGCGTAGGAGGGCTCGCCGTCCCCCCCACCATTGCCCCCATCATCCCCCCCACCCCCCCCACCGTTGCCGGCGCTACCAACACTGCCGCGCCGGCCGAGCAGGTGGTAAGGGCGGCGGCTACCCAGACTGAGTCGATGACGTCGCACAGGCATCAACATCAAATCACCTTGAGCTGAAGGGCCGAATCATCCGCACCCGAGCCGGCCGCGAGTGCAATTTCCACCGCGGCGATCACGTACGCAGCACCGTCGGCATCCGCAGCGATCGGTGCGGTGTAGGCGTAACCATCACCATCCTGCACGTCTCGGCTGGCACTCACGGGCACCGCGATCGCATGATCACCGTCGGCTGTGAACAGCGGCGAGTGGTGACCGTTCTGATCGACGCCGAAGATCGCCACTGTCGGCGGCGTGCTCGGCGGCGAGGCTGCCTGATAGCGCACGCGAAGCAGCACCAGCGTGCCCCGGCCCGCAATCTCCAGCCGCCTTTGCTCGGACAGCGTGTCGGGCCGCACGACGGGATCGCCTGCGTTATCCGCCTGCGAAAGATCCTCCGCGACGGTCTGCCAGTTGCTGATGCTCGACACCATCACCAGCGGCTGCTCAATGCCCGTCCACGCGTCGGCTTTCTGATTCATCTGCCATCCTTTCATCGCCGCAGCCGATACGTCACGGTCAGCACGCTGGTGAACGTGCGCAGTTCATCCAGATGGTCGACGGCGTAGATCGGCTCGTTGGTCAGCCTCACACACAGCGCCTGCGGCATCGCATCAAGCCGACGGTGCAGCAGTTGATCAGCGATCTGCTGGACCAGGTCCATGAGTGGATCGATCGCGGCGGCCGTCTCATCACTGAGCCGCTGCTGAATAGCGATATCGATCTGTCCCTCGTGCGAAGCGGCACCGCGTGTCGCCGCCGTGGTGCGGATTGCTTTGGGCACGACGGTCACACGCACGTCCTCGACGTCGCCAAGTTCGACGCGAGGGCGGTAGTGCCGTTCCGCCGTGACAGTCGGGTCGAACGTCGCGGCGTTCAGCTGCGTCACCACCGCGTCTGCGAGCGTTACAATCGCTGCCATCACTGCTCCTCCAGATGCTCGCGTACCCATCGCACGTCGGTCGCAATCTCGGTGATCTGCTGTTCGACGATCCGCAGCCGCTGCTCGTGATCGGCGATCGTGCCCTGCATGCCGGTGACCTTGTCAGCCTGCGTCGACCAGTCCGACGCCACCGCCCAGACCGTCGTGAGCGAGAAGACCGTCCACGTAATCAGTACGCCGATCATCACCCAGTTCATCGGGCTCTTCGGCCTGGCCTTGAGTACCTGCCTCATGTTCACGGCAAAGGCTCCTCGCGGATCTGCTTGGTGTGAATCCGAAGCGTCAATCGCTGCGGATCGCTGTACCGCCAGTCCCCGGTCGCCTTGTCCGGGCTCATTACCTCGTGCGTCACCAGCTGGTCGCCGATGACTTCCTCAATGCGGTCGCCGCGTTGCGGCACCGTTGCTTCGTCGTTGACCACCAAGTCCGCAGCACGAATGAGATAATCGCGACTGACATGCCGAATCACATTGCCGTACGTGTCGTCCACCCGGAACACCGTGCGTCCGATTGTGGCCTGCACCTCGACCGAAGCGTCGCCGCGTCGGTAGGTCACCGGCCGCGTCAGGTGTTCATGCCGCTGCTGAGCGAGCCAGTCGGTGCCGCGCTGGAGCAGGTCGCCCATCAGGCACTCAGTCGCACGTGCACATTGGCGTCATCGTTGCCCGCCGCGGCCACGGCCTTGCCCATTAGGGTGTTGCCAGAGGCGGAGGTCGTGGCCTGGGAGTTGCCGCTATCCCAGTACACGTTCTCGCCCGCACCGATCGCCGTGTCGGCACCGGTCGCCTTGGGAACTTCGAACACGCCGACGACGTGGAGGCTGCCGAGTTCGCCAGCGACCAGCGGCCGCTTGGTGATACCCACCAGATCATTGAGCACGACGACGCTGCCGGGGGGAAGTTCCGAGTCTGCCCGATAATCGATCGCGTCACCGTCGTGAATGAATGTCGCCACAACCATCTGCTGATTCTCCTGGGGTGGTGGGAGTTAAAGGTGAGGGTCAAACGTGGGGACGGGTGTGTGTGTGTGTGGGGGGGGGTTAGGCCTCGCCCTTGCTCTTGACGCCGCCACGCGGTTCCTGCAACGCGACGCCGAAGTCGTGGTAGCCGCGCATCTGGATGCCCAGCACGTTGAAGTCCGCGTCGGCGGTTTCAATGGTCGGGCTCTCCTGGCCGTTGAGGAACGCGACCTCGATCACCGACAGATCGCCCGGCTCCGCCAGCAGGTACCACGCCTTATCGCTGGCACCGGCGTACTGCGTGTTGGCCAGGTAGCGGCTGACCTCGACGCGGAACTTGCCGGCGTGGGGGTTGGCGACGGGGTACTTCGCCGAACTGCCCGGATCGCGGACCTCCAGCGACCGGCCGAGTGTGGTGCCGATGGCACTGAGGCTGGTTGGGACGAGCGCCATCGCCGGCATGATGCCGATCGGCTTGCCGTCGGAATCGACCTGGTCCATGAAGGCGACCTCGGCCTTCGTCAGCCCGTCGATGCTCAGCTTCGTGTCCGCGCCATCGAGGTAGTTCTTGTTCGCGGCCTTGAAGAAGTCCGCGTTGTCCAGGAAGGTCGTCCAGAACACGTCGTTGATCTTCAGGCCCGAGCCGCGGCCGAGTTTGCGTGGAGCCGTGGTGATGGCTCCGAGGTCGTCGTTGATCACATCACGCCGGTCGACAGCGAGCAGGAGGCCGTACGTGTCAGCCTTGTTCGCATAGCTCTCCTCACCAAGCGTGCCGTGCTTGAGCTCGCCGCCCGGCGCAACCTTCTCGTACTGATCCTTGCCGATCAGCCGGTACGACGTGACCGTCTTGAAGTCGTTGACGTTCCGCACGGAGCAGATGTTCCGCCAGACGCGTTCGACGCTGAAGAAGCCTTCGAGCAGGAACTTGTTGGCGACGTTGGAGAGGACGCCGACGATGTCGATGGTGCTGAAGCTGGACGCCTGAATGCTCGGATGCCCGAAGGCGTAGCGGAAGACATCCCGCGAAGCGCGGAAGTTGCGGCCCGTGTAGCCGTTCGCCCATGCGGCTTCGAGCAGCAGTTCCTGAAGGCCGATCCCGCCGCGGAACCGCTTGCTGGCTGCCTCCAGCGTCTTGTCCTCGTACAGATCCTCGGGCTTGCTGAACTTCGCCGTCAGCATGCACGCCGCTTCGAGCACCTGGCCGTCCACGTTGTTCTCGACGCTGTGGATCGCCGGAGCGCCCGTCACCTTGGGGCGGCTCGCGCGCAGCACTTCCAGTTCGCAGCGTGTCGCGTCCCAGCCTTCACCGATCGCCTGGGTCTCGATGTCGGGGTGCCGGCCGGCGCAGATCCGGCGTACCTCCGCGATGCGATGGCTCTCGGCGGCCACCTCCTGCCGCATCCGCTGCACGGCTTCGTCGCTGGCTGCGCCGGGTGAAGTGGTGGTGGCGCTGGATGCATTGACTGCCGCCGGCGTGGCAGTGGAGGTGTTCGTGTTCTTCTCACTTGCCGGCGGCGTTGCGTCGCCCGTCACCTCAGTTGCAGGGGCGGTGGTCGTGCCCGTGGTGGCGTTCTGCTCCGTCTGCGTCTTCTCATCATTCATCGTCTGCTGTTCCTGTACCTGCGCGGCAATCCGCGCTGAAGTGTTCTGGTCCGCACCTGAGTCCACGAAGCTGATCTCCCCCAGCACCGTGTGGCGTGCCACGAACAGCGGCCCCTCAAACGTCCGCCCGTTGACCGTGACATTCGCCCCCGCCTTCACGAACTCAGCCTGTTCCACCCCCGCTCCGATCGACGCCTGCCACGGAAAGCCCCGCTTGCCGCTGGAGACGACCTCGCGGGCAGCCGGCGTGTCGCGAGAGACCACCCCCTCTGCGATGAGCTGATTGCCCTCCACGGCGATCCGCTCTGAATGGCCCACGCCCTGGTAAGCGCTGTGAGCGAAGCGGATCGGCTTGCGCTGGCTCTCGATGCGGAGGCCTTCGAGATCCACGACCACGGGGTGGCGCCAGCCTTGGACACGCATCGGCTCACCCGAGTACGCGACCATACTGAAACGCGGCAGGGCTTCCCCATCGCTGCCGTCCGTGATCGGCGTCGCCGCTTCGATGGTGATACCGCCTGCGGCGCAGATCAGTTCAAGATGCCCTTTGTTCTGCTCAGTCATTGGCCCGGATCTCCTCCGCCCCCCCCACCGTTTCCTGCACTGTTTCCTCATCGTCCCCCTGCTGCCCCCCCACTGCCGCCTCCCCTTCCGTGTCATCGAGGCCCAGGCGCTGCATCAGCTGCTTCTCCTTGGCCTTCTGCCGAAGCTCCGCCTCCCAGTCCAGGCCCTGCCGGGCGTACTCGATGGCGAGGTTGGTGGTGTGACTCGCGAGCTTTGTCGCCGTGGCGTTGGCTTCCTTGGCGGGATCCACATGCTCAAGCCCGTCCCAGAACCACTGGTGCGGCAGCTGCGTGTCGATCTGCCTCAACGCCTGCGGGAGGTAACCCTCCACCAGCACCGCTTCGTCCAGCCACGCCCGAAGCACGCGGTCGAGGACGGTGTCGCCGATGAAGGCTTGATCGATGCGAATCGCCTTGTAGAAAGACTGGTGATCGAGGCGGCCCGAGGCGAAGTTGTAGCCGGCGCTGTTGCCCGCAGCGATGTTGAACGGCATGTTCAGGCAGCGTGCGATCTCCTGAAGGATCGTCCGCGTGAACTGATCGTGCATCGTCGTCGGCTGCTCGGCCCGGACCTGCCCGACCTTCCAGCCGTACGGCATCGTCAGCCACATGCCCCGGTCCATCTCGACGCTGTCCATCGGCTCGACCTTCGCCGCCTCCGTGTCAGCGGGCGCGTCTGTATAGATCACCCCACCGGGCAAAGCCGCCTGTTGAGCCGCCTGCAATACCGCCAGCCCGTAATCACGCAGCATCGCAAACAGCGGCAGTGCGGGCGTGATCTCCGGGATGCCGCGCCCCTGACCGGGGCGATCGACACGGTAAAGATGGAGCACGGACTCCGCCGGAAGCTGGTCGTAAGCCATGCGCCCGGCCCGCCAGGCGTCGCGATCGCCGGGATGGTGCTTGAGCACGAAATAACTGGTGGGGTTGCCGAACTCATCGTAGATGATGCCGTCGGTGACCTGCTCGTCGCTGTGAAGCCCGAACGGAGTGGTCACCTGGTCAGCTTCGACCAGCTTCAGATCTAGCTGCACGGGGGCGTCGACCTGCGGGTTGGTTGCCATGACAGCGAACACTTCGCCAGACTCCGCCTCACCGATCCGCATCGTCCGCAGTTTGTGCGCCAGCCCCACGGCCTTCGCCCAGCGGCCGAACTCACGTTCAACGAGGCGATCGACGGCGGGTTCGCCGGTAAGCATCTGCAGCCGCGGCCCCGTGCCCACCACATAGTTCGCGAGCGTCAGGACAATGCCACGGGCGTAGCTGTTGTTCGCCACCTCATAGCGAGCCCGGCTGCGAAGAATGCGACGCACCTGCGGATTCGCGGCGGCGTTGGCGGAGAGCTGATCGGCCGCCGCCCAGTGCCGACGATTCTCATCCGTCGTCTGCGCCGCGTCGTAGCGGGCGTGCAGTGGCCGCAGCGGCGAACCGCCAAAGCGAAACGCAGGGCGGTTGACGTTCTCCGCGGGCCTACCGGAGCGGCGCTGTGCCAGAATGTTCCTGATCCAGTTGATCATTCGGTTCTGTGCACCTCACACCGCCCCAGGCGGAATCACCTTCGTCAGCCGGACCCCGAGCCCAGCTCGCGCCGCCCGCTTCGATGCCAGATAACGATCGACGTTGATCTGGTCACGCAGGCTGTGCTGGCGGACGGTCTGGCCATCCACAGAAGCTTCGGCCGGCCCCTCGGCGTTCTCGCGGATCGTGTTGTCCAGGTTGTCGGTCATAATCGCGGGAGCAGGATTTGAACCTGCGACCTCCGGGGCATGAACCCGGCGAGCTGACCACTGCTCCATCCCGCTTGGTGGCTACCGGGTATGTATGCCGCAGGAGGCGGGGGTGTCCGCCTGTAGAGCCAAGCTGCCACGCAATACAAAAGGCCATGCGAGCATTGCCCGCATGGCCTTGAGAAACAAAGTTGTTGGTGTCAGGCCAGCCGTGAACGGCTAAAGCCTATCGGCGATTATTCATCCTTCGTCGCATCTGGCAGCAACGTGTCGCCTGTTTTGATGCGATCTTCCCAATCTTCCGGGCGATCTTCCCATCCACGTGACTGCCAGTATGCATCGCTGGTCGGGTTCAGTTGATCGGAATGGTTGTCGTTGTCCTGCGTAGGCATTTGGAATCTCCCTTAACAAAACGTTAAGTGCGCAAAGCAATGGGTAACAAACAGTGCCAGTTGGCGATCGGTTCGAGTCAGCCGCTGATCACCGTTTCCCACCTCCCTTGGAGCCCTTGTCCGCCGCCCCTTGAACGCGGGCAGGAAAGCTCTTTTTGCCGGTGGGTTGTCCGGCCTTTTTCTGAGTGCTCTGGATGCGAGCCGCGTCCTTGCTGGATGGGTATTTCTTCGCCATGACAGTGTCCTTTCTGGGCGTGAGCCCAACTTGGAGGGATCGTCGATCGGACATCCGATCGACACCGTCGAATTATGGCAACGTGCAGAGAGCCCAGTCGGAACAAATTTCTGTTCGGGCCGCTATCAGTGGTGGAGGGCCTTCTCAAGCCGATTGCGATAGTTGGCGATGTCCTTTCGGAAGGTCCCGTCACTTTCCGGCAGATCCGCGTCTTTGGGGGTACCTCGCGTGTCTTCGGCATAAGCATTGAAGATTTGACGTAATTGACTTTCGTTGGGTTTCCTCTTCTGTCGCCGAATCCTTTTTGGTGCGATCTCAGGATGTTCGAGGAACCGACGCTCGATCCAACGCTGCAGTTCGGCGGCGAGTCTCAGCTTGATGCGCTTGCGGGTGGCGTCCTCAAAGATCTCACGGGACTCCACGCCGGCCACTTTGTCACGGAGCTTCCGCTTCGCTGCATCGCGCACGCGTTCGCGAAGATTGCGGTCCGCCTTCAGCTGTGAAGCCCACGCCTGCTGGATGGAACTCATGCGCTGAACGGACGGGTCGATCTCTATCAAACGACACAACGCCTTATCGTCCCCGGCGCAGGCGGCGCGAAAGTCGGCCCACGGCTCCGTCACATGCCAAGCGATGTAGGGGCCCAGCACCCGGCGAAAAAATAGCGCGAACGGAGTCTGTTGAAGGTCGCTGTCCGGAGCGAACTCTGCGGCTTTGGCCAGCGGGGAGAAGCTGTCCGCCATCCTTACTTGGGCGTTGATCTTTTCTATTCGCTCCGGCGGGACAGGCATTGCCTGATCAAATGCGGATTGGTCGGCGTAGAGCCGTTCCCATTCGTCGCGTGCGATGGGCGGGTCGCTACCGATCTCATTGTCGACGATGGGATGCGATAAGAACATCACATCCCACAGCATCAGCAGCCCTTCGATCCCACGGGCCGTCGCCATGTCGAATTGGAGGTTGAGTAGCGTGCGACGCAGGTTCTTCGGCTTAAACATCATGGTCGAATACTACCTTCGGATTGTTTTGCCCGGAAATTTCTTTGCTGCTTCAACGCCGAAAGCCGGATGGGCCGCTGTGTTTCCGCCTCGGCAGGCTCTACCCCAAACCGCACGCCGCACATCGACGCGGCCACGGCCGCGCCAACCAGGCAGTCGAGCCAGTGGTTGTCGGGTTTGCTCGGGCGGATCGACCATTCCTGCACCAGCCGCCCATGGCCTTCCGTGCGCGTCCACGTCTCGCTGGCGGCGATGTGATCGGCGAACAGGCGGTGCTCCGCGGGTGACCGGCCGAAAAGCGTGAGAGCGCCGCGGTCACCGGGAGCCGTCGCAAACCGCGCATGAACGAACGACTTCCAGTAGTTCGTATCGATCATGACGTGCCGAAGTTCTGCCGTGCGGCTGACGTTGGGGACATACCAGTGATGGCCATGCCGTTCGCCGGGCTTGCGGCGGTAGGCGCTCATCGGCTTGTTGCCCGCCCGGATCCCCACGCCCTTGCTCGGCATCGCCACGGCACCGAGCTTGTGACAGACGTTCGCGACGATTCCGGGCAGGTAGCCAGCGTCGATCAGCAACCGCTCGATGCGCATCACCCCGCCGTCGCCCATCACCTCCCACTGCCGATCGAGCAGCCGCCCGACGAGTTCCTCGAGGCCTGCTTGGATCGCACCTTCGATGCCGCCACCGCTGTAGGTCGCCGCGAGCGTCTTTGTCGTGTCGCGAAGCGTGAAGTACCGCCGCTTCTGATCCGGCAGCGTGCCGTAATCGATTACGTGGCCGGTGAAATCGCTCTCCCACGCACACACGGTGTAAAAGAGCATCTTCTCCTGAACGTCGATGAATGCCGTGACGCTCGTCGCGGGCTTGGGCACCTCGATGCGAGGCCGGCCGCTGACACGCTCCGCCACCTCATCGGGCGTCAGCACATCCTCATCGAGCTGAGCCGTGGCGGGTTCGTTCTGATATTCAGCGAAGAAGGCATCCTCATCCCGCAGCTTCAGATTCATCGCGTGCTGGAGCGCGCTGAGTTCATCCGCGTTGTACCGCTCCGGCCAGGCGACAACGGCGCCGTCATCCATCTGCTCCCGATCGCGTCGGTAGAGTTCGGTGGCCCGCTTGCCGCCATCGCCTTCACGCAAACCCTCGGCACGCAATTGGGCGTAACGATCCCAGCGTTTTTCGTCGGTGGGGAATGAGTACACAAGCTTCGTGCACTCACCCTGCCATTCAGGATTCTTCTGACGGTCGAGGATTTGGTCGGCCAGGTCGTCGTGGTGGATCTTGGTGCACGTCATAAACCCCGCCATCTTCACGTTCGGCCCGGCCATGCCCAGCACATCGCCATTGAGAATCGAGAGCCGATGCCGCGTCTGCGTGGTCGAGGCCGCACTCTGGCGTGTCTGCGGATCGTCAAGGATTACCAGCGACGGCCGCACGACGGTCCCGTCCATCTTGGTGTGATGCTGCCCGCGGATGTTGGAATCGAGGCCGGCGACGGTGATGATCGACCCGGACGACGGGCTGCTTGCCAGTTCACGTCGCTGCAGCGCCATCGGAAGCTGCTGGGCGCCCATCGTCGGCATCACCAGCTTATCCGCCGCCCACGTGATGTACGTCGGCTCGCCATCGCAGAGCTGGCCCGCCTGCTTACGCGCGTTGTTCTCCAGCTTGCGGATCGGGAAGATCGTCTCGGGAAAATCCTCCAGCAGCAGCGGATTCCCGAGCATCTCCCGCTTGATGCTCTCCAGCATCGTCTTCGCCTGGTCCTCCGCCGAGCCGATCAGACAGATGTATTCGCGGTAGCCGCACAGGATCGCCCACATGCCCGCCGCCTGGCAGAGCGTGGTCTTCCCGCTGCCGCGCGGCATGGCGAACGCAAACAACCCACCCTCGAGCACCGCCCGCTCGATCTTCTCGATGATGCGCAGGTGGTCCTGCGACCACGGCAGACTGAAGGCCGCGGGGAAGTAAATCTCGCAGAAGTCGCGGAACGAACCCTCGCATCGTTGCCGCCGCTGCATATCGACCACGTCGGGAACGGGACCGATGTCGCGCCCCTGGCGGGAGGCCTCCAGCTTGCGCTGCAGATCGCGTCGCAGGCGATCGGTGTAATCAGAGGGAGCCGGCGGGGGCTTCTCCAGTTCACGCACCAGCCACTTGACGTACTTCACCAGGTGAATGCGTTTGCCGTCACCATCCGATGCGATGCGCAGCCCTGCCTCGTTCCGCTGCCGATGCAGCGCCGCAGCGTTGATCACCGGTCCCAGCGGCGTCGAGTTCAGCAGCCGCACCAGCTGCGTCGGGCTGAGTTGGGCCGGGTCAATCGCCATCCATCCTCCGCTTGAGCTCGACGTTCAACCACGCCGCGTAGTGCACCAGATTCATCGTGCCGTCCGCCGCTGTAGGAGCGCCGGCCTGCACATGCTGCCGCACGGTCATCTCCGGTACGCCCAGCAGGCGGGCTGCGTCGCTGACCTGCATCGCCATGGGGTTCAGCGGTGCCGCGCCGCCGTTCTGGACCGAATTTTGCCTGTCATTGCCCACTGCTAAATAAACCTCAACTCATTGCTAGCAAATGGCTTGCCTTATGCGAGAGTCCATGGCTACATGTGTCCTGAACGCGACGAACCCATGCGACGGAGCCAGAACCATGCGCATCACGCGAATTGATATCGAAGGCCGGCCGGGCCACTACGCGATCCTCAGCCGCAAGCGCGACAGCGACCAGATCCACGTGCAGATCCTCACGCCCGAACAGCCCAACGGCCGCGACCACCACGTGCAGGCCGACAGCCGCGACGACCTCTGGTCGATGGCCGAATGCCTGCAGTTCCACCTCGGCGGCCACAAAGGCGACGAGACAGCCATCCACGCGTACTTCCTCGTCCTCAAGCAGTTCGTCGATTGACGAACACGCCCACCACCTGCGCAGGAGCCTGCCATGGCCAAACCTGATCCCAATACCGACGCCCTCATCGACGCGATCACAGCGAACCTCTCCCCCGAAGCCGTCGCGCTTATCGCCGCCAAGCTCCAGCCCGTCTACGCGGGCGGTGAAACGGGACAACGTGCCGAACGCGAGTGCGCGTGGTTCGCATCGCAGCTCATCCAGGCGCTCGACCAGCACGAATACGAAACCATCTGCAACGAACTGGGCATCTGAAGCGCCCGGCGTCGTTCCACCATCATTTAACCCATGCAAAGGAGCATCATCATGAAGAAAAGCGACATCGAAATCGGCGGCGTCTATCGCCTCAAGGTCGGTAAGAACACCACCGACGTGCGCATCGACGCTCAGGATTACGACAGCGGCGGCTGGGTCGCCATCAACCTCAAAAGCGGCAAGCAGACCCGCATCAAGGACGCCAAGCGCCTGCTGCCCGCGAAGGAGAACCTCAAGGCGAAGGCAGCCGCCGATCAGGAAAACGCCCGCCTGCGTGACGAACGCGCCGCCTCGCCCGACGGCATGACCGCCAGCGAACGGGCCATGACCGAGTCCGCGGATGATGCGAAGCAGGACGCGAAACCCAAACGCCTCTCCTGCCTCGACGCCGCTGCGATGGTGCTCGCCGAAGCCGACGAGCCGATGAACACCAAGGCGATGATCAAGGCCATCTTCGAAAAGAAGCTGTGGAGCACCGACGCGCCGACACCATCGGCGACGCTTTACTCCGCGATCCTCAGAGAGATGAACAAGAAAGGCGACGCCGCCCGCTTCCGCAAGGTCGATCGCGGCCACTTCGAACTGGCGAAGGGAGCGTAAGCGATGAACCTTCGCCGCCGCACCACCGAGAATCGCAGGATCGAATTCCGCGGCACCCGTGGCGGCGCGCTCGAACGCGCCGTCACGCTCGCCGACGGTCGCCACTACCTTCACCGCTGCACGCAGCAGGCCTTCGAGCGGATCGTCGCCCACCTTGATGATCACGCCGACGAAAGCTTCACCGTCTTCGGGATCGCCGAGTTGCTCGACATTCCCTACACCCAGGCCACCGTGGCGATCGACCTGCTTGACGAGCGCGGCATGCTCAGCACCGAAGGTCGGCGCCGCTACGTCGATGACGGCTACAAAACCGCGTTCTTCGAGCACGCCATGACTGAGTTCCACGCCCTGATCGGCGGTCAGGCGCCTGATTTTCGTGATAGGTGACCTCATGCCGTTAATCCCTCCGAAGCCCCGGCATCGCCCGGGGTTTTCTGCGGCGAGTGTCCGGCTGCCCGCTGGCGACGACGCTTCTTGTTCACCACCGCCATGACCGAGGCGCATCGCCGGCAGATGCCCATCACGCCGTTGCGGCCCGGGTAGACGTAGAACTCATCAACGATCGGGCGATACCACCGGCAGCGTCGGCAGCGCTTCAACCACCCGCCGTTCACACGCACACAGCCACTGTGAATGCGCTTGTGTTCCAGGCGGGTGACCAGCTTCAGGTTCTCGATACGGTTATCCAGCTTGTCTCCGTTGCGATGGTGGATCTCCATGTCCGGCGGCACCGGGCCGTGATGCGCCTCCCACACCAGCACGTGCTCGAACCGCTGCTGCCGACCGTGGGTCCGAAATCGTCGATAGCCATACTCGGTCACCGATCCCCGCGGATCGCTCACTTGCCTCATCGCATGGACTCCTCACGCGGCTTCATGGGGATCGGCGATTCGCCCGTGCGCTCCAGCACCGCCAGCTGGCCGGTGAAGCGTTGATAGCGATCGACGATCAGATCCGTATACGCTGGGTCGATTTCTATGAGGTAGGCTTTGCGCCCCGTCTGCTCGGCGCCGATGAGCGTCGAGCCCGATCCGCCAAAGAGGTCGAGTACGTTTTCACCGGCCACGGTGGAATACTGCATGGCACGCACCGCCAGTTCCGCGGGCTTGGCCGTCAAGTGCTCCATCGACTGCGGGTTGATCTTCTTGACCTGCCAGACGTCCGTGGCGTTGTTCGGCCCGTAGAACTGGTGAGCGCTGCCTTCACGCCAGCAGTAGAAGCACCATTCGTGATCCCCCATAAAATCTTTTCTTGTCAACACGGGATGCATCTTGTGCCAGATGATCGCTTGGCTGAAATACAGCTTGTGCTTTTTGAGCACCGGCGGGTAGTTGGCGCAGTTGGCGTACCCGCCCCAGATGTACGCCGCCCGTCCCGGCTCCAGCACACGGGCGATGTTGCCGAACCATGCGTCGAGCAGACGCTCGAACTCCTCGTCGCTGACGAAGTCGTTGACCAGCGGGCGGTCCTTGGGACGCATCTGCTTGTGCGTGCCCTTGGCCTTCTCCGGGTGGCGGGAAAGATCCAGTTGCTGATGATGCGTCTGATTTTTCCCCGTGCCCTTGAACGAGCTGTTGCCCGCCGCGATGGCGTTGTTCGAGCGTGGCTCCACCTTCACTCCATACGGCGGGTCGGTATTGACCAGATGAACCTTCTGCCCGTCGAGCAGCCGATCCAGATCGGCCACGCTGCCGCTGTCGCCGCAGAGCAGGCGGTGATTGCCGAGGATCCACAGATCGCCCGGCTGTGAAATCGGATCATCCGGCGGTTCGGGCACCTCGTCGGGATCGGTCAGCCCATCTTTCACATCGCCACTGAGCAGATTCGCCAGTTCCTGCTCGTCAAAGCCAATGAGCCCCAGGTCAAAACCAT
Organism: Phycisphaeraceae bacterium; assembly: GCA_040905565.1. Lineage (GTDB taxonomy): Bacteria > Planctomycetota > Phycisphaerae > Phycisphaerales > Zrk34 > JBBDRF01. Next base: position 21,667 of record JBBDRF010000009.1, on the reverse strand, counting down.
CGTCGCGCAGAGCGGTCAGCTCGATCGGCAGAAGTTGCATGTCCCAACTCGACAGCTCGTGCAGCTTGTTGTCGGCCAGGCGGAATGCCCGCACCTGCTCAGCGCTCAGGTCGTCGGCGCGGATGGCCGGCACCTTTTTCATGCCCAGCTTCTTCGCCGCCAGAACCCGCGTGTGGCCGGCGATGAGGATGCCTTCGCCATCGACGATCACCGGAACCTTGAAACCGAACTCGCGAATAGAGTCGGCGACCGGGTCCACGGCCGCGCTGTTGTCACGCGGGTTCTGTTCATACGGCTGGATACTGTCGATGTTGAGCATTTCGATCTTCATTGGAAGTTTCTCCATGTTGAGGGTGAATGGTCCGTCGCGGTTTGTCTCGCGATTCCGTGCCCGGGCCGGCGCTGCAACGTGAAGCACAGCAACAGGTTGGATTCGTTTTTCATCTGCGAACGAATCAAACCTGCGCGGCGGTTGTTCCCGTCGCGGGTTCCGCTGCTAGGGGGCCCGCCAAGTACCTAAATGGCCTTGTGTTAGCGGCGCGGCGGACGGGCCGGCATTCGAGGTCTCTATTCATGAAAACGCTCAGCGGCCGTCGTGCTGCTCCTGAAGATTGGCACTGAACAGAGGCATGTCGGCTTGCCGACGTTGGCCCACGTTCCGCCGTGTCGCGTTGCGTGGCGAGGTCTTACGACGCTCCCCGGCTGCGGCCGCTTGGGCACTCGGGCCAACGTCGGGCGACTCTGGCGAAGCGGGCAGGATTGATCGAACGGCGTCGAGGTCCTTGGCAATCAGCTCGGCAATGTCGGGTGGGCAGACGCCGATCCGGTTGAGCCACTGAGCATGATGCCGCGTCGCGAACGCCAGGATCATCACGTCGATCGCGGCCAGCCGCACCGAACGCTTGAATTCGAGGAAGTCATCGGTGGGCTTGTAGACAGGCCTGTCCGGCTCATCTGCCTGGCACCGCGCGTAAGGTTCAACCTGCTGGTGGCGATGGCTGGCGTCTGTCATCACACCATCTCCGCCGGGAAGTAGTCGCGAAGCTGATCGACGGTGTGAACGATCTGTCGAAGCCGTCGCAAGCGTTCACGCTCTGTCCCTCGCTGCCGTTGCCATGCCTGCCAGGCGGCCCGGATGATCGGTGCAATCGCCGCTTGCACGCTGCTCTCCCAGGCCTTCATGAACGACCGGCTGGCGGCGATGGATAGCAGGCGTTTCCGCGTGCCGCGGTTATTCAGCCTGAGCGACATCTCCAATCGAATCTCCGCCAAGGCGTCGTTTCGCCGCAGGCACGCGAGAAGCTTCCTGGCGGCTTCCAGCTGGCCATCGTTTTCGTCGGATCCCGCCAACTTCAGACCGATCCAGTAACGCTGCCGCTCGGTGCGCCCGTCCTGGAATCCGCGCTCCATGAGCTGCTGACCAAGTTTCTTTTTGCTCGCCGCAGGCCGACCTGACTCCCGGCACCACCGTTCGTAGTTGGCGTACAGCTCGGTCTTCCCGACACGCGCGTGCTCCTGAACGATGCAGCACGCATCGAGGAAGGCGGCCAGGTCGTCGTCTGCGTGAAGACCTGCTCGCGTGGATTCTGTCACCCACGCATCATCATTTCCAAGTAGCATGCAGTTCATTACTTACCTCCATTTTTCGGTGATGGTGGTGACACAGTCGCCAATGGTTGTGTCACCGGCATAACCTTATTGATGTCAGTGCCTTGCATGATCATTGCGCCTGCAGGTGACATGGGTGACACGGTTTTCCGTAACTTTCCTCCCCCGCACGCGTGTGTGCGCACACACGCGTGCGCATGGCCAGATAGAGTAAAAATGTGTCACCTTTGTCACCGTTGTCGTAAATCCTTGACTTGTAGGTTCTTGAGGGGTGACACACCGCTTTTTTGTTGTGTCACCTTTTGTCACCTTCCTGCTAGATGTGTCACCGTTCAGGCATAACCGACCCCTCCATCCGCCAATCCGAGCCCGATCCAGTAGCGCTCCCTCTTGTTGCGCCCCTCCTTGAACCCGCGCTCGATGAGCTGCTGGCCAAGCTTCTTCTTGCTGAGCGCGTACTCGCCCGACTCCCTGCACCACTGTTCGTAGCCGGCGTAGAGTTCGGTCTTCCCTGCGCGGGCGTACTGCTCCACGATGCAGCACTCATCAAGGAAGGCAGCCAGGCGATCACTTTCGTTGCGGTAGGCGTCGGTCGCGCTCGCCACGGCCGCGGGCAGGCCCAAGCCATCACGTTGCCATGCGAGACAGCCTTCGACGGCCCATCGCAGAATGCCGCTGCGTTCGAGCAGCAGCTTTGATGTGAGCTGCGGGTCCTTCTCGTGGGCGGGGATCGTGACGGTGAAAGGGATCAGCCGAATGCGTCGCCAGATCCCATCGTCGGTGCCGCGGATCGTGGGCTTGTGGTTGCCGTAGATCCAGAGCTTGTGCGTGGGGTCGAACTCGATCGGGTCGCGATACAGCGGCCGCGCCACGATGCGATCGGCGCCGGTGAGGTCCTTCACGCGGGCTTCGCCCATCCGCTGGTTCTCCTCCAGCTCCGCCGTCACCGCCATACGCACACCGCGCAGGCGGGCCATGTCGGGCGTCGCGCCACCGCCGGAGGTGCGATCCTGCTTCATGAGCATCTCGGTGGGAGCCTTCTGGCCGAACTCGCCCAGCATGTGCAGCAGCGTCTGGATGAACACCGACTTGCCGTTCTGTCCGGTGCCGTAGAGGAAGAACAGGCACTGCTCGCCGACGTCGCCGGTCAGCGAGTAGCCAACCGCCTTTTGGATGTAAGCGATCAGTTCATGATCACGCTCGAAGATGCGGCGCAGGAACGCGTCCCACCGCGGACACGGCGCCCGCGGTTCGAACGCCACCGGTGCCATCTTCGTCAGCCCGTCCGTGCGCCGGTGCGGCTGCAGTGTGCCCTTGGCCAGATCGATCGTGCCGTTGGCGACGTTCAGCAGCATCGGCTGGGCATCGATCTGGCGGATGGCGACCTTCACGCCGGGTTCGGACTGGGCCATCTTGAGCATGTCCCGCACGCCGCTGACCCGCGCAGTGGAGAGGTAGTGCCTGCGGTAGCTTTTCTCGAGGGCCTCGATCTCTTCAGAAGGCTGACCGCTCTGTTCCGCCTGCTCCATCGCCCGTTCCATCTCCCGCAGGATCAGCCGGGCCGTGCGTTTGCCCATGGCCTCGACGGTCACCTGGCTCTCCATCGACCAGCGTTTGCCGGTCCACACGAGCCAGCGGTCCAGTTCATCGCTGTAGCGGACCCGCTTGCCGTGGTGGTCGATGAAACGCTCGCCGTTGCCGATGCCATCCAGCCGGCGGAAGGCGATGGTCGGTTCGGGCTCATGTAAAGCCGACGACTCCTCAGGCGGAGCGGCCTGCGCCCCCGCGTCATAGCCGCTCTCGAAGGTGGTCTGCGTCTGATCGGGCTCGTCATGCTGAAGGCCGCACAGCCGGGCACCGTGCAGGCATAGTCGCATGGCCTCGCTGCGCGGCACACGCTTCTGGCCGAGTTCGTAGGCAGCCTTGTTCAACGCGATGTTGCGACCGGGCTGACGCACGAAGCCGCGCAGGAAGTTCAGCGTGGCGCTGCTGAGCTTCGCCGACGGCGGTTCGGGGAGCTTTCGGACCAGGCACGATTCGTAGGAGCCGCTGACGTGCTTGTCGCCGCCGGCGTCGTTGGGCTCGTTCGGCAGCCACGCCTGGGTATTCTTCACCGTCTTGGGGAACAGCTCAGGTTCGTCCTGGCGGTTGAAGCCCCACGCCCGCGCCCAGTGCACAAACGCCTTGGCGTCCATGGGCTCGGCCAGGCGGAAGAAGCCGTGCAGCCCGCGGCCGCTCTTTGAGGTGAAGGTGAGGGGGTGAGCTCCGAAGAAGCGGGCGATGGCGTCGGCCAGCGGGACAGTGCCTCCATCGCCGCCGTGATCATCGAGATCCACGCAAAACACCAGCACCCGCCCGTTGCGATGCGGTACCAGACCGAGGCGTTTGGCCCCGGCGATGCGATACCGGGCGCCGCGTTTGGTTACGGACGTGAACGATTCGTTCTCAAGCGTTCCGGCCCGGTAGGCGGCGATCGCACGCTCGGCATCGGCGCGGTCCATCACCCAGCCAGGTGAGAACTGGCCGCCCTTGCCCTTGGGGTACAGGAGGGCCACGCGATCGGGCTCACAGTTGGGCAGCAGCCAATCGAGCAACTGGAACCGATCCAAATTGGTGTGATCCGTGGTCGAGGTGATCGCCGTCACGCCGCGACCTCCTCCTGCCGCTCACGCGATGCCCACAGGCTCAGCAGCGTGCGCCGGTTGAGATTACGCACCGCGCCCGCCGCCCGGCGCAGACCATACTGATCGCCGACGAGGATGCAGGTGTGCGATGCCCGCGTCACGGCGGTGTAGAGCCAGTTGCGGTCGGCAAAGAAATGCGATTTGTGGCAGAGCACCACAGTGCAGGGGAACTCGCTCCCCTGAGCCTTGTGCGCGGTGAGGGCGTAGGCGAGATCAACGGACTTGGCTTTGCCCCAGTCCACCTCCACTGCTCCGCGCCCCTCAAACTCGACCACGAGGTGCTTCTTCGTGATCCCGCTGACGAAACCGATCGTGCCGTTCATCACGTTCAGGTCGTAGTCGTTGCGCGTCTGGATGACCTTGTCGCCGATGGTAAGGCGGCCTTCGGTGTCAGCCTGCCGCCGCTGCAGTACGGCCTGCATCATCTGGTTCAGCGCCCGCGTACCCAGCGGGCCGCGGTGCTCGGGCGTGATGATCTGAACATCCCGCACCGGATCGAAGCCGTAGCGGCTGGGGATCTGCTCGATAATGAGGTCGCGGAGGTAGTTCTGAATTGTGGGTGCGTCGCGGAACTGATCGATTACGACCCAGCGGGAGATCTCATCGGTGCCGGTGGCGGGAACCTTGCTCTCAAGCACCTGCACACTGCTGGCCTTGAGAACACCGGCCTGCCGAACCACCTTGCTGAGCACCGTGGTCGGGGTGAGGTTATGCTCAATGACATCACGCAAGACGTTGCCCGGCCCGACCGGTGGCAACTGGTTGTGATCACCAACCAGCACGAGCTGCGTCGATTCGAAGTCGATCCGCTCCAGCAGCACGGCCATGAGGCGCACGTCGACCATGGACACCTCGTCGACGATCACGACGTCGGCCGCGATGCAGTCGTCGTCGAAGGCATGGCCGTTGTAGCCGAGCATGCGGTGAATGGTGGCGGCGCTGAGACTGATCTCGTGCTGGGCCAGAAGCTGCTCAATCCGCTTGGCCGCCTTGCCAGTGGGCGCACACAGCCGGACGGCGAGACCGGCTCCTTCGAAGGCGCGAGCCAGGCGAGCGACGACGTATGTCTTGCCGGTACCCGCGCCACCGGAGATCACGGAGATGCGGCTGGTCAGCGCCGTCTGAAACGCTTCGGCCTGATCCGCGTTAAGGCCCGAGCTATCGGGCTGGGGAACCTGCGAAGCGGGCGACTGCCATGCATGTTCGGTCAGCGTGCGACGGACGTGGTTCTCGGCTTCATATAGCCCGGGTGTCGCCACGGCATGCCCGTCGGCCACGAGATTACCACGCTCCAGCATGCGATCGCCCGCCTGGCGGATGCGGTCGCGGCTGTCCAGTGCGTCCATCACCAGCACGTCGTTGGCCAGCTCGACCAGGTCGCCGCCGCTGGTCCACGTATGGCCGCTGCCGACCTGCTCGGCAAGGCAATGCGCCAGTGCCGCTTCGATCCGCCCCGGGTGGTCTTTCGCCACGCCGGTCTTCAGTGCGATCTGATCGACCTTCTTGAATCCGTAGCCGTTCAGGTGCTTGATCAGCAGGTAGGGATCGTGCTTGAGCATCGACACGATGCTGCTGCCGAACTTCTCCAGCAGCGTGCTCATCTGATGGTGCGTCAGGCCGAATCCGGCCAGGTATGTGCGCACCGCGTTCTCATCGGCGTGTTCCACCCACGCTTGCTTGAGCGTCTGCACGACGCGCTCTGGCACGCCGGCCGCGACCAGCTGTTCCGGACGATGACGGACGATGGCGTCCAGCGACTGACCGTCGCCGACAGCGCCGGCGATGCGCTCAGCGGTTTTCTCGCCGATGCCCGTGAACGCCGGGTGCTTGATGAGGTAGAGCTTGAGCCCCTCGCGGGTCTGAGGCAGGTCGTAATCCAGTTCCCGCACGTCGAACTGGTGGCCGTACTTTGGGTCAACGGTCCACTTACCGACAGCAGCCAGTCGATCACCCTCCGCTGCGTAGAACCGGCCGCGGAAGCGCACACGCCGACCATCGTCAGCCTGCATCATGCCGGCGGAGAAGCTCGCGTCGCTGTAGTAGGTCTTCAAAACAGTGCCGTGAATGGTTTCAGGCATGGATTGGCTCCTTGCCGGAGAGCGGCACCACGCCCTCACGCACGGCCATGCGCAGAAAGCCATCGGTGAACGCGCACGCGGCCTGGCGGCTGCCGCACCAGTAGACGGGCACCTGATAGCGCACCGCGATGTGCAGGGCCGCACCCAGCACGGCGTTCGGCGTCACCAGCCGCAAGTCCGCCTGACGCAGCCCCCGCAGCACGGCATCAAGGTCGGCCTCGACCACAATGCACGCCAGGGTCAGCCGCGAGAGCTTCTCCAGTTCTGCTCGGAAGCGATCGGCGTCATGAATGACGGTGTGCACGAAGTCGGACAGGCTCTTCCGCTCCACAGCGATGCAGTGCTCGCCGCCGGCGACGGAATAATCGCCCGCTTCGAGCTTGCGGCGCTGCGTCGAGCAGCTGAATGTGTACGGCTGCTGCTCACGCGTGTCGATGACGATCTCGAAATCCATAGTGTCGTTCCAGAAGTCGAGGCAGGTCCGCAAGCATGTGATGCGAGAACGGGGGGGCGGAAAAACCGGGACGGGACCGAAGGGCGTGAAAGAACGCCCCCTGAACCCGCCCCGGTCCCACGACTGTTCTGCTTAGAAGGGAATGGGCTCGTCGCTCAGCGCATCGGATTCGAGCACCTCGAGGCGGCGGTTGAAGTACACGTTCGAGAACTCGCCCTTGGTGCGCTTGGTTACCTCCAGCGACTGATCGAGCAGCGTGTCGAGATGTTTCGGCAGTTCGCTGAACTTCGGCAGCTTCAGGCCCAGCGTCTGCAGGTCGCCCTTCACGAACGGCAGCGACGCCTGCGTGATTACCGCGTTCTTGAAGATATGCCGTCCTGAGTGCTGGCCCGAGATCACCACCAGATCCCACTTGAGCATAGGGTCGCCCTTCTGGCTCTCGGCGAGCTTTACCGAGTGCACGCGCACCTGGTACTTGCCGTCCGGCACATCCTGAAACTCCGCCGCGTCCGTCTGCTCGTAGTCATCATCGAACGCGCTGAGGTCGGTCACCGGTGCCGCATCGGGGACGGCATCCCCGCCGGCATCGAAAGCGGTGCCGTTCTGGCGCGGGTCGAATCCATCGGGTGTGTTGCTGGAAGTCGTGGACATGATGTTCACTCCTGACTCGAGGTGCTCGTGTGGTCGCCGGGCTCACCGAAGCAGCCGGCGAACTTGTCGAAGTTCAGCGGGAGGGTGTCCGGCAGCCGCCCGGTGCGGTCGCCGGCTTCGTAGGTGGGATGGGGCTTGGTGCGGATGATGCGCTCGACGATCAGCTGGCCCTTCTCGTCCTTCCACGACACGGTGTCGCAGCACAGGATCATGTCGACCAGGCCGAGCACGATCTGACGCGCCCGGTCGGGCAGGCTCGGCTGCGTCTTGGTGTACTCGCCGGTGCGCGTCTCGATCCGCTTGTCGACGGCGTGGCTGATCAACACCAGGCCGTAGGGCAGGCTGGCCAGGCGGGTGAGCACGCGGTGCCATTCGTTTTTTACAAACGCCCACCCCTTGCCGTGGCCGAGGTCGCCCTCGTACTCCACGTCGTGCTTGGCGCAGACGTGCTCGGAGCAGAGCTTGAACGCGTTGTCCGCGGTGTCGATGACGATGGTCTTGAAATTGTGATCGCCGGCGGCGACGAGCTTGCAGGCAGCGAGCAAGTCGGTCCACGTGTAGGTGGGCACCTTATAGACCGACAGCTCGTTGAGGCCCGGCTCGCATTCGAAGAACAGCGCGCTTGGGAACCGACTGGCGAACGTTGACTTGCCGATCTTGGGCGGGCCGTAGATCAGCGTCGTCTTCGTCGACAGGTCCGCCGTGGGTGTGGTGGGCGTCGTGGGCAATGTCACAGTCATGGAAAGAGCGCTCCTTCGTCGGATTCAAAAATCGCTGTCCGGGCTCGCGCCGGTGCTCAGCTCGACGAGTTCCTCGTGGGGCCGCACCACCTTGAAGAGGTTGTCACGCACGTTGGCGTTGAAGCCGGACTGGCAGTAGGGCAGGTAGTCGCACGGCCGCTGGAAGCTGAAGCACTGTGATGTGTTCAGCAGCCACTTGCCGCGGCGTTTCGCGTGCAGGTACTGCTGGGTGATCTCCCAGACCTCCTCGGTCAGCAGCGCCATGCGATCTTCCGAGAGGTAGATGCGCTCGCGGTGGAACGCCTCCGGCCGGGCGTACCATTCCGCCAGGCGGGCACGGAAGGCTTCGTCGGATTCGGGCTCCTGACGTTTGGCGGTGGAGCGGCCGGACTTGTTCTTCGCCGCCAGCGCCGCACGGCGGGCCTGGAACTCCTGCTCACTCTCGCCGGCACGCTGCTTCAGGCGTGACTTGAGCAGCACGTTGTAGACCACACCGACGATCGGGTACCCCAGCTCACGCAGGTAATGGCAGTAGAGCGCGATCTGCGTGTCGGTCCACAGCTTGTCGAGGTAGTCGCCGCTGAGGCTCGAGGCTGTTTTGTGCTCAAACAGGTACAACTCGCCATCGAGACGCACGATGCCGTCAGCCTTGCCGGCGATCACGAACGTCTGGCTAGCTCGGCCGGTATCCGGGTTCCGGATCTCGGCTGTGAACTCCTTCTCGACCTCAACAACCTCGAACGGCTCGGTGGCGTAGCGGACGGCGTAGGCCTCGAACATCGCCCGGGCCACGTGCCAGCGGTGTTTCTGCTCAATGTCGCCGTGGCGGTGCGGGAACTGAGCGTCGATGTACTCGAGCACCTCGAACCGCCGCGTGACGGCATCCTGAGCATCGGGCGCGTACCAGCGTTCCAGCGCGCCGTGGATGACGCTCCCGAACGCCAGCGCCTCCGGCGACTCAGGCCGACGCAGGTGATCGAGGTAGCGCAGCTTGTACTTCCGCGGGCAGTTGCGGAACGTGTTCAGCGCGGAATAAGTAAGAACGTTGCGGCTCATGGTCGTGGGGCCATTCATGGGCATAGAAAAAACGCGCGACGCCGGCTGTTCATCGCGCGTCCTAAGACGCGGAAGCAACCGGCGTCACGCGCCGCACCTGGAAGCTCAGTTCACCGAACTCGCGGATCAGCAGCGCCGTGAACATCTTGATCACGGTGTTACCGACCGCGGTCGTCCCATCAGCGATGATCGCCCGCCGCGGCTCGTCGACGTGGTAGGACAGTTCCATGCGAATCCGCGCCTGGCTGAACAATCCCTCAGCCGCGAAAGTCGCCAACTGCAGCGACGCCTCCGCCTCAGTCAGCGGGATCGCACGATCGAACTCAAAGCGGTACACAGAAGTGGTCATACCAGGTGCCTCCAAAGCCGCGGCGGTATGCCGCTGTCTGGTTACGTATGCCGGTGGCGAGCCAGGTGTCCGGACTCAGTCCCTGCCGAGCCCGGCATCGCGGAATACGCCCTCCATTTCATCGATGGCGTTGCGGACCTGCCGGCGCGAGATGCCCATCTCCTTCGCAACGGCAGTCGGACTCGCGTGCATGAGCCGCTTGGCAATCGACCGCACCTTCGGCGGCAGCTTCGCCATCGCCACGGACACGGCTTCGACTGTTTCGAGGCGCTCAACCGGATCCACTGGCACGTTGCCCGTGCGGCGGCTCTGGTCCGTTGGGACAAGGTGGCGCGAAAGTGGCCCCCGCTCCTCGGCTCCGCCTGCGAGCGTGCCCTCAAGCGAAGTGGCATCAAGGCCCGCGCGGCGCTTCTCACGCTGCCGATCACGAAGAATGATCGCCACGCACGAGTCGATCGCACGGGCGATGAAGGTCTCCAGGCAAGCGCGGTCGGGATTGAACAGACGCGCCACCTTCACGAGATACAGCCACATCTCCTGGCGGAGATCCTCCATATCCGAGCGGCTGAAGTCGGCCCGCCGACACAACTGGTGAGCTTTGATGCGGATGACGGATTGGGCGTACGCGTTCGAAACGATTTCGTGGCTCGAGGTCATAATTCCCTCGAGGCCGGTCATACTGCTCCCGAGCCAGTCGCCCGAACGCACATCGTTGACTGTGCCGCGACACCACGTCGCGTGGATTCACAGGTGCGGTCGAGACTGGTCGGTTATGAGCCGATCCGGCCTCGCCCGAAACCCGTGGTGTCGCGTTGTCGCAGATTGTGGCGGCCGCAACAGCCGCCAAAAGGGAGGCTAAATAGCTGATATCACGCTATTTGAAAAATTGATCCATTTTTTTGCCTCTGTCGCGTGGTTGCGACGCGACACGACGACTGACGGAATTACTGTCACGCGACTCGCGCAACTGTTCAGCTTCCTCCGCCTTCTTGACCCTTCGCGCGATGGTGGAGTGGTCAATCTGATGGCCTTCCTTGCGTAGGGCATCCTCAGTCGCCCTGAGTGATTTGCAGACGCGATACACGGCGAGGAGCGCCTCGTCCGTCAATTCGTCCTTGTTCGCGGCCTTGACGTGGCGGCGGATGACCGAGTTCAACTCACGCTCAGTCAGCGTCAGTCCGCCGACGATATGCGCCTCCCGATCCGCTTCATCAACCATGGCTGCTATCCCCAGCCGGTCTAACGCCAAGCCGTGTGACTCGATCGTCGTGACCTGTGACAGCGGAACGATCGCTGGTACTCGCCCTAGCCACACGTGTGACTCGGGAATACGGTGGGGTACGAAGACAATTGCGTGGCCGGCCCCGATACGCTGAACCACCGGATCGACGTTGATGGCGCCGACACCGCAGGCCAACATCACCTCTCGTGATCGCCCCTGCCAGCGTGTACGCCCCAGTGACCACAGCCTGTCAGGTTCGAGGTTGCGCAGGGTGCCGGAGAGATTCATGGTCCCGCGGACGGTCGTGGCGATTTCGGCGGCATTGATTCGCCAGGTCTGCCATGCCTTTAGATCCACTTCGACACGCATCTCAACTGGGCAGCGGATGAAGTGGCGGACGCCGGCGCGGGTGTGTCGGGTGATGACGCTTTCGTAGTGGGCGCGGGGGCAGACCGGACAGCGAATGCGTTCGGCCCCACCGTCGGGTGCGACAAACTTTAGCTTGAGCAGCGCATCCTTGAGATCAGGCGTTAGACGTCGCCATCCCTCTGGCCTGAGCACTGGCTTCGCCGTTTCCATTGCTGCCCAGAAGAACTGTTGTGGCTCGGTCACGATCAATTCCCAAGTTTTTAAGACAGTTTTCGCCAATAACGCGCAGTTGATCATCGTCGAGGCTCTTGAGGTCACAGGCACGCGGTGTCACACGGATCGGGATGGCACGCCCCCGTCGCTCGCCATCTCCCCGGCATTGCACGCGAATCAAGAGCTCTTCGACGGTCACCTGGTCGCGTGTGAGCCCTTGGCTTGAAAGCACGCGGTCCAGTTGCTCCCGTGCGTCCGACCACGACATGCCATAGCGGAAACGCAATTGAATACCTTCAAGCGGAAAGCCCTCGATGGTTGGATAAACCATCAGGCGCGTAACGAAGGCACGTTCCACTGGCAGTGTGGATGTATCCAGCGAAAGCGAAAATGTATCATCAAGAACGTGGTTAAGCTCGAAAGTGGGGCGTTCAGGATCAACGTCCTCAACCTTCATGCCACATGCCGCATCGTAGAAAAGGCGACGAAGTTTCATCTGCGCCCCCTGGCTGCCACTGGCGATCGTTTCCAGGACACCAGTTGCCGGTGTGTATACGAACAGGAGCGTGAACGCGGTAGGCACGTCCAGCGGCGCTAGTTCCCCGGATTGGTTGAAGACCATGAAGTTTTCCGGCCAGTCGGGCAGGTAGGCGAAGAAATACTCAGCCCCGTTGAGACGGCTGTAGTGGTGGATTTCGCAGATCTCGCCACGCAGTTCGACTTTGTAGTGGGCAATCAGCGCCTGCTGCAGCGCCGCACGCCTTGCCTCCGTGAACTCGAACTCAGAGCACTGAACACCAGGCCACTTTCGACAGTAGCGCGTCACAGACAGCTCATCGGCGCGAGCAAACACCATCGCTTCCTCGAACGCCTGGGACACATTCAGGTAGGTCCACACCACCTTGTCCATGCGGCTTTTCTGCTCACCCCATACCTCGATCTGGTCCGGGGCGTGACTCTCGATCTCCTCGATCAGGACCTTCAGTCCGCCGTTCGTTTTCAGTCGGAGAAATGCCTTAAGCAGGCGCTGCACGTCCCGCTTCTGCCCCAACTCAAGCGACTGTAACGCGTCGAAGAGGGGCCTGATCTGGGTCGGCTTCGTCATCTCATCCCACGGGAGCTTTGCGAGGTCCGGCCATGATGAACAGAACAACTGCTTGCGAAGTGTTGGGCTGATTTGCTTCAGTGTCTTCCTGAGATCGAATGCGGCCATGATGAGCCTCCTTTCTTACGCACCGTTCGCTGAACGGTAAACAGTGGGAATAAAAAAAGAGGACGATCCTCGTCCTCAGAACAGTCGTGGCTCTATCTTCTTGACCAGCAGTTCCAGCTTTTGAAGCCGATACCGCATGGCCTGCGCCGAGACTTCGAACTGCTCCGCCAGCGGCCTGCAGAACTTGTCCATAGCGGCCTCTTCGCTGATCTGGTGGTCGTTCATCGACAGCTCAGAAATCGCGACAGGATCTTCCGACCCTCGCCATTGCGCCCACGCGTCAAACATGAGGCGGCGGGGCATGAGCACGCACGCGGCGAATGCGTTTGCTTGAATCTCCTCGGGAGGGTTGGCGTTCGACCGGCACACGAAAGCAGGTTCGCATTTCTCTTGGAACAAGAATTCCGCCGACGGATCTTCCATCAGGTGTTGGCGATGCAGCCGCCAATGACCGACCTCGTGCGCGATTGTGAAGCGGTACCGCCCGAGCATCTTCGGAGCGTTCGTGGGCTCAAGCGACTGGTCTACCTTGACCATCCGGTCACCAAACCAGATAGCCCCCAGCACATCAGGGCTCCCGTATTCCCCCTGCAGGTCGGCAAGCATGAATTCCAACCCCAGATGAAGCTCCAGCATGTCCTCGATCGGCACCGGAGGCTCGGTGATTGGCGGGTGTGCTTCTGCCCATTCATCGAGCAGTAACTGGGCGTGCCCCTCGATCGACTTCTGGTGGAGAAAGGGCACCTTGTGTCGTTGAATCGCAGGCCAACGCCGCATCACTTCTTCCCTCCGTCGCCTTTCCGTTGCAGTTTCGCCGTTAGCTTTCTGAGCTCGTCAGCGGTCATTCCCTTGGCCGCACGCAGAAGGGCCGGCATCGCTTCAGGCTCATTTTTGATGATTTCTGCTAAATCGCTCGGCATCCGGCCCGCCAAGGCGATCCATTGGTCGGGGCTTTCGCCGAGCAACTCCGCCATCACGCGAACCCGTTCCGCCGTCGGTGGTCGTTCCACCTTGCCTTGCTCGACCTGCGACAGGTAAGTGGGGCTGATGTCGACCAACGCCGCGAACTTGCGCAGCGTGTACCCTTTGGCGACGCGAGTCGCTCGTAGAAGCTCACCAAATTTTGGCCGGTATTCTGGCATGAAATCACACCTGCTTGTTGACAGCAGCCTGTTTACGTTTTAGCTTACATGGACATGCCCCGCGGGTCAAATACGTGCCCAAATGAAAGGATAAATGTCTTGACGGAGAGCTGCCAAAGCGTGCCTTATGACGTCGTGCCGCCATCGGCTTCGGCGATGATTGAGTCCATGCGCGCATATGGCTACTCTCTCCCAGTGGCCATCGCGGACCTGATCGATAACAGTATCTCTGCGGGAGCCAGCAATGTCTGGCTGACCTTTCACTGGGGCGGCCAAGACTCTTGGATAGCAGTTGCCGACGACGGCTCGGGAATGAGTGAGGCGGAACTGGTCGCGGCGATGCGGCTCGGAAGCAAGAGCCCGCTCGCCGAACGATCAGCATGGGACTTGGGTCGTTTCGGTTTGGGAATGAAGACTGCGTCTTTCTCGCAGTGCCGACGTATGACCGTCCGCTCGGTTCATGGTGGCTCAGCCTCTGTCCGCAGATGGGATCTCGACTATATTGCATCACAATCCAATGTCGAACAGGATGGTTGGCGGTTGCTGCGGCAAGCAGCGGCGGACTCAGACGGCAGATTGCAGTCTCCAGCACCGTCTGATGGCACCGTCGTGCTGTGGGAGCAAATGGATCGCGTGACAGGTGAATCAAGCGTCAGCAGTGAGACCGACCAGAGGGCTTTCCATCGGCATGTCCAAGCGGTACGGGCGTATCTCGGCATGGTCTTCCACCGATACCTGCAATCCCCTCGGTCCCGAATCCGCATTTTTATCAACGGCAGGGATCAAGAGAACCGGATACAGCCTTGGAACCCCTTTCTGCAAGACCATCCCTCCACCCAAGCTACGCCAGCAGAACCTATCGCGGTGGGGGCACATCGGATGATATCGGTCAAGGGTTTTGTGCTTCCTCACAAGGACAGGCTTGGACATGATTTGCACCGTGACGCCTCTGGCCCCGCAGGATGGAATGCCCAGCAGGGATTTTATGTCTATCGCAATGAGCGCCTGCTCGTGGCGGGTGACTGGCTCGGGCTTGGCCAAGGCAAGCCGTGGACAAAAGAAGAACACTACAAGCTAGCGCGCATCCAACTCGACCTCCCCAACACGATGGACCAAGAATGGCAGATCGATGTCAAGAAGTCGGTCGCTGTACCGCCGGCAGCCGTTCGTGGTCGCCTGCTTTCTCTGGCCAAGGACGTCAGGCAGCTCGCGCGTGAAGTATTCGCCCATAGAGGACAGTACGGTCCTCGGTCGGCGCGACCTGACTTGGTCAGGCCTTGGCTCGCCACCACGTCAGGGGGCCGGCCAAAGTATCGCATTGACCGTAATCACCCGCTTGTGTCTGAGATGCTGCGCTTGGCCGGTGATAAAGTGTCGTTGGCCGAAGCGGCGCTGCAGGTGATTGAGGAGACAGTGCCTGTTCAACGAATCTGGCTTGATGCTGCTGAGAAGCCGGATACTCACCTACTTCCATTCGAGGACCGGACGAAGTCAGATGTCAAGCGGCTCATGCAGCACACCTACGAGGCCTGTCGGGCAGGCGGAAGCACCTCCCAGGAAGCTCTGGACCAATTGCGACAACGGGAAGAGTTTCGTGAGTACGGGGAACTCCTAAACGAAATCGAGGACTGACTGAAATGCATGCAGAAGATGCCGCCCACGTCATTTCGATTGTCTCCCAGCGCCTCATGAGGCGCAAGGACAGGATGGATGGAATCCTGCCGGAGGGTTGCATCGAAGCCGAATTGGATCGCGAGCTCAGTACCGAAGACTACGACGTCGACCGCGACTACATCTTGGCCCAGCTGGAGTTGAACTTCGCTACTCTGATCGGATTGGCATCGTGCCTCCAGTCTGACGACGCCAACGATCTCCCTGATGCGCCGTGGGTGCGACTCGCACTTTCGGACGGCAACCTACAGTGGCGCTTCTGGGCTCGATACCGTCAGTATCTTCTGGGCGACGGTTGGCCCGCGCCGGTCGTTTCAAGACTGGACCAGACAACGACAGAGATACTGGACAGCATGATGCCGCCCGCCACTCCCGGGGCATGGGATCAGCGGGGTCTTGTCGTCGGGCATGTCCAGTCCGGCAAGACTGCGAACTACACGGGACTCATATGCAAGGCCATTGACGCGGGATACAAGGTCATTGTGGTGCTCGCCGGAGCACACAACAACCTTCGTACGCAGACGCAGATCCGTCTGGAAGAGGGTTTTCTCGGATACAGCACCATCGATGAGGACTTGGAGCGACGGGAGGTCACCGGTGTCGGCCTGATCAGTCCCCCACACATGATCCCTGACACGATTACGACCCGTGGCGACAACGGAGACTTCAAGACCAGCGTCGCAAAGAATTTTGCAATTAATCCAGGCGGGAATCCACTTCTGTTCGTCGTCAAGAAAAACACCACGGTTCTTAAAAATTTGCATAACTGGGTAAGTGACGTTGCCCGGGCGCAGGGCCAGAAGCTGATCCGTGCTGTTCCCCTTCTGGTGATCGACGATGAGTCGGATTATGCCTCGGTCGATACAAACAAGCAGGAGTACGATTTCGACAATACGCCTGATCCCGAGCACGATCCGACGGCGATCAACCGATGGATACGCCTGATCCTTCGCTCTTTCGAACAGAGCGTATACATCGGGTACACGGCAACTCCCTTCGCTAACATCTTTATTCACGAGAAGGCGGCTTCCGGCGAATACGGCGAAGACCTCTTTCCACGCTCATTCATTTTCTCCCTTCCCGTTCCGAACAACTATGTTGGGCCAACGCAGATGTTCGGCAACAGAGTGAACGGATCCGAAGGACTACCCATCTTTCGAACGATCAGCGATCACGCAGCTTCCAGCTCGCTTCGCGAGCGAGAGGGATGGATGCCTCCAAGGCACGACAAAACGCATGTGCCAATGTACGACGGACTGCGAACACTTCCCCCCTCACTGAAACGGGCCCTTCGGTCATTCTTGCTGGCCACAGCGGCTAGGAAGGCACATGGGCAGATGCAATCGCACAACTCAATGCTTATTCATGTGACACGGTTCGTTGACGTACAGACTCGAGTCCACGAGCAGGTGGAAGAGGAGTTCTTCTCCCTGCGAGACCGCATCCTGTACGGAGACGGGGATCGCGCTCCGCTTCTGGATGAGCTGAGGGACTTGTGGCTTTCTGACTTTGTTCCAACCAGCAAAGCCATCGTTGCAGAGGACTGCCGTGAAGTAACTTGGGAAGATGTAAGGGCAAAATTGGCCGATACGGTAAACTCCGTTACGGTCAAGGCCATCAACGGGTCCAGCGGCGACATTCTCGAATACGAGCGACATGCCAGAGCCAATCAGCCGTTCGATGTGATCGCGATCGGCGGCGACAAACTATCGCGAGGTTTGACGCTTGAGGGTCTGACTGTGAGCTATTTTCTGCGACACTCGAAGATGTATGACACGCTCATGCAGATGGGGCGGTGGTTTGGGTATCGTCCGGGCTACGTTGACATGTGCCGTGTGTACACGACAGCGGACCTGCTGGTGTGGTTCCGTCATATATCTCTTGCCGCCGAGGAACTCCGTGAAGACTTCCAGCAAATGGTGGTCAGCGGATGCACGCCGCGACAGTTCGGACATAGAGTTCAAAATCATCCCCAGATGATGGTTACCTCGCCGAACAAGATGAGATACACGGAGAAACGAACGACGTCCTTTGACGGCTGCATTTCAGAGACGATCCTTTTTCGACGCGATCCGGACGTGGTTGAGGCAAACTTCGGTGCCTTGAAGGCCCTTGTGGCCGGGATGGAAGCGGATCGTGAGGCTGGCAAGGCCGCGAAGGTCGACGACGCGCTGCTCTGGAAGAGCATCGGCCACTCGCGGGTCACGTCCTTTCTAAAGGTCTACCGCGGACACCCGGCAATTACAAAGGCACGGCCGGAGTACTTACGAAAATACATCGACCAACAGGCGCTTCGTGAGTGTTTGATCAACTGGACGGTATACATCGATAAAGGGCTGGGCGGCGACTATGAGCTCAGCGATGTGATCACGGCCAAGAGCGTGCAGCGCACATGGTATAAGCGTCCAGATCCGGTGACGAACCAAGACCCTTACCGCGTGAGGAGGGTTGGCGATCCTTCGCATGAGTACCTTGACCTGACTGAGGACCAGTACGACGAAGCCTTGGAGCTGTCGGTGGCCATGTGGGAGGCAGGCGGAGGGGAGGAACGCGGAATCTCGCGGCCCACGGCTCCGAGAGGGCCGGCAATCCGCCATGTACGCGAGCCGAGCGACGGACTCATCTGCATCTATCCCGTCGATGGGAACCTTGGCGGTGCGCGCCCTGCCTTGGAGCACCCGCTGATCGGGTTCTTTATTAGCTTTCCTGGCGATCCCGGGGCGCAGGGCGTGCAATATACGGTGAACGAAGTCTATCGCCGTCAGGAAGATGAGGGATTCTGGGATGAGTGACATGCTCGCCGACGCATGGAATCAGCTTGCTGCATCCTCCGATGAATCCAGCGGATTGCGCAGGATCAGAGTCGAGCCATTGCAGTACCGCGTATACGCCGGTTGGACTGTGCCATCCGGTCAACCAGCCTTGGCTGCGGTCGTGGAAGCTTCTTCGGTACCTGCCGACGTCGACCTGCCACAGTCATCCGGCTTCACGGTCTCGATCGATCCACTGCCGAACGATTCTGATATGCGCCTTGTTCTTCTTCAGGCGGAGTCGGAACAATACCATGAGGTCTTCGAAAGGCTGGCGGAAGATGTTCGCAACGAGATCAGAACCGCAGAGAGTGAAGGACGCTTGATCAACATTTTTGTAGCCAGACTTCGGCGTTGGCAGCTCTTTCTCAGCCGTCGGCGGGATGCTCGCCTCTCGCGTTTTGAGCAGATCGGTCTCTGGGGCGAAATCTGGTTTCTTCGGTCACACCTGATCCCGACGCTGGGAATCGACAGCGCGGTTCATGCGTGGCGAGGCCCTGATGGAGCGAATCACGACTTTGAGTTCTCAGGCAAAGCCGTCGAGGTCAAGACAAGCTCGGCGAACCCCGAAGGTAGAGTTCATATTGCCAACGTATTGCAGCTGGTCGACACTGGCTTGGATGCCCTTTATTTGCGTTACATTTCAGTGTCGATACACCAAGGCGCTGGAACCGCTCTGCCCGATCTGATCCTGAGGTTAAGGCAGAAATTGGGGGCATCTTCGACTGCTCGGCAGCAGTTCGAGGGAAAGCTCTTCGATGCCGGCTACCTCGACTCTGAGGACGATCATTACCGCCGTATGGGCATCGCTGTTCTTTCAGAGACCACCTATCTCATAGCTGATGGATTTCCGCGCCTGCTTCCAAGCGACCTGCCGCCGGGAGTGGGAGACGTGAAGTACGTGCTGTCCTTGGGAGCCTGCCAAGACTTCGCAGTTGCGTCTGACCCGTTTGAAGAGGGGTGCTCCGATGACTGATGTGCGTCAAGATTTGGTGGACTTTGCTGCCTCCGTCGAAACCCATATCACTTCTCGCCTTGAAGAGAACGATACCACAGGCTTAGGCGCATTTCGGGAGCAGTTGTTCACCGAGCATGTCTGTGGGTACCTTGTTGAATACGGCGCGATTGACGATATTGACTTGTGCTTCTTCGAGCACCAGCATGGTCGAGGCCACTGCAAGGCCAATGCATACTGCGTCGCAGAAGATTCTTCGAAAATAACAATTGTGGCCACGCTGTATCGGAACGAAGCCCTCTCGACGGTTCACCGCAAGGATATCGTAGTCGCACTGCGCCGTGCTCTGCGTGTATTCGAGGCTGCCCGTGCGGGGATTCGAACCTCCATGGAGCCCGCACTCGAATCGTACTCCATGATGCAGCGACTGGAAGAGGCGTCGGAATCTGCCGTTGACTGCGATATTGTCGTCCTGACGAACGGACTGGCGGCATCGGCGATCGAGGACGCTGGGCTTCCTGACCTAGGAATCCGCATCACCAGCCAAGTATGGGACATGGAGCGGCTATTTAGGTGTGCGGCCTCCGGCAGGTCGTATGAAGCGATATCAATTGATTTGTCCCGCACGGCAACCGGCCCGATCGAGTGCCTGAAGATGCCCGAGTCATCAGCTGACTACGACGCCTATATGGCAATTATCCCCGGCGGCCTCTTGTTTGAGCTCTACGATCTGTACGGGGCGAAGCTGTTGGAACTCAACGTGCGATCCTTTCTTCAAGCGCGTGGAAAAGTCAATCGCGGGATCCGGGATACGATCCGCGCAGAGCCTCATCGTTTCTTGGCATACAACAACGGCATATCGGCCACTGCAGAGTCTGTAGCGATTGGAAGAACCTCCGATGGTGGACTCCAGATCACTGCGGTGGAAGGGTTCCAAGTCGTCAACGGTGGCCAGACCATGGCGTCCATTCATCGTGCCCGGAAGATTGACCAAGCCGACCTGTCAGATGTATTTGTTCAGGCAAAAGTCACTGTAGTCCCTACGGATCGGATCGATGACATCGTTCCCCATATCTCCAGATATGCCAACACGCAGAACCGCGTCAGCGAAGCAGACTTCTCGTCGAACGACCCCTTTCATGTCCAGATCGAGAGGTTGTCCGAGCGTATCTGGTGTCCGGGCGAATCGTCGCGGTGGTTCTACGAGCGGGCGCGAGGTCAGTACCAGGTGGCGCGTGCTCGAAAGGGAACGACCCCTGCGCGTCGGAGGGAGTTCGATTCAATGGTGCCGACCGCGCAGAAGTTCGACAAGACCGGATTGGCCAAATATGTCAATGCGTGGGATCAACTGCCATACTTAGTCAGCCGAGGGAACCAAAAGAATTTCGTCCACTTCATGAGTATGCTGAAGGAGCGAGGTGACGAATGGCTGCCGGATGAGGCCTATTTTCGTGACTTGATTGCGAAAGCGATCATCTACAAGCGGGCGGAGAGGATCGCCCGTCAGCACAAGTTCCCAGGGTTCCAAGCCAATGCGGTGGCATACACAGTCGCTCTTCTTTCGTACAGGACCGTGGGACGTGCTGACCTCGCGTCCATTTGGGCGGAGCAACAAGCATCCGAAGCTATGGCTGACACAATGTACAATTGGATGCCGCTGGTTCTCGACTGCATTGTGAATTCGGCTGGAGAACGCAACGTTACTGAGTGGTGCAAGAAGGAGGAGTGCTGGCGGAGTGTTCAGGTTGCGGAGGTGGAGATTCCGGATGCCCTGCAACAGGAACTGGCCGAAGGTCAGCCCCTACCTACTGTCGGAAGCGCGAAGGGAAAGCAAGGAGTTGGACTCAGTCATGTCGATCGGGAGAACATCGCAAAGGCAATGCAGCTGAACGGTGCAGAGTGGCTAGTGGTTCACAAATGGGCAACCGAAAAGGAGCTTCACTTCTCGATGGCCGGGATTGCCCTCACGTTGAGTGGGTATGCGACTAATGGATGGCAGAAGGTGCCATCCGCCAAGCAGGCCAAGCAAGCCGTTAAGATGATCGATTTGGCCTCGGACGATCGCCTGTTCGTCGAGAGGACGTGGTAGAAGCAACCTGAGAACCGCTACGTCGTCGAAGTACCGATCTCATCGACTAAACGTTTCTTGAGATGGTCCAAGTCTCGAAGTTCACATTCCCATACGACCAGCACTTGCCATCCTGACCGCTCCAAGGCACGACGGGTCTTAGCGTCACGTTCGATATTGGCGGCGAACTTCTTCTTCCAGAATTCAACCCGTGACTTTGGCGTGTAGGCGTAACGGCAGCTGGGATGCCTGTGCCAGAAACAGCCGTGGACGAGAATGACTGTTTGATGCTTTGGCAGCACGATGTCAGGCGTTCCCGGGAGATCTTGTGGTGATCGGCATGTAAACGGGACCCACCTCGGCGCCGAATTGGTACCCACCTGG
>JBBDRF010000008.1:0-11822 GCA_040905565.1 Phycisphaeraceae bacterium | reverse complement strand
TCGCAGCGTTCGCGCGAGCGCGGCATGCTCCACCGGCTCGGGCTTGCGGTTGGCGTTCGCCTTCAACATCGCGTCCACCCGCGCCCTCGATCCGGCTTTCCACTCGTCCGGGGTGGGCAGCCGTTCCGCCTTGCCGGTCTTCTTCGTGGTCTTCTTCGTGGGTTTCTTCGCCATCACTCACCCCCCTTCGCCGCGAGCATGGCCTGCTCCGTCGCCTTGAACGCCTCGCGCAGCGTGTCGATGCTGACGTTGGAGTAAACGCCGAACGTAATGTCGCCCTTGCGGCTATGGTCCAGCGCCTCTTTGATGGTCGAATCCTGCACGCCTGCCCCGTGCGCCCACGTCGCCCACGTCCGCCGCAGGTCGTGCGGTGTGAATCGCCGCTTCACGCTCGCCGCCTTGAGCACCCGCTTGAGCGCCGGTATCGGGTCGCTGAAATGCGCCGTCGTGGCGATGGTGATGCGGCTGGGGAAAACGTAGATGTCGTGGCGCTTGGGGTCGTCGTGGCGTCGTTTGACGATCTCCAGCACCTTGCCCACCAGCGGGACGGTGTGCGGCTTGCCCCGCTTCGTGCGGGCGATAGTCCACGTCTCGCGGTCCAGGTCCACGTCGGCCCATGCCATCGCGAGCGCGTTGCTTCGCCGCTGTGCCGTCAGCAGCAGCGTCCACAGGGCATCGCTGGCCGTCTGGCTCACCTCGGCATCGGCGTCCAGCGCGGCGATGAACGCCGGCAACTCGCGGGCGTCCAGGTGGTTGCCCTGCCGGGTCTGCTCGGGGTGTGCGTCAATCTCGCTGGCGGGGTTCGGCCCGGTGATGCGTTCCTCCCGAATCGCCTTGCGGTACATCGCCCCGATCAGCTTCAACAGGCGATTGGCTTCGTACGGGGCTTTCTCGCCGATCTTCCGATGAAGCCGACGTACCTTGTCGCGGTCGATGGCATCCATCCGGCGAGACTTCCAGCTTTCCAGGTGCTTGTCGATGCGTCGGCGATCTTCTTCAATCGTGCGCTTCACCCCCTTCGCCCCTTTCCAGTCGTCCAGCCACAGCTTGCACAGGTCGCCGAACGTGTCGCACGCCACGCGGCTACGCTTCCGCTCGTCAGCGGGGTTGCGTCCCTCGACGACCTTGTTCAACTCCCGCACCGCCGCCTTGCGGGCGTTCTCAATCGTCGTGCCGGGGAATGGGCCGATCTTCACCCGACGGTAGCGCCCATTCATCCGGCCGGCGAAATAGAACGTCTTGAAGCCGCTCGGCAGCGTGAGCATCGCCAGCCCGCGCGTGTGCTCGTCGTAGACCCACTTCTGTTTGTCGCCGGCCTTGATCTGCTCCAGCTTGCGGACGGTGAAGCCGAACCGCATCGGGTCGGGCTTCTGCCCCTCGCGTACCAATCGGACGGGTGCTTGTGACATCTGCAAATCTCCATTGAAGCGCGTTGAAGCGCGGCCGTGTGTCGAGCCGGTCGCGGGTCAGTTAGTGGCTCGTTGAAGCGCCTTTGAAGCGCCGGCCAGTAACAATGGTTTCCGTTGAAGCGCGACCATTTCACCGATGGTACGGTAAAACACGGGGTAAAACAACGGTGGGTAACGTAGATTATCAGTTAGTCGCAAGCTAAAATTAAGACTCTGAATCAGTTAGTCCAGGTTCGAATCCTGGATCCCCAGTTCATAAGTCTTTGATAGACCTCTGCACAACATCCCGCGTCTCGGTCGGTCGGGGTTGTATTTGACTGTGCAGCGCCGGTGCGGGGCGCAAACATTTCATTCAAAACCGGGATCAACGCACTGTCACGACGCCGGTGCTTCGCGGTCGACCGGCAGGCCCGCTTGCCGCCACGCGTGATAGCCGCCAGCCATCGAACTGACGTGGCGGTATCCCATGCGATTGAGATTCTCAGCCACGAGTGCGGAACGGTATCCGCCGCCGCAGTAGCAGACAATGTCCGCGTCCACGTCAGGAATACGCCGTTCGATGTCATGTTCGATGAGGCCTTTACTCAAGTGAACCGCCTGGGGCAGCCGACCCGCATCCCATTCGCCAGACTCACGCACATCGACAAGGTAAAACGGTTCCTCGCGATCGAGCTTGCGCTTCACCGTGGCGACGTCCACCTCCTGAATCCGCGTGCGGGCCTGTTCGACGAGTTTCAAGAAACGTGCATGCATGACGACCTGATCCTCTCACGTGCCCCGTTGATGCGAGCGTAATGATGCCGACGATTGTCGATCAAGGCCTCCGAGTTGGCAAGCCGCAGGCATCTTCCGTCAAGGTAAAAACGGAAATCGCGCGACCGACGACCTGACCACGCCCGATCGTGCGAGGTCGTGTCGGTGTCGCCGCTTGCCCGGTATGCGGTGCCGCCCCTGCCGGAATGAATCCATGGCGGGTGGGTCACGCCGCTTGCCGACCTTCTGCCACTTCAGCCCAGCTTTTTCTGAGCAACAACAGGACTGGCTGACGCGGCAGGCAAATGCGACGGGCTCACGTCCTTCAGGTCGGACGCTTCGGGGGGATATTGATGGCGGATCGCTTCCAGCGCTGCTTCACATTCCTGGAATGTCTCGACCAGCGCCGGGTCGAAATGCTTACCCGCTTCCTCCACGATCATGTCCCGTGCGACGGTGTGGCTGAAGGCTGATTTATAAACACGTTTGGACGTTAGCGCGTCGTACACGTCGGCGACCGCCACGATTCGCCCCGTCAGCGGAATGGCTTGTTCTCGCAGGCCGCTGGGGTAGCCCGAACCGTCCCATCGCTCGTGATGGCTGACGGCGATCTCGTGCGCCATCTTCAGAAAGTTCGCACCCGGGAACTGCTCAGCCAGAGCGCCGAGGGTTTCGGCGCCAATCAGCGTGTGCAGTTTCATCGCGTCAAATTCCTGGTCGTTCAGTCGCCCGGGCTTGAGCAGGATTCGGTCGGGGATGCCGACTTTACCAATGTCATGGAGCGGACTGGTGAGGTAGATGAGCTTGATGAACTCGTCGTCAACCTGGTCGAGGTACGTGCCGCGCTGTCGCAAGCCTTCCGCCAGGACACGAGAGTAGCTTCGGACGCGCTCCAGGTGCGTGCCTGTTTCCGGATCGCGCGATTCGGCCAGCTTGGCCAGCGCGAAAATCGCCACGTCGCGCGTCTCAAGCGACAGCAGTCGCTGGGCGTTGCGCATGCGTGCACACAATTCCGCCTGGTCCACGGGCTTGGCGAGGAAGTCGTCCACGCCGGCGTTCAGGGCTGTCATCCGATCATCGCGGGTCGCCCGTGATGTCATCAGCATGAAATACACGTAGCTGTCGCTGCGTGTGCGCATTTCACGGCAAAGGGACAGCCCATCCAGTTCCGGCATCATCCAGTCGGAAATCACGATCTGACAAGGATGCCTGTCGAGCAGTTCCAGCGCTTCCCGGCCATTTTCGGCGAGCAAGACGGTATAGCCAGCATCCATGAGGCCTTCACGGAGGATGTCACGCGTCACGGCCTCGTCATCCACGATCATTACGGGAACACTCATATCCTTACCGCGTCCTTGTTTTTGATGTCCTCTGTTCCGTCCCCCTCATCCGCCGCAGGCTGATCCAGTTCATCCAATGCGTGCAGTATCTCGGGCATCGCCGCGAACAACCGACTGACTTCCGATTGCAACTGTTCCATCTGATCCTGCCATCCATCCTGCGCCGACGCAGTCGTGAGTTGTTCGATCGCCGCTGCCAGATCGCTGACGCGCATGGCGGAGATCTGAGCGGCGCCGCCTTTGAGCTTGTGCGCGGTGAGACGGGCGGCTTCAAAGTCACCCGTCGAGAGCGATGTACCCAAGGCGTCCACTTCCTCTCGCGAGGTCGTTTCAAATGTCTTAAGCACACGCTTGGCCAGGGCGACCTTGTTCAGGCATCGTTGAAATAACTCCGGAACGTCAATGGCAGGATCGGGGGCCTCAACTTCAGGTTCGGCCGAGGGCGTCGAAGCGAGCGGTTCCGGGGCCGACGTCCGGGCCGGCGACGTCTCTGACGCGGCTGCGGCGTCGGCAGGCGGAAGCGGGCACTGCCCCAGCCAATGGTCGATCGTCGAAAAAAGCCTGTTCCGCTCGATCGGCTTGCTCAGGTAATCATCCATGCCGTGCGAGAGACATAGTTCGCGATCGCCGGTCATGGCATTGGCGGTCAGCGCGATGATGAACGGGCGGGTGGCGAGATGTCCCGCTTGATGCAGTTCATGGATGGTCCGCGTCGCTTCAAAGCCGTCCATTTCCGGCATCTGGCAGTCCATGAAAACGAGGTCGAATGCCTGCGTGCTGACGGCCTCCACCGCCTGCCGGCCGTCCTCGACCACAACCACGTCCAGACCGCGACTCACCAGTAGGTCATTGATCACCATCCGGTTGATTTCGTTATCTTCCGCCACGAGCACCCGGCCACGAACCGGAGCTGCATCAGGCGACGTCACCTTCGGCGCCGTGATCTGCTTCAGTTGGCCGTTACCCCGCTCACGCGGATCGAAACGGCCGACCATCACCTGCATCATTGCGTCGAACAAGCGGGAAGGGCCGATCGGCTTATTGATGATGCCGTTGCAGCCAGCCTCGACAATCGCGGCCTGCGAAGGCGACGGGCTATGGCTGCTGCACAACAGCAGCTTCAACTGGTTGAATCGCCGATCACTGCGGATGCGCTTGCACAGCGACAGTCCATCTTCCACGGGCATCACCATGTCGACCAGCGCCAGCGTGAACGGGTGCTCATCCGCGGCCTGCTCGAGTGATGCCCATGCTTCCGTGGCGTCTTTCGCCACCGCCACGTCGAACCGCCACTGCGTCGCCAGTTCATGCAGCATCTGCCGGCTGGTGGCGTTGTCGTCGACGATGAGAATGCGCTGGCCTTCCAACTGAGCCGGCACCACGCGGCTTGTCGTGGCTTCGCGCGGCTGCTTGACCAGCGTCACGGTGAACGTGAACACCGAGCCGAGGTGTTCAATCGACTCGAAGCCGATTTGGCCGCCCATCAACGCGCAAAGTTGCTTGCAGATTGCGAGGCCCAAACCCGTGCCGCCATATTTTCGGCTCATCGACGAGTCGGCCTGGGAAAAGCTCTTAAACAAGCGATGCTGCTTCGATTGTGGAATCCCCACGCCGGTGTCGCGCACCTTGAACCGAACGATCTGGGCGTCCTCGTGGTCCGCTTCCACTTCTACCGTGACAACGACTTCGCCGCGCTCGGTGAACTTGATGGCGTTGTTGGTCAGGTTCATCAGAATCTGACGCAGCCGGCCTTCATCACCCACCACCGCGTGATTGACGTCCGGGGCGATCGAAAAAGCCAACTCCAGGTCTTTGAGCTGGGCCCGTTGCGTGAGCACGGTCATGCCCTGTTCAATCATCATCTCGAGGTTGAACGGCTCGGCGTCGAGTTCCAACTGCTGGGCTTCAATCTTGGAGAAGTCGAGAATGTCGTTGATCAGCGACAGCAGCGTGTCGGCGGACGTGCGGGCGGCGTCGACGTACCTTTCCTGCTGTTCGGTCAGGTCGGTGGCATGGATCAGGTCCAGCGTGCCGACAACGCCGTTGATCGGCGTGCGGATTTCGTGGCTCATGTTCGCCAGGAACTCGCTCTTGGCACGACTGGCGGCTTCTGCCGCGTCACGGGCCTCGGCAAGCGCCTGGGAATTCTGTTTTTCACGGTCGATACTCACGTGCAGGCCGACGAGGCGGAGCGGTTGGCCCTGCGGGTCACGCGCCACGACCTCGCCCACTGCACGAACCCAATGCCAGTGCCCTTCGGCATGACGCAGGCGAATTTCCACATCGTGACGCGGCATCCGCTGTTCGAAATGATCCTGGACCGACTGCACGGCACGTTCCAGATCGTCCGGGTGAATCAGTTGCTTCCACGCTTCGAGGCTGGGCTTGAAAGCGTCGGGCGCGTAACCGAGCATGCGGTAGTACTGTTCGTTGAAGAAGACCTCCTCCTCCGGCACGAGCCAATCCCATAAGCCCAGCTCGCCCGCCGACGTGGCCATCCGCAGTCGATCCGCCTGCGTGCGCAGCGTTTCATGCATCTGCTCGCGGCGGCTGATTTGCTCCTCCATGCCCGCCCGGCGGATGGCGATTTCCAGCATCTCCTGCTTGCTGCGATGACAGGCGTACATCAGAAAAGACACTTCCAGCAGCACCCAGGCGGCGTGCTCAATCCATCGAAACGGGCTCGCCGCCAACACGCCGTACACCGACTGCGGGTACCAGACGCCGCGTACGAAGTGATCCACCGCCACCACGGCCGTCGCCGTCATCAGCGGTCGCCAATCGCGATAGAACGCCACCAAGGCTAACGTCGCGAACACGTGAAAGTGTGTTTCAATCCGCCCGCCCGTCAAGTGGATCAACAGCGCCGACTGGAACATCAGCACGGCCACTGTCACGTGGCGTGTCAGGAACCAGCCTGGCCGGAATATCGTCAGCAATACCGCCGGCGCCACCACCAGCAGGTTCAGCACGACGGCCGCGATCACATGAATGTGCGTCTGGCTGCTTTCGCCGATCCACGTGCGCGGTGTCAACCACAGGGCAAGGCCGACGCCCGCCAGGTAGTGAAGAATGAGCAACGGCGTGAACATGCGATCCGTGCTGGTCAAAATGGACTGACGATGCGACTGAAACAAATCGACAGCGCGTTCATTGAGCGCAGCCTCGTCCACGTGTGGTAGAGATGTCATGGTGTGCAACATGATGACGCTTCCTCCTCGACCCGCCGCGCCAGTGCAGCTTTGTCGTGATCATCGATCTCGATCAAAGGGCATCCAAAGACGGGCGTGGCGGCGTTGGCAGGCCGCACGTCCTCCAGAACGATTCGGCGAATGAGGGTTCGGCCCTGGTTGTCGCCCTCATGTCCACGGCTGGGTGTGATGCCGCCACTGAATCGAAGCGTTCCCGTCTGGTCGTACAGCAAGGTATGACCCGACGTATAGACCCGGAATTGTCGGGCGATTTGCCCATCCGCGTCGGCGATGACGCGAACGTTAGCCATCCGCTGCGCGAGCTGACCCAGACCGACGTCAAGCTGCAACTGGGGGTCTGTGCCGGTCATGACGATGATGACGGTTTCAAGGGATGTGCGGTTCAACGTCGCCTGAAGACGCTCCAGTTCCCGTAAGCTCGCTTTTGTGCAGGGGCATTGCGGATGAACGAACATCAGCATGTGCGTGGTGTTCGCATCGAGTTCCAATGAAGTCGCTTCGGACAGATGACGCGGCGCATCGGCGGTGGCGCCCGGCGTGGTGGCGTAGCCGTACATCTGGTGCAGGCCGTACCCGACGCCCACGGCCCACATCACTGTGAGCACGCCGAACAGTGGATACTTGAACCGTCTGTCAGCCATGATCGTCACAGTCCCTCAGAATCGAGTGACACGCCTGCAGGGCGTGTTCTGTCCAAACGCTATCGCCCGATTCGGACCGCAACTTGAACTGCCGCAGCTCTCTGCTCGCCCTTTGCCGGCCCGGATCGCCCTCCTCACCGGGCGCCGAGGACTCGATGCCTCGCATGCTCGCGACCGCGGCATTCCCCACAATCGACAGGCGTGAGCCAAACCGCTTGGGACAGTAAGATGGCAACGATGAGCGAACAAAAATCGCGGCGCCTGTGTGCCGACTAGCTCGCCCTCAAGTCAAGCGTAGCGGATGGGGGTGCCACAAAGCATCGCGAAGCGTGCTGTGTGCAACGGGCCTCCACGGTGACACGGCACACAGCAGCCTTCGGCCGGCTGTGGGCACCCGCTACGTTTGAATGGGGAACGCGCTAAGCGAGACGCGATTGCACATGCCGCGCGAACGCCCGCGCCACACGGCCGGCAAGCGGCCCCACGCCACCGTCACCGATCGCCCGGCCGTTCACATGTGAGACCGGCTGAACCTCGAGCGTCGTGCTCGTCAGCCAGATTTCATCCGCGGCGAAAAGCGCGTCACATGTCACAGCCCGCTCGTGGACCGCCATGTTCAGCGATCGGGCAACAGCCAGTTGGTGCTGCCGGGTGATGCCCGCCAGGATGCGCCCGTCGGTCGGCGGCGTGATGATCTGACCCTCCCGCACGAGCATGACATTCGCCGACGTCGCCTCCGTCACCACGCCCTGCCGATGAAGAATCGCATCCGCAGCGCCGGCGCGGATCGCCTCATCCCGTGCGAGCACGTTCGGCAACAACATCAGCGACTTGATCCAGCAGTGCGCCCACCGCACATCCTCGATCAGCACAGCGCGGATCGGCGCGGCGGGTTCATCCGGCAACGGGGGGCAGGGGTACGTCATCGCCAGCACGCTCGGCCGCGGATCGGTCGGCAGCAACGGGTTGCGGGGGCCCGGCCCGCGCGTAATCTGCCAGTAAACTTTGGCGTTCGCCAACTGGTTGCGACCGACCAGTTCGTCGCTGATCGCCGGCAAGTCTGCCACGATCTTCGGTTCGGCAAGACGAACGCCCGCGAGACTGCGCCGCAATCGATCAAGGTGATCCTGCATGGCGAACGACCGCCCGTCCACATAGCGCACCACCTCGTACACGCCATCGGCGAACAGCGTCCCGCGATCTTCCACTGAGAGGCAGGCCTTTCCGCGAGGCAGGTATGTGCCGTTGAGGTAAACGAAATCTTCATGTCCTGGCATTGTCGCGCCATTCTCAAAGGGCGATCACAACGTCACGTGGAAGGCGGCGAAGGACCGCCCACTTCACCGCTCGCCTTTGCCGACCTCGACAGACTGAAGTTGCTCCAGCGTCGCCCGCACCAGCATCTCGCCACTGTCGGGATTGGCGAACAGCGCGCTGGACGCTTCGTAACCGCCTTCCTCCGCCGCTTCGCGGGTGACCATGTACCCTTTGTTCTCGCCGTTCGCGTAGGTGATCACGTGGACTTCAGGGTGCTGCGCTTTCACCGCCAGCGCAAACTCGACGAACACCTCCCCCGGCCAGGCAACGAACGTCCACGAGCCGAGGGTGATCAACTGAATCTCGGTTGGGGTGCGCTCGGCGATGGCGGCCTCAAGCAGCCCCGCCGCCGCGGCATTCACCATCGCCTGCGTTCGCTCGGCGCCGAACCAGTCGACCTCCGCGGTGCGCACCTGCGCCCGCGGGGCACGCTTGCGGCGAAGCTCGTCCAGATGTGCCGCGGCGGCAGTCAACCGCTGCGCCGCCTCGTCGGGCGTGGGGAGCGACCGTGCGGGCAAGGTGATTTCAGTGGACTGGCAGGTCAACGGCAACTGGGCCTGCCAGGTGAGGTTGTCCATCGCTTGAACGAGCCGTTGGCCGAGCATCTCGCCGAGCCGACGCGCTTCGTCGAACGTGTTGGCCTGCGTCACGTGGCGCGGGCTCTGGTTGCCCGCCGCGCCGGTGAAATACAGCACGGGGGTCTGTTCGCCCAGCCCGTGCTTTTGCAGGTACTGGCGGGCAAAAGCGGGGAAGTCGCCGCTGATGAGGGTGGAATCTTCGTGCAGCACGGTCGGGTGCATGCTGCAGACGGTCAGGGCGGCGAGGGGCTGCTGGTCGTCCGCCCGCCGCAACACCAGCAGCGGGGCCTCGGGGTTGTGCGGCCCGGCGGGGTCGCGCCGATTGGTGCCGACGCCTGTGGCATCGGCGATCACGCACGCGGCCTCCGCGTCGACCATGGCCGCGTGAGCATCGCAGACAGCCCGCACCACGGCGTCCTCGCATTGCTGAATAATGGCCGGCTCGCTCGGCGGCAGCGTCGGCTTGCCGGGCGTCGGAAAAT
Organism: Phycisphaeraceae bacterium; assembly: GCA_040905565.1. Taxonomy (GTDB): domain Bacteria; phylum Planctomycetota; class Phycisphaerae; order Phycisphaerales; family Zrk34; genus JBBDRF01. The sequence goes on along the minus strand of JBBDRF010000008.1, from coordinate 2,090 downwards.
GCTCCGTCACCATGGGGCCCGAGTGCGTGTGCGTCGCAGCCAGCAGCACATGGTCGGCGGGCAGCCCCAACGCCGTGTCCAGTCGGCTGCGGATGCGGCGTGCCATCGCATGCGTGACGAAAAGGATGTCGACCGACACAAGCGCGATCGTCGATGTGCCCTGAGCAATACACAAGGCCGACGCGAGCAACGGATCGTTCACGCCTGTGCTGAACCGCTCCACGTGCGGGTAACCGGCGAGATGAAACGAGTGGCTCGGCGTCCAGTCGATCGACGCGGCGCCGGCTTGGAGATTTACGGCCATGGTGGCGGGCCTCCCTGATAGGCAAATTCAGTTGTTGAGCATAACAAATACGCGACGCTGCATTGCATCACAACATCACTTCGCCCACCTGCTTCGGGCCATGATCAAGTCGCAGACCGCCTCCTCTCTGCCGGGCATTGCAGATGCTCGATCACAAGCAATTGATCTACCGCGTATGTTCTCGTCGACAGCTCGGAGAATGGATCGACAAGCTGTGCAGCAGGCACAAATGCGGGAAACAGCAGCCGATAGGGAAATTCCTTGCCCGCCAGGCTATACTTCAAATCGCGTCGCGACTGCTCCGCCAACTGAACGAGAGAGTCGGCCGGGGGGAAACGGGGCGAGGAAGGAGTATCGGCATTCAATGAAAGAAGCGACAGATTCACGACGCATTCTTCTGGTCGATGATCACGCTGACACCTTGATGCTTCAAGCCATGCTGTTGCGACGCAACGGCTATGAGGTGATGACAGCCGAGAACGCCGAATCAGCGCTCGCCCAAGCCGCGGAGAACGACGTGGACCTGGTGGTCAGCGACCTCCGCCTGCCCGATCGCAACGGCGTGGACCTGATGCGCGACCTTCACGAACGCCATGGGTTGCATGGTGTGGCGCTGACCGGGGCGGCCGATGATGCCGAAGCGGCCGTGCAGGCGGAAGTCGGCTTTGTCGAGGTGCTGATCAAGCCGGTCACCCCGGCGCAGGTGGTGCAAGTGATCGAATCCGCCCTGGTGAGCATCGACGACCAGCCGTAGGAAGATCAGCTATCCACGGTTATGCTGAACCCCGGAGGGTCCACACGCCCTCTGAAGCCCCGCCAACGAGACGATTCAGTCCGGCGCGACAAGCGCACGAGCCGCAGTTACCGCTTTGCCCCGATCGTTCAATGGGAGAAATCCCCATGGGGTATTTCTGCGGTCGCCCTACACTGGCAAAGTCAGCCATACGCGGCGGGGGAGCCACGAATCAATGGGTTCGTGGATTTTAGTTTCGGGCCGCGGGTGTCCAGGATGTCTGTTTTTCATCTTTGCGGCAGCCGCCTGGCATGATGTATCCTTTTGCGCAGCGGTCGATCAGACCGTCGCGCGAAAGGTGCAGTTTTTCGCCTTCCAGACGATGCGCCGCCGCCTGATCGCTGCCCGATCATTCCCCAGACCAGGAAACGCCATGCCGATCCGATCAATGCACAAGCGTAACGGCCAGACCGGCACCAGTCGTTTGACGGGCGCGAATGGGCATGCCACCGTCTCTTCCAAGTCGCGTGCCGTCGGCGCACGAGGACGCGCCCAAGGCCAGGGCCTCGACAAGCGGGAGCTGCTCAAGGCGCTGATGGCCTTGCAGAAAGGCGATTTCAGCACGCGGTTGCCCATGGACCTGGCCGGCCTCGATGGCAAGATCGCTGACACGTTCAACGAGGTCGTCGAAACCAACCAGCGGATGACCGGCGAGTTGAAGCGGTTGAGCGTCACCGTGGGTAAAGAAGGACGCATCTCGCAGCGTGCTTCGTTCGGCGAAGTGCAAGGCTCGTGGGCCGACTCCGCCAACTCGGTCAACACGTTGATCACCAACCTTGTGCACCCCACCCGCGAGACCGCCCGCGTCATCGGGGCTGTCGCCCAGGGCGACCTGACGCAGACGATGGCGCTGGAAATCGAAGGCCGACCGCTGGATGGCGAGTTCCTCCGCACTGCCAAGATCGTGAACCGAATGGTGGAGCAGCTCAGCTCGTTCACCTCGGAAGTGACGCGCGTGGCCCGCGAGGTGGGCACGGAAGGCAAGCTCGGCGG
>JBBDRF010000007.1:26600-58367 GCA_040905565.1 Phycisphaeraceae bacterium | reverse complement strand
CGAAAATCAACGACTTACGCAAGAGATGAAAAAGACTGTTACGGTCGCGGCTCGTTCTGGGCGTTTGCATTTAGAGTTGGTCGATCTCTTCGCGGACCTGTTTGATGAGTTGGCGGGCGGTTTCGGGGTCGGCAGCTTCGGCGATGATGCGGAGGATCGGCTCGGTGTTCGAGGGGCGCACGTGAACCCAGGCGTCGGCGGTGTCGATGCGGATGCCGTCCTGCTGATCGATCTTTTCGCCGGCGAATCGCCTTTCAAGGCGGGGGCCGATGTTCTCGGCCACACCGTCGCGCACCGGCAGTTTGTCCTTCACGATGCTGTAGGCGGGGATGCGGCGGACGAGCTGCGAAAGCGATTCACCGCTGGCAGCGAGCAGGTCGAGGATGAGGGCCGCTCCGGAGAGCGAATCGCGGACATGGATGACCGGCGGGAAGATGATGCCGCCGTTGCCTTCGCCGCCGACGACGGCGTGGTGCTGCTTCATGGCGTCGGCAACGTTCGCTTCACCGACGGGGGTGCGGTGGACCGTGCAGCCGTAGCGGGCAGCAACGTCGTCGAGCATGCGGGAGGTCGAGAGGTTCGCAGCCACGGGGCCGGGCGTGCGGCTGAGGACGTGCTCGGCACAGAGGGCGAGGGTGTATTCTTCACCAATGTAGACGCCGTTCTGATCGACCAGTGCGAGGCGGTCGGCATCTGGATCCTGCGCCAGGCCGATGTCGGCATTGTGTTCCTGCACCGCTTCGCAGAGGCCTGTGAGGTTCTCGGCGGTGGGCTCGGGGGTGTGGGGGAATTGGCCGGTCGGCTGGGCGTAAAGGTGGACGAGTTCGACGCCGAGCTCCTGCATGAGCATGGCCGTGGCGGGGCCGCCGGCACCGTGGACGCTGTCGAGGACGACCTTGAGTTTGCGGCTGCGGATGCGCTCAACATCCACGTGCGGGAGGATGCGCTGAATATGAACGTCGGCGGTGGTTTCGTCGCGTGTGTTCGGTTGAAGACTTTGCACATCGACGTAATCGAGCGGGCCGTGGTGGAAGCGTTCGATGATGGCGGCGGCCTGATCGGGGGGCGGGGCGACGCCGTCGTGGCGGAGTGTTTTGATGCCGTTCCACATGATGGGGTTGTGGCTTGCGGTGAGGACGAGGCCGCCGTCGGCGTGGAGATGGTCGACCATGATGGCGACGGAGGGGGTGGTGGCGATGCCGAGGACGACGACGCGGCAGCCGGTGGCGGTGAGGCCTGCGATGGCGGCTTGTTCGATCATGAGGCCGGAGGGTCGGCTGTCGCGGCCGAGGACGACGAGCGGGTGCTCCTTGCCGGTGGCCTGGCGGAAGTGAGAGCCGACGGCGGCGGCGAAGCGGGCGGCGACCTCGGGGTTGAGGCTGTCGCCGACGATGCCGCGTAGCCCGCTGATCGAGAGCATGAGTTTGGAATCTGACATGAATCAATCGTCCCCAATTCGGCTGGAAGTGCTCAAACGAATGCTGGTACCCGCGGTCAAAATAGAACGATATAGCAGTGCGTACAAGGGGCGGGGCGGGCGTACGCGGAAAAGTCTCACAAATGCCAGTCAACTTCGCCGCGGCGCTTGCCGATGCTTGCACTGGACCGGGGCCGACAGCCAGGGAGGAAGAAGAGGACCGATGGAGAAGATCGCAAGCACGAAGCTCCGGGTAGGTGTTCAGCTTGAGCAGGCGCTGCTGCGCGGCAACGGTGAGAAGCTCGCCGAGTTGGGCTGTTCGCTTCGCGTCGAGCACATCCAGATCGTGCGGACGCTGCCCGATGCTGATTATTATCTCGCGAGGGGGCCGGAGGAGCTGGCCGATGCCGGATTGCTGGAGCGGATCCCGGCCAGTGAGGCTCCCAAGGAAGGGACGTCGGCGGCGACGGAGGTGGTCAGCCGATGGGGGCGGTTGCTGCTGACGCGGGGTCAGCTCGTGGAGCGGCATCATCTTGCTGGTCTTGCTGCCGGCGCCTACCGATCCGCTGACACCGTTGAACTCATCAGCGGCGGGCTGACCGACGTGGGACGCACGCTGATGGCGAAGCTGGCGGAGGCGGACGTCGTCGATGACGCGGAAGCGCCGTCTGGTCGCATCGAGCCGGCGCTGAAGTCGGTATGGCAACTGCGATCTGCTTCGCCACAGGCAAGCTGGCCGAGCGAGGAGCAACTGGCTGAGGCACGTGAGCAGGAGATCGAACGGGTCGACCAATGGTTCGCACAGTTGGTCGCTGGCGGGCCTGTGGATATTTCGAAAATCGCAGCGCTGATCGAGCGGCTGTACCAACGGCTGGTGGACCATCGCGAACGTTTTACGCAGCTGGCGCTGCTCTGTCGGCGACGGCAGGGTTACCTCGCGGATCAGGCGTACTCGGTCGCGGTGCTGGCGATGGCGACGGCGGCGCAGCTGTCATGGTCCCCCGACAATGTTCGGCGGGCGGGCATGGCGGCGCTCTTCGCCGACGTAGGCATGCTGCTACTGCCGGCCAGCATTCGCAACGGGGACGCGAAGCTGAACGAAGAGGATCGGAAGGTACTCGACCACCACCCCGCGTACAGCGTCGGCATGCTGAGGGGCGTCGACGGCCTGGACGCGATGGTGCGGCGGGCGATTTATCAACATCACGAGCGGGAGAACGGCATGGGCTATCCGCGGCGCTGCCGAAGCCAGCAGCTTTGCGATCTGGCGAGCGTGCTGGCGGTGGCGGATGTTTTCGCAGCGGCCACCGCGCCGCGTTTCCATCGCTCCGCCAAGCTTCCTTATCACGTGATGGAACAGATCATCCGGGCGGCTTCCAGCGGTGTGTTCGACAAGGTCGCCACCCGCGGACTCGTGCAGGCGGCCGGCCTTTTTCCCGTGGGATCGCACCTGAAACTCAGCGATGGACGACTGGCCTATGTGGTGGCGACGCATGCCCATCAACTGGATCGGCCGGTCGTGCGGCTGATGGATACCACCGGCGCGCCACTGGATGAGGTGATCGATCTCGCAGCGGTGCCAGGCGGCAGTATCAAAGTTTCACGCCCGATCTATCGGCCCGGGCAGACGCAGGAAGTCGAACGCGAAGAGGCACTGCAGGAAACGGCGTAGTGCATGCTGTATGTGTAGGTGTATGGCGGGGGGCTTGAGAAATCTCGGGTGTTGGTGATACTCATTCGTCTTGCGCACCATCACTCAGGGAGCCCTTTGTGTACGAGCTTCGTATTGAACGTGTTTTCCGGGCCTCGCATGCGTTGCGGCTGTACGACGGCGTAATGGAAACGCCTCATCTGCACGCCTGGCGGGTGCTGGTGCATGTGCAGTCGGCGGATCTGGATGAAATCGAAGTCGTGATGGATTTCCACGCGTTGGAGCAGATCGTCAGCGACGCGCTGGCCCCGCTAGAGGGGACGCACCTGAATGACGTGGAAGCCTTCGCGGGGATGAACCCCTCAGCTGAGCGTGTGGCTGAGCGGATCTATCAGCTGATCGCGCCGCCGTTGCCGGACCGGGTGAAGTTGACGCGTGTCACCGTGACCGAAGCGCCCGGCTGCCGTGCGACTTTTATGGGTTGATGTGTGTGGGGGGCGGGGAAACCGGCTCGGGGACGAGCCGGCTCTAGGCAAGCCGTAAACGCCCAAAAATCAGGCGGGACAAGGTGGGGGGGGTTAGACGCCGAGGTCGGTTTTGGTGAAGAGGGCCTGGAATGTGTAGCCGGCTGCTTCGATGTTTTCGCGGGCACCTTCTTCGCGGTCGATGGTGCCGATGATCTGGGTGACTTGTGCGCCGGTGGCTTCGATGACCTTGGCGGCTTCGAGGATTTGGCCGCCGGTCGTGCAGACGTCTTCGAGTAGGACGACGCGGTCGTTTGCTTCGAGTTTGCCTTCGAGCTGCTGGCTGGTGCCGTAGTCTTTTTTCTGGTTGCGGATGAACAAACACGGCAGCCCTGTGGCGAGACTGGCTGCAGCGACCAGCGGGATGCCGCCGAGCTCCGCACCAGCCAGGCGGGTGGTCTGCTCTTCGATGCGTTTGGCGAAGCACTTGCCGAGCTCACGGAGAATGTCCGGCTGCGTGCTGAAGAGATACTTATCGAGGTAATAGTCGCTCGTGCGGCCGCTTCGGAGGGTGAAGCTGCCACGCAGCAGAGCGACGTCGGCGATACGTTTGGCGAGTTGGTCGTGCGTCATGTGATGGGGCTTGATCGGTGCGGAAGGGCAGGTGGTTCAGGGCGCGTCGTGGTGGTCGTGATGGTCATGGCCATGGTCTTCGACGTAGACGTGGTGGATCATCGGCGGATCGGCGGGGGTGCCCAGTTCGTAGTTGGTCAGAGGCATCGCGGCCATTTCATCGAGGGCGTGCAGGCCGTCGACGACCTTGGCGAAGGCGGTGTACTGGCCGTCGAGATGGGCGCAGTTCTCACGTTGCAGGCAGATGAAGAACTGCGCGCTGGCGGAGTAGGGGTCGGCGGTGCGTGCCATGGAAACGACGCCTCGGTCGTGAGGCGTGTCGTTGAACTCGGGATTGATGGTGTACCCGCAGCCGCCGGTGCCGTCGTGGAACGGGCAGCCGCCCTGGATGATGAAGTCGGGAATGATGCGGTGGAACGAGCGGCCGTCGTAGAAGCCGTCGTGCACCAGCTGCATGAAGTGGGCAGCGGTGCGCGGGGCGACATCCTCAAGCAGTTCGAGCGTCATCACGCCAGCTGAGGTTTCCATCACCACACGCGGGTTGCGGCGCGGCTGAGCGGCAGACGCAGCTTCGGTTTCGGCAGTCGGCTCCGAAGCGGCTGGAGTCTCTGCGGGATCGGTGGGGGGGGTCGGTTCGTCTGGTTTGGGCGGATCGTCAGGGGGAAACATGCGGTGGCCTCGCGAAATGTTCCGGTTGTGGTCGGTCCTGTGACGATAGATCGCAGGCGGTGGGTTGGCAAGGCATGGCGAGGCAGCAGTGGGGGGGCACCGGCCGAGACTGCGTGCAGCTTATGCGTCGATCGTTACAATCGAATGAACCACGAGAGACGTCACACCTGCGACCATCCACCCCCCAACGCACGGAGCCCGCCATGGGCCAACCTATCAAACGCATCGGCGTGATGACCGGCGGCGGCGACTGCCCCGGCCTTAACGCGGTGATCCGAGCGGTCACCAAGTCCGCCATTTACGAATATAACCTCGAAGTGTTCGGCATCGAAGACGGCTTTCAGGGCCTGATTCAGAACCGCATCCGCCTGCTCAAGCCCGCCGACGTGAGCGACATTCTTACCCGCGGCGGCACGATCCTCGGCACGAACAACAAGTGCGATCCCACCCGTTACGCTGTCGAAACCAACGGTGAGATCGAGGTGCGCGACGTCACCGATCGCTGCATGGAGCACATCAATCATCATCACCTCGATGCGCTGGTGGTGATCGGCGGCGATGGCACGATGGCCGGTGCGATGAACTTCGCCAACCACGGCGTGAACTGCATCGGCGTGCCGAAGACGATCGACAACGACATCGTCGGTACGGATGTCAGCTTCGGGTTCGCCACGGCCCGCTACGTTGCCACCGATGCGCTGGATCGGGTTCACACCACGGCGGCCAGCCATCACCGCGCGATGATCGTGGAGGTCATGGGGCGGAACGCGGGCTGGCTGGCGCTGCATTCGGGCATCGCTTCGGGCACGGACGTGATCCTGCTGCCGGAAGTGCCCTACGACATAGAAAAGGTTTGCGAAGCGGTGCAGGCGCGCAGTCGATTCGGCAAGCGTTTCACGCTGCTGTGCGTTTCAGAAGGCGCGAAGCCTCTCGATGGCGACCAGACCGTGGCGCATCACGATCCGACAAGCCCCGACCCGGTGCGGCTGGGCGGCGTGGGCAAAGTCGTCGCGGATCTGATCGAAGAAAAGACGGGCGTGGAAACCCGCTGCACCGTGCTCGGCCATGTGCAGCGCGGCGGCACGCCTGTTCCCGAAGACCGGGTGCTTGCCACGGAGTTCGGGCATGCGGCGGTGCAGACGCTGATGGCGGGCAAGCAGAATCGGATGATCGTGATGCACGGCCGCGAGGTAACGGACATCGCGCTCGATCAGGTGGCGGGCAAGCAGCGGATGGTGCCTCTGGATCATCCGCTGATCGCGGCGGCGAAGGGGATCGGGACGTCGTTCGGGGTTTGATGCGACGGTCCGCGGCCTGACCCACGCGCTTAGAGCGTGGGCTTCAGGGGCGTGCCGAAGGCCGATCAGTTTCCGGCGAGGGCGGCTGCGTCGGCGTCCTCGTCATCGGGGCGGGCGTCGATGAAGCCGACACGCCGTTTGACCGCTTCGGGGGCGAACGGATTCTCCGTCGTCAGCATCTCAAAGAAGTCGGTGCTGGCCAACTGCTGCGGCAGGCTCGGGCGAAGCATCTGGTACAGCTGTCGATTCACAGGCCGATACGACCGCACACGCGCCACGGCGATCGCCTGCTGCTGGTCCAGCGGCACAACCGTCGTCGTCAGGTCATCGCCGGCCTCTTCGATGCTGCCGGCTTCCTCGTGCGCCCGCTGAGCGGTCGTGAAGATACTGTCGACGAACGCGGCCGATCGACCGACGCCCGACAGGTTCGGAGGCTGCAGACGACCGGTCTGACCCTCGCGACCCTGGAAACTGTCAAGGTTCCGCACGCGGGTGTCGAAGCTCTCAGCGAGCGTCATCAGATCCTCATCGAGCGCACGCTGAAGAAGCTCATCCTGCTGCTCCTGAAGCTGGCGATAGGCCCGCAGCCGTTTCACGTCTTCGACGACCTCATCATGGACCTCGTCGAGCGATTCAGGCTCACGCGGAGCATCGGCGTCGAGCAGGCGGAACAGATAACGGTTGCCGGCGTCGTCCTGCACCGGCCGGGAGGCGAGGCCCACCTGCAGCCGCAGGGCGAGCAGCGGATTCTGATCCGAAGGGTCCACCTCCGGCACGGAAAAGACGTAGGTCTCCACGGCATATTCACGGTTGGACGCTTCAAGGTACGCGTCGCCGAAGCCTTCAAGCTCGTCGACATCTTCCGGGCTCAGCCAGCGATCTTCGAGGCGGATCACATCCGGCCGAACGCCGTACCGCTCCTGCGTGCGACTGGCGATCTCTTCAAAAGAAAGCAGGTTAGTATCTTCATCGATCTGCCGGTAGGCGGTGGCGCGATCCATCGGGAGGCGACGTTCTTCCTGGGAAAAGTTGCCAGCGATCCAGCGGATGATCTCGTCCTGCTTCTCACGGGCGCGGCGGTCGAGCAGCGTCTCGTAAACCCGCGGCCGAACTTCGCGGTAGGGCATCGGCTCGCCTTCGGGATGGCCCTCGGGAAGCTCGTCGCTGCTGCGGGGCTGGAACAGGTCCGGGTTCTCCATATAGAAGCGGCGTGCTTCAACTTCGTCGATCTCAATACCCGTCTCCACGCGCGACAGCGGCACGACGAGGTACTCCATCTGCACGCGGGGCGGCAGGTAGTAACCGAAGCCGAACGGCTCGGATTCGCCGGGGCGCACATCGCGGTACTGCTCGAATTGCTCCTGGACTTCCTGCTCGGTCGGCTCTTCAACGGCGTCGAAGAGATGCTTGGCATCGATGATGACGACGTCGGCGCTGGCCGTGGAGCCGGTGTCCCGGGCGAAGTGGGCGAGGCGGGGTTCGCTGGGCTTGCGGACGCCGGCGATCATCTCCTGCAGCTCGTTGACCATGAGCATGTGCCGCAGCGCCTGAAAGAGCATCTCTTCGGTGAGATCGGCGGCCTCGGCGGCGGCGTAGGGATTCATCTGCGCTTCCTGGAGGTCCTCAATGGTGCCGCGGATCTCGGCTTGTGAAGCGTAGATGCCGTTCTGCCGGGCTTCTTCGATCAGCAGGAGCCAGGTCAGCTCGTTCTGCGGGAGGCTCTGGCCGAGGCCCATGCGTGCGAGGGTCTGCATCTCGGCACCGGCCGTGCGCTGATCGGAGACGCGCAGCACCTTCCCGTTGACCTCGCCGATGGGTTGGTTGCCCTGTTGGGGCATGAACATTTCGACGCCGGGCAACAGGAAGAGGATCATCAGGAAGGAGGCGATGACCACCATCACTGCTTTGTTAAGGACGAATTGACGGAAGAACTTGAGCATACCGTGAGCGCTCCAATGAGGCGTTTCGAGGCGGGCAGTATACGCGCCCTTCTGACAGCGGTACAGCGGGAGGGGGAAGGATGTCGTGTGCCACGACTGGTTTGGCCACCATTCATGATGGGTGCCCCGGCCAGCGAGCGCTGAGCGAGACGGCCGGGTTCCGTTCAGCGTGTTTAGAGATCGCGAGCGTTGCCGCTTATCCGCCCGGCCGTCTGCGCTGGACGGGGCACCCTCGAGCGGCGATCTAAAAATCAGATCGGCACGCCCTCAAGACCAACATAGTAAGCGATGCCTGCGCCGATGCCGTAGGCCACACCGGCGGCCCCGGCGCCGACGAGCAGCATCTCGATGCCGCCTCGGAACCAGCGGATATGTTCCGCGGCGAGTGACCGGGCGGAGCCGACGGCAAAGAGCGTGGCGAGGGTGGCCGCGGCGGCGACGGGGAATCGCTGGGCTTCGGGAACCGGCAGCAGGTAGGCGATCAGCGGCGCGACGCCCATCGTGACGAACCCGCCGAACGTGGCGAAGGCATGACGCGCCGCCTGCACGCGGGTGAGGCGGTCGCTGGCGCGGGAGCGTTCGGCGAGGAAATTGCTGGCGGCCATCGAGACGCCGTCGGCGATCAGGCTCGCGAGGCCGAGGATCAGCACCACGGCTGTCGGAAGGTTCGCCCCCACGACGCCCGCCACGATGGCGAAGGTGGTGATGATCCCGTCATTCGCACCGTAGACCATGTCCGGCAGGTAGCGACGCAGCAGCGGGCCCTGCGTCTCCGCTTCCTCGGGCGTTGACAGCGGTTTTCCACGACGGGGCCAGAACATTCACGACTCCTTAACACGCTGAACGGCGGCCTCAGTCAGCTTAGCGTCCCTCGGCGACCGACCGCTATTTTTCTTAAGGTTCAACGGTTCCCTTGTGACGGTTGCGTTGCTATACTAGCGATTCTTTCCGTCCCTCGGGCAAGGCCATTACGACCTTCCGGAGGCGACGAGCCGAACCCAATGGCCGGGGGCGGCAGGCTCGACGATGCTGATTCAGGTTGAGTCAGCCGGGCTTAAACAACCGGCCGGACGCTTTTTGTGGTCGATTATAACCTTATTCAGGAACTAGAACCGGATCAGATCGAAGATGATTCGCTCATGCTCGAAGCCGCATCGCTCGGCGGCGACATGGACGAATTGCTGGGCCAACAGGACCACGACTTCGTTCCTGGCACGATTCTCCCGGGCCGCGTGATCGGCTTCGCCGGGGACGACGTCGTCGTTGACGTCGGCTTCAAGAGCGAAGGGCTGATCAACAAGGGCGAGTTTGATCATTTCGATCAGGTCAAGCCCGGCGACGAACTCGAAGTGCTTCTGGAAAATCTGGAAGCAGAGAACGGCGTCATCCAGCTTTCCAAGCGGAAGGCCGACCGTATTCGCGGCTGGGAACGCATTATCCGCGACAACGACGAAGGCGACGAAGTCGAAGGCGTTGTGATGCGGAAGATCAAAGGCGGGCTGCTGGTCGATATCGCCGTCCCGGTCTTTCTGCCTGCAAGCCAGGTCGACATCCGCAGGCCTCCGGACATCGGCGACTACATCGGCAAGACGATCCGGGCGAAGATTCTCAAGATCGACACCGATCGTCGCAACATCGTTATCTCCCGCCGCAAGCTCATCGAAGAAGAGCGGACCGAAGCACGCGACAAGCTGCTTTCGACCCTCACCGAAGGCGATGATGTCACCGGCGTGGTCAAGAACATCGCCGACTTCGGCGCGTTCGTGGACATCGGTGGGCTCGACGGCTTGCTGCACATCACGGACATGAGCTGGGGCCGCATCAATCACCCGTCGGAGCTGGTGAAGATCGACGAGGAGATCACGGTTCGCGTGCTCAACATCGATCGCGAGAAAGAGAAGATCGCGCTCGGCCTCAAGCAGCGTCAGCCCAACCCGTGGGACGAAGTGGCCGACCAGTACCCCGTGGGCCAGAAGGTTCGCGGCGCGGTGGTCAACATCGTCAGCTACGGTGCTTTCGTGAAGCTCGAAGAGGGCATCGAAGGCCTCGTCCACATCTCCGAAATGAGCTGGACCCGCCGGGTGAACCATCCGTCGGAACTGGTCAGCGTCGGCGAAGAGGTCGAAGTCGTCGTGCTCGATATCAACCACGGTAAGCAGGAAATTTCGCTCGGTATGAAGCAGGCTGAGCAGAATCCCTGGGATCTCGTGGCTGAGAAATACCCGCCCGGAACGGTCATCGAAGGCACCGTGCGGAACCTCACCAACTACGGTGCGTTTGTCGAGATCGAACCCGGCGTCGACGGCATGCTCCACGTCAGCGACCTCAGCTGGACCAAGAAGGTCGCCCATCCCAACGAGGTGCTCAAGAAGGGCCAGCCCATCCAGTGCGTCGTGCTCGAAGTCGATCAGGACAAGCAGCGCATCAGCCTGGGCATCAAGCAGCTCACCGAGGACCCCTGGCTCGAAGCCATCCCCACGCAGTACCAGCCTGGCATGGTGGTGCACGGTGCGGTCACCAAGATCACGAACTTCGGCGTGTTCGTCGAACTCGAAGACGGTCTGGAAGGCCTGCTGCACATCTCCGAGCTTTCGGATCACAAGGTGGAAAACCCCGCCGATGTGGTCAAGGTCGGGCAGGAGCTCGAGGTCAAGATCCTTCGCGTCGATACCGACGATCGGAAGATCGGCCTCTCGCTCAAGCGTGCTCAGATCGGTGGCGAAGCCGATTACGAACCTTCCGCCCCGTCCCGCGCCGAATTCGGTGGCGGACCCAGCCGTGGCGGTATGGACTCTCACGAGTTCCTCGGCACCGACAAGATCAGCTTCGGCCCCGGTGGCGCGAAGCGGACCGGTGACGAAGAGCAGCCTGAGGCTGAAGCTTCAATCGAACCGGAATCGGAAGCCGCACCCGAAGCGGAGCCCGAAACCGAAGAGAAACGCGAGGAGTAATCTTCGCTTCATATCTCGAAATCAAAACGCGATCGGCTTCGGCCGGTCGCGTTTTTTTTGTGAGTTGGCGTTCCGGCCGGTCGTAGGCCGGCGGCTATTCACTTTGGCGCACACCCGCAATGGTGGGGCGGCGTGCAAATGATTTGCGGTTGCGTAAAATGGCGAGGCCCGCAGCGCACGTTGCCGCGACGGGGCGTCCGCTACCATCTATAGATCGCGTCGGCATCCATGGCTGAAACATCTGCGCCAGGCAAGAACGAGCGGCAGGAGCCGAACACCAACGAAGGCTCCGTGCGCGAGACGCTCGAGTCGATCATCATCGCGTTCGTGCTGGCGTTCATGTTCCGCGCCTTCATCGTTGAAGCGTTCGTGATCCCCACCGGCTCGATGGCGCCGACGCTGCTGGGCGCGCACTTCCGGGCGGAGTGTCCGATGTGTGGGTATCAGTTCACGCTGAACGCTGCGGACCAGTCGCGCACTTCGGCCGATGTCGACTGCACCATGTGCGATTACGAGATCAGCCTGGGCGCGAAGCCCACGCTTCAGGAGTCGGGCGACCGGATTCTTGTGCTCAAGTACGTTTACGAATTCGCCGAACCGCAGCGATGGCAGGTGGTCGTCTTCAAGAATCCGAAAGATCCTGAGCAGAACTACATCAAGCGGCTGGTGGGGCTGCCCGAGGAAGAGCTTTGGCTGGTGGGCGGCAACGTTTTTACGCGACCGCTGAACGCCGACGGCACCGCCACCGGTAACGCCGACGCATGGCGCATTCAGCGAAAGCCTTACGAAGTGCAGCAGGCGGTCTGGGTGCCGGTGTATCACAGCCGTTACTATCCGCTGGATGATGGCGACCCCAGCGTCTCCGGACCGATTGAAACGTACAGCCCGCGCAGCCGGGCCTGGCATGTGCCGTGGCAGCCGACGGAGCGCACGGAGCAGGCGTGGTCCTTTGAGCAGCGCGGGCCTCACTGGCGACATGAAGGCGACGAAGCAGGGGTGCTGGCGTTCGAGTTCGCTGACAAGCATCTGTTGAATTACTACAACTATAACGCGCTGCGAAACGGCCCCGCCCCGCTAAGCGACGATCCCATTGAAGACATGCGTGTCGGGGCGACCTTCGTGCCCGAGGACACGGGGCTGACGGTGACGATGCGGACGGGATCGCAGCGAAGGCAGTTCCGCGGCACGCTTGACGCGGAGGGGAATGCGAAGCTGGAGATGAGGCCCGTCGTGATGGATCCCCAGGAAGATGCTGGACCGTGGGAGACGGTCGCGCAAGTGGAGGGGAGACCGTTGGAGGCTGGGCAGGGGACGCGGGTGGAGTTGTGGCACGCGGATCAGCGGCTATCGATGTGGCGTGACGGCGATCTGCTGGCGGAGTGGACGTACGAGGAGGAAGCGTCGGCGCTGGCGGAGCGGTCGTTTGAGATCATTCAGCCGGCGGTTGATATCACCGTGGCCGGCCCCGCGGTAACGCTGCACAAGGTGAACCTCGACCGTGATCTTTATCACACTTCTGCTGAGAAAATGGGGGCGCTGGGGACGTCGGATCCGATCACCATTGCGGCGGATAATTTCTACTGCCTCGGCGACAATAGCCCCGCCTCGGAGGACAGCCGCCTGTGGGACGCGGTGGACCCATGGCTGCTGAACATGACGGATGTGCCGGTGGGGTTTGTGCCGCGTGAGATGATGATCGGCCGGGCGTTCTACGTGTACTTCCCAGCGATGTGGCGGTTCCGAGAGGGCGGTGCTGCGGTGATCCCCAACTTCGCCGACATGCGATTCATTCGCTAGCGCGGGCTGGTTGTTCGGGAAGGAAGGCCGCGAGATAGTCGGGGATGCGACGCTCTAAGTAGTAGGTCGGGGCCCAGGGGTAGCGGCCGGCGACGAAGCCGACGTGCCCGCCGTCGCGGCTCAGCTCAAGCTGAACGTGGTCGGGCAGGGCGGTCGCGTCGGGTACAGCGGCGGGGGTCATGAACGGATCATTACGAGCGTGAATCAGCAGCGTCGGCGTCTGGATGCGGCTCAGCATCGGCCCGCTGCTGCAACGGGTGTAGTAGTCTTCTACGCCTGCGAAGCCGTGCATCGGGGCGGTGACCTGATCGTCGAACAACCGGAACGTTCGCAACGCGTTGATGTCTGCCTCGGTCAGCGGGAGCGCGCCGGGCGTCACCTGAAGTTTTTCGCGGACCATGTGGCGGAGGCTTCGCAGCAGGTGCCATTGGTAAAGGCGTGAGAAGCCACGCTCGATTCGCTCGGCGGCGCAGCCGAGATCATAGGGCACGCTCACGGCGACGGCGGCCTTCAAACCGACATCGCGACCGCTCTCGGCGAGGCGTTTGAGCAGCACGTTGCCGCCGAGCGAGTAGCCGACGGCGGCGAGCGGGGCATGAGGTTGACGCTCCTGAAACTCGGCGATGACGTGGGCGAGATCCTCGGTATGACCTGAGTGGTAGCTGATGGGCAGACGGTTGAGTTCGCCGCCGCAGCCTCGGAAATGAATGAGCACCGCACGCCAGCCGCGCGCGACGATGGCGCGCATCATGCCCTGGATGTAAGCGGATTTGTGCGATCCCTGAAGCCCGTGCAGCAGCAGGACGGTCGGTCGATCACTTGCTTGATCGTCGCCTGCGAAGCGGAGATCGAGGAAATCGCCATCGGCCAGTTCCCACCGCTCCTGCCTCATCGCGAGCGGCGGATGCCGACGGCAGAGGGCGGCGAACAGTGTCTGGGCGTGGGCGCCACGCAACCACCACGCCGGGCGAAACGGCGATGCGGTGGCAGGCGGGCTGGACGTATGATGAGTGGTCATGATGCGATGGTATGATCTGCCAGATGTCGCGGCAGGTCCAGTGCCCGCAACAGTGGGGGACAAGGAAACCTTATGATGGGGAAGACCCGGCCGTCTCGCTCAGCGCTCGCTGGCCGGGGCACCCTCAAGACCAGGAACACGCGGTGATGGATGAACGCATGCCGATGATGGACGGTCCGCCCGATGCGCATGTGCGGATCGACGGCGAGCGCTACCTGTACTTCGGCGGCACAAGCTACCTCGGGCTGCACGCCCGGGAGGAGCCGATCGAAGCGGGCTGCCGGGCGCTGCGCACATTCGGCCTGCACACCGCGACGACCCGCACGGGCTTCGGCAACAGTGAACCGGTCATCACGCTGGAGCGTGAGGCGGCAGGCTACTTTGAAACCGAGGCGGCGGTGTGTTTGCCGTCGGGTTATCTCACCGCGACGGCGATGCTGAAGACGATCGCGTCGCGGTTTGATGTGCTGCTGATTGACGGCGGTTCGCACTATGCGGTGACCGATGCTGCCCGGATGACCGACCTGCCCGCAAGATACTTTCCGACGTGCGATCCGACGGCCTTGGATCGGGAACTCGCGGAACTTTCGACGCAAACGCGACCGCTGCTGCTGACCGACGGCCTGTTCCCCATGGGAAAAATTGCCCCGCTCGAGGCCTACCGTCAGCGGCTGAGCCCGTTCGTCGGGGCGGCCATGCTGATCGACGATGCGCACGGCTTTGGGACGCTCGGCGAGCACGGCTGGGGCACCGTCGAGCATCTCGCGCTGGCCGATGCGGTGAATCAGGACGATCCGCCCGCCGACCGGCCGGCCCTCTACGTCGGCGGCACGCTCAGCAAGGCGCTCGGCGGGTACGGCGGCCTCATCGCAGGCGAGGCGGCATTCATCGATCGGCTGCGTCGGCACAGTCAGATTTTCGCGGGGGCCAGTGCTTTGCCAAGCGGGGTCGCGGCGGCGAGTGCCGAGGCGCTTCGCATTGCCCGCGATGAGCCGGAGCTTCGCAAGCAGCTTCATCGCAACGTCAAGCATCTGCGGAGCGGGCTGGCGGAACTTGGCGTGGAGGTGGACGCGGCATCGCCCGCGCCGATCGTGACGATCGAACTGCAGGCGGCGGAGGCGATGCGGGAGATACACGACGCGCTGCGACGGCAGGGCATCATCGTCCCGTACATCCCGGTCTACTCGGGGCTGGGCTCGGCGGGGGCGCTGCGGGTGGCGGTGTTCGCGACGCATACGACGGAGATGATCGACCGATTGCTGGGTGAACTGCGGAAGGTGCGGGAGGTGGGGGGGTGGCGAGCGGCGATTGCCCGCTAACTGTCGTGGCCCTAATTTTCCACGCCGACGCCTTCTTTCATCGCTTCGTCGCCGGGTGCGTTGCGGTTCCAGTAATCGGTGCGGATGGAACGTCTTAATTCGTAGATCGACCCGTCGGCGAGTTCCATCTTGACGATGCGACGCCGAGCGCCCACTTCCAGTAGATACCGATCCTGCCGACCGTCGGCGTAATCGACGGTGACCGGTTGAACGGCAAACGTCCCCGCGGGCACGGTGATGCGCTGATGATCAAGCAGGCGGATCGTGGCGTTGGTCGGCTTGAAATCGTCTGGCGTGGCGCGGATCGAGCGGAGCGAGGGCAGCACGCTGATCGTGTGGTTCAGCCGAGCGGCTCGGAGGTAGATCGGCAGGGCGTCGGCGAGGACGACGGGGTGCTCGGTGGCGATCGGGATAGGCCGCGTGCCCTCACCTTCGTCTTCGAAGTAGCTGGTCCAGCGGTACTGCCAGCCGGCGTCACCGCTCAGGCGAAGTTCCTTGAAGACGTTGCCGCACCACTCGTGGCTGGCGAAGGTCTGCCGGTACGGCTGATTGGTCTCGCGATTGACAAATACCGATGCTTGCTGACGATACGTATAGATGCCGGTGGGGATCTGAACGACCCAGTTGAGCTTCACGGCCGGCAGGTCGGCTTGCTGCGGGTCGTCGGCTTTGACCTGGCCGTCCTGCAGATGGTCTTCCTTGACGAAGATGAGGACGGCTTCCTCAGCGGTGCGACGCTCGTCGTATCGGATCTCGCTGGCCTCGTAGAAGTTCACCTCGGCCTGCCCGTCGTGCCAGGGGGCGCGGTCGAAAAATGGCTGCACTTCGGCGGCCCCGGCTTCGCAGGCAGAGCTCAGCACCAGCGTGCTGAGCAGCACCGCGAGCAGGCGAGTTGGAGCGGCGTATCGGTCGGTGTGCATGCGGGCGTCCCTAATTAAAAAATTTCACTGGCGAAACAGGCGAATCCGCGCTAAGATACCACTTCGCCCGTCTCCCCCTCCTGCACCTTCTCAACGCCGCACGGCGATCGTTGTGGAAACCGTGCCGGCTCAGATTAACATGACGGGCTCATTTTACCCGGTTGAGACCCATGACCTCACAGGCTATCCGAAATATCGCGATCATTGCGCACGTTGACCACGGCAAGACGACCCTCGTCGACGCCCTCCTGCGCCAGAGCGGCCAGTTCCGCGACGGCGAGTTGATGGGCGATTGCATCCTGGATTCCAACCCCATCGAACGCGAGCGGGGCATCACGATTCTTTCCAAGAACTGTGCCATCCAGTACACCGATCGTGAAGGCAATGACTTCCACATCAACATTCTCGACACCCCGGGCCACGCGGACTTCGGCGGCGAGGTCGAACGTGTCCTCACCATGGCCGATGGCGCCCTGCTGATCGTTGACGCCTTCGAAGGCCCCATGCCTCAGACGCGCTTCGTGCTCGGCAAAGCGCTGGCGCAGGGGCTCAAGCCCATCGTGGTGGTCAACAAGATGGACCGCCCCGAAGCCAGGCCCGATCAGGTGCACTCTGAAGTGTTCGACCTGCTCGTGGAACTCGGTGCGGACGATGAGCATGCGATGGATTTCCCCATCGTCTACGCGTCCGGCGTGAACGGCTGGGCGAGCATGGACGTCGACAAAGCGGGTACGGATATTCATCCGCTGTTCGAAGCGATCATCGAGCACATCCCCGCGCCGAAGCTCGATGCCGACGCACCGCTGCAGATGCTGGTGACGACGCTCGATTATTCAGATTACGTCGGGCGAATCGGCATCGGTCGTGTGTTCGCGGGGACGATGAAGGCCGGGCAGGCGGTGACGCGGATCGACCGTCACGGCAACCGTTCGAATCAGCGCATCGGTCAACTGCATCAGTTCCACGGCCTCGGCCGGCGGCAGGTGCAGCAGATCGAAGTGGGCGACATCTGTGCGGTGGTTGGCCTGAACGAGGTCGACATCGGCGATACGCTGGCATCGATCGAGGATGCGAAGCCACTGCCGCCGGTGAAGATTGATGAGCCGACGCTGGACATGGTTTTCCGCATCAACGATTCGCCGTTCGTGGGGCAGGAAGGCACGTACGTGACCAGCCGCCAGCTGCGTGAACGGCTGCAGAAAGAGCTGCAGACGAACGTGGCGTTGCGTGTGGAAGACGGCGAAAGCGGCGACGTATTCCAGGTCGCCGGTCGCGGGTTGCTGCACCTCGGCATCCTGCTTGAGAACCTGCGGCGGGAGGGCTACGAGCTCAGCGTCGGCAAGCCTCACGTGATCGTGAAGGAGATCGACGGCCGAAAGATGGAGCCCATCGAACTGCTCGCCATCGATGTGCCCGAAGAGCACGTCGGCCCCGTCATGCAGCTCGTCGGCGAACGACGTGGCATCATGAGCAAGATGGACGCCAAGGGCGACTTTACGCACATCGAATTCCGCATTCCCAGTCGCGGCCTCATCGGCCTGCGAACCCGCCTGCTGACCGCATCGGGCGGCAACGCGATTGTGCACTCCACCTTCGAGGAATACGGCGACTACCTCGGTCCGATGGTCGGCCGCGGCCAGGGCGTGATGATTGCCACCGAAACCGGGGCTGTCACGGCCCACGCCATCGAAAACCTCGCCGACCGCGGCTCGATGTTCGTCAAGCCCGGCGACGCCGTCTACGAAGGGCAGGTCGTCGGTGAGCACAACCGTGACAACGACATCACCGTCAACGTCACGCGTAAAAAGCAGCTCAACAACATCCGCTCCGCCACCAAGGAAGCCACGGTGACGCTCAAGGCATCACGCGGCCTCACGCTCGAAGGTGCCTTGGAGTACATCGAGGACGACGAACTCGTCGAGCTGACGCCGACCGCGATCCGCCTGCGCAAGATCTCGCTCAAGGAATCCGATCGCAAGCGGAACTCCCGCCGAGCCGCGGCCATGCAACAGGCCTGAACCGCCGTTCACACGCAGGTGCCAGAATACGAGCCGCGACCGTGAGGAAGCGGTTGTGTCCAAGGCATCTGCAAAGTCAGGGCGTACTGGGACTGTGCGTGTCGGTGAGATTTCTCCTGCTCCAGCGCACAACCGCTTACTGACGTGCGCGGCTCGTTATGAAACCGATTGTCCTGCGCCATCGCGCGCTATCGCCGCGCGTTGCGGGCTGAGGCTCATCCGTTATAAAAGAGTAGAGGCCCGCAAACGCTCACGCATCCACGAGAGGTCCAGCGACCGATGTCGATCAAGATCGCAAAGTTCGGCGGCTCATCCCTCGCCGACGCCACGCAAATCCGTAAAGTCAAAGCCATCGTTCTCTCCGATCCGGATCGGCGGTACATCATCCCCTCCGCGCCGGGCAAGCGTTCGGAGAAGGATCAGAAGATCACCGACCTGCTCTACCTCTGCCATGAGCACGTGAGGCAGGGCGTGGCATTCGGGGAACTGTTCGCCATTATCGCTGAGCGGTATCGCGAGATCGTGCAGGACCTCGGCCTGTCGCTGGACATGCAGCCGCACCTCGAAGAAGTGCGCGAGAACATCGCCGACGGCGCCACCGCTGACTACACCGCAAGCCGGGGTGAATACCTCAACGGCATCATCCTCGCCGACATGCTCGGCTACGATTTTGTCGACGCGGCGGAGATCATCCACTTCGACCAGCGCGGCCGATTCGACCAGAAGCAGACGCACGAAGCGATTCGCGATCGGCTCAAGAAACACGAGCGGGCGGTCATCCCAGGCTTCTACGGCTCCAGGCCCGACGGCAGGGTGAAGACGTTCTCCCGCGGCGGGTCGGATATCACCGGCGCCATCATCGCCCGTGGTGTGTCGGCAGACATCTACGAGAACTGGACCGATGTCGACGGCCTGCTCATGGCCGACCCCCGCATCATTGCCGAAGCCAAGCACATCGAGAAGCTCACCTACCGTGAGCTGCGCGAGCTGGCCTACATGGGCGCGACGGTGCTGCACGATGAAGCGATCTTCCCAGTGCGGCAGGCGGGCATCCCCGTCAATATCCGCAACACCAACAGCCCCGAACGCCCCGGCACGATCATCGTGCAGGATGCAGCCCCCATCACGCACAAGGGCATCATCACCGGCATCGCGGGGCGGAAGGATTTCACCGCCATCAGCATCGAAAAGGCGCTGATGAACGGGCAGGTCGGCTTCGCCAGACGGCTGCTCGAAGCGGTCGAGAAGAACGACATCAACTTCGAGCACATGCCTTCGGGCATCGACACGATCAGCGTCATCATTGCCGACAGCGAACTGGAAGGGAAGCTGGAGAGCGTGCTTGAGGATATTGAGCACGATGTGAAGCCCGACTCAGTCGAGGTCGACCCGGACCTGGCGCTGATCGCGACGGTGGGCCGAGGCATGGCGCAGACGCCCGGCATGGCGGCTCGCCTCTTCCGCGCCCTCGCCGATGCGAACGTGAACATCCGCATGATCGATCAGGGCTCCAGCGAACTGAACATCATCGTGGGCGTGAACGCAGCCGACTTCGAGCTGGCGCTACGCAGTATCTACGATGAGTTTGTGGAGTAGCTTTGTTTTTGAGGGGACACGATGAGCACCGCCGATACTGCCGCCTCGCCGCCGAAGGCACGTGAGCGGGTCCTTCGCGAGGCTACTTTCCGGCCCGAAGCGCCCATCTATGCAAGCGTACTGGCGTCGATCGGGCCCGCGATCGTCGGCATTCTGTGCTTTGTGACCATTTTCCTCATCCCCGTCGGCATCCTCCTGGGCGCCGGCGTTGCCGGCATCTTCTGGTACTACAAACGCTACTACGCGAGCCTGCGCGTGAGCGCGACTTCGCGCGACTTGAAAGTGCACCGCGGCATTCTCAACCGCGAAGAAAAGAGCATCCCTCTCGAAAAGATCACGGATCTTGCGATCTTTCAGGGACCGATCATGCGGTACTTCGGTCTTCAGGGCATCCGCGTTGAAACGGCTGGCCAGAGCGGCGGGCTTGGTGCCCTCGTATCCGTGGTTGGCATTGAAGGCACAGAAGGGTTCCGCGATACCGTTCTCGATCAGCGCGACCGCATTGCCGATCGTGACGAGACGTCCGCCACCCCTTCCGATGTTGCGTCACCTGGTCAACTTGCCAACCAGCAAGTGCTTCTGGACATCCGCGACACCCTTCACCGCATTGAAACTCGGCTCACCCGCGATGACTAATTAAGCGGTTTCCGCGTGGCGCATCTTACGCTTCAACCATCTCGCGTAGCCACCACTTGGGGCCCTCGCGTTCGACGCGGCGGTAGAGGGTGTCGCGTTCGACGGGTTCAAAGCCGGCGTCGACGATGGCCCGCCTCAGGCCTCCGACGGTCATTTCCTGATGCGTGCTGCCGTCGCGTTTGACCTTGGTGATGTCGTACCAGACGACGGTGCCGTCGACGTCATCGACGCCGCACTCCAAGGCGAGCGAGGTCAGCTCAAGCGTCTGCATGATCCAGAACGCTTTGACGTGCGCGAAGTTGTCGAGCATCAGCCTGCTGATCGCGAGCATTTTCAGATCGTCAAGCCCCGTCGGCCCGGGTAGGTGCTTCAGTTCCGACTCGCCTGGGATGAACGGCAGCGGGATGACGGTCTGGAACCGCCCGGCGTGCCCGGCCTCGATCGCTTCGTCCTGCGTTTCCCGCAGAATGAGCAGGTGGTGCAGGCGATCTTCGATGCTTTCGATGTGGCCGTAGAGAATGGTGGCGTTGGACATCAGCCCGAGCCGATGCGCGACGCGGTGCACTTCAAGCCATTGCGTCGAGCGGATCTTGCCCTTGAAAACCTCATCATGCACGCGATCGTCGAAGACCTCCGCCCCGCCGCCTGGCAGTGAGCCGAGCCCCGCCTCTTTGAGTTCACTGAGCACGGCTTCGAGATCGCGACCGCGCTTGCTGATGCGTGCCATGTGGACGAGTTCGACCGCCGTGAAGCCCTTCACGTGCATTTCGGGGTACTCGTCCTTGATCGCCCGCAGCATGTCGGTGTAGTAGCTCATCGGGAGCCAGGGGTGCAGCCCGCCGACGATATGCAGTTCCGTGGCCCCCGCCTCCTTCGCCGCCCGAGCCTGAGCGCGGACATCTTCGACGGAATACTCGTAGGCCCCGTCCTCGCCACGCTTGCGATAGAAGTCGCAGAACTTGCAGCTGAGGGCGCAGACGTTGGAGTAGTTGAAGTGGCGATTGACGTTGTAGTAGGCGACATTGCCGTGCAGGCGCCTGCGTACTTTGTCGGCCATGGCGGCGATGGCCCAGACGTCCCGGCTGGCAAAAAGTCGCCTGCCGTCGTCGGCGGTCAGCCGCTCGCCCGCCTCCACCTTTTCCGCGATGTCGTTCAGGTCATCGTTCAACATGATCACATTGTAACAAACCGCCGCAACGTGGTTGTGGATTGGCGCGTGGCACTGGTGGCTTGTCCACCAGTGGGCTTAACGTACGGCTTGGGCACTGGTGGATAAGCCACCAGTGCCACACGATCGATTAGCGGAGGGAGGTGAGGAAGACCAGCTGTTCAAGCTCGGCGGCGACGTCGATGTGGCGAACGGTGACGTTCTCGGGAACGCGAAGCTGAACGGGGGCGAAGTTGAGGATGCCGCGGATGCCGCGCTCGATGAGCAGGTCCGCCACTTCCTGGGCAGCAGCAACAGGCACAGCCAGAATCGCCAGCCGGATGTTGTGCTCGGCGATCACGGCGTCCATCTCTTCAAGCGACTGCACGGTGAGCCGACCGACTTTTTTGCCGACCTTCCGCTCATCGCGATCGAACAGGGCGATCAGTTCGAAGCCCTTATCACGGAAGCCGTGGTAGGCCGCGACGGCGCGGCCGATGTTGCCGATGCCGACCATGAGCGTGTTGGAGATGCGATCGGTGCCGAGAATTTTGCGGAGGCGATGGATGAGTGCCGCCACTTCGTATCCGACGCCCGGCCGTCCGAACTGCCCGAAATAGCCGAGATCCTTGCGGACTTGCGCGTCGGTGAGCCCGAGCGATTCGGCGAGCCGACGGCTGGAGACGGTCGGCACCTGTTCGTACTCCAGCGACTCGAGCTGTCGCAGGTACAGGCTCAGACGCCGGACGGCAGGATCGGGCACATCGAGAGGTGTTCGGGGCATGCAACTCTTCGCGAGAGAAAATCAGGATGAATCACCTTAAACCGTCCAACGGGAGCGGTCAACGCGGAATAATGGGGCGTTGCGGCAGTGCGGACTGTTTCTTGATCGTGACATTGGTTAAGGTACACCTTGACACTCAAGTTGGCCGTTGGTAGTGTCAGCAGCCGTCCCTGTGGCTTGGATGTTGCTGCGGGTTCGCCGGTTCATGGCCCAGTGGAGCCACCGATGCTCAGTTCGCGTTGCCTTCCCGGACATCAAAATCTGGCCCTTGCCGTCATGCTGGCGGTGTTCTTTTGCATGAGCGACACGCAGCTGTTGGCTCAGCAGGAAGGGCAGCTCTCCGCGAGCGTCCTCTCTGCCGAGGCACTGGGCGGGGACGATCGCCAGCAGATTGAACAGTTTGTCAGTTATCACGTGCAACAGATCCTCACGACGGAAGATCCGGCGGAGATCAGCGATTCGCGTCAGCGTATCCTTGATCCGCTGCGTAACCGTGAGATCACGTTGCCGCCGGCGCACGCCGCGCTGAGTGATGATTTGGCGCGTGAGCTTCAGGCCGTGCTTCAGCGCGATACGCTGCACGTCCGCATCACGGCGCTGCTGATCGTCGGCGAGTTCTCAAGCAGTCTCGACGAAGCCGTCGACCTCGTTGTCGACAGCCTTGAGCATGCAGCACCGGGGGTGCGCTATCTCGCGGCTGACACGATCATCAAGCTTTCCGGCACCGATGATGATGAGGATGAGTCGCCGTTGACCGATACGCAGCAGAACACGCTGCTTGTGCCGCTGACGCAGGCCATGGCCGACGAGAGCGAGGATCTGGTCCTTGAGCGGATGTACGAAGCGGCGGGGGCCTTGACCGTCCCCGAAGCCAGGCAGGTGCTTCTGAACGCGCTTAACGCCCGTGTGAACAGTTACACCGGCGGGCTGACCGACAGCCTTCGCACGGATCAGCGTGGCATCCAGAGCCTCGAGCGCAGTCTTGCCTATGACAAGGCTGAGAATCGCAATGTGGACAATGCCCTGAGGCAGTTGACCATCATCGCGGCGCGATTGCTGGATGTCGTTTCGCGTGAACTGCAAGAGGGCGAGGTTTCCGAGGAACTCACACCTCTGGCCGTGACGACCGTGCAAAGCGTGGAAGATATCTTCACGCTGGCGATGACGCACTTTGATCCGACTGGTGACTCCGGTCGCCCGCTTGCCGAGCCGGCCTCCGAAGGTGAGTTCGACGATCTTCGGCTGAACGTCCTCGAATGGATCGGCACGGAAGACGACCCCGGATTGCTCACCGAATCCGCCATCAATCTTGAGTACGCACAGATCCACGGCGGCGAGTAAGCGAGGGCCGGTGAGCGGGCGATCGCCGATCGCCACTTCCCCACGCCAACCCTCGCCGCCAACACCTTACCGCCCCCAACGGCGATCTTCGATTACCCGCTAACTTCGAGCCTGCGCCGACTCCAGCATGGCGCGGCAACGTTCGAAGGCCTCGGCGTAGTCGGTGTTGAGGCGGCGCTTCAGCGTGCCGTCGGGTTGGGGGTGGATATCCCATAGACCGCTGTTGTGCCAGTGACCTTCGGTGTCCCAGTCCGGGCGGTCGATAATGGGGTAGAGGCAGACGCCGTCGATCGGCACGCCTTGCGACATGCTCTCGCAAAGTTGATGGCCCACGGAGCTGATCCACCGCGCCCGCCCGTCGCCGAAGTGGCTGGTTTCGGCCATCACCATAGGCCGACCGTAACGGCGGTGCACTTCGTCGAGCAGCGTCCGCAGCGGCACCCATCGTGCATCCAAAGGCACATCCTCCCAGCGCAGCCTCACGTCCGGGTGCTCCCACTGGTTGGCGTGGTAATAGTTCACGCCGACGATATCGAGGTAGCGCGGGTGGCCGCCGAGGTGTGGTTCGTGTCGGCCGGCGAGCATGTCCCACGCTTCCCATTGCGTGTTGTGCTGATCGCGGGCGGCCTCGATGAGGTCCGGTTGATCGCGTGGCGGCACCACGTGGATGATGGGGTCCACGTGCATGATGCGAGCGGCAGGGTCGACGTCCCAGATGGCTTCGCAAGCAGCGATCGCGGCCCGGATCAGCTGTTGCTTGACGGCACGGCCGTGCCCGAAGGCGTAGGGATAGATGATGCAATCTGTGCAAATGCCCCACGCCAAGAACGAAATTTCGTTGATCGGCACGAACGCCAAAGGCTGATCCGTCAGGTCGCGGATATGCTGCACGACGGCCCGAACGTAGCGTGCGAAACGATCGACGAAGCTTGGCGCGAGCACGTCCACATTCGTCGGCCAGCCGTAGTGGCAGAGGTTCCAGACGACACGGACGTCGGCCTGCCTGGCCGCCTGGACGAGGGGCGTGAGGCTGCGGAAATCGTAGTGCGAGCCGCGATCGACCAGGTGCCAGCGGACGCCGTCGCGGGCGGCAGCGATGCCGACGCCGTG
This sequence comes from Phycisphaeraceae bacterium, assembly GCA_040905565.1. GTDB lineage: Bacteria > Planctomycetota > Phycisphaerae > Phycisphaerales > Zrk34 > JBBDRF01. The sequence goes on along the minus strand of JBBDRF010000007.1, from coordinate 33,658 downwards.
TAGATTTCGGTAGTCCTGAAAGGCGAAACGATCGTGCTGGGTTTGCGCGATCATGTCCAGCCGTTGGCCTCGGGAGTTGATCTGGCAGGCCGATTCGAACCCGCCCATCCAGAACGAGCCGAACACCGGTCGCGGCGGCTGTTGAGCGTTCGGCGCTGCGGCGGGTTGTCGCGTCGGCAGGGCCTGGGCGGGCGGATGGTTTGTCGACATGCGTTACCCCTGTTGCACGCGATGGTCCTCGGCGGGCATTTGATGATGCCGACGTTGGAGGAGCATCAGCCGTTCACGCCACTCGGCTTCGACCTGGCGGTCGCGAGGCGTTCGGACGCCGTAGGTGGCGTGGTGGATTTGTTCGAGGGGGAACTTGGGGGTGCGATCGGCGTGAAGCAGACCGTTGATCTCCTGGTAGGTATCGCTGAATTGCGTGTAGCAGAATCCGCAGAGCACTTCGAGCGATCGCACAGCCTGAAGCAGTGCGGTGTAGCGTTGAGCGAGATTGTCAGCGGAATCGGCCACGCTGTAGCCCCACTCTTCGCGGCTCTGCTCGCCGGGCTTGTAGGCGATGCCGCCGAACTCGCTGAGCATCAACGGCAGCGGATAATCCAAGGCCTCATCGAGGACCAGCAGCCTGCCGCCCGGCCGTTCGCGGCGCAGCCGATGCTGCATTTCGTCGGTGGTGTATCGCCTGCGGATGCGGGCGGGCTGATCGTCGTAATCGTGGATGCCGATGATGTCCGTCGCCACCGCTTCCCAGCCGTCGTTGCCGATCACCGGGCGGGTCGGGTCAAGCGTTCGCGTCAGATGGTAAAGGCCCTGGATGTAGTGCCGCTGCGGCGGAGAATCGGGCAGGTTCGGCACACCCCACGATTCGTTGAACGGCACCCACGCCACGATGCACGGATGCGAAACATCGCGCTCAATCACGTCGATCCACTCACGCGTCAGCCTCTCGACAGACTGCGCGTTGAAGCGGTAGGCGGAGGGCATCTCCTCCCACACCAGCATGCCCAGCGTGTCGGCCCAGTAGAGGTAGCGGGGGTCTTCGATCTTCTGATGTTTGCGGACGCCGTTGAAGCCCATGAGCCGGGCGAGTTCGACATCCTTCCGCAGGGCCTCATCGTTCGGCGCGGTTTGACCGGTCTGCTCCCAGTATCCCTGATCGAGAACCATGCGGAGGTAGTACGGCGCACCGTTGAGGATGAAGCGATCGCCCTGGATGTCGATCGATCGCAGGGCGGTGTAGCTTTGCACTTCGTCGATGACGTTGCCGTTACGCAGGAGGTGAACGTTGGCGTGGATCAAGGTTGGGAAGGCGGGTCGCCACAGCAGTTCATTGCGGTAGTCTTCGATGCCCGGATCGGCGAGCCCGATGCGGCGTTGCACTTCGCCGTTGGCGATCGAGTAGGTGTCGTCGGCGAGGGTGCGGTCGCTTGAGGTGAGTTTGACGCGGATGGCGAGGTCGCCGTGGTTGTGGCCCTGGATGTGCCCGAGCAACGAGATTTCCCAGCGTTCGACGTTCGGCGTCCACCGCAGGCTGCGGATGTAGGTCTCGTGGACCGGTTCAAGCCACACCGTCTGCCAGATGCCCGTGGTGCGGGGATACCAGATGCCGTGGGGCTCGAGTTGCCAGTCCTGCTTGCCGCGTGGCTTGGCGAGATCGTGGGGGTCGTCCTCGGCGCGGACGACGACGGTTTGTGTTGTGCCGCTTTGAAGTTGCTCGGTGATGTCGGCGGCAAACGGGGTGTAGCCGCCCTCGTGATGGGCGACGCGTCGGCCGTTGATCCAGACCGTGGCGGTGTGGTCTACCGCACCGAAGCGCAGCAGCAACCGTTCACCCGCGGCAAGCTCAGGGGGCGTGAACTCACGGCGATACCAGACGGATTTGTAGAAGCCGGTATCGTGGATGCCGCTGGCCTGGGTTTCCGGCGCGAAGGGGACGGTGATCGCATCGCTCCAGCGGACCTGACTCGGCGTGGTCCAGGCGGCGTCGGCGTCAATTGTGAACTGCCACTGACCGTCAAGCGACGTCCATCGCGCTCGCCGAAGCATTGGTCTTGGATGACCCTCGTGCATATGAGCACCCCCGGCTGATGCTGCTGCAAATGCTGCGCCGGGATGATGGTCTGTCAGAACGGTGGAAAGTGACCCGCTCGCGAACGGCTGACGATGGCGGTGACTGTGTGACGGGGGGGGAGTGGATTGCCGTGATGCTGAGGCCACCGGACGGGCGGCAAACGGCGGCCACACCCCCCGGAGTCACACCCCCGGCACCATCAAATCTTCGACGCCGAGTGGCTGACTCGGCGCGAAAAGCATCAGCAGGCGGTGCCGCTTTTCAGTCGGGCCTGTTATAAAGCCCGATTTTCGCAAGTACCTAAAAACAAAACAACTTAGGTCTTGATTCGCATGTTACCGCAGCCGATAATGACGCCGCATCAGGTAAAACCCCATCCTTTCCCCCGGGAATTCACCGAGAGCAGCATATGCGACGAAACCACACTATCGGCACGTGTGCCCTTGTCTTCGCCCTCACGCTCACAGCGACTGCAATGCAGCAGCAGGCCGCGGCGGAGACGAGCACTGTATACGGCCGCGACCACGCCGTCGCGCGTCACTTCAACGGTCAGCCGTTCGTCACTCACAGTACGCCCAACTTCCGGCTGCATTCCACGCATGCTGAGTGGGCGTACGATGCGGGCGACCTTCTGGAGTACACGCACAACCGCTTCTACGACATCTGGGGCGACTTGGCCGAGCCTCTGGATCAACCGTTGACGTGGGTCGGCTTCACGCATCGCGGCGACTTCCACCGTTACGCTCACGCTGAAGACAACGTGGACATGAGCTGGTCGGACGGGTACTACTCGGCCCGCACGAACCGTGTCGTGGTGGTGCATCCGACGCTGCGCAACACAGAGTCTGGCCCCCGGAACCGCGACAGCGACAGCGAGGTGCACGCACAGGACAACAGCGAAACCGAGCACGAGCACGAACACACGCCGTCGGCCGTCGTCGATACGGGCCAGATCACCCACGAAGCAGCCCACCAGATGGCGTTCAACTCCGGGCTTCAGCGTCGCGGCGTGATGTACCCGCTCTGGGTCAGCGAAGGTCTGGGCACGAACTTCGAGACGAATGCGGAAGAAGAGTTCGGCCCCGATGTTGATAACCCGAACCGTCGGCGTCAGCTTCTGCGGGCGTGGAACGGCGGGCGAGTGATGAACATCGAAGACCTGCTTGTGCTCACGCGCGTCCCCCGCTCGCCGGGCCAGTCGATCAGCGAGGTTTATGCACAGTGCTGGTCTTTCTTCCAGTTCCTTTACATCCACCACCAACCGCAGCTCAAGCAATACCTGGCGACGCTGGCACGTCAGGATAAAGGGCAGCGACGCAACCGCACACTGCGGAACGAATTCGTGCACGCCTTTGGCAATGTGCAGGCAATCGAAGAAGAGTTCCACGCGTTTATTCGAACAGACGTAGCCCGCCGGTGAGCCGATCGAGAGTGCGCCCGCCCTCGGTCGGCCACGGCGCGGCGACGTCTGTGATCACTCCACGACACGCGGTCGAATCTCTTTGTCCGTTCGTGGAATGACGACGATGTGGTACGGAGCGGTCAGCGCCTGGGTAACAAATTCGTCCGGCCCGGGCTCGCGGTGTTCGAGGATCGCTTCGAATGCTTCGCCGTCGGCGGTGGGGCGGATGTCACGGATGCGGATCGCGTAGCCGCCGGTCATGCGTTGGCCCATCCAGGCGGCCAGCACGAGCTGCTGATCGAAGTCGACCTCGGGCACGGAATCGTCGGTGGGCAGCGCGTCCCATGCCTGCTCCCATGCACGCTGATCGCGGATGACCTGAAAATCGGGTTCTTCACGTTCGCTCTGGCTGCCGTGCCATTCGGTGAGGATTGTCATCGGCTGGCCGTCCTCGATCGGTGAGGTTTCATTGCGACGCACCTCACGCTGTTCGACGCAACCGAGGGTGCTGCCGGCGAGAACGACCGCGAAGGCGATGGCGCTGCTGCGAAGCGTGGCAAAAGCGATTGCGGGCATGTTGGCTCCTGGCGTTTTTTTGTGGAATCGAGGAAACGGCGATCTGCGATCGCCCGCTGACTAGGCGGCGGTGCCGGCGACGCCGTCGCGTGTGACGAGGAACAGGTCGTCGGTGATGGGATAGGGCAGTTTGCGGTAGTCGAGGGCTGCCTGCCGTTTGAATTCGTCGACGAAGGACGTGGGCTCGGTGGGAAAGGCGATGAACACGTCGCGCGTGGGGATGGTGACGAGGAACGTGCCGCCGAGCTCGGGCGCGAGGCGGGTGTAAAGCTGTTCGAGCAGCAGACGGGAGGCATCGTACCCGTCGCCGGTGTCGAAAACAGCTGCGATGACGCGACCGCCTGCGTAGAACGGCAACCGCATACGAGGTTGATGAGCCGAGAGGTTCTGCCGGGCCAGCTCATCGAGTTGATCGACATCGATGCCCCAGCGGACCAGTTGCTCCGTCGTGACCGGCGCGCTGGCGCCGTTCAGGTCGATCATGTACAGCACGAGCGTGTCGTTCACGAACGGCTGACAGGCGTAAAGATCGGCCCGACGATCACGAAAGAAGCTCAGTGGACATATCTGCGGAAAGATCAGCTGCGAGACCGTCTCCAACGGCAGCGCCAGGTCCTGAAGGCGACGTGCGTTGAGCAAGTGGCTGACGAAACGCTCAAGCACCGGCTGCAGATCCTCGACCGGCTCCTGCTGTAGCGCCCGGTAGAAATCGCTGAGATCAACCGGGTCGTCGTTGAGCGTGATCTCAAGCGGGCCCGTGATATCCAGCGTGCAACGGCTGAGCATACGGCGAATGTGACGGACAAGTTGCTCGGTGAAGGCTTCGGGCTCTCGCGGAAGGTCGTGCATGTCATGCATCTCCTGGAACAGCAATAACCCGTTCGCCAGATTTTATGGCGAGCGACGGACGCCCTCCACGAACGCGTCGAAAACCAGGTTCAGCAATCCGATCAGCACCGCTGCCAGCAGCGCCCAGCCGAATCCGTCGACGGCAAAGCCCACCAGAAGCCAGCCGGCGAACATGATCAGCAACGCGTTGATGACGATCAGGAAGATCCCCAGCGTCAGCACCGTAATCGGCAGGGTGACGATCACCAGCAAGGGCCTGACCAGCGTGTTCAGCAGCCCCAGCACCAGCGCGGCGACCAGTGCCCGTATGAAGCCGTCGACGTGAACGCCCGGCAAAATCAACGCGATCAGATAGATCACCAACGCAGCAAGGAGCCACTTCAGGATCAGTCCTCCGCAGCCGGGCGGGACATTGGCGGAACGAGGTCGGGCAGACATGGGCAACTTTCAGAGAGAACGGTGTGTAGCTTTACGCTTCCAGCTGCGCGAGCTTTTTCAGATGATCATTCAACGGCGGACACGCCCCGGGCTGTGAGGCGACGTAAGCGCCGAGTTCGTTCGCCAGTTCCAACGTGCGCTCCCAGGGCCATCGCCTGAGCGCCCCGTGCAGCAACGCGGCCGTCGTGGCATCACCGGCACCCACGGCGTCGGCTTTATCCGTCACTTTCGCCACGACCGGGGCCGATTCGTGACGCTCGCCCGGCGTGAAGACCACCGTGCCCTCAGTCCCACGGGTCAACGCGACCCACCCGAGATTCGGATGCCGCTCCATCAAAGTTTGCGCAGCGGCATCGAACGAGCCACCGAGCTGAAAAAGCTCGTCGAGCTTGCGCAGTTCGGCGGTGTTCAGCTTGACGGCAGTGGCGGATTCGAGGCTGCGATTAAGGATGCGCCGGTCGTAATAGTTCTGCCTTAGGTTCACATCGAACAGCCGAATCGCCCGACGCGAGGCTTCGAGAAAACGGTAGATCGTGTTCCGCGTTTGCCCGTCGCGCTGAGCGAGCGTGCCGAAGCAGACGGCGTGGCACCGCTGGGCCAGATCTTCCACGTCAAAATCGTACTGCACCACGTCCCACGCGACGCCAGGCAGAATGTCGTACTGCGGGTCGCCTTCAACCGAGAGGTCGACGCGGACGGTGCCCGTTGGCCGGTCAGGATCGGTCTGAAGCAGGGCGGTGTCCATCGAGCGCTGGGTGAGTTCTTCGGCGATGCGCCGGCCGAGTTCGTCCTGCCCGACGCGTGAGACCACCACGCCGTTGTTGCCGAGCTGGTGGGCGTGGACGGCGACGTTGAGCGGCGCGCCGCCGAGACGCTGCTCATCATCGAAAACATCAAAGAGCGCTTCACCGATTCCGACTATCGTTCGCCTTGACTGCATGACTTAAAGCGTAGCGAGGCTGAGCGGTAAGGGAAAGCTTGGCAGGTCCGTTACCCGTTGGTACCATGCGGTGCTCTTTGAACAAAACTGCACAAATACGCGGAGAACGACGGCAATGAGCAATCAGAAGGCAACGAACATTACATGGCACGAAGGCGACGTGACCCGGGAAGAGCGGCAAAGCCTGCTCGGCCAGAAGGGCGCGACGCTCTGGATGACCGGCTTGAGCGGCTCGGGCAAGAGCACCGTGGCGGTGGCGCTGGAGCAGGTATTGCTGAACCAGGGTCTGAACGCCTATCGGCTCGACGGCGACAACGTGCGTCACGGGCTGAACAAGAACCTCGGGTTCTCCGCTGAGGATCGCGCTGAGAACATCCGCCGCATCGGCGAGGTGGCTAAGCTTTTCGCCGATGCCTGCGTGCTGACGGTGACCAGCTTCATCAGCCCGTACCGTCAGGATCGCGATCTGGTGCGGAAGCTTCACGAGGAGGCCGGCCTGCCGTTCATCGAGGTTTACGTCTCCTGCCCCCTCGAGGTGGCTGAGGAACGCGATCCGAAGGGCCTTTATAAGAAGGCTCGCGCCGGTGAAATCAAGGGCTTCACGGGCATCGACGATCCGTATGAAGAGCCTGAGAACGCCGAACTGGTGCTGCGGACCGATCAGTTGAGCGTGGAGGAATCAGTCAAAAAGATCCTCGACCTGCTCACCGAGAACGGCCTGATGGACTGAGCTTCGCCCAGCAAGCGATGACGAGACATGACCGCCTCGGCGCTTATCA
>JBBDRF010000007.1:0-26590 GCA_040905565.1 Phycisphaeraceae bacterium | reverse complement strand
CGTGCCACTGGTGGCTTGTCCACCAGTGAGATCGGCAGAGGGTTGGAGCACTGGTGGGCAAGCCACCAGTGGCACACAAGTCAGACGCTATAATGTGCTCTATGTCCATCGACCTGCATATGCATTCCACCGCGTCGGATGGCACCGATGCGCCCGCTGGGCTTGTCGCGAGGGTGAAAGCGGCGGGGCTTTCCGCGATGGCGCTGACCGATCACGACACCACGGCCGGGCTGCCCGCTTGCGCCGCGGCGGCTGCCGAGTTGGGCATCACTTTCGTGCCCGGCATCGAACTCTCTGCGGACATGGTGAGTATCGCTCCGGCGAATCCGACGGGCACGCTGCACATCCTCGGCTACCACGTTCGCCACGACAGTGAGAAGCTGCGGCGCGTGACTGAATCGCTTAACGTCGCCCGGGCCGCTCGCAATCCGCGCATTGTCGACGCGCTCAATGCGCTGGGCGTCGACATCACGCTGGAAGAAGTCGAAGCGGAAGCGGCCGGGGGCGTGATCGGTCGTCCGCACATCGCCGCTGTCTTGGTGCGTCACCGTTACGCCGACTCCATCGCCGAAGCTTTCAAGCGATACATCGGCATCGGCGGGGCGGCCTATCACCGCAAGGACAACCTTTCCGCCCACGGCGCGATCGAGGCCATCCACGAAGCAGGCGGCGTCGCGGTGCTCGCCCATCCTGTACAGATGCGCTGCATCGACGAAACGGATTTCCAGCGGCGTCTCGAGCGGCTCGTCGAATGGGGCCTGGACGGCATCGAGATCTGGCACAGCGATCATCAGCCTCATCACACGCAGCAGTATCAAGCCGCGGCGGATCAGTTCGACTTGATCGTGACCGGGGGCAGCGACTACCACGGCGAGCGGAAAACAGTACCCTTAGGTGCCTACGAGGTTCCGGAATGGGTGCTCGAGCGTCTCGCGGCCGTCGTCGGCACGAGTGCTTGAAACCAAACGAGTGAGAGCGTAGCTTTTGGCGATGGTGATGCACGTGCGAAACGGATCATTAACGGTCGGCGCGATGCTGCTGCTGGTGCTTGCCGTCGGCTGCAACGGCGTTTCATTCAAAGGCACCGACGGTTCAGCCGACGCAGCGTTGGAGGCGTGGCCTTTCAAACCTGTCAGCATGCGCATCCATCCATTCACGTCGCTGCAGCCTGTCGAGGGCGAAGAGGCGCTGATTCTTGAGGTGCGGATCGAGATGTTCGACCAGTTGGGCGACGTGACCAAGGGCGTCGGGAACTGGCGCTTTGAGCTTTATACCCAGCCGGGCCGTGCGTCGCAGCGTTCGCGCGAACGGGTCGAGGTCTGGGAGGCGGCGATGACGGAGCTGGTGCAGAACGAGCGCCATTACGACCCGATCACCCGGACGTATGCGTTTAAGCTGCATCTGGAAGAGCAGCCCCCGATCGATCAGCCGCTCAGCGTGGTCGCGCAGTTTAACACGCCCAGCGGCGAACGCCTCATCGCCGACAGTGAGGTCAGTTACGAAGTGTCGCCGTAGCGGGCGACTTTCCTTCAACAATCAAGTGAGCCGAACTGGCCCATACTTCGCGGCCACGGGAGTTGCCCGGGTGTGGGTGGGGCGGTCATGCGGCATGTGCCTACCGCGCGCGGCGGGCGATGGCGGAGTGGTGGCGGGTGCTGGGCGGACTAAGGTCTTTCGAAGGCATCGAGGAAGGGCGTGCGGCAGTCGAGCGGTTCGACGCCGCGTGAAGCATGACGGCGCTGTAACAGCTCGATGCCAAGAAGGAGGAGATTGTGATGATCGTGATGAGCAGGAAAACGATGGCATCGCTGGCCGCGGCGGCGCTGCTACTGCCGGCCGGTTTTGTCGCCGGTCAGCAACAGCAACAGCAACAGCAACAGCAACAGCAGCAACAGCCCGGGCAACAGCAGCAACAACAGGGACAGCAGCAGCAATGGGAGCAGGGCAAGCAGACCACGCTGACGGGGAAACTGGTCGATCTGCACCAGTACATGACCGGTGAGCGGGCCTACCAGCAGCAGTTCGGGATCGAGCGGCAGGAGCAGCAGCAACAGCAGATCCAGCAGCAGCTTCAGCAGGCGATGACCGAAGCTGGCGTGGACGAGCAGGATGCTCAGCAGAAGTCCGAAGAGCTCGCTCAGCAGTTCGCCGACGAGCAGCCCGAGCAGCAGCAGATTCAGGAGGAGCTGCAGCAGGCATTGACCGAAGCCGGCGTCGATGAACAGCAGGCACAGCAGAGCGCCGAGCAGCTTTCGCAGCAGGTCCATCAGCAGTTGCAGCAGGGCCAGCAGCAGCAAGGTCAGCAGCAGCAGCAGGGCCAGCAAGATCAGCAGCAGCAGCGTGAGCTGCCTCAGCCCGAGCAGCTCCAGCGAAACGGCGAGCGCGATCGGCTCGATCGTGAACGCGAAGACTTCGAGCAGCCCCTGGGCATCGAACGTGAAGAGAAGCCTGAGCATGGCTACAAGCAGATCATGGCGATCCAGACTCAGCATGGGCTGGTGATCCTCAACCAGCGTGACTACGACGCGGAGTCCTTCGGCATCGAGCGGCAGGATCAAGAGCCGGAGCGCGAGGATCCGTTCGGCCGTGAGCAGCAGCAGGAGCGCGAGGATCCGTTCGCTCGTGAGCAGCAGCAGGACGAGGAAGCCGAGGTCGAAGTTGAACTCGGCGATGAGCAGGCTGAGCACGGCGAAGAGCAGGCCGAGCACGGCGAAGAGATGGAAGGCCAGGTCTTCGGTCGACCCGTCGATCAGCTCGTCGATCAGGACGTTCAGGCTGAAGGCAAACTCTACAGCCGCAACGGCACACATTACTTCGTTGCGGAGCAGGTGAGTCAGGTCGATCAGCAGCAGCGGCAGCAGATCGAACAGCAGCAGCAGCAGACGTTCCAGCAGATTCAGCAGCACACCCAGCAGCAGCAGCAAAAGCAGCAGCAGATTCAGCAGCAGCTGCAGCAGGCGATGACTGAGGCTGGCGTTGAACAGCAGGCGGCTCAGCGTGAGTCGCAGCGGCTGGCGGCACAGTTCGTCCAGCAGGATCAGCCTCAGCAGCAGCAGATCCAGCAGGAGCTGCAGCAGGCGCTGACGCAGGCTGGCGTGGATCGGCAGGAGGCTCAGCAGCAGTCCGAGCAGCTTTCGCAGCAGGTCCACCAGCAGCTCCAGCAGCCGGGCCAGCAGCAGCAGCCGGGTCAGCAGCAGATTCAGCAGCAGCTGCAGCAGGCGATGACTGAGGCCGGCGTCGATCAGCAGACGGCGCAGCGTGAGTCGCAGCGGCTGGCGCAGCAGTTCGTCCAGCGGCGTCAGCAGCGGCAGGAGATCCAGCAGCAGCTTCAGCAGGCGCTGACGCAGGCCGGCGTGGATCGGCAGGAGGCTCAGCAGCAGTCCGAGCAGCTTTCACGCCAGATCCAGCAGCAGCTTCAGCAGCAGCCGGGTCAGCAGCAGCAGCCCCAGCCCCAGCGGTGAACGAGGGCTACTGAGTGCTAGGTTTCTATACGGCCGCGAGGTTCTCACGAATCTCGCGGCCTTTTTACGTCCCACCTGACGGCCATTCAGGACGCTAAGATGCAGGCTAGGAGTACCGCATTCATGTCCAATGAACAGTGGATCGCCATCGGACTCGCGCTTGCCGCGGCACTGATCGCCATCGCGTTGGTATTGACGACCATCGCCTGGCGCGGCGGCCGACGCTTACCGCCCGTCCCATCGGGGCTGGCGCCAACGCAAGCCTGGCGGCTGCTGAAACGCGTCGTCATCGCCATCGTCGGCATGAGCGTGCTGATTTTCGGCCTCGCGCTGCTCGTGCTGCCGGGGCCCGCGGTGCTGGTGATCCCTGCCGGTCTTGCCATTCTTGCCACCGAGTTCGCATGGGCACGCCGCTTGCTGAATCGCGCCCGGCAGACCCTGCGCCTCAAGCATAACCATGCCGCCCCTCCGGCCGAGAAGGGCGAGCCGACCCGTGATAAGCACTCGGCATGAAAGCCGCGTCACATAAGGCGAAAACGGCCGAATGATTCCTATCCGTGACAACATTCCAGCTTCGCGGACGCCGGTTGTCATGTGGGTGCTGATCGTCGCGAACCTTGTCGCGTTCTTCTATCAGTTCACGCTCCCATCGCCAGCGCTTGAACGTCTTGTCCATTTGTGGGGCGTGGTGCCGGCGGAGTTCACCGACGCTTCGCTTCGCAGCCGTGCGGCACCGCGGCAGTACATGGCGCTGGTCAGCAGCATGTTTCTGCACGGCGGGATTCTCCACGTGCTGCTGAATCTATGGTCGCTTTGGATATTCGGCGACAACGTCGAAGACCACATGGGCCGAGGCAAGTTCCTGCTGTTTTATCTCGTCTGCGGGGTGGCGGCGAGCGCGGTGCATATCCTGATGCACCCGGAGTCGACGCTGCCGGCCATCGGCGCGTCCGGCGCGATCTCGGGCGTGATGGGCGCTTACGTCCTGCTGTTTCCCATGGCCCGCGTACTGGTCGTGATCCCCATTATCATCATCCCGCTGTTCCTCTCGGTGCCGGCGCTGGTGTTCATCGGCTTCTGGTTCGCGATCCAGTTCCTCAGCGGCACCGCAGCGCTGAGTCAGCAGGCCGATGCGGCGGGCGTCGCATTCTGGGCGCATATCGGCGGGTTCCTCTCGGGCATGGTGCTCTGTCCGTTTCTCGCCACCCGCCCCGCAAGCCGTGGATGAGTCGGGCACGCTACGATAGTGGCCATGATCTCATTCGTGATCCCCGCCCATAACGAAGCTGACTACCTGCCGACGACGCTGCACGCCCTCCGTGCTGCGCTCGAAGAGCTGGGTGATCGCCAGGCCGACGCGGCAGAGATCATCGTCGTCAACGATGCGTCGACCGATCGCACGGCTGAGGTCGCTGCGGCTGAGGGCGCGACGCGTGTGCTGAACGTGGATGTCCGGCAGATTGCAGCTGCACGCAACGCCGGGGCGAAGGTCGCACGAGGCCGTTGGCTTTTCTTTCTTGATGCCGATACCTGCGTGAACGTGGAAGTGCTCCGGGCGGCATGCTCGGCCATGGCGCACGAAGCGGTCGGCGGCGGGGCACGAGTGTATTTTGACCTCGACCTCACCCCGCCGTTGCATGCCGCGATGGCCGCATGGAATACTGTCTCACGCCTGACGCGGTGGGCAGCCGGCTGCTTCGTGTTCGTCAGACGCGACGCCTTCGAAAGCGTCGGCGGTTTCAACGAAAGTCTTTTCGCAGCGGAGGAGATCGACCTGTCGGCCCGGCTGCATCGCCTGGGCCCGTTCGGCATCCTGCGTCAGCACGTGACCACCTCGGCACGCAAGCTGGAATCGCACTCGGCGATGGACCACCTGCTGCTGCTCCGCAAGACGATCATCACCCGAGGCAAGATCCTCCGCGGCCGTGACGCCCTCGATCTCTGGTACGCCGTTCGGCAAGAACCCTGAGAGAGGGTCAGGCGGCGAGCTACGCCGTTTCGAGCCAGACGGTCTCGCCGACGCTGACGCCGAGTTCGTCGGCGGCGCTGCCGAGGGCGATGCTGATCTCCAGACGATCCGTGCTCCCGATGATCGCCATCAGCGTGCCTTGCCCGGCATCGACGTAGCTGGAGGCGATGCCTTGGATCTGCTGATTGCGGAGGTGCACGGTCACGCGATCATTGGCGGGCAGGTGGTGGGTCTGGATGTTCGTGATGAGGTTGCCGAACTGGTCGACGTGCACCACCTCGCCAGCCACGCGACGCGGCGTCACCCTCGGCTCGCGCCGATTCAGTGTGACCCACGCATCGGTCACGTCGCCGAGTTGTTCAAGGGGGAGGCCGTTAGCCAGCGCTGCGGCAACGGGAGCGAAGATATCGCGGCCGTGGAAAGTTTGGCTCACCCGAGGCAGGAAATGCTCCGAACGTGTCACCTTCACAACGACGGGTGCGGGATCGGCAGCGGCGAGAACATCGGTAAGCAGCCCGTTATCCGGTGCGACGAACAGGTGGTCTCTGACGCTTGCCGCGAGGATCGCCCGGTCGGTCCCCACGCCGGGATCGACGACGGCCAGATGCACGGTGCCCCGAGGGAAATACGACCAGCTTGTGCCGAGCAGGTAAGCCGCGGCACGGATGTCGCCGGGTTGGATGCCGTGGGTCATGTCGATCAGCGTCGCATCGCATCGGCTGGCGATGACGCCTTTCATGACACCGACGTATGCATCGGTATAGCCGAAGTCGGTGAGCAGGCTGAGGACGGGCTGGTCGGGCGGAGGCATGTTTCTCGCTCCGGATTTCAGTAGGTGTTGTGCTTGCGAAGGGGAACGGTGGCGATATCGAACGTGGCGAGATGATCGGCGATGCGCCGGCCGACGCCCGGCTTGCCGTACGGATGACGCAGCCGGCGAAGGTCCAACTCCAAGGCGTGCGTGATAGCCATGCTGATCGCCGCTTCGTCGTAGTCGCAGTCGATCACATGCAGGGGCCGTTCGCGACCGGCCTGCCGAGGCCCAACGTTGACGCAAGGCGTACGCAGCACGGCCGCTTCGATGAGCCCCGCCGATGAATTGCCGACGATCGCCTTGGCACCGGCGAGCAGGTTCAGCCATTGGGGGCGAGGGAGGTGCTCGACGGGGGAGACGTTCGCCGCTGATAGAGCCCGGCGGATGCCGTCGGCACCGGGGTCGCCGTTGGGCGCGAGGACAAGGCGGGCGTGGTCGGCGGTGGCGTTCAGTGTCTGCGCCATCCAGCGTTGCTCCTGCTCGTCGCTCGCGCCGATGGGATGCTGCACGATCAAAAGCGTCGGGGCATCGATGGCGGCGGCGGTGGGGGGGGCGTCGACGGCGGGGGAGCCGACCGTTTGAATGTGGGCCGGCGCTTCACCCATGCGCTTGAGTCGGCGGGCGCTGGTGGGCGTGGCGGGGTAATGGATGTGGGCCAGTTTGCTGATCGCGTGACGCATCGCTTCGTCGGCGACGCCCTCGGCCCGATCGCCGCCGTGAATGTGCGCCAAGCGGTAGCCGCCGATGCTTGCCGCCGAGGCCGCGGCGAACGCCTCAATCCGGTCACCCAGCACGACGACCACGTCCGGGGCAAGCTTTGCGAATGCCCGACCGAACCCGCCGATGCCCCGACCCACCGCTGGGACGTCGGCCCCACGCCCGACGGCGTCACGCTTCTGCATCGGCACGCGCGCAGCGATCTTGAAGCCGGCCTTCGCGACATCACGCCAGGTATCGGTAATCAGGTGATAGCCCGCCACCACCGCCGCAAGCTCCAATGCGTCATGCTCCGCCACCGCCGCCATGACTGGCTGCAAGAGTCCGAAGTCGGCACGGCTGCCGGTAACGATCACGATCTTGCGACGGCGAAACTCCATCAACGGCCCATCATCGGCAGCGGTCATTCCACCGGTTCGAGCTTGATCATGCGTAGGTCCATGACGGCCAGGGTGGCCTTGCGAAGGGCCTTGGCGGCAAGTTCGTGGTTGCCTGCTTCGCGAATGGTGACGTAGCCGATTTCACGCTCGATGAAGTTCTGGAAGTGCCCGGTGTCTTCGACGTTGAAAGTGAGCTTCTGCCCGGCGATGGTGAGCACCGCTTCGCTCCCGCCGTGCCCTTCGCCGCAGCCCTGCTGAATGATGACGCGGTAGCGACCGGGTTGCGTGATGGCCACTTCCCACTGTGCCCAGTCTTCGGTGTCGAGCCAGTAGCCGAGCGTGTTTTTGTGCGGTTGCGGTTCGTAGCGGAGCGTTTCGCCGTGCGTCATGGCGTCGTGGGCGGCGAGTGTGACGGGGCCGCCCTCCGCATCTTGCTGCACCAGCCGAGGTCCGTCGGCGACGTGAACGGGGCCTTCAAGTTCGATGATCACGACGCCCTTGCCCGAGCGGGGCGGTTCGCCGCCGAGGTCGATCGTCCACCGCTGCACTTCCGGATCGACCGACAGCTCACGCGTTTTCTCGCCTTCCAGTCGCAGGCTCACCAGCGGGTTGTTCAGCCGGGGGATGCTCAGATGATCGCTGGTCGGCCACTGGTCGATGTGCAGATGCAGTTCGTTGTCCTCGATCACCGCTTTGCCCCAGGGCGTCGCTTCGCCCAGCGGCTGCGACGGTTCGTCGGCCTCCGTCGCAGCGAGGGCCATGGCGGTGCCCATCATCAGGGTGACGCAGATTAACAGTGGGTTTTTCGACATTACAAGGCTCCTGTGCCTACAAGTTCTGCACAACAACAGCATAATGTATGGCGTCCGCAAGCGGGCGTCCAAACATGGAACAGTTGAAGCCTTGTCGGCGACAACGAAAAACGACTCAACGGCGGGGCGGGTCGTCGGCCTGGGGGCGGAGAAGCTGCTCGCGCTGGAGCATGACCTGCAGCGTCAGCGTCACCAGTTCCAGTTGCGTCGCATCCATCCTTGTGAAGAACGGCAGGGCGATGGTCCGTTGTGCGACGGACTCGGTCACCGGGAAATCGCCGACGCGGAAGCCGAATCGCTCACGGTAGAAACGCTGAAGGTGGATCGGCGGGAAATAGTTGGCACAGCAGACTTCGTGTCGCTGCATGCCCGTCAGAATGCGGTCGCGTTCCTTCGCCCCGTACGGATCGCTGAGGCGAACGACGAACACGAACCAGCTCATCTCCACGTCCTCGGGCACGGTGGGGAGGATCAGCTCGGGAAATTCCATGAGCTTTTCGACGTACATCATCGCCAGTTCGCGCCGGCGGGTGAGGATCTCGTCGAGGCGATCCATCTGCGCCACGCCGAGCGCTGCGTGCAGTTCGCTCATGCGATAGTTGTAGCCGAGGCGTTCATGTTCGAGCGTCGGTTGTTGATGCGGGACAGCATCGGTGACGGGCCTGCCCTGATTCCGCAGCGAGCGGCAGAGGTCCGCCAGGCGATCGTCGTCGGTGACGATCATGCCGCCCTCAGCACAGGTGATTTGCTTGTTGGGGTAGAAGCCGAACGTCGCCGCCCGACCGAACGACCCGATCGGCCTGCCGCGGTGAATGCCGCCGAGCCCTTCGCAGGCATCTTCGATGAGGGGGATTTCGTGCCGCTGGGCGATCGCGGCAAGCTTGTCCATGTTGACCGGGTTGCCGAACGCTTCGACGGCCAGAATGGCGCGGGTCTTGTCGGTGATGGCCGCTTCAACCCGGCGAGGGTCCATGTTCAGGCTCATCGGATCGATGTCGACGAAGACGGGCGTCGCGCCGACATAGAGGATTGCATTCGCCGACGCGATGAAGCTGAACGGCGTGGTGATGACCTGATCACCGGGGCCGATGCCCAAAGCCGCAAGCACCAGATGCAGCCCGGCCGTGCCGCTGCTGACGGCGATCGCGTGTTGACGGCCGCTGCGCTCGGCGACCATCTCCTCGAAGCGGTCCTGCCGAGGTCCGATGCTCAACCGACCGCACCGCAGCACTTCCGTCACAGCTTGAATTTCGGCGTCGGTGATGTCCGGTGCCGATAGGGGGATGTCACTGGCCATATCTATTCCTGAACTGGCAACACCTCGTTGCTGCGGTGGCCGATCATAGGTTGAATCAACGCGAAACAGCGGCTGCGATCACCTGAGTACGTCGGCGAGCGCTTCGCGTGTTTGTTCGGTCACTTTAAGGTAGATCCAAGCCGCCTGTACACGCAACGGCTCCTGAAGGCCCGCACCGCCACGTACGATCAGCGCCAGGTCCTGAAGCTCATTGCCCGTCGGGGCGTTGCCGTGCTTGGCGTTGAGCAGCAGCGCCAGTGCAGCGGCCGTATCGCTTGGCCAGGCGTGGATGTCGGCAATCAACCGTTCAGGCTGATCGTGCTTGGAACGAATCAACCCCATCAGGATGGCTTCCTGCGTGAGGTCGGGGCTTGATTCGATCAGCTGTGGAATAAGCGCCCCCGCCTGCTCCGCTCGCTCAGCGATATCCTGAGCGGCCATGACGGCGTTCTCCAGCCGCTGACCGCGAAAACGCACGGGGTTCTCATCACCTTCCGCCGCCAATATCACGCCCACCAGCATCGCCAGCGCGTCGTCGATGGGGAGACGCTTGGCGTACTCGAGCACCCATTTGCCCGCCAGGAGATGGTTGTGCTCGAGCAGGTTGAGGATTTGTTCCCGCCCTGATTCGCCGTTGGCGAGCCGCTTGCCCACGCGCCCCATCTGCTGCACCACCGGTTGGTTGTCGGCCAGCAGCAGATCGAAAAGGGCGGGGTTCAGCTTATCCGCCAGATCCATCGCCATCACCGCGAGCCGAATCCGGTCGGCTGGGGAGGTCGACGATTCGAACCGCTGCGTCCAGGCCTCTACCGACTGGGGGGTCCCGAAGCGGATGGCCGTCCGCAGCCCAAGCAGCCTGAGCGAATCGTTTGTTCGGGGCTCCTGCGCCACCTGCAGTGCCCAGGGACCGATTGTCTTGAACTCGAAACGAACCGCGGTCTGCAGGAGCATGGCCCGGACGTTGTCGCGGCCGGGTGTTTCTGAAAGACTTAAGCTGTTGAGGTGGGTGATCGCGTCGACGTCGCCCTGTTGCATTTTGAGCAGGGCGGCCATGCCCGCCATCGCCTGGTTATCGCCGTCCTGCGCCGCACTAAGCACGTCACTATCGACGGATTGATCTTCGCTGATCAGGCGGGTCGCCACGATGATTTTTACTGCGGAATCCAGGCCGGGCCAGCCGATCAGCTGCTCGCATTGTTCCAGCGTCAGCAGATCGTTTTCGATCGCGGAAGAAACCAGTTGCGCTTGAACCGAGGCGTCTTCCAGGTCGGCCAGCAGTTCCAGATCCAGCTGCGTCTCGGGATCGATCTCTGCGAGACCGAGGACGCCATGGATGCGGAGCGTGGGATGGTTACGCTGAACCAGATGCTCGAAGAAGGGCTTGAGTTCGGGGTCGCGCATCTGCCGAAGGGCGCGCAGCAGCACGTTGTGCATCCCGTTGTCATGGACAAGCGTGGCCCGCTCCAGAAGCCAGGCGGCACTGCGACCGGATTCATCCAGCGCCGACGCGGGTTGCGTAGGCGCGGCGATCGACAGCATCACAACAAGTAGGAAACGGGCAGCGTGTCTCATGTCAAACATTGTAATCTCGGTAGCCAAAGCGGCAAGGCAATCTCAGCCGTGGCGGCGCGCCGAACGAAATGGGGGCGCCAACGAAGACCGCCCATGCCGGGCGTCAGTGGCGAAGTGACTGGATCGAAGCCACCACCTGTCGGCGGAGCTGGGAGGCGAGTTGGTCGACGCTCTGGCAATCGATGCCTTCGATCAACGGCAGAGGCTGACGGTCCTTGATCTGCTGCTCGATGCGGCGGGTGGCGGTCACAATCGTCGAGTGGTTACGCCGGCCCAGCGCCCGCGCCAGTTCCGGAAAGCTGAGCGTGGTCAGTTGCCTGGCGAGATAGATCACCAGTGACCGCGCCAGCACAACGCGTTTGTGGCGGCCGCGGCCCATCAGCGTTTGCCGTTCCACGCCGAGCTGATCGCAGACCGTCTGCACAATCCGCTCAACCGGTACAGGCCTCGGCGTGGGCTGAGCGGAGGGCTTGACGACCTGCTCGATCAACGGAAGGTCGATCGCCTTGTTGCCACGATGGCGATCCAGCGAAGCGATCGCTCCCAGCCGTGTGATCAGGCCTTCGAGTTCGCGGACGGAATTCACCGGCTGCTCAATGAGCCGCTGCATACCCGAAGGCGTGATGGTCAGTCGGCGGCGATCGGCGAGCGTGCTCACCAGCTGTCGGCGGGTTTCCGCGTCGGGGCTGTGCACCTGCACCACCATGCCGCTGACGAATCGGCTGACCAGCGCTTCGGAGAACTGCTCGATCTGCTTGGGGTGGGCATCGGAGGCCATTACCACCTTCGCGCCCTGCAGATCCATGGCATTGAAGGTGTGGAGGAATTCGGTCTGCGTGGCATTTTTGTTCGCCAGGAAGTGCACATCATCCAGCGCCAGCAGATCCAGCCGGCGCAGCTTTCGGCGGAACTCGCCGAGCCGGTTCGCCCGCACCGCTGCGATGTACTCGTTGGTGAACTGCTCTGCGGTGGTGTAGGACCATTGGCTGTCGGGATGCTGCTGAGCGTAGCGTTTGCACAGGCCCTGGAGGAGGTGCGTTTTGCCGAGGCCGCAGCCGCCGTGGATGAACAGCGGGTTCATACCGTGGTCCGCCTCTTCGATCAGCCGGCAGGAGGCCGTGTACGCCAGCTCATTGGAGGGGCCGACGACGAAGTCGTTCAGGTCATAGCGGAGGCTTCGCGTGTCGCTGTGGTCGATGGCTGGGGGCGCCAGCGGATGGCGGGCCGGGGGTGAGGCCGCGGTGACCGGCTGCCGTTTGGGCTGAGCGTCATGAAGCGGCGCTGTGCCAGTCGACCGGGTCGCGGGCGACGTCGGGGCAGGCGTCTGGTCAGAGGAGGGAGTCGTGGTAGGGGGGGCGATGTCGATGCGGACACCTGCTGAGTCGCCGATTTCGCGTCGGGCGATCTGCGCCAGCGTGTCGTGAAAGCGTGTATCGACCCAATCCGCCACGAAGCGGTTGGGCACAGAAACCTGAAGATTCTTGTCGGTGAGCTTAAATTCTGCAGAGCCGAACCAAAGGTCGAACTTGGCTTTGCCGATACTCTGGATCAGTTGTCCAGCCAGATCGACGGTAACGTTATCGTGATGACGGAGCGCGGATGGAGCCACTCGGGTTCCCCCTAGGAGCAATTGGCGGAGGGGTGAAGAATCGGATTGCATCGCGCCGCCCGTGAAGAAGTCCCCTGGGGCGGCGAAACAACGATATGGATCCGTCCGATGCGCCGACGCGTCAATCAACGAGTTAAACAGGCCGTCTCTTGGTTCCAGGCCGTCTCGTCGAATGCCTCGCGGCAATGGCTGCCGATCATCCATGACCGACCCTTGTAAGATAGATCGGCCCGTCCTAGCGTCAATGGCCTGTGAGCACATGCACCGGCGGGGGTTGGCGAAGGGCACGGCAAGGCAAGCAGTTGAGCGGTTAAAAAAATCTTTCTCCACCGCAATTCGCTTGCGATGGACAAGCTGTGGAAAAGCTGGCGACAAAGGAACGCTCAGGTCGGCGAGGCGTCTTTAAGATGCCGCACCAAAGCGAGTTTCCGCGTTGTACGCCGGAAGTTCAGCCGATCGTACAGTCGACGGGCCGGATGGTTCCCCTCGTCCACCGCAAGGCTGAGGAAGCTCTCCTCACGAGGCCCACAAAGCTGAAACGCCCGCTGCATCAGCCGCCGCGCTAAGCCTTTCCCCCGATGCGCCACGCCCAGCCCGAGGTAAACCAGCTCCACGCAGTCGGCGGTCGGAATGGCGTTTAACAGCATCACACCTGCCGGCGCGTCATCCACCAGCACCAGCGTCCACATCTGCGATTCGAACAGTCCCGTGGCCATGTGACCGCGGAGAACCTGCTCCGTATCCCGGCGGCCGTAAAGGCCCGGGCAATCCAGCGTCTGCTCATAACTGGCTTCGAGAGCGGCGATGAAAAGCGGGCGGCGTGATTCCTCGTAATCGAGCAGCTGGACATTCTCCGGCCAGTCGATGAACCCGCCCGTATCGGCCATGCTCACGCGGCGGCGCATGTAGGCCAGCGTCGCCAATGTCTCAAAGTTTCCCCGCTCAAGGGCCGCCCGTTCCAGTTCCTGGTTCAAAGGCAGCAGCGCCTGTGCCATGGCCACACGTGAAGGTGGTGTCTGCTCGCAGGCGAAATCAATCAGGGCCGCGTGGACGCCGACCTCTCCGAGGCTTCGCGGCCGGGACACGAAGACCATCCCTGTCCCGCCAGCTTGCGGTGCGATCAGCACGACCGCTTTGTAAGAGCCGTCCGCGGACGACGCGGCCCACATCAGATCGAGCGCCAGGTCCAGATCCGCAGCGGCCCGAGTGAACTGTCGCACCTCCGCCATGCCCGCCTGTTGGCCCTGTCCCAGCAGACGTGCCAGCGCCGCGTCTCGCCGTGATTCGTCCACGCGTTCGAACGCTGAGCCGGAATCCGCTTCCGCGCCCGCCGGGGCGTCGTGGGGCATCGGCGGGTGGTCAGGGTCTTGAACGCTGCGTGGGATGCTGAACATCTTCTCTCCGACTGTACGACCTAATGAAGACATGGTAGAATCGGTTGACCTGTCCTGCCAGGAGAGCCGACATGATGCGACGCACGATTGGGATTACCGCCGTTGCCGCAGCTTTGCTGCTGGCGATCTTCAGTCCTACCGCCGAGGCTCAGCACACGCGTGCTCCTCAGCCTGATATCGTCCCTTCGAGCTGGGAACTGGATTTTAAGTACAGCAAGCCTCGCGTGATTGCCGTCCGAATCCCCGGTGAGGACGTCACGCACCACTACTGGTACATGACGTACGAGGTGGTCAACCGCACCGGCGAAGACCAGTATTTCGTGCCCGAGTTCACGATCGTGACCGACGCCGGGGACGTTCTTGATGCGAATCAGGGTATCGCACCCTACGTCGTTAAGACGATTCAGAACCGTGAGGCCAACCCGCTTCTGCAGAGCCCGACCGAGGTCATCGGCCGACTGCTGCAGGGCGCGGACAACGCCCGCGACGGGATGGCGATCTGGCGCATGCCCGAGCACAATGTGCGGAACCTCAGGCTCTTCACGGCCGGGCTCAGCGGTGAAGTTCATATCGTTGAAGATCCGTCGACCGGCGAAGAACTCTCGCTCCGCAAGACCCTCATGGTCGAATACGACCTGCCCGGCAGCGGCGAGAATATGCGCCGTAAAGAGTTCCTCGAGCGCGACTCCGAATGGGTCGTCCGCTAAGAAGGCTCCGCCCCTTGCACAAAAGCGCCGGTTTGTCACCAAGCCGGTTACACCCCCGCAGGCGCCCAAACGCCACGGGGTGTTGAAAAGGCTTCCCAGAGAAGCTATAGTTGCCGCTCTGGCGGTTCCCACGGGAACGGCTGGAGCAGTTATTCGGCTACGACGATTCCCTCACGAAGCAACGATGGCAGGTTGAGTTATGGCACATAAAAAAGGTCAGGGCAGTACACGCAACGGTCGCGATTCGAACCCCCAGTACCGGGGCGTGAAGCTCTACGGCGGCGAAGTCGCGCAGGTCGGCTCGATCATCATCCGCCAGTGCGGCACGAAGTTCAAACCCGGCTACATGGTCAAGCGCGCCAAGGATGACACCCTCTTCGCCATGGTCGACGGCCACGTCCGCTTCTCGGGCCGACGCGTCCACGTCGACCCCGTCGAAGAGACCGTCGCCGCGGGCTGATCGTCTCACGCCGATCGCCCCAGCTGATCCTCCAGCGGGGCTTATACGATGACGACTCGAGGGTGCGGTTCTTCGCGCCCTCTTTTTTTGTGGCCGCATACGCTCAAAGCGCCACACCCGTAACTGGCGGCCGCCATCTCACGGCCTCGCGCGTTCGGGGCATGGCTTTGGGAATCTCAAAAGGCTCAGGTTCTGTCATGCTTGTCGATCGTGCGGAAATTTATGTGCAGGCCGGACGCGGCGGCGACGGCGCCCTCAGCTTCCGCCGTGAATCCTACGTCCCCAAGGGCGGACCGGACGGCGGCGACGGCGGCGACGGCGGACACGTCTACCTCAAAGCCACGCCCGGCGTCGACACGCTGCTCGATATGGCCGGTCGCCATCACTGGCGCGCCCAGCACGGCGAGCCGGGCATGAGCAAGTCGCGCACCGGCGCACGCGGCGACAGCCTGCACGTTCTCGTCCCGCCAGGCACGCTGGTGTTCGACGCGGAGACCGACGAGCTCATCGTCGACCTTGACGATCCCGGCAAGGAAATTCTCATCGCCCGGGGCGGCAAGGCAGGCAAGGGCAACGAACGCTTCAAGTCCGCCACGAACCAGGTCCCCCGCCAGTTCACGCCCGGCGAAAAAGGCGAACAACGCCATCTTCGCCTCGAACTCAAGCTCATTGCGGATGTCGGGTTGGTCGGTAAGCCGAACGCGGGCAAATCGACACTGCTGTCGCGCACTTCCGCAGCGACGCCGAAGGTGGCCGACTATCCCTTCACGACGCTCGAGCCGCAGCTCGGCATCGCCGAACTCACCGGTCACCGCCGTCTGGTCATGGCCGACATCCCCGGCCTGATCGAGGGCGCTCACAAAGGCGCGGGACTGGGCCACGATTTCCTTCGCCACATCGAACGGACCCGCATCCTTGTTCACGTGCTCGAAGTGGAACCGCTCGACGGCAGCGACCCGATCGACAACTATCATGTGATTCGGCGGGAGCTTCGCGAGCACAATCTGGACCTTTCCGGCAAGCGTCAGATCATCGCTCTGAACAAGATGGATCTGATGGGGGATGCGGAAGATCAGCAGGTTGCGGTGGAGATGATGGAGCAGGCTCTGGGGCTGGAGGTCATGCCGATTTCCGCCGCCACCGGCACCGGCTGCGAAGCGCTTCTTGAACGCTGCTGGGCGGTGCTGAAGGCCGAGGGCCTGAAGATGGATGCGCCCGAGCGCTAAAATCGGACGCGGTGATTTTTAGTTTTTGATGTGGAACCGTTCAAATGAGTGCGAACCTGCTGGCGATCAGTGTAGGCAACACGCGGATGCAACTCGGCGTCTACCGCGACGACAAACTCGTCGAGCAGCGGTACTTTTCTCACGACCAACTCCGTGAGATCGCCGACGCAGCGCGTGAGCTCTACCAGCCGATCCGCGATACTGAGGAGCCCGCCGTCTACCTCGCGTCCGTCGACGACAGCGTCGCCCAGGCGGTGGCCATGTCCGTCGGCGATGCGCTCAGCGAACGCGTCTGGCGGATGGAGCAGGACATCAAAATCCCCATCGGCCGGCAGCTGGATCCCGAAGCGATCGTCGGCGAGGACCGCCTCCTCAACGCCGCCGCTGCCTACGATGGTGCCAAGCAGGCCGTGGCGATCGTCGATGCGGGCACCGCCGTGACTGTCGATTTCGTCGACGGGAAGGGCACGTTCCAGGGCGGAGCCATCCTGCCCGGGGCCAAGCTCATGCTCAATGCGTTGCATCAGCACACGGCTGCACTTCCGCAGGCGGAACTGGCCAAGCCCAGTGAACCGATAGGGCACAACACCATCGAAGCGATGCGGTCAGGCGTCTTCCACGGCATCCGCGGTGCGGTCCGCGAACTCGTCGAAAAGTACGCCGAGGTCTACCAGGGTTATCCCCGCATCATCGCCACCGGCGGCGACGCAGACCTGCTCTTCGAAGGCTACGAACTCATCGAAGCGATCGTCCCCGACCTTACGCTGCAAGGCATGGCCGTGGCGCATCGGCGGGCGATGGGGGATCAATGAACGATCGGTTGACGCGTGAGCAGGCCGCCGTTTGGGCGTGGCGCCTCTGGGGTGGGCTTCTTATCGTGCACCTGCTGATGCTGATTGCCGGGGCGGTGACGCTCGGGCTCACCAGCGGCGGGCTCACCGGCGGCGGGTTCGGCTGGGCCGTGGGAGGGCTGGCGCTCGCCGTCGTCCTTGGCACCTTCGGGCGGGGTGAAATCTTCAAACGCTACTGGGTCGGCGACGCGATCGAGCCGATCGGCTACCTCCTCGGGCACGTTTGGGCGTGGGGGCTTCTGGCCGTCGCCGCTGCGGGCGGCCTTGGTTTGTGCCTGGCGCGGGACGCGTTGTGGCCGACCGCGGTCGTACTGCTGGTGGCGCTGATCATGCACACGCTGATGTGGCCACGCCGACAGGTCATGCATGGCGAGGGGTAGCGAGGTAGGGGCTTTACACCAACCGTTATAGCTTCCATCATGGGTGTTGTGGCATTTTACTCAGCGAAAGGGCGACCGTGGAACCCGAGGCGAAACAGCAACAGGCGCTGACGACCGCCCGCATTATCTGGGCAGGCTTGCTGGGCGGGACGCTGATGATCATGGCGGTGTTTGCGATGCTGCTCTCGGACGGTGAGCCACGCGAGGCGGATGCGGGGCCCGGCCTGTTCTTCATCATTGCGGTGGCGATCACGGCCGGCGGCATCGGCATGAGCTTTGTGATCCCGGCGCTTTTCAAAAAGAAGGTCTGGCAGCACGGCTTGTTCGATGCCGACATGTACAACATGACGCAGATCGGTGGAATGGCTCCGCTGGAAGGTGCGGCCGTGGCGTCGCTGGCCTTAGCGATGGTCGACGGCAGCATGATCCCTCTTGGGATTGTGGCGATGGTGCCGATGGCGGTGCTGCTTTCTCGCTTCCCCAAAGCCTCCGACACAGCCGCACCGACCGAAGCGACGGCGGGCACCCAGCGGTAGGCGCTACAATGGCGTGCGGGGGGCGGATCAGTAGCAGTTCCAGGGAGAAGCATCCAATGGTTAAACGCAATCAGGGGGACCTTGAAATTCAACGGGCGATGGCGGTCGCGATCGCGAGTTGGGGCGGCATGCTCGTGCTTCTGCTCATCTTGCTCTGCCTCACCGTCATCGTCACCTGGCCGGTGCTCGATGCGGAGGGCGCGGCAGGCATCGACGGCTGGTTTGTCAGCGCCATGGTGCTCGTCGCTGTGCTGCCGACGCTGGCCGCCTTCGTCCATCGACGGATTTTTCACACCCGCCGGGCCGAGCGCGGGGTCGTCACACCGAACGGCTACCTGCTCGCCTCGCTGATCATGTGGGGAGGCATCACGATCAGCGGTATCTGGGCAGCCTTCGGCGCACTCATGGCCAACGAGTTCATCCCGCACGTCATCCCGCTACTGATCGCCACGTTCCTGCTGCTCGGCACCTGGCCCAACGGTAAGGCCATGGTCAAACCGCGCTCGCGTGAGAGCGACGACGACACCGAACTGTTCCACATCCCGCCTGAAGATGAGTAATCCCTCACCGCCTGAATCCGCTGAAGCGACCACCCGCTACCGGCTGATGACCGCCATGGCCCCGGGGGCGATCGCCGTTGTTCAGTTGCATGGTCCGGAGCTCGGCGACATCCTCAGCGGTCTGACCTCAGCCGCCGTACCCGCCCGGTGGGGCCTGATGGAACTGAACCTACTGCCCGGCAGCGGTGCGGATAAAGGCGGCGGAGGGGATGAGGCGGTCATCGCGTGGATTTCAGGCACGCGCCAGATGGTGCAGATCATGCCGCACGGCGGGGTGCGGGTCGTGCAGCGCTTGCTCGACCAACTCCAGGCGCTCGGCGTGCAGCCGATGGACGCCGCCGACGCGCGATCGCTTTATCCCGAAGCCGCCACCGCCCTCGAAGCCGACATGCTTGAGACCCTCAGCCGGGCCGCCAGCCCCGCGGCGGTGGATCTGCTGCTTGACCAGCCACGACTTTGGGCCGAGCAGGTGACATCCGGCGGCCCGTTAGATTGTGACGCGGTTCGGCAGCGGTCGGCCGTGTTAGATCGGCTGGTGGAGCCCCCGCTCGTCGTTGTCGTCGGGCCCGCGAACGTCGGCAAAAGCACCCTCACCAACCGCCTCGCCGGCTCAGCGGCCAGCCTTACCGCCGACCTGCCCGGCACCACACGCGACTGGGTTACCACGCTTGTGATCCTCGAAGATCATGGCGAGGGCGGAAGAATGGGGGGCGCCGTGAGGTGGGTTGATACGCCGGGCGTTCGGGAAACCACCGACCGTATTGAGCAGCAAGCGATCGCCATGGCGCGCACCGTGATCGCCAACGCAGACGTCGTCATCAGCTTGCGGGAGCCGGGCGGCGAATGGGTGGATGAAGCGGCGCTCGGGCGTGCGGTCGACCTTCGCGTGCTGAACAAGGCGGATTGCCTGCCGACCGATGCGGTGGAGCGTCGCGATGTGGATGTCGCCATTTCAGCCGCTACCGGTGAAGGCTTAGCTGAACTCGCCGGCGCCGTCTTGCGATGCCTCGGCTTGGCTGAGGTGCGAGAGGAGTGGGGGGAGAGGTGGGGGGGGTGGGCGTTCAGCGAGCGTCTTCGGGAGATCGTAACGCAGGCCCAAACCGACGAAGCGGCGGCGCGGCAGGCACTCGCGGAGTACGTGGGACTTTGACCCATTGCGCATGAAAAAGCCCCGCCACACGCGGCTGCGTCGGGCGGGGCTTTGGTCGATCTTGATGCGAGTTTACTTGCGGGCGGTGTAGTGCGGGCTGTGGCCGAAGTACACTTCCGCTGCTTCCATGATGGATTCGCTCATGGTCGGGTGCGGGTGGATCGTCATCGCAATGTCGTCAGCGGTCGCGCCCATTTCGATGGCGAGGGTGGGCTCCGCGATCAGGTCGCCGCAGTTCACGCCGACCATGCCGCAGCCGAGCACGCGGTTTGTGCCGGGGTCGATGATGAGCTTGGTCAGCCCCTCGGTGCGATCAAGCGTGACCGCTCGGCCCGACGCTGCCCATGGGAACTTCGCAACCTTATGACGCACGTTCTGATTCAGGGCTTCCGTCTCCGTCAGCCCCGTCCAGGCGACTTCCGGATCGGTGAACACCACGGCCGGGATCGCTGCGGGGTCCCAAGCACTCGGGCGACCAGCGAGCGCTTCAACCGCCACACGCGCTTCGTGCGTCGCTTTGTGTGCCAGACCCGGAGCTCCTGCCACGTCACCGATCGCGAAGATGTTCGATTCGCCCGTTCGGCGTTGATGATCGACCTTCACAAAGCCGTGGTCGTCGAGTTCGACGTTCATGTTCTCGAGGCCGAGGTTCTGGCTGTTGGCCACCCGGCCGACGGTCACCAGCACCTGATCGAACGTCCGCTCAGGCTTCTCAAGGTCGAGCCCGATGAGCTTCACTTTGACGCCGGTCTTCGTCTCGGTCATCTCAGCGACGCGGGTATCAAGCAGCACGTCTTCGAACTGGCTTTTGAGCCGTTTGTGGAGGACCGCTGCAAGGTCGCGATCGCACCCGGGCAGGATGCCGCCGGTCATTTCCACGACCGTCACCTTCGACCCGAGCGATGCGTACACCGTGCCCATCTCGAGGCCGATGTACCCGCCGCCGATCACGAGCAGGCTTTTGGGGATGCTCGGCAGATCGAGGGCTGCGGTCGAATCCCACACGCGGTCTGAGCCATCCAGCGAGAGAGGCTTGGGCATGGCGGGACGGGAGCCGGTAGCGATGATCGCGGAGTCGAAGGCAACCGTTTCCTTCTTACCCTTGGCGTCGGTGACTTCGACGCTCTTGTTATCAACGAAGCTCGCCCGGCCCTGGACGAACTTCACCTTACGCTGCTTGGAGAGCGCCCCCAGGCCGCCAGTTAGCTGCTTGACCACCTTGTCCTTGAACTTGCGAAGCGTGTCCAGATCGATCTTCGGCTTGGCGTATTTGACGCCCCAGTTCTCCGCTTCGCGCGATTCGTTGATCACGCGTGCCACGTGCAGCAGCGCCTTTGAGGGGATGCAGCCGACATAGAGGCAGACGCCGCCGGGGTTCTTGCGATCGTCGATGAGGGTCACGTCGAAGCCCAGGTCCGCAGCGAGGAAAGCCGCGGGGTAGCCGCCGGGGCCTCCACCAATGACGACGAGACGCCCTTTTTCCTGTTTCTCGGCCAACGTAAATCGTCCTCTCTCGCTAATGATAGACCCCCGATACGCGGCCACTTACCGCGTACGGAAGAATGATAACGCCCGCCGCCGTTCGACACAAAGGGACTGCGGGAAATGTCGGACGGTGCAGCGATCCGACAGCGGGGCGAAGGGGACCGTCCATCTCTCACCGCAGTGGTGCAGCTATTGGAGCCATTTACTCGCTGTAAGTGCCGAATGCGGCATTGACAGGGTGGGCCGGCCTCGTTAGTTTGGCCGCCTTGTTGAGACTGAGTTTTAATTTCAGGAGGATGGCTATGTCGCTCGTTGGCAGGTGGATCGTCGTTTGTGTTCTCGTGGTAGCGCCGTACGGGCTGCTGATGGCTCAGGAAAAGGGATCGGCGGAGGACGTCCAAGCTCCGGAGACGCCGCAGGATGATTCCGAGACCTCTCAGGACGACGCTCAGGATACGGCCTTGAGGGATCTGGTCGTGACCTCCACCCGTGCCGAGACCCCCGTTTCGGAATTGACGCGATCTGTCTCAATCGTCACGCGGGAGCAGGTCCGTAAGCAGAGCACCATTGACCGCAATCTCAGCGACATCCTCGGCAAAACCGTACCGGGATTCAGCCCAAGTACGGAGGGGTTGACGAACTTCGGCCAGACCGTGCGAGGGCGGAACTTTTTGGTGCTCATCGACGGTATTCCAATCTCGACTCCGTTGCGCGATGGCCAGCGGGATCTGAACACCATCGACCCCGATGCGGTGGAGCGGATTGAGGTGGTGCGCGGTGGCACGGCGGCTTTCGGCTTCGGCGCCACCGGCGGCCTGGTCAACATCATCACTCGCGAACCAGTGCAGGACGTGCCGTTCGAGGGGTATTCGCAGGTGGGACTGAACTTTTCCTCGGAGCACCCCGACGATTCGCTCAGTTGGCACACCACCCAACGCGTTTCCGGAAAGCTCGACGCGTTCGACTATCTCGTCAGCGGAACGTTCGTGGATCGCAACAACTACTTCGATTCCGAAGGGGATCGAATTCCGCCCGACCCGCACGGCGTGCAGGGAGGTTTCGCCGACACGGAGGAGTTCAACATCCTGGGCAAGTTCGGCTTAGATTTCGATCAGGATCGCCAGCGCGTCGAGCTGCTGGTGAATCACTTCGACATTCGCCAGGATACAGACTGGACTTTCGGCACGGGAGATCCGAGCACCGGCCAAAAGACGCCTGCGGTGGGGGGCAACCCCAATGAGAAGGACCCCGGTAACGCCAACACGTTGATCAGTGGCCGCTATACGCACAAGGACATTTTGGACAGTCGTCTTGAGCTGCAGGCGTACTATGGCGATTTCACAGCGCGGTACAGTAAGTTCCCCGGGTTCGACCAGACCGAGATCCGCTCGGAGAAGGTGGGAACGCGGCTGACGATGAATACGCCGATCATGTTGGGCGAAGGGCTCTCGCTCACCGGCATATGGGGCATCGATTTTCTGCACGACGACACGGTGCAGGAGTCGGTGGACGGCTCCGCCACCATACCGCTGAGCCAGGATGCCGTCGCGGGGTTCGGCGAGTTGGAACTGCCGGTCGGCGAAATCGGCATGATTCGCGGCGGCGTGCGTCACGAAGCGTTCTGGCTGAGCGTGCCCGACGTGACCAACCGTCAGAACGTTGATGTCGAGGGGGCGGACCTGTCGTTCGGCGCCACGCTCTTCAACGCCACAGCCGTCGGCTACGTCAACGACAACGTCGAAGTGTTCGGCGGATTCTCTCAGGGCTTCTCCGTCGCGGACTTCGGTCGGGCGGTCTCCGACACCACGCAAACCCAAGCCAGCGCTTTGCAGAACGGCTTCCAGACGGTCGACAACTACGAAATCGGCATCCGCGGTGACTGGGGCGACGTGCGCGGCTCACTGGCGGGCTTTTACAGCGAATCCGATAACGGCACCACGTTCGATCCGAATCTCCGCATCGTCCAGCAGCCTGAACACATCTGGGGCGTGGAGGCCGACGGCGACTATCGCTTTCACGAGCAGTGGGGCATCGGTGGCACCGCCACATGGATGCAAGGCCGCATCGATCTGGATAACGACGGCGACTATGACGAAGATCTGCCGGGCACCCGCATCCCGCCGCTGAAGCTGACTGGGTACCTGGAGTATCAGCCGTTTGAGTGGTGGAACAACCGGCTCCAGGCTATGTATTCCGGCACACGCTCGCCCGACAGCTCCTTGTACGGCAATCAGCCGGTGGAGGATTACGTGCTGGTCGACCTCTACGCCTCGTTCAAAGTTGGCCGGGGAGAGTTGCGGCTCGGCGTGGAGAACCTGCTGAACGAGGATTACTACCCGGTTTTGAATCAGGCAACGGCGGCATCGTACAACTATACGCGTGGAAGTGGCCGGACGTTAAGCTTCGTCTACTCGGTCAACTGGTGAGCGGCACGATGAGCAGACAAACACGCAAGTGGATTCGCCGGGTTCACCTCACGCTCGCGATCACGCTGGGCCTATTCGTCAGCATCCTGGGCCTTTCAGGCAGTGTGCTGGTGTTCGGTGATGAAATTGACAGTTGGCTTCGGCCGGAACTGCGACGGGTTTCCGCGGAGCCGGGGATGGAATGGGTCCGGCTGGACGATGTGGTTGCCGCCGTACGGGAGGCGGTGCCGGAGGCGGAGCCTCTCTACCTGAACCTGCCGTCGGATGAGGGCACCGCCCACACGTTCTGGCTGATGAAGCCGAACAGCGAGATGATCAAGGCCTACGCCAACCCGTACACCGGCGAAGTGCTCGGCAATACCCACGAGCACGCGGGGCTGATCGGCTTCATGCACGATCTGCACATTCACCTTCTGCTCGGCCATGACGGCGTGACGGTGGTGGGGGTCCTGGGGCTGGGCCTGCTGGTGATGTTAGGGACGGGGCTCTTTTTGTGGTGGCCCGGCTGGCGACAGCTGCGCATGGCCCTGACGGTTAAATGGAAAGGGGCGTGGCGGCGACGGATTTACGATCTGCACCGCGCGGGCGGCGCCTGGACCATGCCGCCCCTCGCGTTCGTCGCTGTCACGGGCGCATCGCTCGCGTTCTACACGCTGGTGGCGCCGGCCCTGGTGTCGGCATTTGGCGGAAAGCTCCCGACGGATACGCTTCCGCTCGATGAGCCCGCAGACGGCCAGATGAATTGGCAAGGGGTGCTCGATGCCGCTGAGGCGGAATTCCCGCAGGCGGAACCGCGGTGGTTCTATTTTCCGCCTGAGGACGGCAGGTCGGCGACGGTGCAGGTACGCCAGCCGGGGAACAAGAACCCGCACGGGGACACATTCGTCTATGTCCACCCGGGAAGAGCTGAGACAATCTCTCGACACGACTGGAGCGAAGCCGAGGTCGGTGAAAACCTCGTGGACCTGCTCTATCCGCTGCACATCGGACACTTCGGCCCAACGCTGCTGATCCGGTGCATCATGGTGGTTCTGGGCGTGGTGCCCGTGCTCCTGTTTGGCACGGGAATTTGGCTATGGTGGCAGCGGACGAAGGCCGCCACCGCAGCCGCCGCACGCGTTCAGCCACAGCCGGCAGCATTGAGCTGATCTGGCGGAACGCAACGCCCCGCCCTTAGCTCGGCGTGCGCCATGCGCCGCAATCGCGGCTTCTCTGGCGGGAGAATTACCGTCGACACAGGGCCGTCATGGTCCATCATCTGACCGAGCCTTAGTTTTCGAACGACATCAGCAGTGGGTTTTCGGCCGCGTCGACGATCCAGCGCAGGAAGCGGGCGCCGTCGGCGCCGTCGACCAGGCGATGATCGAACGATAGGCTCAGCGGAGCGAGCAGGCGGGGGACGAACTGGCCGTCCTTGAACACCGGCTCCTGCAGCGCCCGGCCCATGCCAAGGATGCCGACCTCGGGGTGGTTCACGATCGGCGTGAAGAAGCCCGTGCCGATGGACCCGAGGTTGGTGATCGTGAACGTGCCGCCGGACATGTCCTCCAGCGTCAGCTTGCCGTCGCGTGCCTTGCCGGAGATCTCGGTCAGTTCGCGGGCGATCTCGAAGACGGATTTTTCATCCGCATCACGGATGACCGGCACGACCAGACCGCGGGGCGTGTCGACGGCGACGCCGATGTTGTAGAAGTTCTTGTATTCGATCTCGCTCGATTCGACGTCGATCGAAGCGTTCACCGAAGGGAACGAACGCAGCGCGGACGCGACGACCTTCACGAAGATCGCGGTGATCGTCAGTTTGCCGCCCGCCTGCTCAGCCTTCTTCTTGAAGCGCTGCCGCATCCTTTCGATGTCGGTGACGTCGGCTTTGTCGTGGATGGTGACATGGGGGATGGTGGCCCAGGCCTTGGCCATATGACGGGCGGTGACCTTGCGAACCTTGCTCATCGGCTCACGCGTGGAGCGTGGCCCAGTTGCAGCGCCGCCGCCACCGGAAGCGGCACGGCTGCGCGCGTGGTTCTTCACATCCTCAATCGAGATGCGGCCGCCCGCCTCGGTCCCCTCAACTTCGTGGATGTCCACACCGATCTCGCGGGCGAACTGCCTCGTGCTCGGAGCAGCTGCAATCGGCAGCCGATCACCCTTGGGCGCAGGCGGCGGCGCGGAAGCCACCGTCGTCTGCGGCGCGTCCGGCGAAACGTCGGTCGGCGTCGGCCTGGTCGGCTCTTCGGCGGGCTTCTCTTGCTTCTCCGCCTTCTTCTCGGGCTCGGCGGGTTTCTCTTCCTGCTTCGGCTCTTCCTTCTTCGGAGCCTCGGCCTTGCCGTCGCCCTCGGCTTCGTCGAGCGTGAGCACCAGCTGGCCGACCTTGATCGTGTCGCCCTTGCTGACGTTCACCTCTTTGACGACGCCGGCGACGCTCGAGGGAATCTCCATGGTGGCTTTCTCAGTTTCCGCTTCGAGCACGGGTTGCTCTTTCTCGACGCGATCGCCTGGCTTTACCAGAACGTCCAGTACGTCGGCGGATTCCACGTTTTCCCCGAGGTCGGGAAGCTTGAACTCAACGGCCATTTGTTTTTCCAATTCGTCGTGATGCGGGGGCGAACTTCAAGTTTATCAGGTGTAAAGCGGATCGGCTTTGTCGGGATCGATCTTCAGATCTTTGATCGCCCTGGTGACGGTTTCCGCGGGCACTTTGCTCTGCTTACTCAGCGCCCAAAGGGCCGCCACCGTGACGTAGCGGGCGTCAACTTCGAAATGATTCCGCAGCGCCTCGCGGCTTTC
>JBBDRF010000006.1:39057-59999 GCA_040905565.1 Phycisphaeraceae bacterium | reverse complement strand
CCCCCCCCCCCCCCCCCCCCCCCCCCCCCCCCCCCCCCCCCCCACCAGTCGCTCAAAATCTTCGCGCGAGGGTCCGTCATGGCAGATGTTGTTGCACTTCCTCGGGACCCGTACGTTTATCTTGACTCGATCAACAGCGGCGGCGTAAGCAAATTGTGACATTCGAAATACACGTGCAAGCGCTGGATAGGATCGTGCCGACAATCGTGACGCGATTTGCCGAAGCAAGTGGTGGAGCCGCGTTGAGGACTGCCAAACCCATCTATGTTGAGATCCGAATCGGCGCGCCTTTCGACGCACTCTGGCGTCACACGCGAGATCCGCACCTTCATGAGCGTTGGGACCTGCGTTTCACGAAAATCCATTACCTCCCGAGGCCGACTGACGATGAGCCTCAGCGATTCAGCTATCAGACCCGCATCGGCCTCGGCATTCGGGTAGAAGGCACGGGCGAAAGCGTGGGGATACATGACGCCGACGGCCAAAGTTCTTCGGCACTGCGTTTCGCCTCGAACGACCCAAAGTCGCTGATTGAGGAAGGCTCGGGGTACTGGAAATACATCGAGACTCGCGGCGGCATTTGCTTTCTAACTCTATATGACTACAAGCCTCGCTATGGTGCTGTTGGCGCGCTCGTCGACCGATTCCTCTTCCGCCCCCTGATCGGCTGGGCGACAGCGTGGAGCTTTGACCGACTTCGCCTTTGGCTCGAACGCGGCGTCGATCCCGGACTGTCCGCCCTTCGGAGCCTCGGCCATGCGATCTGCCGAGTGACGCTGGCCCTGATCTTCCTTTACCAGGGAATTGTCCCCAAGCTAGTGCTTCAGCACGAAGATGAATTGGCGATGCTTCGCACCTCGGGCCTTTTCGATGGCCGCGAAGAAGCGATGCTCCTCGCGTTCGGCCTCGGCGAGGTCGCGTTCGCCGTGCTGCTGATCGCGCTCTGGCGCTGGCGATCTCTCTACATAGTGACCATCGTCCTGCTTCTCGCCTTGGGCCTCGGGGCGCTGATGACGATGCCGAGCATCTACGTCGCCCCATTCAACCCTCTGACGCTCAGCGTGGGCATGATCAGTCTGGCAACGCTTGGCTGGGTTTGCTGCCGCGACCTACCTTCGGCTCGGCGCTGCCTGCGCCGCAAACCTAAGGAGCCGATATGATTTCAATCTATCAGCGGGCGCTCGGCGAAGACTTCCAGCGGCTACACCCTAAGATCCAACAGCGGTTCGGCTTCAGTAGCACTGATGGCGTGGCCTCAATCGGGCGGGGCGTCATGGAAGACATCTGGCGGGGCCGATTTTACACACTCCCCTTTCTCTATATCGGTACCTGGCGACGCATCATGTTTCCAGAGCGCGGGCAGAACATCGCGTTTGCCATCCACAACTATGCGTATGTAGATTCGTTTGGCCGCGAGACGGTCACCTGGGTCCGCCAATTTGAAACTTCCACACCACGGCGGTTCGACGCGACCATGGTCTATAGCGAACAGCGTCAGTGCATCGTCGACTATCTCGGTTCGCATCAACATCTCGCAGTCGATATTCATCCAACCGTCGGCGAAGGTGGCAGCCTGTGCATTCGCTCGGGCGAGCAGCGTTTCTACGAAGGTATGATCGGCTTCCGCTTCCCCATGATCGCTTCGGGCTATGCGGAAGTGTGCGAATGGTACGATGACGACCGGGAGCAGTTCGGAATCGAGGTGCGTGTCACCAATAACACGTGGGGGCCGCTCTTCGGCTATCGCGGAAGGTTCGACGTCGAATGGCTTGAATGCAACTCCGACGACGTGCCCGTCGAAATCAAGCCGGTTCGCGAGGAGCGACGTGAATAAGGCGACACGTAGCAAAAAGGACAGCGGCCTCGATGCCTTGTCCTGCCACCCCATTCCAAACAACGTGGTTAACGCGCGGCGGGTCTCGGCGGCGAGAGTCTGAGAGTCTGGCGGAGACCACGCCCCCCGGGCGCATTCGCAATTAACGGCGGAGAGGGCGGCGGCGATGATGATCGCGCTCGTGACACGGTCGCCGCTACCTGTTAAACTGTTCGATACTCGCGAGCTGCTGAAGCGCCCCCGCTTGAGACGACGTTGTTAACCCGTCGCGAGGGTCGGTAGCGAGAGTCAGAGAATTTGGCGGAAAATCGCCCTGACCGCGTTTTTGGCGTTTAACAGGCGGAGAAAGCGGGTTGGGCAGGGGGGTGGCCCGCATCGCGCATATCCTTTTGCGACAGCGGGTTGTGTGGCGGCTGCTTCACGGCCTGCCGGGCGCATAAATAAGGCCCGTATCGGGGTTGATACCGGCCTTGAACTCTAAATCACCCTTACAGGACTGCGACCGGCTGCTTAACAGGCGACGTCGTAAATCGCTTTCAAAGGCCTAGGAACGGCTTGGCGGCGTCGGGGGTGAAGGTGATGGAGATGTCGGCTTCGGCCTCACCGGTTTCCGTGATCTCGATGCGCTGGATGGCTTCGCGAAGCCAGTCGCGTTTCCAGAGCGGGAGCAGTTCGCGCCAGGTTTGCATGACCTGGTGGATCAGCAACTCGGATGCGTCCTGGCCAAAGAGCGTGCGCCAGGTGGCGGCGTCGTCGAAGAAGCCGAGGACAGCCTGTTCCAACCTCCACGCGTGCAGCCGAACGCCCGGGCAGGGTGGCCGGCCGCCGGCTGTGGAGCCGCATTGGTAGAAGTAATCCACGATGGTCGTTTCGCTGGAAATCCTCCGCGTGGTCTGGTGCGTTGTCAGAAAGCGGCCGCAGCGAGGGCAGACGATCTTCTGGCGGAACGGCAGGTGGTCGTGGCGCGTGCGCTTCTGCGGCTTCGTCGTGCGGCGGGAGTCGAGCTGTTGCTGCACGGCGTCGAACGTCGCCCGATCGACAATCGCTTCATGGCAGCCGTCGCGTGTATCGGCACCCTCGGCGAATCGGCCGCTGTAGACCGGGTTGCGCAGCGTGTCGGTGATCTGCCTAGCAGTCCACTTGCCGCCGCCGGTGGTCTTGCCGGAGCGTTTGGCGTGGTAGATCTTCGTCGGCCAATTGAGTTCATTGATGGCGTCGGCGATCTGCTTGGGCCGTTCCCCCTTCGCTGCCCGGTCGAAAATGGAGACGACGCGTGCGGCTTCCTCCGCGTTGGGCACAAGCTGCCGGGTGTGCGGGTCGGCTTCGTAGCCGTAGGGGACTTTGCCGGCGAGGCGTCGGCCGTGCTTCTTGAGGTACGTCCGTGACTCGGCGAGGCGTGCAGTGATCATGTCGCGTTCGAACACCGCAAAGGCTGCCATAACGTGTCTAAGTAAGCGGCCTTGCGCTCCGAACGTCAACTCAGGCTGGTGAACAAATCTCACCGCCACGCCGGCTTTTTCGAACTCATCCATCAGAGGGTCGCATCGCGCATGCTGCGGGTCACGCGGTCGATCGCGACGGCATAAACGCGGTCGATGCCGCCGAGATCAACAACCTTCCGCAGCTTCTGCATCGCGGGCCGATCGAGCGTCGCGCCGGACTCGCCTTCGTCATCAAACCGCTGTCCGCACCAGACCAAGCTGCGCTCACCGGTCGCCTCGGCAAAGTCGCGACAGGTGTGGAACTGAGCCTCGCACGACGAGAAGTCCACCAGCTTCTCGACGGACTGGCGGGTATAGATCGCGTAGCGGATGGGCTTCGGCTTGGGTGGGCCTTCGACCAGTCGCTCAAGTATCTTCGCGCGAGGGTCCTTCATGGCGTGGAGCTTTCTCCGGCAGAGGCGGCAGATCGTCGGGCATCACCTCGACGATGCGGCCATCACGCCAGAAGACCAGCGGCTGTCCATGTTGCGGGCCACCTCGGCCGCACGCCGCGCGGCACGGATCATCGCAGCGCGGCTGCCTTCGCGGTCGCGGTAGCGATCGTCCTGCTCAACCATGACCTCATTTTACTGGGTAGATCTGGACGACGCATGGAGCGATCGCGACGCCACCAAGCATCCGCGTGAGGTGGCGGGCGAGCAGGTCGATGATCTCCCGCCGACGCTCGACGATGAGCGGGGGAGGGACATGGCGTGGCAAGTCGGGCGCTCCATCGGGAATTGCGAGGAGGGCACCATCTATCCCCCGCTGTAAGCGGTAACCTGCCGCGCGTTGCTTGCAACAAAATCATGTGTTGGCGGCGACCGGTAGTATGGATCAGCTCGTCCTTCAAGCAACATGGCCAGCGACCTCACGTGGCTGGCTTGCAGAGGAAAGGCGAGAGCTGGCGCGCTTAATCTTGAGCATGTCCTGACGACCCCACACGGTCAGCACGCATGCGAGAAAGACCAGCCCTGCCAGCAACTGCGCGCTGGTGCCAATCAGGTAGACCTGGTGCAGGGCGTAGAACCGCTCCGAAGCGAGGATCTCCATCGCCTCGGGATCAAGCAGCCGGTCGAGCCGCGGGTGGAGGGCGAACAGGCCCACCTGCACGGCCGCCATCGCGGCCCACGCGCCGCCCAGCGCCAGGCGCAGCCGGGGTCCATGAGCGGCCCGCGTGGCGACAAGGTTCCCCAAGAACACGACCAGCGCGACCACCGCCAGAATGTTGATCCACCCGGTCGCCTGCCGGGTGATGAAGCCCACCGTGGTGTGGCTGCCCAGCACGCCGTGGGCCGTCGGGATCACCACCGAGGCGTAGAACGTCAGCCCACCGAGCCAGAGGGCCCCGGCGAGCACGACCAGCATGCGACCGATCAGCACCTTGTATCTCACCATATCTGCTTCGACCTCCTGTCGCTTTGCTGGTACACCCGATACAGTCTATCCCGAGACTGCGACCGACTGCTTAACAGACGACGTCGTAGGTCGCTTTCAAAGGGCCAGGAACGGCTTGGCGGCGTCGGCGGTGAAGGTGATGGAGATGTCGGCTTCCGTCTCACCGGTTTCCATGATCTCGATGCGCTGGATGGCTTCGCGAAGCCAGTCGCGTTTCCAGAGCGGGAGCAGCTCACGCCAGGTTTGCATGACCTGGTGGATCAGCAAGTCGGATGCGTCCTGGCCGAAGAGCGTGCGCCAGGTGGCGGCGTCGTCGAAGAGGCCGAGGACGAGCTGTTCGAACTTCCACGCGTGTAGCCGAACGCCCGGACAGGGTGAGCGGCCGCCGGCGGTGGATCGGCATTGGTAGAAGTAGTCCACGATGGTCGTGTCGCTGGAAACCCTCCGCGTGGTCTGGTGCGTCGCCAATAAGCGACCGCAGCGGGGGCAGACGATCTTCTGGCGGAACGGCAGGTGGTCGTGGCGCGTGCGCTTTTGGCGCTCGGTCGTGCGGCGGGAGTCGAGTTGTTTCTGCACGGCGTCGAACGTCGCCCGATCGACAATCGCTTCATGGCAGCCGTCGCGTGTATCGGCACCCTCGGCGAAGCGGCCGATGTAGACCGGGTTGCGCAGCGTGTCAGTGACTTGTCGGGCGGTCCATTTGCCGCCGCCGGTGGTCCTGCCGGAACGTTTGGCGTGGTAGATCTTCGTCGGCCAGTTGAGTGCATCGATGGCGTCAGCGATCTGCTTCGGCCGTTCACCCTTCGCCGCCCGCTCAAAAATGGCGACGACGCGCGGGGCTTCCTCCGCGTTGGGCACGAGCTGCCGGGTGTGCGGATGGGCGTCGTAGCCGTAGGGGACTTTGCCGGCAAGGCGTCGGCCGTGCTTCTTGAGGTACGTGCGTGACTCGGCGAGGCGTGCAGTGATCATGTCGCGTTCGAACTCCGCAAAGGCTGCCATAACGTGTCTAAGTAAGCGGCCTTGCGCGCCGAAAGTCAACTCAGGCTGGTGAACAAATCGCACCTCCACGCCGGCTTTCTCAAAGTCATCCATCAGCAGGGTCGCATCGCGCATGCTGCGCGTGACGCGGTCGAGGGCGACGGCGTAGATGCGGTCGATGCCGCCGAGGTCGACGACCTTCCGCAGCTTCCGCATGGCGGGCCGATCAAGCGTCGCACCGGACTCGCCCTCGTCGTCGAATCGCTGGCCGCACCAGACCAGGCCCCGCTCGCCCGACGCCTCGGCGAAGTCACGACAGGTGTGGAACTGGGCCTCGCACGATGAGAAGTCCGCCAACTGCTCGACCGACTGGCGGGTGTAGATCGCGTAGCGGATGGGCTGGTGAGGGGCTGCCATCTGACGGAGCAAGGCATTCATTGCGCCTCGCATTGCTCCTTCAGCCAACGCTTTGCCTTCGGATGCTTCTTCCACGCCTCCCAAAGCGCATCCGCGCAAACGAGGGCTTCCGTGTCGTCCCCGGGCGAGTAGTAGTCCGTCCGCGTTCGTGGGCGACGCTTACGGCCAGTCAGATACAGTTCGACGTATGGGTTCTGCTCCCGTGCTTCCTTGAGCAGGTCGCTCGCCTCGTCCTCGTTCCCAACGGCATACGCCAGCAGAACACGCGCCCACGCCAGGGCCGCCATCCCTTCATCACCATGCTCATCTAACAGAATTGCCGCCTCGCGATATCTCTTACGCTGAAGGTAGCAGCCTGGCAGCAGGTAACGGATGCCCTGGTTGTCGTTGGGGTTGAGCTCAAGCATCTCCTCGTAGATCGCGATTGCTTCGTCCACATGCTCGGGTTGTCCCCACTGCAACAGCGCGTCGGCCAGCCCCGCCATGGCACGCATGAAGGGACGGGTTTCGATAGCCAGCCAGAAGTGGCCCTTCTCCTGCTCGAACACCTCCGGCCCAAGGTCGCGTCGCCCGGCCTCAACCGCTCGTCGCATCGCGGCCACGTAGTCCCTGACCCGCTCGCATTCGACCTCCGCGAGCATACTGAGCGCATCAACACAGTTGGGGTAAATCGCCAACGCCTGTCGGCACAGCCGGGCCATTTGCTCCTCGTCGCTGGCCTCCATCGCATCCCAGGCGAGTTCTTGTGCCCGGTCACATGCTGATTGACGGTCGGCCTGCGGATCGATATCTGCTTCAGTTTTCCGCGGCGCTTGCTCCGGCAGTGGCGGCAGGTCGTCGGGCATCACCTCGACGATGCGGCCATCGCGCCAGAGGATGAGGGGCTGCTGGTGCTGCCGGGCCACCTCGGCCGCCCGTCGCGCGGCACGGATCATCGCGGCGCGGCTGCCTTCTAGGTCACGATAGCGATCGTCCTGTTGAATCATTCGTTCACCCCTTCATCAAGAAACACGGGCGGCCAGTGACTGGCGTCGTAGACCGACCACGCATCGACGAGTGGTCGATAAATGTCGTCAAAGTTCCTCAACCCGCGGTCGAAACGGCGGCGAATATCGGCTTCGGGGAGATTGTGACCACCTTGCGCCACGCGACCGCGCACGCGAGCAACCGCCATGTCGGGCGACGGCAGTTGCAGGAACAGCATTCGGACCCGGTAACCCACAGCTTGCCAGTCGCGAATCATCCGTACGTAGGCCCGACCGGCGAGCGTCGTTTCAATGGCGAAGTCCTCTCGCCGCTCCACACTCTGGCGAACGTGGGCGAGCATGAGTCGCGATGCTTCGATCGCCATCGTCTCTGGCTGAAACGGTGAGAGCCCCGCCGCGATCAGGTCGGCGTTGATGAAGGTGGGGCACTCACCCTCGGCGGGCAGGAACTCGCGTGCGAACGTCGTCTTGCCTGCGCCGTTGGGCCCGGCGATGATGATCGCGCGGGGTGATGGGTGGGCTTCAGCCGGGGTCATGTGAGCCATTCTATCGAGCGTGTGCGATGACGCACGGTCAGGGATGATGCTTCGGTCGGCGCTGCCGCTGGTGAAGGACTGGTCCAGGCAGCCGGAGTGCGACGGTTTGCTCGGGAATCACGCCCTCGATACCTTTTACAGTAAGACCGATCAGGGGAGCTGTAAGATGATGCGCCTTGACGAGCAAATGCAGATATGGTCGCCGCGTTTGCGAGATGATCTGAAGCTACCCGCTCTTGACAGTAATCAGCTCGCGACAACGATAGCTGCTCAGGTAGCCGCCCTGCCAAAGGATGCTAAAGCGCGCGTCACGGCAGCTTCGCCCATACCGCTCGCCAACCGCGTCGAAGAATTGCGAGCATTTCAAGGGTTCATGGATTTGGTTCATGACACGCCCGATCGGCATCCAGCAGTAGCCCGTGCGCAAGTGGTCTATCAACTGTACATCTGCTTCGTTTACCTCGGCGAACCGTGCTTCAAAGTGTTGAAAAAGGAACTGCCAGGTGGTTCGACGGCCAAAAGGTGCTGCAGATTTCTCACCGACAATCCAGTTCGCGCCTTGAGGAATGCCGTGGCGCATGGAAACTGGCGATACCTCCCCGACTTTTCAGGCTTGGAGTATTGGGCGCGCAAAGGCGATGAGAATACGCCAGTGGTACGTTTTGAAGTTCCGCAGCAAGAGCTGAACTTTTGGCAGGCGTTGGCCCGCTGTACGGCGTACGCGAGCTATTCCCATCTCTGATTGCTCGCTTCCGTGGACGCTGCACCGCACCCCCACCCCATTCCAATCAACGTTGTTAACCCGTCGGCGCTCTCGGGCGAGAGAGTCTGAGATTTTGGTCGCAAATCGCCCCGACCCCGCGTTTGGTGGTTAACGGACGGAGACGGCGGGTTGGGTCGGGGAGTGGCCCGCATCGCGTATATCGCTTTGCGACAGCGGGTTGTGTGGCGGCTGCTTCACGGCCTGCCGGGCGCATAAATAAGGCCGGTATCGGGGTTGATACCGGCCTTGAACTCCCCGAGGTGGACTCGAACCACCAACCTGACGGTTAACAGCCGTCCGCTCTACCAATTGAGCTATCGGGGATCAGTTGTCGCCCTATCCGGGCTGAGCCATACTTTAGCAAGGTCTCGGGGCGGGTCAAGGTGGGAACGATTGGGAATACGGCGAGCAAGAGAGCTGGGCCGGCGGGGGGCGGGGCGGGGCGGGATGCGGACAGCCCGGCTCTTGCGCGGTTGATGCGGGGACGGGAAGTGGGGGGGTTATTCCTGCTCGGCGGCTTCGACGGCGGCGAGGAGTTGGTTGAGCACCTGCTCGCCGGTGGGGCCGACTGTGTCGATGTACCACTGCCGGACGCCGAGGCTGGCCTCGCGGAAAGCCTGGCGTTCCTCATCGGTCAGCGAGGCCACGATGTTCAGTTCCGGGCGGTTCTCGCGGATGTCTTCCAACGCTTCCTGATTGAACTGCTGCTGCATGTCGAAAATGTAATCGTGCAGTTCGTCGACGGTCTGCGTGACGAGTTCTCGGCGATCTGCGGAGAGGCCTTCCATGAAATCGCGATTCGTCATGGCGGTGGTGATGAACGGAGCATGACGGCCCATGATCAGGTAGTCGTTCACCTCATAAAAGCTCATGTCGCGGATGGCGAAGAGAGGGTTCACCTGTGCGTCGATCTGCCCGAGTTGCAGGCCGCTGTACACTTCGCCGTAGGCCATCGGGGTGGGGGCCGCACCGTAGGCCTGGTAAGCGGCGAGGAGGGTGGGCGTGGTCATGACGCGGATGCGGAGGCCCTGAAAATCGTCGGGCGTGCGGATCTCACGGTCCGCCGTCCACGCCATCCAGCCTTCCTGATAGATCGAAAGCAGCTGAAAGCCCTTGGCGTCATAAAGCTCGTTCAGCGTATTCCGCAGTTCGCCCGCTTCCTGCAGGGCCCGCTTGTTCACGAGCGGATCGTCGGAGAACACGAAGTGCAGCAGCAGAGCCTGAACCTCGGGAATGACCGTCCCGATATGCCCCGGCGAAGCCATCGCGAAATGCACCGAACCCATGCGGAGCAGTTCGGTGACGTGGTCGCTGGTGCCGAGCGTACCGTAGGTGTAGATGGTGACCCGTACGTCGCCGTCGGTACGCTCTTCGATGAGTTCCTTGAATCGCTCGGCATAGGCGTGCTGAACGCCGCCGGCCGTTTCCTCAATGGCGAAGCGCCAGACTTCAACATCCTCGGCCAAAGCCGCTTCGACTTCTTCGCTGGTCTCCTCCCCGCATCCGCTGAGGAACGCGGTGAACAGCATGGCGAAGGCGAGCGTGGCGACGCGGCGGAGATATTCAGCTTTCGCAAAGATCATGCCTCTACCTTAGCGCATGACGCCGACGGCGTCGAGAGTGCAATCGTGGCCCGCAGCGCTTTCCTTGACGCTCGGTTGGCTCGCCTTATCATCGGTGGGGTACGCAGCGGCCTTTGCATCTTCGTTCCTAACAGGCAGCGTCACCATGTCGCAGTTGTTCAAAGTGATCCACAAGATCGAGGAATGGCTGCTCGCCTGGGCGATGATCGCCATGGCTGTGCTGACCATTTTGAACGTGATCGCCCGCGTCACGTTTAACTACTCGCTCGCCTTCGCTGAGGAATTGACCGGCTTCCTCATCATCATCGTCTGCTTCGTCGGCCTCAGTTACGCCGCGAGCGAAGGCCGGCACATCCGCATGACGGCGTTTTACGACATGCTCCCGGTGAAGCCGAGGCGGGCGCTGATGATCGTGATCGCAGCGGTGACGTCGCTGTTGATGTTCTACCTGGCGTACTGGTCGGTGGGGTACATCTCGGTGGTGCGTGAGCTGGATTCGGTTTCGCCGACGCTTC
The DNA here is from genome assembly GCA_040905565.1 of Phycisphaeraceae bacterium. Lineage (GTDB taxonomy): Bacteria > Planctomycetota > Phycisphaerae > Phycisphaerales > Zrk34 > JBBDRF01. Next base: position 49,508 of record JBBDRF010000006.1, on the reverse strand, counting down.
GGGTGCCGCTTTACATTGTGTATCTCTCGGCCCCGCTGGGCCTGGTGCTGGCGGGAATTCAATACGCGTTGACGGTGGTGCGGAACCTGCGTGAGCGGGGAGACATAGTTTACATGAGCTACGGCCACAGCGACGCGTATGCCGAGCCCGAGACCACCGCAGCCGAGCCCGACGAGGCCGCGGCCGCCGAGTCGGGTGAACCCAAAGGGCAGGGGCACATCTGATGCTGGAAATCACGCTCGTCATTGTGGCGATCATGCTGGTGCTGCTGCTGCTGGGCTTTCCCATGAAGGTCCCGCTGCTGATGTCGGCCCTGGTGGTGATGATCGCCTTCTTCCCCGATGTCGATCCGCGCATCATGATTCAACAGTGGATCGGCGGCATCACGCCCGGCTCCCTCGTCGCTGTGCCGATGTTCATCCTTGCAGCGGATGTCATGACCCGCGGCCAGGCTGCGAACCGCCTGCTCGACGCGGTCATGAGCTGCGTCGGCCATCTACGAGGCGGCCTGCCGATCACCAGCGCCATCAGTTGCACCGTCTTCGGCGCCATCTCCGGCTCCACGCAGGCCACCGTCGTCGCCGTGGGCGGGCCCCTTCGCCCAAGGCTGCTCAAAGCCGGCTACTCCGATTCGTTCACGTCCGCACTCATCATCAACGCCAGCGATATTGCCCTGCTGATCCCCCCAAGCATCGGCATGATCGTCTACGGCGTCGTCGCGCAGGTCTCCATCGGCGACCTGTTCATCGCCGGCATCGGCCCGGGCCTGATGATCCTGCTGTTCTTCTGCATCTACTGCTACATCGCCTCGATCCGCCTGAACATCCCAAGGCTGCAGAAGGCGACAACCGACGAACGCAACGTCGCGCTCAAGCGCGCCCTCTGGCCCCTGGGTTTCCCGATCATCATCATCGGCGGGATCTACGGCGGCTTCTTCAGCCCCACCGAAGCAGCAGCGATCTCGGTCGGCTATGCCGTGCTGCTCGAGACCGTCGTCTTCCGTGAACTGAAGATGCACGACCTTCGCAGCATCGCCCTCAACAGCGGGCTCATCACTGCCGTCGTGTTCGTGCTTGTCGGCGCGGGGGCGGCGTTCTCGTGGGTCATCTCCTTCGCGGAGCTGCCGGGCTTCCTGATCAGCCTCGACGAAACCTCGGGCTACTGGACCATTCTGCTGACGATCGCGGTGGCCTACTTCATCGGGTGCATGTTCGTGGACCCGATCGTGGTGATTCTGATCTTGACGCCGATCTTCGCGCCCATCGCCGCCGCTGCGGGCATCGACCCCATCCTCGTCGGCGTGATCGTGACGATGCAGGTGGCGATCGGCTCAGCCACCCCGCCGTTCGGCTGCGACATCTTCACCGCCATCGCCATCTTCCGCCGGCCGTACCTGGAGGTCATCCGAGGCACGCCGCCGTTCATCGCGATTCTGCTCGTGTCGGCACTGCTGGTGATGATCTTCCCGCAGATCGCCCTGGGCCTGGGCGAGGTCCCCGAGTGGCTAAGCAGTTTCTTTGAAATAGATCGTGGTGTCCACAACGAGCCGTAATGTTGGATACGAGCCGCGACCGTAAGGGAGCGGTTGTGCGTCCGGAAACGGGGAACGGCTTCGCATGGGAGCGCGGTTCGGGAACGGCGCCGCGTGACGGATCGGCCGCGCGAGGTCGAACGCCGGTCCGCTCCCTTACGGTCGCGGCTCGTGATCTTGCGTTCTGATAGACCTGAGGTGCAGCCCCCGTATCAATCTTTCAGCGCCGCCCGCTGCGCCCGGATCAGCTTCCGAATTCCTCGGCCGGCCTGATCGAGCATCTTCTGAAGCTCCTTGCCGCCGAACGGTGCCTGCTCCGCCGTGCCCTGAATCTCGATGAACTGGCCACGATGGTTCATCACCACGTTCATGTCGACATCCGCCCGCGAATCCAGTGCATAATCCAGATCGAGGTGAACCTTGCCGTCGATGACGCCGGTGCTGATCGCCGCGACCGGTCCGATCAGCGGATTGCCCGTAATCAGGCCCGCCTCCCGTGCGGAATGCAAAGCGTCGGCGAGTGCCACGTACGCACCGGTGATGCTGGCGGTGCGGGTGCCGCCGTCCGCGTGAAGCACATCGCAGTCGCAGGTGATCATCAGCCCGGGCATCTTCGAAGTGTCCACCGCAGCCCGCAGCGCCCGTCCGATCAGCCGTTTGATCTCTGTCCCGCGCGAGTCAGGCCCTCTGCGTTTGCGGTCCGGCGTCGAGCCCGGCAGCATCGCATACTCAGCGGTCACCCAGCCCCGTGGCGGGTCGGCGTGCTTCAGCCACGGCGGCGGCTCCGTGGCGATGCTGGCGGTGCAAAGCACCCGCGTTTCGCCCATGCTGATGAGAACGCTGCCCGGTGCTGCAGTCGGAAAGTGACGCTCGATCGTGATCGGCCGAAGCTCGTCGGCTCGCCGCGGTCGGCCCTTCGTGGTTTTCGCTTTGCTCATAGCCCGCCAAGTGTCGGCTTCCATCGCCCCCAACGCAAGCTCGCCCCGAAACGCCTGCATAGCGGGATCCGCAGCAGGCTGGTAAAGTCACGTCCCGAGTTCAGAGACGCTGGCCCGCTTTAGAGCAGGGATTGTCGGATGCGCGTATTGATGTTGGGTTGGGAATTTCCCCCGTTTATCAGCGGCGGGCTGGGCACCGCCTGTTACGGCCTCACCAAGGCGCTGAGCCGACAGGGTGTGTCCGTACTTTTCGTGCTGCCCAAAACCGTCGCCGAGGAATACTCCGGCCACGTCAAACTGCTGAGCCCCGGTTCGCGTCGTGCCGCCACAGGTGGGCCGCAGGCTGAACATGCTGAAAACGAGCTCGAAGAGGGCCTGACGTATCAGCTCACCGAGTTCGATCACGTGATCTTCCGCACCATGCCTGCCTCGCTTCCCTCGCCGTACCCCGGCAGCGAGATCGACACGCGCACCGAACAGTTGATTCGCCGTCACCGTCGCCTGCTCGGTCGGCAAAGCGAAGCTGGGCCCATGCCTCCCGCGTATCCCGCATCGTTCCTCGAGTCGGAATACCCTGAACCGTCCGATCTGCTGGATCAGGACGATTACGCCGGCGACTTGATGCAGGTCGTCAACCGTTACGCCGAGACGTGTCTAAAGCTGACTGCCGACGAGTCGTTCGATGTCATTCATGCACACGACTGGATGACCTACCCCGCCGCGATGGAGCTGGCCAAGCGCACCGGCAAGCCGCTGGTCGTGCATGTGCATTCGACGGAGTTTGACCGGGCGGGCACGAACATCGACTCGCGCATCTACGAGATTGAACGGCGGGGCATGCACGCCGCCGACGCCGTGATCTGCGTCTCCTACCTCACCGGCAACATCTGCATGCACCGCTACGATCTGCCTGCTGAGAAGCTCGAGGTCGTCTACAACGGCATCGAAAGCGACACCGCCGTCGAGCCCACCGCCCGCATTCAGGCCGGCGACAAGATCGTGCTTTTCCTGGGACGCATCACGTTTCAGAAGGGGCCCGAGTACTTCCTCGCCGCCGCTCGCAAAGTGCTCGAGAAGTACGACAACGTGAAGTTCGTCATGGCCGGGTCGGGCGACATGATCCGCAAGGTCACCCAGCTCGCTCAGCGGATGGGCATCAGTCACAAAGTGCTTTTTACCGGGTTTCTCAGGGGGAAAGACGTCGAGCGCGTCTTTCAGCTGGCCGACGTTTACGTCATGCCCTCGGTCAGCGAGCCGTTCGGCATCGCCCCGCTTGAAGCGATTCGTCATGACGTGCCCGTGATCATCAGCCGATCGTCAGGCGTGGCTGAGGTGCTTACGCACGCGCTCAAGGTTGATTTCTGGGACGTCGATGACATCGCCAACAAGATCATCGCCGTGCTGCGGCATCCCGTGCTGAGCCAGACCCTGCGTGAGGAAGCCGAGCTCGAAGTCCGCAGCCTCAGCTGGGACGGCGCCGCCACCCGCTGCCGTAAAATCTACCAGCAGCTCACCCCCCGTTAGCGGGCAATCGCAGCTCGCCGTTTCCGCCTCCCCCGCACGCAGCCCTGGGGCGCACTGGGAGCGAAAGGCGAGGACGGTACAATGCTCTAAGCTGCCTCCGTAGCTCAGTTGGACAGAGCAGCCGCCTTCTAAGCGGCAGGTCGCTGGTTCGAGCCCAGCCGGAGGTATTTGGTCCGCCAGATTCTTCACGCGCCGGCCGTGGACGCGAAAGCTGGCGGGCGGGGCGGGGGCCGAACCCAACAATATCGCATATTCGAAAAGCTTGAGCTATAGGTGCTGGCTATCCTACTGATAGCGTTTTTGTCTTAGACCACCATCGCTCGTTCCAGTACTCTGGATCTGTCCGCCTCCAAAGCTTTCGCTCCTGCAGCACGACCCGTTGAAGCACGGCGTGTCCTGAGGCGGGTGTTGATCGCTACCTGCATCGACCAGTTTCTCATCGCAAGGAGAACGAATATGCGTTTGAACAGAACGACCCATTTCGCTGCCGCCAGTCTCGCGGCGTTCGCGATCGTGACGATCGCGGGCTGCGGCGAAGGATCCAACCCCGCACAGTCAACGGCGGAGGCCTCAGAGCAAGTCGACGCGACCAGTTCTGCCACCAAGCCGAACATGCCGACGGCAAGCGCCAACAGCTACTGGTGGCCCAACCGGCTCGACCTCACGCCCATTCGCCAGCACGATCCCCGCTCCAACCCCTACGGCGAAGATTTCGACTACGCCGAGGCCTACGCCAGCCTCGACATCGACGCCGTGAAGCAGGATCTCCGCGAGCTGATGACCGATTCGCAGGATTGGTGGCCGGCCGACTGGGACCACTACGGCCCGCTGTTCATCCGCATGGCCTGGCACAGTGCCGGCACCTACCGCACCTTCGACGGCCGGGGTGGCGCCGACGGTGGCCAGCAACGCCTCGAGCCGCTCAACAGCTGGCCCGACAACGCCAGCCTCGACAAGGCGCGACGCCTGATCTGGCCGGTGAAGCAGAAGTACGGCCGCAGCATTTCCTGGGCCGATTTGATGATCCTCACCGGCAACGTGGCGCTGGAGTCGATGGGCTTTGAAACCTACGGCTTCGCCGGCGGCCGGCAGGATGACTGGGAACCCGACATCGTCTATTGGGGCCCCGAAGAAATCTGGCTCGATGATAAGCGTCATGAAGATGGCGAACTGCAGCGTCCCCTCGCGGCCTCGCAGATGGGCCTGATCTACGTGAACCCGGAGGGGCCGGGGGGCAAGGCCGATCCCCTCGCCGCAGCTGAGCGTATCCGCGACACCTTCGGCCGCATGGGCATGAACGACGAGGAAACCGTCGCGCTGATCGCAGGCGGTCATACCTTCGGCAAGGCCCACGGTGCGGTGAGCGCCGACAACATCGGCCCGGACCCCACCGCCTCCCCCATCGAGGAGCAGGGCCTCGGCTGGAAGAACGAAGCCGGCTCCGGCAAGGGCGGCGACGCGTTCACCAGTGGGCTCGAAGGCGCCTGGTCCGCCGCTCCGACGCGCTGGACCACGCAGTTCCTGGATAATCTCTTCAGCTTTGAGTGGGAGCAAACCACCAGCCCCGCCGGCGCCACGCAATGGGTGCCTAAGGATGGCGCTGCCAACAGCCTCGTGCCGGATGCTCACGATTCCGACAAGCGCCACGCGCCGATCATGTTCACCACCGACCTCGCCCTGAAGGCCGACCCGGCCTACCGCGAGATCGCCAAACGCTTCCTCGATAACCCCGACGAGTTCCAGCAGGCCTTCTCCAAGGCCTGGTTCAAGCTGACCCATCGCGACATGGGCCCGCGCTCGCGCTACCTCGGCTCGGACGTCCCCGCGGAGGCCATGCTCTGGCAGGATCCGCTTCCCGCCGTCGATCATGACCTCGTCGAAGCTGACGACGTCCAGCAGCTCAAGGCGGAAATTCTGAACTCCGGTCTTGCCGTCCCCGAACTGGTGCGCACTGCCTGGGCCTCGGCCTCCACGTTCCGCGCCAGTGACATGCGTGGCGGTGCCAACGGTGCCCGCATCCGCCTCGAACCGCAAAGGTACTGGGCAGTCAACGATCCTGAAGAGCTCGACCGCGTGCTGAAAACACTGGAAGGCATTCAGCAGAGCTTCAACAACGCGCAGGAAGGCGACAAGCGCGTCTCGCTGGCGGACCTGATCGTCCTCGGCGGGGCCGCGGCCATCGAGAAAGCCGCCAGCGATGCCGGCCACGACGTCACCGTCGCCTTCACACCGGGTCGTGTGGACGCCACGCAGGAGCAGACCGACGTCGACTCCTTCTCGCTGATGGAACCCAAAGCCGACGGCTTCCGCAACTACTTCCACGACGACAGCCGGCTCTCTCCGACCCAGGCCCTCGTGGATCGCGCCAGCCTGCTGGACCTCACCGTTCCCGAGATGACCGTTCTGGTCGGCGGCATGCGTGCCCTCAACGCCAACGCCGGCGGCACCAGTCACGGCATCTTCACCGAACGCCCCGGCACACTGACCAACGACTTCTTCGTCAACCTGCTGGACATGTCCACCAAGTGGCAACAGTCCGATGATCAGGCGAGCCTCTACACCGGTCATGATCGCCAGACCGGCGACGTGAAGTGGACCGCCACCCCCGCGGACCTGATCTTCGGCTCCCACACCGAACTGCGCGCCGTCGCTGAGGTCTACGCCTCCGACGACGCCGAGCAGCTGTTCGTCAACGACTTCATCGAGGCCTGGACCAAGGTGATGACGGCCGATCGCTTCGACATGTGACCCATTCAGGCCAGCGATTCAAGCTCAAGCTACCGGGCGGGACTTCAAAAAGTCTCGCCCGGTTTTTTTGCATCGGCATCCTTGTCAGCGTTTTCTGTTAGCGGCATCCCGTGGCGGCTGGTACCATGGAATCGCCTTGTCCTGCCCGCCTTGATGAGGATCATCTTTAGTAAAAGGATTCCCCTGATGCACCTGTCTCTCTCCCGTATGCCTGTGATCGTGATGTTCGTCTGCCTGTTCACCGCAGGCCTTCCGCTGGCGGCCCTGGCCGAACGACCGCTCAATCAGCCGCCCAAAGGTTTCCAGGCATTGTTCAACGGCGAGAACCTCGAAGGCTGGCACGGCATGCCCCACTTCGATCCGCGTGAGCTCTGGGCCATGGATGAGAACGAACGCCAGGAGCAGCTCGCTGAGTGGACACGCGTCGCGCGCAACCACTGGACCGTCGAAGACGGCGTGCTGATCAACGACGGCCATGGACCCTACATGACCACGGCCAAGGAGTACGGCGACTTCGAACTGCTCCTGGAATATCGCACCAAGGCCGGCGCCGACAGCGGCATCTACCTGCGCGGCAATCCGCAGGTTCAGATCTGGGACTGGACCCAGGAAGCCGGCTGGGGCAACGGCAGCCACCTCGGCTCCGGCGGCCTGTGGAATAACAGCCCCGGCGCCCCGGGCAAAGACCCCCTCCTGCGGGCCGACCGCCCCTTCGGTGAGTGGAACGCCGTCCGCATCGTCATGGTCGGCTCACGCGTCACCGTCTGGCTTAACGGGCAGATGGTCGTCGATCACGCCGTGATGGAAAACTTCTGGGATCGCTCCCAGCCCCTCTGGAAGGACGGCCCCATCCAGCTGCAAACCCACGGCGGCGAAATCCGCTGGCGCAACCTCTTCATCCGCGAGATCGACCACGCCGAGGCCAACACCATTCTCCGCAACGGCGGCCCCGCGCGCAACGTGCCCGACCCGAAGTTCAAGCCCATCTTCAACGGCCAGGACTTCAGCGGCTGGACCGGCCCCGTCGATAACGACAACAACACCGTCGAAGACGGCGCAATCCTCTCCGGCCACGGCACGATCCACACCGAAAAAGAGTACGGCAACTTCATCGCCCGCCTCGAATACAAACTCGAGCCCGGCGACAACAACGGCCTCGCCATCCGCTACCCCGGCGAGGGCGATACCGCCTACGTCGGCATGACCGAACTGCAGGTGCTCGACGATGACGCTGAAAGCTATGCGGAACTCGACCCGCGCCAGTACAACGGCAGCGTCTACGGCCAGATCGCCGCTCACCGCGGCTTCCTCCGCCCGACCGGCGAGTGGAACTACTCGGAAATCACCGTCAACGGCTCACGCATTACCGTCGAACTCAACGGCTACGTCATCGTCGACGGCGACCTCGAAGCCGTCGAAGACTACATGGGCGGCGACGCCGACCGCTACGCCGGCCGAACCCGCACGCAGGGCTACTTCGGTCTGGCCGGCCACGGCAACCCCGTCGCCTACCGCAAGCTCGCCATCAAAGAACTCCCGTAACCGCGAATGCGTCGAAGGCGGCACGTTGAGGGGCCGGTCATGTCGCAGCACGCCGCATATGCCACGATGGATTTCTTCGGTCAGCAGTCGCGGATGCGCCGGCGGACGCTGCTGCTGATCGTCCTCATGGCGTTGGCGGTGTTGCTGATCACGGCGCTGACCTATCCCGTCGTCGCGTTCGTGGCGGCGTGGATGGGGCCCCACGGCGGCGGCGAAAACCGTACCGCCGACTGGCCCAAGCTCTGGGAATCGATGTGGCAACTGGAGATGGTGCTCGGCGTAGGCGCGGGCATCCTCCTGCTGATTTCCGGCGCCGCGCTCCTGAAGGTGCGATCGTTGGCGCGTGGCGGTGGGGCGGGCGTCGCCGCCTCACTCGGCGGGAAACGTTTGGCCCCCGAGACAGAGGATCCCGCCGAACGGCAGCTTCTCAACGTCGTTGAAGAGATGTCGATCGCGTCGGGCATGAACGTGCCTCCCGTTTATGTGATGAACGAGGAGAACACCATCAATGCCTTCGCCGCCGGCTTCACCCCCGACGACGCGGTGGTGGGCATCACGCGGGGGGCGATCGATCATCTCGACCGCGACGAACTGCAAGGCGTGATCGCCCACGAATTCAGCCACATCCTCAACGGCGACATGCGGATGAACATCCGCCTCACAGGCATCATCCACGGCCTCATGGTCATCGCGATCATCGGCTACGGGATACTGCGGAGCGCCTTTTACGCAAGCGCCGTAGGCAGCCGCCGCAGCAGCAGCGACGACGGGAAGGGCAAGCTCGTGGCGCTGCTGATAGGGGCGCTGCTTGTCGCGATCGGGTCGGTCGGCGTGCTGTTCGGCCGCGTCATCAAGGCTGCCGTCTCCCGCCAGCGTGAGTTTCTCGCCGATGCCGCGGCTGTGCAGTTCACCCGCAACCCCGCAGGCCTCTCGGGAGCGCTGCGGAAGATCGGGGGCACGTATCGGCAGGCGCGGCTCAAGACCGCCAAGGCCGAAGAAGCCAGCCACATGTTCATCGGCAACGCGGTGCTGCACATGCCGCTGCTCGATAGTCACCCCGCACTCAAGTCACGCATCCGCCAGATCGATCCCAAGTGGGACGGCAGCTACACGAAGATCACCACCCGCCGCTACCGGCAGTCCACCAAAGCGCCCGACCACGCTGACCCCCAGGGGCAAAGCATGGCCGGTGCTGGCATGGCCGACGCGATTGTCGGTGGTGCGGTGATCGCGGGAACACTCGCTGAGCGCGTCGCAGCGAGCCAGGCCGCCGACCGCAGGCTGGCTCAGCAACGGGCCAAAGCGCAGCGAGCGCTGGCGCAGATCGGGCAGCCGTCCGACGCTCACCTCGATCATGCCCGGAAGCTGCGTGAAGCGATCCCCGAGCAGGTCGCCGCCGCCGTTCACGAACCCGGAGGCAGCCGCGCCGTCGTCTACGCGTTGCTCCTCGATGCCGATTCGGCGATCCGCAGCACCCAGCTGAAACGCCTTGAGCACCACGCCGAGCCGACCGCCTACGCCGCAACACAGCAGCTGGCGACGAGCGTGATGGATCTCGGCGACGAGCTTCGCCTCGTGCTCATTGAACTGGCCATGCCCGCCCTGCGCGAACTCACCGCTGAGCAGTACGCTGCGTTCAAAACGAACATGACGCACCTGATTCACGCCGACGGCCGGGTGAGTATTTTCGAATGGATGATCGAGCGTGTCGTCGAGCACCATCTCGAGCCGACCATCCTCGGCACGCCTCGGCCGCGGACGCGCTACTACAGCCTCAAGCCGCTGAGCGAACAACTCGCCTGCCTGCTGACCATGCTCGCTTACACTGGCGCGGCCAGCGATGCCGAGGCCGAGCAGGCGTTCGCAACCGGGGCAGCCCTGCTGAAGATCGACCGTCCGAAGATGTGGAGCAAAATCCGCTGCGGTCTTGATGAACTCGGTGAAGCGCTCGATCGGCTGGCGGAAACGGGCTTGCGTCAGAAGCAGACGGTGTTGAACGCCTGCGCCGCGTGCATCGCTGCTGACGGCGTGATCACCACGCGCGAAGCTGAACTGCTGCGTGCCGTCAGCGCCAATCTGGACATCCCCATGCCCCCGCTGCTACCGGGACAACCGCTGACGTGAACCGCTCCCACCCGAACCCCAGCACCCAACAGCAACAGCCGCCG
>JBBDRF010000006.1:21497-39047 GCA_040905565.1 Phycisphaeraceae bacterium | reverse complement strand
GCGGGCCGGTCCCCACCCCAAGAAAACGTGCAAAAAGTAATCAATCCCCCAGCCGCCCGTAGGGCGGCGGCTATTCCGTTCACTCGCCCTGGGCCGGCGTCGCCGTCGATTCGCGGACGATCAGCTTCGGCTTGATCACCACGTTACGCTCGTTGGTCGGCAAAGTGTCGTCACGCTCGATCAGCCGAATCAGCAGGTTCACCGCGGCCTTCGCGTAGGCCTCGTGCTGCTGATCCACCGTCGTCAGGCTCGGCTCGATCACCGTGGCAATATCAAGATTGTCATACCCGATCACGGCCACATCCTCAGGCACCCGCAGTCCCCGTCGCTTCAACTGCTGAATCAACCGCACCGCCCAGTAATCGTTCGAAGCGATGATCGCGTCCGCCTGCTGATCCACCACCAGCGCGTCGATCGCTGCATTGATCGATTCTTCCGACGGCGCTTCCGACGGACTCTCCGCCGACCAGATCAGGTTCGGATCCACCGGCATCCCGCGATCGTTCAGCTCCGCCTCATACCCCTCACGCCGACGCAGCATCAACTGGTCCGCCAGGTTCCACAGCGCCACGCCGATCCGCTTCCGCCCCGTGTCCACCAGATGCCCCACGCACTGGCGAATCGCGTCGGAAGTGTCCACGCGAACGCAGCTGGATTCCTCGTCCACCGGCCGACTGTGAAAGAGAATGTTGTGCCGCCCTTCGAAGACGGGCTTCAGTTCTTCGGTGTAGCCCTTCATCAGGTCGAACAGGAACATGACCCCTTCGATGCCTCGCCCCTCAAAGTCGTCAAGGTAATCGGCGATGCCGGCCGGGTCGTGGTGGACCTGCCCGATCGTCAGCCGGTAGCCGCGCAACGTCGCTTCGCGTTCGAGGTGCGCCAGGCGGGCGTACATGACGGGGATGTTGATGGTATCGAGGATCACGCCGAGCATATGGCTTCGGACGCCACGCAGCTGCTGCGCCACGCGGTTGGGCCGGTAGTTCATCGTCCGTGCGATTTCCAGGACACGCTGCCGTGTGGATTCACCCACGCGCACACTCGCGCCGCCGCTGCGATTAAGCACCTGCCCAACCGTCACGCGCGAAACACCAGCGGCCTTGGCAATGTCAACCAACCGAGCGGGGGGCTTCTTAGATGATCGTTGAGGCATTGCAAACTCCGAAACTACCGTTATAGCATACCCTGCTTACAACGCTGATGCCATTGCCATCATCGTGCTCTGGGTGCGCCCGGCGCTATGTGACATGCTCAGCGAGAACGCCGCCTCACTCCGCTGCCCGTTCGCCCGGCTCGACGTACTCCCAGTCCTCATCGCGCGTGAACGACATCACATGTTGCCAGGGTAGCTCGTCGAATTCGTCCGCCACCTCAAAGCCGTTCGCGTTGAGCTCCAGCCGAATCTGATCCTTCGTCATCTTGTGCTCGGGGCGGATGGGCACCGTGTTATCCTCGCCACGGAACTCGACCAGCACCAGTCGCCCGCCCGGCTTGAGGGCCTCGCGAATCCGCCGAAGCATGTGCACGGGATGGCTGAACTCGTGATACACATCCACCAGCAGCACCAGGTCGCAACTCTCACGCGGCAGCATCGGGTTGATGTACGACCCGGTCAGATAAATCAGATTGTCGTGAGCGCCGTGCAGCTCAGCCCGCTCTTCCAGCAGCTCCAGCATCTCCGGCTGAAGGTCCTGCGCGATCACCGTGCCGCGGTCTTCCAAAGCGTCCGAAAGCTTCAGCGTGTAGTAACCGTTGCCCGCGCCCAGATCGCAGACCACCATGCCCGGCTGCGGATCAAGCACCTTCATCAGCAGTGCGGTGTTCTCCTCACGCTGACGCGTCGGCCTGGTCAGCCATTCCGCCCCGCGCCAGTGCATCGTGCGCGCCACCTCCCGGCCCATGTAAACAGCTTCGGCGGGGGGGATCTCCGTCTCGCGCTCCGCCATCTGCGCTTTGAACTGCGCGATGCGATCGGCAAGCTCCTGACGCTCAGCATCAGCCTGCGCCGCCGTGATCGTCTGCTCGGCCGCGGCACCATCAGCAGCTGCGAGCGGCGCCGTCGGCACCGTCAAAAGCATGCCGAGAATCAACAGCCATATCCACTTGTTCGTGCGATGCATCCGCGTTTCCTTGCGTCGAGGGGCTTGGGTCGATCAGCGAGGCGAGAGCAGCGATCGGCTCTCCATCTCCAGAAGCTGATGATAGCGGGCCACGTGCGCTTCGTCGGCCACGTGCGGAAGGTTCGCCGCCAGCGCGACCGTCTCAGCGGTATAAATCAGCCGATCGTGCATGGCCGATTTCCGTTCCAGCGCCCGATTGCGATCGTTCAATGCCATGACTTCCTCATGGATTTTCCAGATCGAATCATGCGCACCGTGCGCCTGGACGAACGCGTAAATCTCCTCGCCCTGCTGCTCCAGCAGATCGTCCACGTGCGGGTTCCAGCGATAGTTCAGCTGAGGCCAGCGTCGAAACAGATCGCGCGAGAGATGATGACGCGACTGGTTGAAGCGCTTACGCTTCTCGCCCACCTCCTGCCCAATCTGATGACGCTCGTGGCGAATCGCTTCGATGGCCTCGCGCGCATGGACAATGCGGTCACTGCGATCCAGCTCAAGCGTTTCGCTCAGGCCCTCGAGCACCGCCAGTTGATGCGGCTCCGCCGATTCGCAAAGCTGCTCGTAGTTGCCAACCGTGTCCAGCAGATGCTCATCTTCCGCGCTTTCGGGGAGCCTGCTGTACTGCCGCAGGAACGCGTCGCTGGTGGTCATGGGGACGTCGATCGTGTCGGCATTGACGACCACATAGGCGTGCGCTTCGGCCAAACTCACCCGGCCGTCCCCGTCGAGATCCCCATCGGTCACCGGCTCGCCCAGCCGATCCTTCCCAAGGGCCGCGGCGAAGAAGTAAGTCGAATAATCGGCATAGTTCGCTTCGTCGATCTCCGGCGTGCAGCCGGCTGCCATGCGGTCGATCGGTGCGGCGAAGAACCCGACGCGCCGATGCGGGTTCAGCCCCGCTTCGGGATCGCTCCCCTGGAAGATCACATCCGCGAACCCGCCGCTGTGGCACTGCACCATCACCAGCACCACCTCCACATCCGGGTGCAGCCGATCGAGCCGCTCCGTGAACGCCGCAACGCGAATCTGCGACGGCCCCCACAGCGCCATCGTCGTCTGCCGAGGCTGCTCGTCCGTGCCCCGGCTCCCGTGCCCCGTGAAATAGACAATCAACCGGTCGTCACCATCCAAAGCCTCCGCGTGCTCATCGAACCAGCGATCGATCGACTCAATATTCGAAGGCCCCGCCACGTTCGGCACATCGCTCGGCCGATACTGATAACGACTCTGCTGAAGACTGTTGTGCAGCAGCGCCAGCGTCTCGGTCAACGGCGTCCCCTGCGACTCGGCATCGGCGTACTGAACATCCGCGTAGCTGCTGTCGCCACCGTCGGCGAACAGCACGTGTCGACGCTCCTGCGAAACGCCCGCCTCGTCCAGCAGCCCCTGCACATAATGAAGATTCGATTCGATCGACGCTTCGTTCGACGTCGCCGTCGGCCCGCCCCCGATCGTCAGAAAATAGTCTTGCGCCTGCGCCTGAGCACACGCCGAGAACGACATCAAAACGGCCAAGGCGACGGCAACGCTCAAGGCCAAACGCAAGGACGGATTCATATGTTCACTCCGGCGTGATGTTTGAGTGCAGCGGCTTTATCCAAACGTACGCAGGTCCGCGCCCCCAGTCAATGGTGAATACCCCGAACCTATCGTGAACCTACTGGCACAAACGCCCGCCTGGCTTATGCTGTCGGGCATGACGCATCTTCAAAGCAATGCCGTGGAAACGCTGGTCCTGTTGGCCGTGCTGGTGCTGCTGCGATTCGTGGCCGTGCGGGCGATTCGCGGTTGGCAGATCAAGTCCGCCGACCTGCGACGCCGTTGGCTCGTTCAGCTCCGCAACGGCACCGTCATCATCGCGCTCCTCGGGCTGCTGGTGATCTGGGCGAGTGAACTGCAGACCCTCGCGTTCGGCTTCGTCGCCTTCGCCGCCGCCCTCGTCCTCGCCACGCGCGAACTCCTGCTGTGCTTCAGCGGGTCGCTGCTGAAGGTCGGCGCCGGCTCGTTCGTCGTCGGCGACCGCATCGAAATCCGGGGCCTGCGTGGCGAGGTCGTCGACCAGACCCTCCTCGCGACCACCATCGAAGAAGTCGGCCCCGGCAAGCTCACCCACCAGCGCACCGGCCGCATGATCGTGCTGCCCAACAGCCTGTTCCTCACCGAGCCGCTGGTCAACGAAAGCTTCAACAGCGAATACGTGCTGCACGTTTTCACCGTGCCGCTCAAGATGAGCGACGACGAATGGGCCGCCTCCTCCGACGAACTGCTCGCCGCCGCCCGCAAACATTGCAGCCCTTTCCTCGAAGCGGCGCGCCGTTACCGCGAGCAGCAGGATCACGAGACCGGCCGTTACACCGCCTCGATGGAACCGCGCGTCACCGTTCAGCTTTCGACGATCGAGGAACTCACGCTCGTCGTCCGCGTGCCGGTGCCTACAGCCAGCCGCAGCCGCATTGAGCAGGCGATCATCCGCGACTACCTCGAAGCCCGCCAACACCGCCGCGCCACCGCCCCCCCCGCCCCCTCCGCAGCAACCCCCGCCACCTCGCCAACGTGAACCCCCCACATCAACGGGCGGCCGCAGATCGCCACTTCCTTAATACTAATCACACATCCGACACGCGAAACGGACTAAAAGTTTCTTGCCGTCGCTTGTACACGGTGTACAATTGGGTCGTGTCGTTGAATACTTATATCAGCGTTTCCCGTCGGGCAATATGTGAAAATCCGGCACTGACTTCCCAAACGCGCCACTCACCCAACGGAGGTTCAGCATGTTCGCCACGCACTATCCTGCAACGATGAGAACGGCTCGGCTCGCCCTGCTCGGCTTGTCCGCAACGGTTCTGATGGCCGCGCAGACCGCGACCGCAGCGGCCATCACCTTCGACGACGTGACCGACGGTCAGGTCATGTCTGACGGCGACACCGGCTCCACGCCTGAGGTTGCCGTGTCCTACGAAGGTGATTTCCTGGGCTATGTGAGCCCGTGGTATCCCGAAGGTGACGGAGCCATCGGCGGCGCCATCTACAACACCACCGCGACGGGCGTGGGCACGGTCACCTTCACCGCAGAACCCGGCATCACGGTCGAGGTCAATTCCCTCGTGCTTCGCGTGGGATCCGGACAGCCCTCCAGTGAGGGCGTTCTCGAGTATTCGCTGGACACCGGCGCGAACTGGACCGAGGTGGCCACGAACGTCGCCGTTGGTGAGACCGGGTTGGTCACCTTCACCGGCGTCGAGGCCGAGGTTGTGCAGATTCGCTGGACCGATTTCAGGCTCGGCGGGGCATTCGGGAATGAACCCCAGGCCGAATCGGATACCGCACTGGATAATATCAATTTCACCGCGACCGGCGAGATCACCGTTATCCCCGAGCCCGCCTCGCTGGCGATCATGGGACTCGGCGGCGTGCTGATGATGCGGCGTCGCAGGGCCTGAACAAACCATCAAAACTTATCCCTGCGATCGGTCGAGTAACCTCGGCCGATCGTTTCTCCCAATGCGGCGTCAAAATGAACCGACGCAACCATAGAAGGCAAGCGATGGAAGGGTGACCCGATGACTAACCTGAATCGACGTTCGTTCATGAAAGGCACCCTCATCGCCGCCGGCGGAGGCGTGCTGCCCTCGGTCGCCGCGGCCCAGCATGCCAACGGCGAACCCCCCGAACCGCTCGCCCGATCGTTCCGCTTTGTACACTTCGGCGATACCCACGTGGGAGCACCGGCAACACTCCCCCTCTCGGCCAGTGATGAGGGCTACCCCAAAGCAATCCATCACGTGCAAAATATGGAAGACCCAGCGGACTTCATCCTGCACAGCGGCGACATCATCACCGATGCTTTCTGGGCAACCAAGGAAAGCACGCTCGCTCAATGGAAAGTCTACAACCAGATCATCAAAGATCACCTGACTTTGCCGATCCATTACACAGTAGGCAATCACGATATTAACTTCGGCTGGGATCTCGGCGACGCCTCCACCCCCTTCCCCGGCAAGATCACATTCCTCGAACAAACCGGCCTGGAAAAACCCTACTATAGTTTCGACCACAAGGGCTGGCACTTCATCGTGCTCGATAACCAGCAGCGGGGCGGATACAACGGCTTCACCCACCATCTCGACGAAGCGCAATATGAATGGCTTGAGAAGGATCTCGCGGAAACCGATCCGTCGAAGCATATCGTCATATCCTCTCACGCGCCTATCTTGACCGTGACGTGCTTCTTCTGCCCTTCCAACAAGGAGCATCCCGACGGCCTGGTCATCCCCAACGACTGGGTGCAAACCGATGTCGAAAGACTTCACAAACTATTCAGGAAGTATCCCAACGTCAGGCTATGTTTGAGTGGCCACTTCCATGCCGTCGACCACGTCGAATACCTCGGCATCCACCACATCTGTGGTGGCGCGGTCTGTGCCGACTATTGGCGAAAGCCGCTGCCCTATGCCCCCGAACACGAAGCCGGCTTCGGCGTCGTCGACCTGTTCGACGATGGCAGTTTCGAGTACCGCTATGTCGACTATGGGCTGGTCGGCTACGAGGATGATCGCAAGCGCGAGCGCTTTCCCTGGGAGAAGCAGTACAGGGGTCGCCCGCAAGAGAAGAAGGCGTGACAAAATTAGCTTAGCGGGCGATCGCAGGTCGCCACTTCTTTCCGCCTACCGCGTCAGCTGCGATTCCAGACCGCCGATCAAGAACGGATTCCGCTCCGGCCGCCCCGGGCCGCCGAACCCCTCCGGCGCCAGCGCGATGCCCGCACTGGTCACATCCCCGATCGAATCGTGATCGAACGCCACGATCAACAGCCACCTCGGCATCCGCCGCGTCAGCGTCACCGTAAGATTCCGCAGCCGATTCCGCTCCACATCGTATGACTGACTGAACCCCACGTGGTACTTGCTCGTCATCAGGTACTCAAAGCCATAACGCACCAGCGCCGAATCCAGCCGTTCAATTTCACGATAGTTAATAAAGCTCGACAGCCTAGGCGTATGGTCCATCATCGCCCCCGCGTTCCACCGCTCTACCTCATCGCTATCAAAACTATAGTTCACATCCGCCAGCAGCGAGAAGGTATCCGTCACCTGCCACGCCACTTCATTCCAGACATAGTCGCCAAGCATCGAATTCTCAGGCCGGTAATCGAAGAACCGACCAATCGGCGATTCGCGATCCACCTCATTCGAAGCGAACACAAATTCCGTATCAACACGAAGCATATCCACGCTGCGCCAGTTGCCAGGCCCACCCCGCTGCGTCTGAAGCGTGTTACGAACCCCGAGCTTGAATACCGTCCCGTCCGCCAGCGATTCAACATCATAATCATAAACCGGCAGGTCACGCTGCTGAATCGAACTGTCCGCAAAGAACACGTTCACCGACGGCTCGATAATGTGCCTCAGCCGATGCATATCCAGCAGCGAACTCTCAACATCGCCGTACGTCCGCGAAAATGAGGTATGCGCCTTCACGCCCAGCGCCGCCCACAGCCGCAGATTATCCTCCTCCCCGCGGTAGTCGGCGAAGTCGTCATCGTAAGCCGTCAGCCGCCCCGTCACATACGGCGTCAGCGTCACCGGACCCACATTCAACGGCAGCTGCAGCTCCTGCCGCGTATCCCCCCGCAGCCGCCGCTCTTCATCAAAACCATCGGCAAGCAGTGCATCGCCGAAACGCTGATTCGCATTGGCCATCCCGAAAAACGCCACCGCTTCCGCATCGGTGAACCCGCGATCCTCCGGCCGATCCTCCGGCAGGTTCAACTGCATCACCGACGCCCGGTTCTCCGAATACCACGTCACCCGATCCTCAAACAGCGACGTCGCGATCCGGTGATAACTAATCTCCGGATACTTATGAACGCCGTAGCCGATGCTCGCGTCGCCCGGCTCAAACATATTCCCGCGCGTCTGCAACCGGTCCAGCTGCGGCACATGATCCAGCAAATCATAACTAGCCAAAAACGTGAACGCCGCCTCGTCCTCCTGATGCTTCAGGTAGAAAAGCGATTCATAGTTCTTCGCCGCATACGCGTCTTCCTGGTAGAACTCCTCCAGGAACGTTGGATCCGAAAGCCACGCCAGTTCCGCCGTCGCTTCCCAGTTGTCCCCCAGATCATGGCGATGACGCCAAAGCGTGCGATTACGATGATGCGTCAGCGGATCAACCCGTGCCCGGCCGCCCGGCTTGTCTTCACCGTCATCATATAAATAGTACGTGTCGAACTCACCGAACGCGTTCTCCACATCATAATCCGCCGACACCCCCACGCCAGGCCCCCGCTCGGTATAGCCATCAATCAATAGCGACGCGTTCACGCCCCTAGGCGTCTGCGTATCAAGGAGCGCAAACAGATCCCACTGCGTTTCGATGAACGCCCCGCGCCTTGAACCCGCCCCCAGACTCGCGCGCTGAATCGGCAGGTCCGTCGCCGCCCCTGCCGCCTCAGGCCAATAGAAGATCGACGTATCGCCGACGTTGAACCGAAGCCCCTCCGCCTCGTAAGTATGCCGAACCGGCGCCTCAGGCTGCGCGTCCGCCGTGATCGTCAACCGATCCACGCCGATGCTGAAGTGAGGCTCGGCAAACTCGCTTGTCGATAGCCTCGCGTTCGTCGCCGACCACTGATTGCGCGCGTGCTGCCGCAGCGAATCGGCCCGAACATAAAGCGGAATCTGCCGCTCAACATCCCACGTATATAAAACCGCCTCGAGCACCACCGCCTGATCGGTCCGAAAATCATAGAAAACTCGAGGCCCGCGTAGCGTGTAATCGCCATCCGTCAGCCGCACGTTATCCTCAAGATACACTCCTCGAATCGCCCCCGCATCACTGCTCCGCGCCCCCTCGCCCAGCGCGTTCGGCTCGGTAAAAATCACCGCGCTGTCCGCGACCAGATTCAAACGCTGATCCGATTCCGGATCAACATACATCACCTGAATGTTGCCCATCAGCAGGACGTAACCCTCCTGCTCCTCGGTCTGGTAGATGATCCGGTCTGCGGTAAAACTCACCTGCCCCGTCGCCGGGCTCGGCGACTGCGCGATCGGCTCGGGCACCAGCCTCGGCACCTCGGCGACCTCTGCAAGCGGGTCCGGAATCAACGGCCGCGCACGCAGACGCTGTGCAAGATGAGCCGGCAAGTCAGGCCGATCCATCCGGATCGCCGTCCGCCGCGCCTCACGCTGCGCCAGCGTCGTCTCATCAACAATCGGAGGCCCCGCCGGCACCGGCACGATCTGCTCAGCCAGCGCCTGACGGTGCCGCTGCACCCGATCCAACGCCGCCTGCACGAACATGTTCGCGTCGGCAGGCTCACGCACCATCGCGTCCGTCTCAAGCCTCACCGTCCCCCGCGTCACCGCCGTTACCAGCAGCCTTGGCGCATCGGCCCGAATCGCTCCGCCACCGATCTCACGCATCTCATCGAAGTACAGCGCGAGCTCGTGCACCTGCTGACCTTCGCGCTGCTGCGGCGTCACAATCGCCACCACACGCTCCGCACGAAACCGATAGCTGCCCAGCGCCACACGCACATTGCCGTCAAGCAGAAAACGATGCTGACCGTTCACACGCCATGCATGCGTCCGGCCCGCTTCAAGCTCAAGGTCCGCACCGATCACCGCGTTCGGCAGCGCCAGCCCCGTCGCCGAATGTTCGATCAATTGCTGAATGTCGCGCCCGCTGTCGCCGCTCGGCGTCAGCCCCGCCGACGGATCCACCACCGGCACACCCTGCCCGTACGCCAGCAGCGGCATCATCAACGAAGCCGCCAGGGACCAGAGGGTCAGCGGCGGCACGCCGGGCCGGCTGTCAAATCTCGCCGCCGAATAAAGATACGCGTCGCTCATGAAGGGGCCCCAATCGTGTCGAACGGTGGGAGCCGATTATAGATCGACGCCCACGATCAGCAAACACAACGCCTCCCCGCGCTGAAGCTCACGGCGTATCGCCGTGGGTTCTTCCGGAAAACACTGGCGTCTCACCTCCCTTGCAGTATTATGGGCGCTCGTGGGAAGGGGCCGTGTCAATGGATTGAAAGCAGAGCGCCTCGAAAGGGATTGGATCATGCTCAGAGGGATCAGGCTGGGTAAGAAGTTCGCCATGTACGCCGCTTTGGTGACCGTGGCCATGGTGGGTGTCGGTTGTCAGGACCATCTCAAAACTGAACGCGACGCCCTGTACGCTGAGAATCAGGAGCTGCGCGACGAACTCTCCAATACACGCATGGCGCTCGAGGGGGCCGAGTCGGACCGCGCCCGCCTCGTCGAGCAGGTCGCCGAGGCTCAGGAAAACGCCGCCAATAGCGGGTTTTCTGATATCGACGGCGTCAGCGTCGAAGCCGGCGCCGGCTACATCGCCGTTCGCGTCCCCGGCGACATCCTCTTCGATGCCGGCAAGGTCGCCGTCCGCTCCGGTGCCGAGAGCACCCTCAACCAGATCGCCGACGTGCTCCAGTCCGAATACGACGGCCGAAGCGTCCGCGTTGAAGGCTACACCGACACCGACCCCATCCGCCAGAGCAAGTGGACGGATAACCTCGAACTCAGCGCCCACCGCGCCATGTCCGTCCAGCGCCACCTCGCCAAGCGTGGCATCCCCACCGATCGGATGTACTCCGCAGGCTTCGGTGAAGCCAAGCCACGCGGGACCAAAGCCGAGAGTCGGCGCGTCGAAATCGTCGTCGTCATGACCCCCGACGCCTGACGCTCCGCCGCTCGCACCGCAAAAATTTCGAACGCCCACGGCCTCCGCTGTGGGCGTTTTTTTTGCGCCGCATCGGACGGCCCGGCGTTAAGCCGAGCTCGGATCCCGACGATGACAGGACATACCCGAAGGTCTCTGGAGAAGGTGAAATGCTTGCCCCATCAATCCCCCGCAACGCGTGGTTCACGCGCCGTAACCAAAAATTTCGACGACTAATGACTTGTAATGTAACGCTTTCTAATCATGCGTTAATCAGCTCAATGATGCCGTTGTTGATCATTACTGACGCCGAAACAGGATATCATTGAGATGAGCGAACATGTTGCGCCGCAGGTGCTGTTGGTTGAGGACGACATGGACACTGCCGCGCTGGTGCGCGTCACGCTGGCCAATCACTTCGGCGTCGATCGCGTCACACATGTCAACTCAGCCGGCGAAGCGATGCGGCAGGACCTCTCGGAGTTCGACCTGGTCCTCAGCGATTTGAACCTTCCCGACGGGTCCGGGCTGGAGCTGATCGACGCTATGCTCAGTGTTCGCATGGACATACCGATCGTCATGGTCACCAGCGAAGGGGCACTGGAGAAGGCCAATCAGGCCATTCGCAAGGGGGCATACGATTACGTCGTTAAGGCGGGCGATTACCTGTTCAGCATCCCGCTGGTCGTGGAGAAGAACCTGGCGATCTGGCAGATGAAGCTTCAGAACATGAGGTTGCATCAGGAGTTGGAGCAGACGCTCGAAGAGCTTCGCATCAAAAATCATCAGCTCGAGGAGGCGGTCGACGAGCTTGAGCGACAGGCGGCGACGGACCCGCTGACGGGCGTGGCGAATCGGCGGCATATCGAAGCGACGCTTGAGCGAACTTACGCAGAGGCAGTACGTTACGGGACGGACCTCGCCTGTCTGATGATCGATCTCGACGCTTTCAAGCAGTTCAACGATTCGCGGGGGCACATCCACGGCGACCGGCTGCTACAGATGATGGCAAAGGTACTTACAGTCAACTGTCGACGGTGCGACGTCCCCGGCCGATACGGCGGCGACGAGTTCGTGGTGCTTATGCCGCACACGACGCCGACCGTCGGGCAGCAGGTCGGCCGGAGAATCATGAACCAGTTCGTGGGGACCGTCCGGGCGGCGTACCCCGGGGAAACGTGCGGTATCTCTATTGGCGTGGCGTGTTTGTCGTTGAGCAGGCCCGCCAGTGCCGATCAACTCGTGGCCCTGGCGGACCGGGCGCTGTACGAGGCGAAGCAGCAGGGCAAGGGCCGCATTGTCGTGCACATGGCCGAGCAGTCGCAGCCCGATATCCCGAGGGCTGCGCAGCAGGTTTGAGAGGCGATTACATTATGCTTTAGTTTCAGCTGAAAACTTAACTCGCGTTTCTATAGTTTCGGGAACTAGGTGTTCTCGCAGTTGTATAGCAAAAGAGGTGTAACCACAGAGGCGCGGAGGGGGAGGAGGTAAGAAAGAAGAGGGGCAAGAGCTAGGTTTGGGGTTTACTAAGTTCGAAGGAAGAGAGTCGGGGACTTAGGTTTGTGTCGTTGGTTGGGGGCAATGGGATATGCGGTAGGCGCGCTAAATATTGGATACGACCGCTCCCTTACGGTCGCGGCTCGTTGTCAGCGGTTTGAGGTGCCCTAGGAAAGAAGCGGGTCGCGGCTCGCGTTGGGTTCATGCTGATTTTGAGGACTGCGCGGCGAAGTCGGCGACGTGTGCGATGGCTTTGAGCATGGCGGGGCGGTCGATTTCGTGGACGTTGATGGGGTCGCCGACGTCGCGGAGCATGGTGACCGTGAGGCGGCCGCCGAGGTGCTGGCGGAACTCTTCGAGGCCCTGGAAGAGGGTTTCGGTCTCATTCAGGGTGGGGTGGTGGAGGGGCATGCCCATGTCGAGGAGGCATTGGAGGACGCGGTCGGCTTCGTGGGTGGGCAGGCCGTGGACCATGGAAGAATAGACGGTGTCGACGGCGACGCCGATGGCGACGGCTTCACCGTGACTGACTTCGAAGTTGGTCATGGTCTCGAGTTTATGGGCGGACCAGTGGCCGTAATCGAGTGGGCGTGCTTCGAGGGCTTCGAAGGGGTCGCCGCCGCGTGTGATGTGCTGAAGGTGCCAGCGTGCGGTTTCGGCGATGATGGGCTGAGCGGCTTCCATGTCGCGCTGGCGTACGAGGTTAGCGTCGCGGCAGATGCGGCTGAAGAACTCGGCATCCTTGAGCAGTGAGACTTTGACGGATTCGCTGAAGCCGCAGACGAAGTCGCGGTCGGGAAGGGTGGTCAGGAGGGCGGCATCGTTCACAACGCCCCAGGGCACGGCGAAGGCGCCGATCCAGTTTTTCTTATTAAAGAGGTTGGCGGCATTTTTGACGCCGATGCCCGAATCGCCCTGCGCGAGGGTGGTAGTTGGGAGGCGGACGAGGCGGATGCCGCGGTGCGCGATGGCGGCGCAGAAGCCGACGGCATCGAGGACGGCCCCCCCACCGATGACGACGACGTAGGAGCGACGATCGAGGTCGGCGGCGTTGAAGACCTTGAGCATGCGTTCGAGGATATGGATGTCGTTTTTGACCGCTTCGCCGCCTGGCACGAACTGGACGTTGCCGGCCATCTGGATGCGATCGCTATGGTCGCTGGCGAGTTTACGCAGGCGTGCGGCGATCTGTGGCTGGGCATCGGCGACGTGCTGATCGACCCAGAATTGCACGCGCGGCGGGCTCTGGGCGGAAGCGGAGAGCAGGTCCAGCAGCACATCGGCGTCCTCGTTGAGCACGTCACGCGTGAAGCGAAGTCGGTGTGTAAAGGGCACGCTGAACTCGACATCGACATGCCCGTTATGGTCCGGTCTGGTCATCAGCGTCCTTTCTCAAAAGCGTTGTCGATGCGGTCGCGCGGGCGGCCTTGGGGCGGGATGAGCCGACAGTAAGCGTTGTGGCCTCAATCGCCTGGGGGCGGCACCTACGGAAAGATTGCACGTTATGCTAACGGTCTCGAAATGCAGCGTCCAGAGTGGGGTGGGGCATTTGTGATGTTTGATGGTGTGGGAGAGGGAAGGTGCAGGCCGTGCGCGTGGGTGTTTCCTTGGCGATCTGTGATCGGCCGCTAACGGGGTGGTTCGCGTTGGTCAAGTGGTGGCGGTTATGATGGGCGGCTGGAGATGGCTGAGATTATCCGTGCTGTCGAGGACCGCACATGAAATTGCGTGACTATATCACTGAGGGTCGGGCTTATTTGCTGGAGCGCCCGGATTCCCGCGATGCGGTGCTCAAGCGGCTGAGCGAGCAGGCGGCGGCTGCGGAAACGAGCATCGATCCGGAGCAACTTTACGAAGCGCTGCTTGAGCGTGAGGCGAAGGGCGCGACGGCGATGCCTGAGGGGGTGGCGCTGCCCCATGCGCTGCTTGAGGGGGTTGAGCAGAACATGGTGTTCGTGGCGAGCGTGCGGGGAGGCGTGGATTTCAAGGCGCAGCGTGGTGGGCCTGTGGATTTGATTTTCATGCTGGTTGGGCCGAAGGACGCGCCGTGGGAGCATATTCGGCTGCTGGCGCGGATCGCACGGATCTGCCATACGCCAGGTGCGCTGGATCGGCTTCGGGAGTCGGGGTCGGCGGCGGTGCTTTACGAGCGGCTGGTGGCGGAGGACAAACGTCATGTCTGAAGCTGAGGCGGAGCCTTACAAGCTGTTTTTGATCATCCTGGATGAGCCGCAACTGGTGGACGAAATTCTTACGGGATTTCTGGACCTTGGGGTGCGTGGCGCGACGATCGTGGAATCGCGTGGGATGGGGCAGATTGTGCGTGAGGCGATGCCTGTGTTTGCGGGGTTGGCGAGTCTGTTTCCCGAGTCGACGGGGAGTCGGTTGATTCTTTCGGTGATGCCTGAGTCGCTGGTGGATTCGGTGTTTGAGCTGGTTGAGGAGATCGTGGGGGCGCTGGAGAAGCCTAATTCTGCGGTTTGCTTTACGTTGCCTGTTGAGCAGTTTCGTGGGATCCGCCATTAACTTTTGGAGTGGTCGCTGCGGTCGTTTGAGCTTGAGCTGAGACGGTCGGGCTGGATAGCCGATGCGCATTTTGATTGGCGTGATCATTCTTGTGGCGATCGCCTTGCTTGGGGCGAGTCGTCATCTTTGGGCGGTACGGCGGACGCGTTGGGGGGCGGTGCTGCTGACGGGCGGTTGGGTGATGATTGGCATTGGGCTGTTGATTGGTCCGCGGGGTGTGGGTCTGCTTGAGCCGAACGAGTTGATGGTGATTCAGCCGTTGATTTTGTTTTGTCTGGCGTGGATTGGTTTGATGGTGGGGTTGCAGGCGGATCGGCGGCTGCCGAGCATGTTGCCGGCGGGCACGACGTCGCTTGCGGTGAAGGATGGGTTGCTGAGTCTGGCGGTGATCGGTGCGACGGCGGCGGGTGCGATGTGGCTGTTGGTGCCGACGGTTTCGTGGTGGGCGGTGGGGGTGCAGGCGACGATTTTGGGTGCGTGTGCGATGGGGTGGTCGGCGGAGGTGCGTTCGCTTCGGCGGGTGGAGACGAACGATCAGCCGTTGCTGGCGCTGCTGCGTGGGGCGGCGGGGGTTTCGACGATCTTTGCGGTGTGCGTTTACGGGTTGGCTGTGAAGCTGACCGAGCAGGCGCTGACGGCGACGGATGTGGTGCCGATGCTTGGGATGGGGCTGGCGACTTCGGTGCTGATCGCGGTGACGATGGGACTGCTGGGGTTGTGGCTGATTGGTGTGGCGGGGCGGAGCGAGCCTGAGTTTCTGGTGGTGCTGTTGGGGCTGGTTTCGTTCACGGCGGGTGCGGCGGCGGCGCTGGGGTACGCGCCGATGTTCGTGGCCCTGCTGACGGGCGTGGTGATTGTGAACATGCCTGGGCAGTCGATGCAAAAGTTTCAGAAGGTGATCATCGAAGCGGAGCAGCCGATCGCGATGGCGCTGATGCTGGTGGCGGGGATTCTTGCCGAGCCGATGCTGGGGGCGACGGGGTGGGCGGTGGTGGCGGCGGTGATTTCGGTGCGGATGCTGTTGAAACTTGGTTGGGCGAGTCGGCAGCTTCGGCGCGCGACGCCGGGGCAGACGCGGTTTGTGCCGGGCATGCTGGGCCCGCTTCGGCAGACGCCGTTGGCGATCGCACTGGCGACGGGTTATGCGGCGACGGGGCAGACGATGCCGGGCGAATTCATCAACGGCGGGCAACTGCTGATGATCGTGATTCTGGTGGGGCTGTTCAGTGATATCGCGGCGATGCTGGGCCAGTATCGTCGGCGAGCGGCGGAAGAGCGGGCCGATCCGGAGGGTTCGCCGTGAGGGTTCTGCTGAGTCTGATTATGCTTCTGGCGGTGGCGACGATTGTGACGTTTTTGCGTCGGGATGGGCTGCCTGGGGCGGGCGTGGGCGGCGGCAGCATCCTGGCGGTGGGGCTGTTGATGCTGGCGGCGTGGCTGACGGGGCGACTGTTTGACCGCATCGCGCTGCCGAAGATTAGCGGGTATCTGGTGGCGGGGATTGTGCTGGGGCCTTCGATTGCGGCACTGGTGGCTTTGAATGTGTTGCCCCGGCTTCAGTTCGCAAGCGATCTGGCGATTGCGCTGATCGCGCTGACGGCCGGCGGGGAGATCAAACTCGGCTGGCTGCGGCAGCGGGCGGCGCAGCTTTCGATTCTGCTTGTGGTGGATACGCTTTTCACGTTGGCGGCGGCGATCACGGTGATGGTGCTGGCGGCACCGTGGATTCCGTTCATGCAGGATGAACCGACGACGGCGGTGATCATCATCGCGATCCTTGCAGCGGTGGTGATGATCTCCAACAGCCCAGCGGTCATCATCGCGATGGTCAGCGATATGCGTTCGAGTGGCGGGATGACGCAGACGCTGCTGGCGTTTGCGGTGGTGAAGGACCTGGTGTTGATCGTGCTGTTCGCGACGGCGATGGCGGTCGGCCGGGGGATACTGGATGAAGACACGGCGATCACGGGCGGCTTCCTATTGGTGGTGGCGGGGCAGCTGCTGGGGTCGATTGCGATTGGTGCGATCATCGGTGTGGCGATGGCGTGGTACGTGGAGAAGGTGCAGGTTCACCTGGTGATTTTTGTCGTGGGCTGCTGCATGTTTTTCGCGCTGCTGGGCGAGCAGGCGTTCGCGATCGGCGCGTACGAAGGGCACCTTGAGCCGTTGCTGATGGCGCTGTCGGCTGGGCTGTTGATGCAGAACCTTTGGCCTCGGCATTCGCAGCCGTTGTTTCACACGATCGAGCAGATGAGTTTGCCGGTGTACTGCCTGTTCTTTGCGGTGGCGGGCGCGAAGGTTGACCTGGCGGTGTTCGCGACGCTTTGGTACGTCTCGGTCGGGCTGGTGCTGCTGCGGACGGTGGCGGTGTGGGCGGGGGTGACGCTGGGCGCACGCGCAGCCCGCATGGAAGGCGACTGGGTGAAATACCTGTGGCTGGGACTCATCCCGCAGGCGGGGGTATCGCTGGTGCTGGTGGCGCTGATCGGGCGGAACTTCGAGGACCTGGCGTGGGGCCTGGAGCTGACGAGCATGCTGATCGGCATGATCGTAATCCACGAACTGCTGGGCCCGATCGGTCTGAGGCTGGCGCTGATTCGCAGCGGCGAAGCGGGCCGCGCGGGTGGGAAAGATAACGACTAGCGCAGGGGGGGGCGGGGGCGGGGGCGCAGGCGGGGGCGGGGGGGGGGGGGGGGGGGGGGGGGGGGGGGGG
>JBBDRF010000006.1:11018-21487 GCA_040905565.1 Phycisphaeraceae bacterium | reverse complement strand
CGCGACGCTACGCGTCGCCGGGGTTTGCGTCACACGTTGAAGTATTTCGCTTCAGGGTGGTGGACGATGATGGCACTCGTCGATTGTTCGGGATCGATCTGCCAGTTGTCGGTGAGCACGCAGCCGATGCGGTCGGGTTTGAGCAGGCGGAAGAGTTTTTCCTGATCGCTCATGTCCGGGCAGGCGGGGTAGCCGAAGCTGTAACGGCTGCCGCGATAGTTCTGGGAGAAGAGCTTGCGGATCTCGGGCGAATCGTCGCCGTCAATGCCCATCTCCTGCCGCATGCGCTGGTGCCAGAGTTCAGCGAGCGCCTCGGCCGATTCCACGCCGATGCCGTGCATGTAGAGGTAGTCGGTGTACTGGTCGGTATCGAAAAGCACCTTGGCGCGTTTGCTGACTTCCTGGCCCATGGTGACGCAGGAGACGCCGAGCACGTCTTTCTGGCCTGCGTCGACGGGCTTGAAGAAGTCGCTGATGCAGAGGTGTTTTTTGCCGTCCTGCCGGGGGAAGTGGAAGCGTTCGATTTCGCGGTCGTGGTCTTTCGGATCGTAAACGACGAGGTCGTCACCTTCGCTGTTGACTGGGAAGTAGCCGTAGACGACGCCGGGCTGGAGGATTTTCTCCTGCTGACAGCGCTGGGTGAGTTCCCGGTAAACGGGCTCGACTTCCTGCTCGATCATCTTCTGATAGTCCGCATCGCTGAGCGCCCCTTTGCGGAAGCCCCACTGGCCTCGGTAGAGGGCGACCTTGTTGACGTAGGGATAGATGGCGGAGAGGGGGATGTCGGTGACGAGGCGGTCGCCCCAGAACGGCGGCTCGGGGACGTTCACATCCGTGGCGACGGCTGAACGGCTGGGCTTCTCCGCGACGGCGGTGCCGCCTTCGAGTTCCTTCTTCTTCGCTTTGCTGGCTGCGATCTTCTCGTCGGTCGCGGCACGCTTGGCGAGGCGGGCTTCGATCTCTTCTTCGATGGCGTCGAAGTCGCCGGAAGAGATGCGGTCCATCAGCGAGAGGGCTTCGAAAGCGTCGCGGCCGAAGTAGAGCGGGCCTGCGTAGGTTGAGCGCAGTTCGGTGTCGGCGTAGTGGCGGTTAAGGGCGGCCCCGCCGACGAGCGTGGGCAGCTTCATGCCCTGATTGCGCATCTCCTGCAGATTTTCGCGCATCACGGCCACGCTCTTGACGAGCAGCCCGCTCATGCCGATGGCGTCGGCATCGTGCTTGGTGGCCGCTTCCATGATGGCGGTCAGCGGCTGCTTGATGCCGAGGTTCACGACCTCGTAGCCGTTGTTGGTGAGGATGATGTCGACGAGGTTTTTGCCGATGTCGTGGACGTCGCCCTTGACGGTCGCAAGCACAAGACGGGCCTTGCTTCGGCCGTCGGTTTTCTCCATGTGCGGCTCGAGATGCGCGACGGCTTTCTTCATGACCTCCGCACTTTGCAGCACGAAGGGCAGTTGCATTTTTCCGCTGCCGAAGAGTTCGCCGACGACCTTCATGCCGCCGAGCAGATGGGTGTTGATGATCTCGAGCGCGTCGTGTTCTTCGAGCGCCTGGTCGAGGTGCTTTTCGAGATCGCGTTTTTCGCCGTCGATGATGTGGTTGGCGAGAATTTCTTCGAGCGTCAGGTTTTCGTCCGCGACCTTGGGCGCAGCATCTTCGCCTTCGGGGAACAGGCTGATGAAGTGGATGAGCGCGTCGCCTTCGGCGTCGGCGTTACGCGCGTTGTCCCGGCGATCGTAGATGAGATCGAGGGCCGCTTCCCAGTGTTCGGGGTCGATCTTGTGTTGCGGGAGGATCTTCGAGGCGTGGACGATGGCCGCGGTCAGGCCGCGCTCCTGCGCTTCGTGCAGGTAGGCGCTGTTGAGCACCTGCCGGGCAGCGGGGCGGAGGCCGAAGCTGATGTTGGAAAGGCCGAGGATGATGCCGCACTTCGGCAGTTCGCGGGCGATGGCTTCGATGCCGTCGAGCGTCTCCAGGCCCAGCCGGCGGTCGTCTTCGGTGCCGGTGCAGATGGTGAAGGTGAGCGGATCGAAGAGGATGTTCTCCTCTTTGATGCCGTACTCTTCGGTGCAGAGCTTGTGAATGCGCTTGGCGATTTCGAGCTTACGGTCGGCGGTTTTCGCCATGCCCGCGACGGGGTCTTCATCGATGGTCAGCGCGACGACCGCAGCGCCGTAACGGTGGAGCATCGGGCAGACATCTTTGAAGCGCTGCTCGCCGTCTTCCAGGTTGATCGAGTTCACGATGCACTTGCCGGCTGCGAGCTTGAGGCCGGCTTCGAGGACGTCCTTCTCCGTCGAATCGAGCATCAGGGGAACCTGAATCTGCTGAACGTATCGGCTGACGACTTCGTGCATATCCTTCACGCCGTCACGGCCGACGTAGTCGACACAGACATCGAGGACGTGCGCGCCGCCTCGCACTTCTTCTCGCGCCCAGCTGACCAGGCCGTCCCAGTCGTCCTCAGCAAGCATGTTTTTGAACTTGCGGGAGCCGTTGGCGTTGGTGCGCTCGCCGACCATCAGAATGGAGGTATCCTGCTTGAGATCGACGGTGGAATACAGGCTGGTGCAGGCGACGGGGAGTTCGGGTTGGCGGGCGACGGGGGGCTGGTCGCCGATGATTTTCTTCACGGCTGCGAGGTGTTCGGGGGTGGTGCCGCAGCAGCCGCCGACGAGGTTGACGCCGAGCTCTGCGACGAAGGGCTTGATCGATTGGGCGAACGGCTCGGGCTGCAGCGGGAAGACGGTTTCGCCTTCCACCATCACGGGCAGACCGGCGTTCGGCAGCACGGAGATGTAACCGGGCCAGAGCTGATTGAGGGTGCGGACGTGCTCGGTCATCTCTTTCGGGCCGGTGGCGCAGTTCATGCCCAGGCCGTCGACGGGCAGTTCCGCCAGGGCGACGATGGCGGCGGAGATCTCGGTGCCCATCAGCATGGTGCCGGTGGTTTCGATGGTGACCTGCACCCAGATGGGGACGCGGTCGGGCGAATCCCACAAGCCCATCTCCCGCTGAACCTCGACACAGGCGTTCACGGCACACTTGCACTGAAGCAGGTCCTGAGCCGTCTCGATCAGCAGCATGTCCGCAGCGCGCCAGCGGCCCTGACCGTCGGCCCCGGCTTTGAGCATGCCTCGGACCTGCTGCTTGTAGCTTTCGAGCATGTCGGCCCACGTGATCTGGCCGAGCGTGATGAGGCGGGTGCCCGGGCCGATGGAGCCGACGACGTAGCGCGGCTGGGCGTCGGTCGCATGAACATCACACGCAGCGCGGGCGCAGGCGACGGCCTTCTCGTTGATCTCAACGGTGCGGTCCTGCAGCCCGAACTCGCAGAGCACGTGAGGCATGGCCCCGAAGGTGTCGGTTTCGACCGCATCGCAGCCGACGGCCAGGAACGATTCGTGGATCTGCTGAATCGCGTCGGGGCGGGTGAGGACAAGGATCTCACTGCAGTTTTCCTGACCGAGGTAGTCGCGCTCGAGGTCGAGGTTGGCTGAGTGGATGCTGGTGCCCATGCCGCCGTCGAGCAGCAGGACGCGTTTTTGAAGCTGTTGCAGGAACTTGGGGCTTTGGGCCACGGTGGGATTTCCTGTGATGAGGTCAACTGGACGATCGAACCGGTCGATCTGAACTGCATTGTACCGCCTCAGCGGTGCGGGTCGAGCAAAAGAGCATCCGTTTATCCGGATGGACGGTTGTGAGGGCGATGCGCGCTTAGCGCGACTCCAACCGCACGACGGCGGCATAAGCGGCTATGCTTGGGGACGGAACAGGAAGCGGCATTCAGGAGTGTGAGATGAGGCAGCAGTTGGCGGGACCGCGGGGCGAAACGGAGGCGTCCTCTGAAACGGAGGCGAAGGGTGGGACTCGCGGTTGGCGTGACTGGCTGACGCGGCCGGAGGTGGGGTTCGTCGTGGCACTTCTGTTCGTGGCCGCGGTGGTGGGCGTTGGGGCGATGCTCGAGAGCGGGCCTGTGCAGGCGGTTGAACCGGTGACGGCGGCGGAGGCTGCGGATGCAGGGGGTGTCGAGGGGGCAAGCGTGGGGGGGGAGTCGGCGATGACGCTGCCGCAGGTGGTGGTGATCAGCGTGGTGCAGGGGGTGACGGAGTTTTTGCCGATCAGTTCGACGGGGCACATTCTGCTGGTGCAGCGGGCGATGGGAATCCCGGCGGGGCCGGCAGCGGACGCGTTCGCGGTCTGCATCCAGGCGGGGGCAGTGCTGGCGATTCTTGGGCTGTATTTTCGACGCACCCGGCAGATCGGGATGGGGCTGCTGGGGCGTGATGCGCAGGGCCTGAAGCTGGGCGTGAACATTGTGCTGGCGTTCTTGCCGAGCATGTTTGCCGCTTTGCTGTTTTACGAGCCGATCATGGCGATGTTCGGGCTGGGGCCGAGCGTGGTGACGTGGTTCCTAGGCGGCCTGGTGATCATATGGGTCGCCCGGTGGCACAGCCGACGCACTGCCGAAACTGCTGCGGGGGCTGGTGGAGAGGCTGATGCGGGAACTGATGCGGGAACTGGTGGGGGGGGTGGGGGGGTGGATGATGTGACTTGGCGGATGGCGTTGATCATCGGGTTGATTCAGTGCTTGGCCCTGGTGCCGGGGACGAGCCGGGCGCTTGCTGCGATCCTTGGGTGTTTGCTGGTGGGCATGAGCATGCGGGCTTCGGTGGAGTTCAGCTTCCTGCTGGGCGTCATCACGCTCACCGCAGCGGGCGTTTACGAAGGTTGGCAGAACGGCTTCGAGATGTTCACCGTCTACGGCTGGCACGTGCTGCTGGTGGGGCTGATCGTTACGGCCATCGCCGCGGCCGCGGCCGTGAAGTGGATGGTCAGCTACCTCGACCGCTACTCCATCGCCATCTTCGGCTACTACCGCATCGCCCTCGCGCTAGGCGTGGGACTATTGCTGCTGGTGGGCTATATCGAGGGGTAGGCCCTCACCGAGCGGGCGGTTCGCGGGTGAAATAGTCGCCGCCCTACGGGCGGCCGGTGGGTTGCCCACTATTGCAAATATCTCGCTCACGACGCTTGGGGTAAGATGGTGGTCATGCCAAGAGCCGCTTCAGCCCGAGCGACGGCTTCATATATGGTTAATGGTCGGGTGCAATGTAGCATGCGACGTCAACCACCTACCGAGTTCGCTGATGAATAACACCACCTTTCTTGCCGACCATGGATTTGTGGGCGATCCTTTCGAAAGCACTAACGCGGAGACAGAGGATCGTCTGCCCTATTATTTCGTACCGCCTCCATACTTCGCCACGGTATTTGGAGATCCGGCGAGTCCTTCCTCGCATGTCGTACTCGCTCCGCGTGGTGGCGGCAAGACGGCTCAGCGGCGAATGATTGAAGCCCGCAGCCAAGAAACAGGTGACTTTCTGTGTTTGCGTTACGACGCTTTCGATCAACCGGCTGGATTTGATGCGGGCGTGGCATCCCTTGCCTACCACCTTAATCAGTTGTGCCGCATGATTCTCTTGGGCGTGCTGCTCCGGCTTGATGAACGGCCGGAGATAGCATCTCGCTTGGATCATCATCAGAGGCAGCTCCTGAAACTTCAGATGAGCCTATTTCTGGGCGACCTGTCAGTTGTTCAATACCAGAACGCGGTCAGGGCGCTGCAGAATTTCGGTGACCACGTTACGGTGTTTTTGCGGAAGTATGCCAAGCCTTTAAAAACGGTCATTGGGTTGATCACTGCTCGCATCGGGCTGGAGGGAGTGGACCTTCCTGACGAACTACAATCAGAGTACCGGCAGGATGAGTCGCTACGGTACCATTTCGATTCACTGATCAGTATGGCACAATCCGTAGGGTTCTTATCTACCTACATTCTTGTTGACAAGGTAGACGAACTCGCGAGTACAGCCCAAAACGCCAACGCAGCCTTCAAGTTTATCCAACCGTTGGTGATCGACCTTACGATCTTGGAAACGCAAGGCGTCGGCTTTAAGTTCTTTCTTTGGGATCAGCTTGCGCATCTGTATAGAGAGAATGGTGCGCGGCCAGATCGCGTCCCTATCTCTCAATTGGGTTGGCAGCCGGCCGAGCTTTCCGACATGCTGAAGGCGCGGCTGCTGTCGTTTTCCGATAAGCGCATTTCCTCACTGAATGATATGCTTAACGACCACTCACCGTTGGATGCGCATTCCCTTGTCACCTACTTTGCAGCCGGATCTCCGAGAGACATGATTCGCGCCTGCAAGAGGATCATCGCGGAGCACACCAAGTCATCAACCGTTTCAGATAAGATCAAAGAAGATACCATATGGAACGGGATAGCCGCATTTTGCGACGATCGGACGCAGGAGTTGTTTGGCCAGTATTTCGCCGACGTAAAGAAGGCAAAGTCTCCGACGTTCACTACTAACCACATTGCAAATGATGTGTTTCGTATAACCACTCAGGCTGCTAGATCGAAGATTCAGAAGTGGCAGGATACGGGGATCGTGGAACGAATAGGAGAAGTCCCGAATCCTGGGAATCGCCCGCTTTACCTATTTGGCGTGACGGATCTTCGAGTGGCCATAACGATGTATTCTGGCTCGCAAGCGGAGATGTTCTGCGGCAACTACGCCCTCGAGTGCCCGGAAAGCGGTGATTTGTGCATCAGCGACCGAGATCGCGTCGACTGTGGCAACTGCAATCATCAGTTTTCACTGGCCAACGCGCGGTCATTGTTGGAAATTTGCCAGCAATAGGTCACTGTTCGGATTTCTACCGCCAGCGATTTGGTGCGTTGGATAGCCTGTGCGACGTCGAGGGGTCGGCGGGCGAATATGCGCGGGATCATTCGATGGCGAACATGTCTTCCGGCCAGACCAGGTCGATCTGGTTTTGCTCTAGGAGCGTGCCTTTGATCTGCTGGAGGCGGACGAGGGAGATGTTGTAGTCGATGATCGATTGCAGCTCGAGCAGCTCAGCATCGGCGAGGCGCTGTTGCGTGTCGAGCTTGAGGTTCAGGAACTCGGGGGTCAGCGCTTCGCCGGCTTCCTCGCGCTCAAGCAGGGCACGCAGGTTCTCCGCCGACGCACGGCGGTAGGAGCGGTTCAGGCCGATGAGCTCGTAACCGGTGCGAAGCTCCCGCATGGCCGACTTCGAAGCGGAGACGATGTCCTGCACACTGCGGCGATACTGGGCAACGCTGAGCTGGCGCTCCAGGCGGGCGCTGCGCATCTCGGCCTCGGCGAACCGGTTGCCGATGGGCTGTTCGAACTGGAAGCCGAGCAGGTAGTCGATGAATTCCGCTTCGCCGAGCTCGTCGTAGCTGCGGCCGAGGTCGCCTTCGAGGCCGGTGAACTGGACGCCGGCGTTGAGGTTGAGCAGCGGCAGACGCTGATTCTCCGCCACGGTCTGACGGATCGAAGCGTCGTCGATGGCGAGCAGAGCCTGGCGTATCTCCGGTCGGTTCTGCAGGGCGCTGGTGATGGTGTCGAGCAGGCTGAATTCGACGGCCAGCTCGATGGGGCTGTCGGCGGGGACGAGCAGCGTTTCGTCGGCGAGCGGGAGGGTCGGGTCGTTCATCAGCCGCTTGAGTTCGTCGGAGGCCTGACGCACGGCGCGGCGGGCGGAGATCATCTCAGCACGGCGGCGCTCGACGAACGCCTGGGCCTGCGCCATCTGCACGGGGCCGACGTCCAGCACCTCACGCTGACGCAGACGGTCACGCGTCGTGATGGTCATCTCCAGAAGCTGCTGCTGGACGGCGAGGCGATGGCGGGCGAAGACGAGCTGCCAGTAGGCCGCTTCGGTTTCGGCGATGGTCGAAAGCAGCTGGCCGTGGAGGTTGAGCGCTTCCCGGCGGAGGGTGTTGCGGGCGATGAGGATCTGGGCGCGGTTGACCTGATTGCCGAAGTTACGAAGGAGCGGCTGGGTGAGATCGATGCGGACGTTGCTGGTCCAGCTGGGATCGGGGGTGACATCAAGATCGGGCGTGCGGTTGTCGGCATAATCGAAGCCGGTGGAGACGCTGATCTCGCCGCCTGCTTCGAGGGGTTTGCGGATGCCGGTCTGCAGGCCGAGGTTGTCGCTACGCTGGGTGGGCCGACCGACGGGGACGTTGTCGATCACGGTGACGGGCGTGGGGCGATAGGTGTTCGAGAGCGACGCATCGGCGAAGATGACGGCATCGAAGATGGCCTCGGCGGCGACGAGTTCGGCTTCGCCGATGGCAGGGGTGATCTGGGCGATGGCGACGTCGAGGTTGTGCCTGGCGGCGCGCTGGACGGCCTGTTGCAGGGTGAGCGTGGCGGTGGGCGAAGGTTGATCGTCGAGGCCGACGCCCATTTCCAGCGGGACATCCTGCAGGCGGAGCGGGCCGGAAATTTCGTCCAGCTGCTCGCGTCGGCGGGGGTCTTCCTCGAGGTAGGAATCGGCCGGGGGGAGGGTGACCTGGATTTCGGGGGTGTCGGTGACGGCACGCAGCTGCTGACGATTGGCGTGAATGACACGCTCACGCAGCGCTTCCGAATCGTCGCGTTGAAGCGGCGAGGTCTCGCACGCGCTTAGCGTGGTGAGTAATGCCGACAGGACGACCCAACGCCTGCACGATGTGATAGTCATAAATTTCATCTCACTGCCCGAGCGCGCCGACGGCGGTGTGAGCGGGGCAGCGACGCCTCCAACCGCCTGCTGGCATTCTTGACCGGAGGCTACCTTACCGGTAAGTTCAACGGCCTACAACCTCCGACGAGGATCCTCGCCATGAGCATCTCCCCCCGCTTCCTCTGGACAGCATCGCTGCTGTTGTTTCTCATCCCAAGCGCCTTTGCGCAGGCCCAGAACGCCGAGCCGCCGTTCACCGGCATCACCACCGGCGACAATCTGAACGTGCGCGCCGGGGCTGGCGACAATTACTATGTGGTGCTTCAGCTGGAGCGAGGCAGCGTCGTGGAAGTCCGCGACGAGCTTTTCGGCTGGTACCAGATTGTCCCGCCTGAGGGGGCGTACAGCTACATCTCCAAAGCATTTGTGAACGCCACCGGCGACGGCACCACGGGTGTGGTCAACGCCAACCGGGTTCGGGTGCGTGCCCCATCGCCTGCGGGGCCTTCCAAGAGCTACCGGACCCAGATCACGCTGAACGACGGGGACCCGGTCGCGATCATCGACGAAGCGGACGGCTACTACCGCGTGAAGCCTCCCGAGGGGGCGTTCCTGTTCGTCTCTAACGAGTTCGTGCAGCCCGCCACCGATCGGCAGATCGCTGAGGCGCGTGGCGTGGTGCCGGACGATCAGCCGGCCCCCCGTCCGGAGCCTGCAACGGACGATGAAGCGGCGGAAGACGCGCGGACCGAAACGGTGACCGAAACGGACGCCGAGATGGAGGCCGAGGCGGAAGACGCTCAGGACGACACCGAGGCTGAGGATGGCGCCGACGAGGTCGACGATGCTTCTGAGCAAGAGCCCGAGCCTGCTCCGGAGCCGAGGCCGTTGGTTTCGGAGATCGCGGTGCTGGCAGACGGTTCGATCATTTATGACGGTGAAGCAATCGCCGGCGACGTGCTGCAGGCGAAGCTTGAGGCGATCGCGGGTGAGTTTGAGAGGCTGACGATCCAGGCTTCGCGTGAAGCGCCGGGTCGTGATGTGTTCGGCTTGCTGGAGACGGCGCGGGGCGCGGGAATTGCGGACATCAGGTTTTCGTCGCTGCCGGAATCGCTGCGGACGGTGGAGGTTGTCGAGGACGAGGCCGACGAAGAGATGACCGAAGCGCCGGAGGTGGCGGTCGAGGATGACGATGCCGAGACGGAGGCCGAGGCGGGCGAAGAAGAAGTCGCTGCGGAGGCGCCGCTGACGTTTGCGGAGCTGGAGCGGCGATACGCTCAGTTCTCGGCGATGCCGTTGCGGGAGCAGCCGATCGGGGAGCTTCGGATGGATTACGAGCATCTGCGGGTGACGGGCGATCTGTCGGGGCAGCAGCGTCGTCTGGCGGACGCGCGGATTGAGATTCTTTCGATGCGGCACGAGCTTCAGGCTTCGCTGATGGAGGTCTCGGCTGTTGAGGAAGAGGCGAAGCAGACGTCGCAGCGGCGAGCGGAGGAAGATGCCGCTCGTCCCAAGCAGTACGCCGCGGTCGGCAGGCTGACGACGTCGACGCTTTACACCGGTGAGAAGCTGCCGCTGCTTTACCGGGTGGTCGATCCGACGACGGGGCGGACGGTGGCGTATGTGCAGCCGTCGCCGGGCGTGGATCCGATCAATCTGATCAACAAGTACGTCGGCGTGGAAGGGCGACGGGATTTTGACGGGTCGCTCGGTTTGTACGTCGTCACCGCTAAGAGCATCGACGAACTGAGCGCGACGCAATCCACGCGCCAGCGCTGAATGACGACATCAAGTTGGCGGGCGATCGCAGATCGCCGTACGGGGGAAGACGTGTGACGTGCGGTTGCGTTGCGCGCCGGACCGGCCGGCCGTAGGCCCGCGGCGATGGGGCGTGGGTGGGGAAGTGGCGATCTGCGATC
>JBBDRF010000006.1:0-11008 GCA_040905565.1 Phycisphaeraceae bacterium | reverse complement strand
CCCCCGCTAACGTGCGCACGGCGCTAATCTGTCGGCGGGAGAAGGTGGGGGGGGGTCAGGCGGCTTCGTGTTGTTTGTCTTTTTCGTCGACGACGGGTTTGCCGTCGATGGTGACGTTGGAGAGCTGCGCCAGCGGGCCGTGCGGCTTTTTCGCTTCTTCTTTGAGCTTCTGCTTGGCCGCGGGGTTGGCGTAGCTGTTGAAGAGGATGGCTTTGACGTTCGCCCAGATGCCGTTGAAGCCGGCGAAGGTGTGGTTGACCGCGGAGGGCTCGTAGCCGCAGTGGACCATGCACTGCTGACAGGAGGGGTTGCCCGAGGCGCGGCCGTAGGCGTCCCAATCGGTCGTCTCGATGAGCTCGTTGAACGTATCGACGTAGCCATCCTGCAGCAGGTAGCAGGGCTTTTGCCAGCCGAAGATGTTGTACGTGGGGCTGCCCCAGGGCGTGCATTCGTAGTCACGCTTGCCCATCAGGAATTCCATGTACAACGGCGACAGGTTGAACTTCCACTTCTTCTTGCGGTTGGAGAGGACCATGTCGAAGAAGTCGGTCGTGTTCTTGCGTTCGGTCATGAACGACTGCTGATCGGGCGCTTTGGGATAGGCGTAACCGGGGCTGAGCATCATGCCTTCGACGCCGATGTCCATCATTTCATCGAAGAACTTGCGGACGGAGTTGGGGTCCGACCCGTCGAACAGCGTGGTGTTGGTGGTGACGCGGAAGCCCTGCTTCACGGCGTTGCTGATGGCGGCGGTGGCGGTTTCGTAGACGCCCTCACGGCAGACGGCGAAGTCGTGGTGTTCCTCCTGGCCATCCATATGCACCGAGAAACTGAGGAACTTGCTGGGCTTGAACCACTTCTCATCCAGCGCTTTCTGAAGCTTCACCGCATTGGTACACAGGTAAATGTACTTGCCACGCGCCACAAGGCCCTCGACGAGTTCGCGGATGTGGGGGTAGAGCAGGGGCTCGCCGCCTGGGATGGAGACCATGGGGGCGCCGCATTCGTCGACGGCACGCAAGGCGTCCTCCAGCGGCAGATCCTTCTTAAGGATGTGCGCGGGGTACTGGATCTTGCCGCAGCCGGCACATGCGAGGTTGCAGCGGAACAACGGCTCGAGCATCAACACGAGCGGGTAATGCTTGTTGCCCTTCCAACGCTGTTTGAGCACGTAGGAAGCCACGGTCCACATCTGAGAGAGCGGTACGCCCATAACTGGAAAATCCCTGTGTCAGTCCCCAAAATTGAACAGGTCATCGTACCCGAAGCGGAGCGGCAATCCAATCAGCGAGCGGCTGACGCGTGCGGGACGACATATAAGGATCGCATGAACGGGCGGCGGTGCCCTTACGGAGGTGAGAGCTGGGGGTTCACAACGGCGATCTGTGATCGCCCGCTAACGGGGTGGCGCGTTGCTTGTTTGGTGGTGGTGTCTTGATGCGGTGCGCCTGTCGGGTACCATGTGTGGCATGATTGTGGATACGCACACCCATCTGTGGCAGAACCTCGACCAGCTCGGGCCGCAGATCAGCGCGCAGTTACGCCAGCAGGCCGCGGGCCCGTGGGAACAGATGGACGCGAGTCCTCACAACCACGAAGCCGCGATGCATTGCGTCGATGCTGCGTTCGTACTCGGCTTCCGCAGCCGCATGCTCGGCGCGGATGTGCCGAATCAGCTGTTGGCTGCTTATGTCGCTTCGAATCCGGACAAGCTGATCGGCTTTGCGGGGATCGACCCGATGGTCCGCGGCTGGCAGGATGAGCTTGAGCAGCTGACGAACATCGGCATGAGCGGCGTGGTGATCAGCCCCGCTGAGCAGGGTTACCATCCCACGCACAGTGAAGCGATGAAGCTTTACGAGCGGTGCCAGGCGCTGGGGCTGCCCGTGGTGGTGCATCAGGGCAATCCCTTCGCGCGGGATTCGATGCTCGAGCACGCCCGGCCGTACCTTTTCGACGAGGTCGCCCGCTGCTTTCCCAGGCTTCGACTGATGCTGACGCAGTGCGGGCATCCGTGGATGGAAGAAACGCTGGTCGTTGTTTCCAAGCACCGCAATATCTTTGCTGGGCTCAGCGGGATCATCCTTCGGCCGTGGCAGCTTTACAATCTACTGCTGCAGGCGCATCAGCTTGATGTGACGGATCGGCTTCTGCTGGGGTCGGATTTCCCCCACGCCAGCCCGGAGTATGCGATCGAGATGATCTATACGGTGAATCGTTTTGCGCAGGGGACGGCGGTGCCGAGCGTGCCCCGTGAAAAGCTGCGTGCGATTGTGGAGCGGAACGCGCTGGAGGCCATGGGGCTTGCGGCGGGGCCGTCGGGCAGCGGGATTCGTCCGCAAGCGCCGCGGGCGCTGCCTCGTTCGGCGGGGCACAGTGCGGGGGCTCTCCATGAGCGCTCGTGAGCAGGCCTCGGCACGTTCGAGATTGACGATCACTGGGCTGGCGCTGCTGATGTTGAGCATGGCGGTGCTCGGCGGTTGCAGCGTACACGGCGGCGAGATGACCGTCGGCAGTGTGCTTGATCCGGACGTGGCGTTGCGGGGCGATTTCGACCACGGCATCTATTCGTACCAGGATGAGAACACGCTTCGCGTGGTGCTGATTGAAGGGGAGATGGATTCGCCGCGTCAGGTGGTGCACCTGCAGATGCATTGGGTGCCGCGTGCGGGGCGGACGCCGACTGATCGCACTTCGACGAACGCGACGGTTCGCTATGTGATTTTCAGCGACGGTGCTGCGGGTGTGTACAGCGGGGCCGGGTTCCTGTTTCCGCAGAACACGCCGGGCGGTGCGTCATTCCGGGGGCAACTGCGGAATACGTCGGTGCGGCTGATTGACGGGTCGGAAGATTTTGTCGATCGGCTGGGGCTTGCCGAGGTGAGCGGGTCGTTCAACGTTCGCAGGGACGATGCGGCGACGCTGCGGATGACGCGGCTGATCGAACGGCGTCTGAGCGACCGGCTGGGATATCCGGCCGTGGTGGAAAACACGACGCGGGATCTGACGCGCTGATCACCACCTACTTTTTAACGTGCTGCCACTGGCGATCTCTGATCGCCCGCTAACGTACAGCGCTGCCTACCACTCCACCCGCCTTGCCGGTACACTGTCTCGGTCGCGCGGCAACGCCCGGCGACGGTGGCGGGGCTACCCGAACGTTGAGTGGTTCGCCTATGCGTTTCAGTGCGACTCCCCATAATGCTTCCAGATGGACTCGCTTGACCCCTGCGCACCTGGCGCTGGGGTATCTGCTGCTGGGCGTGATCTGGATCGTCACGTCCGACGCGGCGATGAGCTGGATCACGGGCCAGGGCAATCCGTGGGTCTACGGGCAGATCGGCAAGGGCGTGGGGTTCATCGTGATCACCGCAGGGCTGTTGTGGCTTCTGCTGGTGCGATACATGCAGGCGCTGGCGCATTCGCATAATCAGCTGCGCGAGAGCGAAGAGCGCTATCGCATGATCATCGAAACGGCGATGGAGGGGATCGTGATCCTCAACTGTTCGGGCGAGGTCACCTTTGCGAACACGCAGATGGCGCATCTGTTGAACTATCGCCCGGCGGACATGCTCGGTCGGCACGTGACGGAGTTTGTCGACCCTGATGTCCTGCCCCACGTGCGGGCGCAGCTGGAACGGCGGTGGCAGGGCGAAGCGGCGCAGTACGAGACGCGGTACATGACGCAGGACGGCCGGCGGGTGTGGGCGATTGTGACCTCCCAGCCCATCGTTGACACGCATGGCGAAGTGACCGGCGCGCTGGCCACGGTGACGGATATCACCCAGCGGATCGCAGCGGAGGAGAAGCTGCGTGAGAGTGAGCAGCGCTACCGGGATCTGGCGGACAGCCGAAAGCTGCTGCTGAACGAGCTCGATCACCGGGTGAAAAACAATCTTGCGGGTCTGCACGCCCTGCTTTCGATGTACGCGCGCAGTGCGAAGACAGTCGACGATTTCGCGGAGTTCATGCGGCAGAAGCTCGTGGCGATGACCACGGTGCACGAGATGATCGCCGCGGCGAACTGGGAACCGATTCGGCTGAGCGATCTGATCCGCCATACTTCTGAACAGTTCCGGGGCCCGGGGCCGGAGGACCTGACGATCAGCGTGGATGGGCCGACGGTGACGATCGGGCCGAGGCAGGCGGGGCCTTTGATCATGATCCTTCACGAGCTGTTCACCAACTCGCGGAAGCATGGCGCGTACAGCCGATCGGGCGGGCTCATCGAGATCAGCTGGAACCTCCGCGAGCAGGACAAACAGCAACGGCTGCTGGTGCTGCAATGGACCGAAAGCGGCGGCCCCGAGATCCGCGAGCCCAACCCCGCGGGACTCGGACTGGGGCTGGTTCAAGGGTTCACGCAACACGAACTCAACGGCAGGTTCGTGCACGAGTTCAAGCCCGACGGATTCCGTGGCACGCTGGAGGGTTTGCTCGAGGCGGTGCCTGCTGAGTCCGCTGATAAGCAGTCCGCCGAGGCCGGGGCGGCGCCGCGTCACCGCTGAGTTTCGCCTTCGCGGGGCGCGTGGGGGGGGCGCGTGGGCTGCGTTGCCTCTACGGCGGGGCTCGGCTACCATGCCGATCCCTGTTTTCCCTTCACAAAACACGCGAGATGTGGCCATGTCCAGCGATACCGAGACCCTCACGACCGAGCCGACCAACCCGATTCAGGCACACGATCCGGAAGCGTGGAAGTGGATCGCTGCTGAGCAGGAGCGTCAGGAAAATACGCTCGAACTCATCGCCAGCGAGAACCACGCCTCCCCCGCCGTCATGGCCGCCACCGGCAGCGTGCTGACCAACAAGTATGCGGAAGGGTACCCCGGAGCGCGCTACTACGGCGGGTGCCAGTATCACGATGAGATCGAGAATCTCGCGCGGGAGCGGGCCAAGCAGCTGTTCAACTGCAAGTACGTGAACGTGCAGCCGCACTCGGGGGCCTCGGCCAATGCCGCTGTATTCCTCGCGCTGCTCAAGCCCGGCGACACGTTCGCCTCGCTGAACCTCGCCGACGGCGGGCACCTCTCGCACGGCCTGAAGGTCAACCTCTCGGGCAAATGGTTCAGCCCGGTGCACTATCCGCTGATCTACGACGAAGCCAGCGATCATTTCGAGCAGATCGACTACGACGCCGTCCGCGAAGTGTGCCTCAAGCACAAGCCGAAGCTTCTGATGTGCGGCTACTCGGCGTACCCGCGTGAGATCGATTTCGAACGCTTCCGCGCCATCGCTGACGAATGCGGTGCGATGCTCATGGCCGACATCGCCCACATCGCCGGGCTGGTCGCCGCGGGCGTGCATCCTTCGCCGTTCCCGCACGCTCACATCGTCACCACCACGACGCACAAGACCCTGCGGGGCCCGCGCGGCGGCATGATCATGACCAACGACGGCGAACTGGCGAAGAAGATCGACCGGGCCGTTTTCCCAGGCCTGCAGGGCGGGCCGTTGATGCACGTGATCGCGGCGAAGGCGGTCTGCTTCGGCGAAGCGCTGACCGACGATTTCAAGAAGTACGGGCGGCAGGTTGTCGCCAACGCCCGCGCCCTCGCCGACGGGCTGACCGAGCGCGGCTTTCGCCTCACGAGCCACGGCACGGACAATCATCTGATGCTCGTCGACCTTCGCGCACGCCATGAGGAACTCACCGGCGACGTGGCGGAGAAGGCGCTGGAGAGAGCGGGCATCATCACCAACAAGAACGGCATCCCCAACGACCCCCGGCCGCCGAAGGTCACCAGCGGGCTTCGGCTCGGGACGGCGGCGCTCACGACGCGGGGCTTTAAGCAAGCGGAAATGACGCAGGTTGCGGACCTGATCGACCGCGTGCTCGCCGGTCCCGATGATGCCGCCCTTGCCGACGAAGTGCGCGGACAGGTGGTCGACCTCTGCAAGAAGTTCGCGCTGCCGCATTGAGCGGGCGGCATGCGACGTGAGTCGGGTGGGGCTCTATAATGCCGTGGTCCCATTCCCCGGTTTCACGCGAAAAGAGCGATGCAGAACTTCCGTTTTTACATACACAACGTCTCGCAGGATCCCCGATTCGCCGGCTTC
This sequence comes from Phycisphaeraceae bacterium, assembly GCA_040905565.1. Classification (GTDB taxonomy): domain Bacteria; phylum Planctomycetota; class Phycisphaerae; order Phycisphaerales; family Zrk34; genus JBBDRF01. The sequence continues at coordinate 4,951 of JBBDRF010000006.1, read as the reverse complement.
ACCAGGCAGTGGGCAGCTCAGCCGAGCTGGGTGTGGCGCATGGCGATCGTGGCGGGCCTGTTGTTCGTGGTGCTGCCGATCGTGGCGGTGGTGCTGGTGCTGGGGCTGGCGTTCGCACTGACGTTCGGGCTCGTGTTCGGGGTGCTGGCGATGGCGAATCGGCTGGGGCGGCTGGTCGGCAACGTGGGGCGGGGCTTCCAGCGGACCGACGGCGACGGCCGACGCAATGTCCGCGTGATCCGCCACGACGACCCACGCTAAGACGGGGCTCCTTCAAAAAATCAGCGCATGTGCGACGACGAGCTGCGACCGTGAGGGGGCGGCTGTGCGTTGAGCCCACCCAAGCGTCACGCTATTGACAGCCATCGGCATACCAGAGCGTATCGATCTCAGACGTAGCGATGATGGGGGTTGATGCGCGCAGTCGGTTTGCGCACAACCGCTCCCTTACGGTCGCGGCTCGTATTGGCGCTGCGTCTGGGTCGAGGCAACGAAGGTCCGCCTTGGCGGTTGGATGGGGTTGGGCGTACCATAGCCGCCTTGTCTGACGGCTGTTTTACGAAGATGGTGAGCGATGATCGACCTGAAGCATTTGCGTGAGAACCCTGACCACTACCGCCGTGGGGCCGAGGCCAAGCGGATGGCCGTTGATATCGATCGGCTGCTGGAGCTTGATCGCGAGCTGCGGGCGGCGCTGACCGAGCAGCAGGAACTCACTGCGGAGAAGAACCGCATCGGCAAAGAGATCGGCACGTTGGCGGGGCGGCTGAAGAAGGCGGATGACGCCGAGAAGGCTTCGCTTCAGCAGCAGATGAAGGCGCTGCAGGCCCGGCCGGCGGACATCAAGCATCGCGAGCATGAGCTTCATGAACTGATCAGCGCGTTGCAGCCCAAGCGTGATGAACTTTGGCTCGCGATGCCTCAGCCTGCCGATGCGGATGTGCCGGTGGGCGCGTCGGCTGACGACAACGTTCAGCTGCGCACCTGGAACCCGGAGCACTTCAACGCTGAGCGGGACTTCGCGGAACAGAAGGGGTTTGAGCCCAAGTCGCATGTGGAGCTGATGCAGAAGCTGGGGCTGGTGGATTTTGAGCGAGGGGTGAAGCTGGCGGGGTCGCGCTCGTATGTGCTTAAAGGGGCGGGGATGGAATTGCACCAGGCGGTGCTGCAGTTCGCGTTCGACTTCATGGTGCAGCGGCACGGGTTCGAAGCAGCCTCGGTGCCGGTGCTGGTGCGCGATGATCTGATGGTGGGGACCGGCTTCTTCCCGCATGGCAAAGAACAGGCGTACGCGGTGGCGAACCCGACGGGCGACTATGACATGTACCTGACGGGGACCGGCGAGGTGGGGCTGATGGGGCTGCACGCGGATGAGATTCTCTCACTGGATGATCTGCCGAGGCAGTACACGACGGTGTCGACCTGCTTTCGGCGGGAGGCGGGGTCGGCGGGGAAGGACACAGCAGGGCTTTACCGGATTCATCAGTTTGACAAGGTCGAGCAGGTGGTGATCTGCCGGGCGGACGAGGCGGAATCGCGGAAGTGGCATGAGAACATGATCAGCTATGTTGAGCAGATGTTGCAGGAATTGGAGCTGCCTTACCGGTTGCTACAGTGCTGCACAGCGGACCTTGGGCCGAAGAACGTGGACATGATCGATGTGGAATGCTGGATGCCCAGTCGGGACAGCTACGGCGAGACGCACTCGGCGAGTCGGCTTTATGAGTACCAGTGCCGACGGCTGAACATCCGGTACAAGGATGAGAACGGCAAGAACGTGATCGCCCATTCGCTGAACAACACGGTGGCGGCGAGCCCGCGGATTCTGATTCCGATCGTGGAGCTGTATCAGAACGCCGACGGCACGATCACGGTGCCGACGGCGCTGCGGCGGTACATGAACGGCCGCGAGACGATCGGCTGACCTCCGGGAAGCGGCGATCGGCGATCGGCCGCTAACTTGAAAAATGTTTGGTTCGGCGCACGGCGTTCTTCTATACTCAGCGGGCGCGGGTTGTTTGGCGCGCGGGGATTTTACAACTCAGTTTTCGGAGGTGGGCAATGCCGAAGTACACCACGCAGGACATCCGCAATATCGCGATGGTCGGTCATGGTGGCGCGGGTAAGACGACGCTGGTGGAAGTGTTGCTGGCCGAGGCGGGGGCGATCGGAAGCGTTGGATCGGTCGAACGCGGCACGACGGTGACCGATTACGATGAGCTGGAGCATCGCCACGGGCACTCGCTGCAATCGGCGATCGCGCATGTCGACAGTCACGGGAAGCACATCAATTTGATTGACACGCCGGGCTATCCGGACTTTCTGGGGCAGGCGTATTCGGCGTTGCCTGCGGTTGAAACGGCAGCGGTGGTGATCAATGCGCAGGCGGGGGTGGAGATGGTGGCCCGCCGCATGATGGAGCGGGCGGAGCAGCGGAAGATCTGCCGCATGATCGTGATCAATCGGATCGACAATGAGAACGTTGATCTGCCCGCTCTGCTGGAGCAGATTCAGGAGGCGTTTGGGAAGGTGTGCCTGCCGATCAATCTGCCGGCTGAGGGCGGGGCGAAGGTGGTCGATGTGTTCGACCATGCTTCGGGGGAGAGCGATTTTTCAAGCGTGGCTGAGGCCCATACCGCGATCGTGGAGCAGGTGGTGGAGGTTGATGAAGATCTGATGGCGTTGTACCTGGAGCAGGGGGAGATCAGCAGCGATCAGCTTCATGAACCGTTTGAGCAGGCGCTGCGTGAGGGGCATCTGGTGCCGATCGCGTTCACCAGCGCGAAGACAGGGGCGGGCGTGGCAGAGCTGTTGCGCATCATCGAGAAGTTGGCGCCGAATCCCGCGGAGGGCAACCCGCATCCTTTTGAGCATGGCGACGGCGAGACGAGCGAGCCTTTGCAGTATGGGCCGTTTCCCGACAAGCATGTGATTGCGCACGTTTTCAAGGTGACGATCGACCCTTTTGTGGGCAAGCTTGGCATCTTCCGGATTCATCAGGGGACGATCACGAAGGACTCTCAGCTGTACATCGGCGACGCGCGGAAGCCGTTCAAGGTGGGGCACCTTTTCAAGCTACAGGGTAAGGAGCATGTGGAGGTGGATGCCGGTGTGCCCGGCGACATTGCTGCGGTGGCGAAGATCGAGGACATTCACTTCAACGATGTGCTGCACGATTCGGTGGCTCACAATCAGGTTCACCTGAAGCCGCTTGAGTACCCCAAGCCGATGCAGGGGTTGGCGATTGAATCGCGGAGCCGAGGCGATGAGCCGAAGATCGCGAAGGCGCTGGCGGCACTGGCGGCGGAGGATCCGTGTTTTGAGGTGGAGCGGAACGCGGTGACGCATGAGACGGTCATCCGCGGGCTGGGCGATCTGCATCTGCGGGTGTGCCTGGAGAAAATGGCGGAGAAGTACCACGTTGAGGTGGACACGCACCCGCCGAAGATCGCGTACCGGGAGACGATCACGGAGAAGGCTGAGGGGCACCATCGCCACAAGAAGCAGACGGGCGGTGCGGGGCAGTTTGGGGAGGTGTTTTTGCGGGTGGAGCCGCTGGAGCGCGGGGCGGGGTTCGAGTTCGCCAACGATATCTTCGGCGGCGCGATACCGGGTAGCTTAGTGCCTGCAATCGAGAAGGGCGTGCGGATGGTGCTTGAGGAGGGGGCGATCGGCGGGTATCCGATGCAGGACGTCCGCGTGAGTGTTTACGACGGCAAGCATCACCCGGTGGATTCAAAAGAAGTGGCGTTCGTGACGGCGGGCAAGCGGGCGTTCATCGATGCGATCAGCAAGGCGGGGCCGGTGCTGCTTGAGCCGATGGTGAACCTTGAGATTACGGTGCCCGAAGCGAACATGGGCGACATCGCCGGCGACCTCTCCGGAAAGCGCGGCCGCATTCAGGGGACCGACACGCTGCCGGGCGGGATGATGCTGATCAAGGCCCTCGCGCCGCTGGCGGAGCTTGGGCAATATCAAAGTCAGCTCAAATCCGTGACGGGCGGACAGGGCACGTTCACGATGGAATTCAGCCATTACGATGCCGTCCCGACGCACCTGCAACAACAGATCGCGGAGCAGTACGAGCCCGTGGCCGTGGAGGATTGAGCGGCGATACATCCGCCCCGGGCGGTGCTGGATTGGTAGGGTGGGTAGAGCGAAGCGAAACCCACCGCTGATCGCGAGGTAGGTTCAGAGTTTCGCCCGGTCGATACATGATGCGACAGAAGCGCCGCTTGCGGTAGATCGCGGGTATATGCGTTCACCGGGCTTAACCCGGTGGGTTTCGCTTCGCTCTACCCACCCTACTTGCTCATTCAGTCTGGAGCGAATGTGGAGGAGCAGGCCACAATCGTAAAGTTTCAAGGGCAGATAGCACATCATCATGCTCATGATTTGCTGCCCATCGGGCTATCCAATCAATGAACAATGCTTCAGCCTCGGGTGGATCCGCATCGAAAAACGCGACATCTTGAGTGGTGAGTGGATACTCCAAGACAATAGCACCATCGTCACCATCGACCAGGTACAGTGTCGGGGAAACCGGTCCTGAGATTGCCGCGACTGTACTTAATGTCGTCCCGCCGTGATTCGGCCGTTTGATGAACGCGTAAGCGCTGTATTCCGGATCTGTAAGCCACAAATCGCCGTCCAGGTCTTGGGCAATTGAATCGACCATCATCCAGCCGCTGCGCCCAGGCTTGAACGTATCATGAAACAGATACCGTTCAGGTTGCGCCGAATTCCAATCGGCCAGTTGCATCAATAAAGGCCATAGCAGAAACAGGCAAAGCAAGCAGACAGTGATGGCGGGTAACTTGCCCATAGGTGGTATCCTGTGCTATCGACAAGCGGTTATTGTGTTCTCATGTTGATCATGCGAGCAACCATATCTCCGTAAGCGCTCGGTGATCCGGTGACGGGCGGATGTGGTGGGTGTTCAGTCGTCGAG
>JBBDRF010000005.1:0-195502 GCA_040905565.1 Phycisphaeraceae bacterium | reverse complement strand
CCAGGTGGGTACCAATTCGGCGCCGAGGTGGGTCCCGTTTACATGCCGATCACCAAGCGTGTGAATGGAAACTTTCAACGCTTGGAGTGGTCTGCCGATGGCGAGCGGCTCCTGCTGGCGGACCGTATCGCCCTGTATGTCTGGGACCCGACGGCGGACGAACTGCTTTTCCATCATCGCGAGCTGGACACCCGCTTGCCTGCCCCGATGATTGCCGACTCGGACAGTGGCCTCGAACGCCCCGTCGAGTCGAGATCAGGCGATGGTCGCGTCGATTGGTGGAGCCGATTTGCTCACGTAGCCTACATCGCCGACGCCCGCTTCACGCCCGAGGGGCGACACATCATTTGCACCTACTCGCCGGAGCAGGTTTCAGTCGAAGCCAATCCAGAAGCCTCTCGTGTTCGGCTGTACTCGGCGGCGGACGGGGAACTGATCGAAGACCAGATGCTGCCGGCCCCGCCACGACTCACCGCCGTGACACCGGACGAGCAGACGCTGTTGATCGTGTGCCGGGCAGATGATGCCTCGTCCGCCGAGGTCAGTGCGTTCAACATCGACGGCTTACGTCACCGCTATTCGCACCGCTTCAAGCTGCACCACTATTTCCCTGCATACATCGCTCCGGACAACGCCGGCCGCTTTGTGGTCTTTGCGGCGGGGGGAACGTGGATGGTCGACCTGCGAGAGGACTACCCGCCGACGCGGCTGCCAATCAACGGTCGCGCGCGTATGGTGGCGACTTTCGATGACGGTCGACGCGTGCTGCAGGCGGACGCCGATGGGACGGTCACGATGCTCGAACGCCAAGCCGCCCTCATGCGTTATGGGGCATGGTCGCGGCCGGCGACGTGGCTGGTGTACGCTGTCGGGATCGGCGGCGTGACCGGGCTCATCATCCTCGCAGGTCTCCGCCGGGCGCGACTGGACAACAATCGCCTGCCGCCGGCCCTGTGGCTCCCCGGCATCGTCATCAGTATCGGCCTCGGCCACAGCGTCTCGGCGATGCTGGTAGAATGGGCCATAGAACCCGTGTTCACCCCAACATCGGACCAGGAGGGCGCACCGCTGGTCGGATTGGCGATCACTACTTTCTTGATCATTGCCCTGTTCGGCACGATGAACCTCCGCTGGGGCTGGTGGTTGATCACGCTCATCGTGCAGTGGCTGGGGTTGATGGGGAACGTGATTTTGCTGCTCGTGCTCGGGCACCTGACCCGCACGGACCGGCTTCAGCCGCCTTCGCTTGATTCGCCTTTGAGTTCCGAGGGCTATCGCCTTACCCTCCACGGCGTCTCCATCCAGAACCCTCTCTGGGCCGTCTTCGTCGTATTAGGCACCAGCGTCTTAATATTCGCCATCGTGCTTCGGCTGCTGTATCACCCCACGCTGCGGACGCGTCTGCAGCCAACTTCCGAACGCGCCTTCCGACGCCGACGCCCGCTCAACGCCGACCCACGGCTTGTCGAGTGAACCCGACGTGTCTTCCCCTTTCCAAACAACGTTGGTAACCGCGGCCGCTCTCGGGGCGAGATCTGAATCTTCGCCGCGAATCGCCCCTCCTCCGCATTTCGCCGTCATTCCACAGCACGGAACTGCATCATCCAGTCGATGATCTGGTCGGTCTGCGTCCGCGTCTCAAGTTGCATCTCCGACTCGGTTCGGCCCTCCAGCGTCGCCGTCACGGGCATCAGCCGATCAAGCCTCAGCCTCGCCTCCCGCTCACCTTTGCTCTCCGTGGTCAGCAGTTGCGTCCGCGCCCCCGGCGTCATGCGTGAAACCATTTCCTGATCCTCGGCCTTGATCGTCAGCGGCCCTCCCAACGTCACCATCCCCTCGTCCCAATCCACCACCTCACGGCGCAGCATCCGCTCACTGACAACGCCAAACGATTCGGGCCGGTCATGCACCTCCCATACCGCCCCGACGCCCACCGGCTCCGCGGGCATCACCTCGACCAGCTGATCCAGCGGCTTGTCCAGGCCCGCCCCCTCTGCAAGCTCCGCCGACAGCGGCGGCATCGGGCGCGCCGGCTCAAAGCCCACCTCCAACTCAACGCCACGATCCGTCAGATGGGCCCAGAACGTTGCCCCGACCAACGGCCCCAGAATCCTTTCCATCACGAGCGGCGAAAGCGGTTCGCCCTCCAGTGCCGGCCGATCGATCTCCAGCGAAACGTACTCGCCGGACACGCGGATCTCCCCGTCCTCCACTTGGTCAATTGCGATCTCCGCCACAAGCGTCACACGCGGATTCGCTTGCTCAATCACCCTCCCCTCGGTCGCCTGCCAGAGCCGCCAATCCCACTGAATTTCGACCTGTTCCGTCGTGCCCGGCTCGACTTCGTACCGTAGGGGCCGCCGCGGCTCCTGGCCCGGCTCGATCACCGTTACACGCACCTCTCGCACGCCCTGCCCCTGCTCATCGGCTACGACATGTGTGTGCATCGCGAGCATCGCGACAACGGCCGCGGCTGCCACGATACGACTGGTGCAGCGAAATGGGCCCATGACTTTGTCCTCCGGATCAGTGGCTTATGTGAGGTGATGCCCGAACCTACCACCACCACCGCCAGTGAGCAATGCGCGCGTGAACACCCTGGCATCATGAACGTCAACGACGTCGAGCAGCTGACAGTCGCACGGTATGATGGGGCTTTCGAAGCGGTGAACATGTTCTTCGGAGGAAGAGCGGTGGGCCTTAAAGCAGCGAGCTTGACCTATCTCAACAGTTGGTGGCTTGCGCCGCTGATCGTGCTGGTCGCGCTGCTGACGTTTACCGTAGCCGCCTTGGGCCATCCGCTGGTGCCCGCGCTGATCGTGGAGTTTCTCTTCCTTACGCTCGCGGCCGCAGTGCTCGGGGCGCTCGTTGCCGGCATCGGGAACCTCGTTCGTAAGCGCTGGCGGCGGGCACTCCTTCAGCTGGCAATCATTCCGCTGACCGGTACCAGCCTGTTCCTGGTGGTCGCAGCGATGTCCATGGCCGCTTTCTTCGGCCCAAGCGAGGACCAGTTCGCCGATGATTTGGTCATTCCTGACGATATCGAAGTTACCGAAATGAAGCCCGTGCACGCCTCAGCAACGGGGGTAGACGGTGAAGACGCGGCATCAGGTGCGGATGCCTTCCAGACGGACCTGCTCGTAGCCCTGAAGCAGCCAGGCGGCAGCGACCCCACGGTGACCGCCTCGGTCGATGCGATCGTCCAACTACACAACCAAACTCCGGATGTGCTGAATCGCTATCTCGCGGCCAGCCCGGCGTGGCGCGTGTTCATGAAAGACGGCAACCGGTACGCCACGCGCCGTTGGAAGCTGAACGGTCGGTGGAGGTACAACCTCGGCGGGTACTACACCGATCACGATCTCGAGCGATGGGATCGCTCGCTGCCTCGCTTCCAGTCCCGTTTGACGCTGGGCTTCTCAGGTGAGCCTTCGTACAGCCGTCGGAGCGGTGATACCCAGGTACAGCCCGGCCAAACACGACCGCTTACGCTCACCACGGGTAACCAGATGCCCGAGAGCCGGCTGGTGATCGACGCGAGCGATGATCTGGTGGTTGAGGTCTTCGAGCAATCGCCTGCTAGCGAGCGCCGGCTGACCAAGGCAACCCTCGATCACCTGGAGAATGAGCTCATGCCGCTGAAGGCCGACCCGCGCTGGGAGACGATCCAACAGATGTTGCCAACAGGAAGCATCCAAAGCGGCCAGCCGTCAATCGAGCTGCGCGAATCCTTTCAGCCGGGTATCTACGACGGGTGGATCTGGCTTAATCCCGGCGAGCCGGGGATGATCTACCTTAAAGCCTTCGAGGTCACGCAGGGCACACGTCTTTCAGTCGGCCGGCTCCAGGAGCGCTCCAACGAATGGGTCGGCTGGACGGACGATGCGGATGCGCTGTTCCTCTCCAACACCCACTTCACCATCTACGAGGGCGACTGGGGGAAACCATACGCGGCGAGGTTCGAGGTGTGGTTTGTTCCTGACGACGGCGGCCCCGAGCGGAAGCTTCTGGAGAAGGTGTTCAAGATTGAAGGTTGGCAACGGTGAGCACATGTGAGCGGGCGGACCGGACCCCACCTATCCTAGTTTACGGTTAACGGGTGGAGCGTCATCGTTGTGGCCCACGTCGGGCGGCGAGCGCAAAAGGCTCTACCGCAACGGGATGTAGCACGCCCCTGGCGGCCGATGCTACATTCACATGTATTGCAGTCAGGCACGCCGCTGCAAGTATCGTTGGCGTACATTCGGCGGCAAGCGCTCGATCGCGTAACGCAGCATGGTACGGGGCAGTTGTAACGCGTGCTCATCCAGAAACGCTCGTAAGGTCGCCTCGTCCCGCTTGCCCACTTCACGCAACATCCAGCCGCCCGCTTTGTGAATCAGGTCGTGCGGATCGTTGAGCACGATGCGGACGATCTCAAGCGTTGGCTCGACTTGGCCTTGCTTGATGAAATAGAACGTCGAAAGCACCGCGATGCGCCGCTCCCACAGCGACGCTGAGCGAGCTAGTTTCTTCAATAGCTGCTGACTCCGCCCCGCCAGGTGCGCACCGACGAGGTGCTCAGCCGACACATCGACCAAGTCCCAGTTGTTGACCCAGTGGGTGTGAGCGAGGTAGAGCCGATGGATGCGTTGACGCAGCGCCTTGTCCCCCTGCTGATACATCCGAACCAGCAGCAGCAACGCAAACAGCCGCTCTTCATGCCACGCCGAACGCAGCAGTTGCTCCACATCGTCCAACGGCAGCGAGTCGTACTGCCGCACCAGCTTACGCAACGTCGGCACGCGGATGCCCAGGAAACGGTCCCCCTCGCCATAGTCGCCCGCCCCTGTTTTGAAGAAACGCTGCGATGTCGTGGCCACCTGCTCATCGGCCAGCGAGCGAAAGCGCTGCTGCACGTGTTCCGCAGTCAATCGGCGTGGCAGCGGTTGCTTCATGCATCTACTTCATAAGGAGCCATGACGCCCCCCCCTCCGCGGCGGTGGCCATGCTCGGAATATATGGTCTTATTCTACTGGCTAGGATCGGACGAAGCATGGAACGACCGCGACGTCACCGACCATCCGCGTGAGTTGGCCAGCGGGCAGATCAACAACCTCCCGCCGCCGCGGAGCGGCTGGTATGATCGGGGCACGCGGAACGATCGAACCAGCGACACGTCCAGGAGCATGTTCGTGAACCGGTTGAAATGCTGCCTCTTCATGGCCGCGGCAACGGCCCTCGTTTCGGCGTGCGGCGAAACCGCTGAAACGGTCGCAACCTGGCCCGCCCCCGAGCAGACGGACGTGCCTGGCATCGTTGATCACCTGCCCGACGATCTGCCGAAGAACGCGCAGGTCGTGCCGCTTGACGATGGCCGTTTCATGGTCCCGTATGAAGCCGAGATCCCCGGCTTCGGCGTGACCTACCTCATGACGCCTGTCCCCGGCGGCACGTTCACCATGGGCAGCCCACCCGACGAGTTCGGCCGCCAGAACGACGAGGGCCCGCAGGTTCAGGTTGAGGTCGAACCATTCTGGATCGGCGTCTACCCCGTCACATGGGCGGAGTATCACACCTACTACGAGTTGGCTGAATCGATCTGGTGGGGGCGCGGCGATGAATTGCCCGAACAGGTTTTGAGGAACCCCGACGACCCCGCTGCCGCACTCGAACATGCCGATGCCGTCACGCTCCCGACCGACATCTACCTCCCCGACTTACATTACGAGTACGGCGAGGATGATGAGCATCCCGCCGTGACCATGTCGCAGTATGCCGCTCGCCAGTACACGCAATGGCTCAGCCATCTCAGCGGTCGCTTCTACCGCCTGCCGACGGAGGCTGAGTGGGAGTACGCCGCAAGGGCGGGAACGAAGACAGCTTGGAGCTTCGGCGACGACCTTGAGCAACTCGGCCGATACGCCCACTATCGGGACTACCCTCCGGGCGAGGAGATCGAAAGCGACGACATGGGCATGCTGCACGCAGGCACCTTGAAGCCCAACCCGTGGGGGCTGTACGACGTGCACGGCAATGTCGCCAACCTCGTGATCGACCAGTATGTCGAGGATCACTACGCCCAGCTCGCCGCCCGCGATCAGCCCGTTCATTTCATGGACGCCGTCGTTTGGCCGACGCAGCCGCACCCGGTGGTGGTCCGTGGCGGATCCTGGGATCACGACGCTGAGGACACCCGCTCGGCGGCTCGCTGGCATACCGAGGAAGATTGGCAGTTCTACGACCCGGACCTACCTCGCAGCCCCCTCTGGTATCTTGATTACAGCGGACCGCAGATGACCGGCTTCCGGCTGGTTCGGCCTCTCAGTGCGCCCGACCCCGAAGTGCAGCACCGCTTCTGGGCCTCCGGTCAGGCGAATCTCCCCGACCCGACACATCAGGCTCTCATCGAACGGCTCGGACGGCTGTTCATCATCCGGATGGACGACGAGTCAATCGCGTGGATCAAGCAGCGGCGTGAGAAGGAAGCCGGCGACGAAGAGTAGGAAGGATGGGCTGCTCCCGTGGACGCGGATCGGCGGTGTACGGCGGACGGGCTGCCATCCGAGCCGACGGAGGAGGCCTGCAGCCCCGCCCGTAATGCGCGAAAAGGAATCGCGGTCGGTTCCGCTGGCTCCACTTTCACACGTGTAGCTCGCTCGAAATCCTCTTCGTAACCCGACCTGCTGCACAGGTGCCGCGGCGCCGTGACGGCCATGACGTACTATCTGCCTTATCTGGAAATCGCGTGCGGCCTGAAACTGATCACGCGGGGACATCCGCGACCGGCTAACACGTTGACGCCCACACTTCCCTGTACATTTTGTGACCGCTGACGGCGCGAATTGTACAGCCAATGCCACCGCCAACTCTGCCAGAACGCCCAAAGGGGCGGATTCTGGTAGGTTTTGGTTTCGGCACGGTGGTTGCGTTGTCGAACCGATGCCGGCGACTGCTACGTCTCTTACCCCGCCGGGGAGGTCGGACATGACGCACCGTAACGATTCGTTTTCCGCCTTGGGTCCTGTGCATGGGCCGCGGCTGAGCGGGCTGATGCACGCGGTCGGGCTTGACGTCAGCTATCACCGTGCGCTCGGCGACGAGCTTTACTACCACGACGCACGCGGCGCCGAGACCGCGGTGCTCGACCTTGTGGGCGGGTATGGTTCGCTGGTGCTCGGCCATCACCACCCGGAGCTGGTCGAGGCGGTCACGGACTTTCTTGCGGCCGGCCGACCGGTGCAGGCACAGGGATCGTTACGGCCGATCACCGAAGCGTTCGCGTCGGCACTGGATCAACGCGCGGGCGGCGGGCATTGCGTTGTGCTTGCGAACACGGGGGCTGAGGCGATCGAAGCAGCGATGAAGCACGCGATGCTTGCCACCGCGGGGCGGACATTTGTTGCGCTTGAAGGCGCGTTCCATGGCAAGACGCTCAGCGCGTTGCGGCTGGCGGGCCATGCCTCTCATCGCGAACCGTTCGAAACAGATGGCAGCGGTGAGCCGAACGTGCATCGGGTGCGGCTGAACGACATCACACATCTGGAGCAGGCGTTCCGTGAAGTTCGCAACCCCGCGGGGTTCATCTTCGAACCGATCCATGGCGAGGGTGGCGTGCGACTGATGGACCGGGCCTTCGCGCGGCGTGCGGCGGAGCTTTGCCGTGAACGTGGGATACCGATGATCGCCGATGAATGCCAGACGGGCATGGGGCGGACCGGCCGTTTTCTGGGCAGCGAACATCTGGGCGTGCAGCCTGATTACATCGTTCTTTCAAAAGCGCTGGGGGGCGGCCTTGCGAAGATCGCGGCGCTGCTCGTCCGTCGCGAGCAGTACCGCTCCGCTTTCGATCTAATGCACACGAGCACCTTCGCCGGGGATGAGTTATCCAGTGCTGTGGGCCTGAAGGCGATCGCACTGACCGACGAAGCGTTACTGAACCAGATTCAGCAACGCGGCACATGCTTGCTTGAGGCCCTGCAAGCGGTCGCGCGGGAGTATCCGGATATCGTGGCTGAGGTCCGTGGGCGGGGGTTGATGCTTGCGATTGAACTGCGCCCGTTGCATCGGTCCAACAGCTTCACACTGCGGACGCTGACCGCTACGGACGATCTTGCCTTGCTGGCCGCGGCATACCTGTTGCGTGAACATCATGTCCGGGTAGCGCCGACGCTCAGTGCCCCCAACACGCTTCGGATTCAGCCCTCGGCGTTTATCAGCGACAGCCATATCGATCAGGCCATCCGCGGCTTCACTGCGTTGTGCGCCTGCTTACGACGCGGCGACGGGCCGGGTCTGACGGCTCATCTGACAAATCAGCCTGCTGAGGCCGAACCGCCAAGGTCGCTGCGTGAGGGGTTTAAGGTGTGTTCCTATCGCCCGGGCACATTCGCTGCTGCGGGTCCGTCGCCGGCACGACGTGTGGCCTGGCTTTGCCACATGATCGACGATGCCGACCTCGTGAGCCTGGAGCCCGCGTACATCGAACACACCCGTGATCGCCGGAATCGCTTGCTGGATCGCCTTGCCCCGCTGGCGAATCCGGTGGTGATGTCCGAAGTGGACGTTCGCTCGGCGCGAGGAGACGTGGTGCGGCTGTACCCGATTCTGCTGCCTGTCACGTCCGCTTGGATGAAGCGGTGCATTGACGCGGACGATACCGGTGCCGCTGAAGCACTCGTTGGCAAAGGTGTGGATATTGCCCGGCACCTGGGTTGCAGCCTCGCGGCGCTTGGGCAGTACACGTCGATCGTGACACGTGGCGGCCGACGCTTGCCTGTCTCGAATATCGGCCTTGCAACCGGCAACACGTACTCGCTCAGCCTGGCGATCGAGGCCATCGAACAAGCGGAGGCAAAGCAGGGCATCGATCCGTCGGCCGCGGTGTGCGCTGTTGTCGGGGCAGCAGGAAACATCGGTCAGACCGCGGCTCGCCTGCTCAGTCAGCGCTATCGGCGGACGCTGCTGCTCGGCAGTACGCGCAGCAATGCACGCGCTCGGCTGCATCGACTGGAGCGAGCTTTGCAACGTGTGCAGGTGATCGAAGACCCAGCCCTGCTGCGATCGGCGGACGTCATCCTCGCTGCGACCAATGCGGTTCACCAATCAATTGGGCCGGAGCATCTGGCGTCAGGGGCGATCGTCTGCGATCTCTCGGTGCCTGCTGCGGTGGGGGAGGAGCTGCGAATTTCGCGTCCTGATCTCACGCTGATCCGAGGCGGCATCGTGCGGCTGCCGTACGAGGAGGATCTAGACATCGTCGGATTTCCGCTTTCTACAGGGCGTACCTACGGCTGCATGGGCGAAGCGCTGCTGCTGGGGTTTGAGGGAATTGCCGACCGCTCATACACGGGATTGGTAAGACCAGAGGGCGTGAGCCGACTGGCCGGCCTTGCTCAGCGACATGGCTTCGCGCTCGATCAACACAAGGATCACTGCGTGCTGGGTACGCAAAACAGGGAGGTGGCTCATGTCCCTACTTTCGCGTGAGATGACCGCGAGCCGTTGCGTTGGCGGCAAAGCCGCTGTGCTAGCGGAACTGCGTGATGCGGGCTTCGCGGTGCCGGCGTTTGAGGTTTCGCCGTCGGATTTGTTTGGGGCGATGCAGCGTGTTGGCGCACCGGTGGCGGCACGCTCGTGCGCGACGCTGGAAGACGGGGACGCAGCTTCCTTCGCCGGCCAGTTCCATACGGCTTTGAACGTCGGCACAGCGGACGAACTGGAGCAAGCGGTGGCCGCGTGTCGAGCGTCGGTTGATGCGGAAGAGGTTCAGCGATACTGCGGCCGTCATGGGATCGATGCGTCGCGGCTGCGGATGGACGTGATCGTACAGAAGATGGTGAGCGCACAGCTTTCGGGGGTCGCCTTTTCGATCGATCCGATGTCCGGGGCGGATCGCGTGGTGATCGAAGCATGCGAAGGCCAGGGCGATCAACTACTTGGCGGGAGGGGCGAGCCTGTCGCAGCGGAACATCCGTTATTGCAGCACTGGCGTCCGGAGATCGAGACACTGGCGCGCGACGTGCAGCGGTACATGGGGACGCCTCAGGATATCGAGTTTGCGATCGACGGTGAGCGGCTGTGGCTGCTTCAGGCGCGGCCGATCACACGCATCGCTTTTCCGCCCGGCATCGGTGAGTGGACGAATGCCGACTTCCGCGACGGGGGCGTGTCGGCTTCGGTCTGTTCGCCTTTGATGTGGTCGCTGTACGAACGGGCATGGCGTGATGCGCTGCTGGGACTGCTGCGGGAGATTCGGCTGCTGGGGCGTGGGCAATCGTTTGAAACCGGACGCCTGTTTTTCGGCCGACCCTACTGGAACCTCGGCGGTGTGAAGCGGTGCCTCGCAAAGTTGCCCGGCTATGTCGAGCGCAAGTTTGAACAAGACTTGAGCGTGGAGCCGCTTTACGAAGGTGACGGCGAGGTAACGCCCGCCACGCTGCGCAGCATCCTGCGTGCCGTGCCGACAGCGTGGGCGCTTCCGCGTTTCTTCCGCCGACAAGAAGCGTTTGATAGCGACTTTCTGACGGGGCAGTTCGAGGCCATCGCGCGTAAATACGAAGCTCTGCCGGCGGACAGCGCTGAGACTTTTGCCGAATTCGTGGAGGTAGATTTCCTGGCGACCGAATGTGCGTACTTCCGCACGATTTTCGCTGCGTCGCTGGCCAAACTGGATTTCACCGATGCCTTTCCGGATGCGGATGCGACGGTGATGTTTGAAGGGCTTCCGCCGCTGCGTCATTTCGCTCCGTTGCGGCAGATGAGGCAGATGGCGGAGACCGGGCATGCGGATATTCAAGACCTTCTGCATCGCTACCGACATCACCATCCGAGCGGCTTGGACGTGATCCATCCGCGGTGGGATGAGCAGCCGGAGTATGTCAAGCAGCTGGCCGCGAGCGTGCATAGCGATAGCGACGAAGCATCGCGAAGGGAGTCACGGTGCGAAAGCGCAACCGTGGCACGAGAGCAGTACGTGGCACGACTCCCCCGCAGGCGACGGCGGGCGTTCAATCGCAAGCTCGATCGGGTGCGCCAATTCCTTTATCTGCGTGAAGAGATGCGCGACTGCTCAAGCCGACTGTATTATGTGATCCGCCGTAACGCCCGGGCAATCGCACGAAGGCGTCACCTCGCCGACGAAATCTTCTTCATGACCACCGATGAGATCATCCACGATGATCGGTCAAACGTCGCGGCACGGCGGGACGTTTACCAGCGATTTCGACGGTTCGATGCTCCCCATGAAATCCGCAGCCGACATGCGTCTTCGCCGTCGTCTACGCCTTCAGCATCCGTGTTACGAGGCCTGGGCGCGAGCCAGGGATGCATACGTGGCACCGCGCGGGTCGTGCGCACGGCTGGCGATGTGTCGCGCGTGCAGCCGGGCAGCATTCTTGTCTGCCCGTTTATAGATCCGGGGTGGACGTGCGCGCTTGACCGTGCCGCTGCGGTGGTAACTGAAACGGGTGGGCTGCTTTCGCATGCCGCTGTCATTTGCCGTGAGTTCGGCTTGCCGGCCGTGCTGGGTGTCAATCGAGCGACAAGCCGTATTCATGATGGTGCGACGATTGAAGTCGACGGCAGCGCCGGCACCGTACGCTTAATCACAGGTGAGGAGCGTCGCTGATGTCCACAGGCGCAATCGAACAGCGTGTGCGTTTTGAGCAGGTGCGTTACGCCAACTGCTGGGAGGATGCGGACGTGCTGTGCGAAGCGTTGCAGCCGAGTGCCGGGCGGCGCGTGCTTTCTATCGCTTCAGCAGGCGACAATGCGCTCGCACTTCTTGCCGAGGGGGCGACGGTGGTGGCGGCCGACCTGAGCACCGCACAGCTTGCGTGTCTGGAACTTCGTGCTGCGGCGTTCCGCCGTCTGGACTACGACGACGTGCTGGCGATGCTGGGCGTTAGCCCCTGTGCCGATCGCTTGAGCCTTTTCCGCCAGCTCGAAGGGGATTTGGGTGATGCCGCTGTCCTGCACTGGCGAGAGCATGCAGACGACGTTCGCAATGGCATCATCCATAGGGGGCGTTTCGAGCGATACTTCCGAACGTTCCGCCGCTGGGTGCTACCAATGATTCACAGCCGGCGGACGGTGGACGCGCTGCTCGCAGCGAAATCTCCTGCCGCTCAACGCGAGTTTTACGACCAACGGTGGAACAATCGTCGCTGGCGTGCGCTGTTTCGCCTGTTCTTCGGTCGCATCGCGATGGGCTGGCTGGGGCGTGATCCCGAGTTCTTCCGCTTTGTGGAGGGCAACGTGGGTGATCGGCTACTGAAGCGTGTGGAGCATGGCCTTCGCATGGTGCCTACGCAGGAGAACCCGTATCTGCGGTACATCCTGCGGGGGAACTTTGAATCAACGCTGCCGCGTTACCTGCGGCCGGAGAACTTCGAGCGCATCCGTGACGGGCTTGATCGCCTTACGTTGCATCACGGCCCGATCGAACAGGCAGCTGAGCAACATGGTGGCGACGGGTTTGACGCGTTCAATCTGTCGGACATTTTCGAATACATCGATCCGGACACGACGCGGAGCATCTACGCTGGGTTACTTGCGACAGCCCGGCCCGGCGCACGGCTGGCGTACTGGAACACCCTTGTGCCCCGCCGCTGTCCTGAAGCCTTCGCTGATCGCGTGGCGACGCTCGATGCGCTGTCGGATCACCTGCACGCACACGATCGCGCGTTCTTCTACTGCGACTTTCACGTGGAACAACTCCACGGCCACCTACAGGAGACTTTGTCATGCATCGAATGATTGCTGTGTTGCTGATTGGCATAGGAGCCTTTGTTGTGCCGACGCCGCTGCTTGCTGCTGATGCGGACGACCCGGTGCATGATGAGCTGCGCAGGTTCCGCGATCGGCTCGTTCAGGCCATCGTGAATGACGATATCGCAACGCAGGTTGAACTGTCGCACCCTGACATCGTGACGATGTGGCAGGACGGTCGGGTAGCAGCCGGCCATGACGGGCTTGCCGAGTTTCTGGAGGAGCTTGGCAAAGGCGCGGACCGCGGCTTCCTCGGTTACACGCAGGAGCCGACGCCGGCGACTTTGACTGCCGTCCACGAAGGCCGCTTCGGTTTTGTGCACGGCACCTCGATCTCGCAGTACGAGCTTTACGGGATGCAATTCGAACTGCCCAATTATTGGACCGCAACCCTGCTGCGGGAAGACGGGCAGTGGCGGCTGATCGGCTACCACGTCTCGGGCAACATTGCTGACAACCCGTTCCTCGATGCTGCGAAGCAATCCGTGTACTTCGTCGGCGGTATTGCAGGCATGGGCGGGCTGATCGTGGGAAGCCTGCTCGGTCGCATGCGGCCACGCCGAGGGCAAGACGCGGGCGCTGCATGACCGCTGCCACTTTCGGAGATTCATCTCATGAGTCGTTCACTGCCTCGCCGTTGGTCGCTGGATCACAACCCGCTCTCGGGGCTCACGCTTTCGCGGTGGTGGAAGCTGCTGCGCGAGAACCGCTTCGATATCGACCTCGCCTACGCGCACCGTGCCATGTTCGTCACGTGCATGAGTGTGTTCAATTCCCTTTGCCACACGGTTGAACGGCTGCGTTTTGCGGGAGCGTTACGGCAGGTGGAGGTGCGGGCCGATCCCATCTTCATCCTGGGCCATTGGCGCAGCGGCACGACCCACCTGCACAACCTGCTGACGCTGGATGATCGTCTGACCTCGCCGACGACGTACCAGGTGGTGAATCCGTTTTCGTTCATGAGCACGCAGCGTGTGTTGCCTGCCGTGCTGAAGCCTCTGCTGCCGAACCGCCGGCCGATGGACAACATGGCGATGGGGTTCGACCTGCCGCAGGAAGATGAGCTGGCGCTTTCGCTGCTGAGCGGCCTCAGCCCTTACCTGGCGTTGTCGTTCCCCCGTCGGGCAAGCCATTACGAACGGTATCTGAGTTTCGCGGACGCCACGGCCGAGGAAGCCGCTGCGTGGAAGGCGGCGTTTGTTGAGTTCGTGCGGAAGCTGAGCCTGGGTGAAGGACGCCGGCTGATATTCAAATCGCCCCCTCACACTGCGCGGATTCGCCTGCTGCTGGAGTTGTTCCCCGAAGCACGCTTCGTGCACGTCCACCGCGATCCGTACACGGTGTTCCAATCGTCAAAGCATTACCTGGAGACCGCTGGCTGGCAGGCCAACTTGCAGGCCCAGGACCCAGCGACTTTCGACGATGCCATTCTCCACCGCTACGACGTACTGCACGAGGCGTACCTGCAGCAGCGTGATCTGATCGCGCCCGGTCGGCTTCACGAACTGTCGTACGCGAGCCTGGATGAGGATCCCCTCGGCAGCATGCGAAAGCTGTACGCAGCGCTCGATCTGGATCCGTTTGAGCATGTCGAACTACGCATGCAGGAGTATCTGCAGTCGATCGCGGGGTATCGCCGAAATGAGCATCCGAAGCTTGATGAGGATCAGCGACGACGGATTGCATCGGCATGGGGGCGATACTTCGACGCGTTCGGGTATGCAACAGGATTTGAATCGACGTCCCTGGCGGACCCGCTGCGGGAGGGGTGCTGATGACGCAGGCGATCGGCCAAATCCCACCGGCGTATGGCGCGCAAGCCCCGGGACCCGGCGGCCTGCCGGGTATCGGCTGCCTGCCGCAGATGCAGCGCGATGTGCTGGGCCTGATGCTCACTGGGCATCGCACGTATGGCGACGTCGTCCGTTACAAAGTCGGCCCGCTCACCGTTCACCTCGTGTGTCATCCGGACGATGTTGCTCACGTGTTTGCCCACCCTGAGCGGTACGACAAAGATACGTTCGCTTCAGATCAGATACGTCGACTGACAGGTGACGGGCTGTTGGTCAGCAATGGCGCACGGTGGGCTGAACAACGTCGGGCCATTCAACCGGCGTTCAGCGCGGCTCGGGTCGAAAGCTTCATCGATGTGATCGTCACGCGAACACAACGCATGCTCGACCGATGGGCCGACGCGGCACGCACCGGGCAGCCGATCGATGTCGCCTCGCAGATGATGCGCCTGACGTACGGCATCATTGAGCAGGCGCTGTTCAGTACCGACGCCGGCGAGGAGGTCGGCACCCTCGAAGAGGCTATCACTGTGGTCCTCGCTCACACCTACCGTCGCATTCAGAATCCGCTGAGCCCGCCCGATTTCATCCCTACCTTCGCGAACATTCGCTTCAAGCGCGCCAAACGCACACTCGAGCAGCGGGTTGATCGAATCATCAACGAGCATCGGCGCGGGGACCATGACGATTTGCTGACCGACCTGATGCACAGCCGTGCAAGTGATGGCTGCCCGCACCTGGATGATCGCTCGCTGCGGAGCCAGACCATCACAATGCTGCTGGCCGGTCACGAGACGACAGCCAATGCAATGACGTGGCTGTGGCGCCTGCTCGATCAGTATCCGGATGTTGCGGATCGCGTGCATCAAGAAGCCCGCGGTGTGTTGCATGACGAAAGACTGACGAAAGATCACGTTGACGCGCTGACGTACACCTCGATGACGCTGCGGGAAGCGATGCGAATCCACACGCCGATCTGGGCGGTCTTCCGGCGCGCAGTCGCTGACGACATCGTCGGCGGCTACCGCATACCCCGCGGAACCCGGGTGATGATCAGCCCATACGTCACCCATCGTCACCGTGAGTTCTGGCCCGACGCGGAGCGGTTCGATCCCACCCGCTTTGAGCCCAAGCAGATCAAGGCTCGGCACCCCTGGGCATACATCCCCTTCGGCAGCGGCCCACGGTTTTGCGTCGGGCAAAGCCTCGCGCGACTCGAGGGATTGATCATCACGGCGATGGTGGCACAGCGCTATCGCCTGCGGCTGGTGCCCGGCCATCCGGTTGAGCAGGAGGCGGGCATCACGTTGCGGTGTCGGCATGGATTGCGGATGACACTCGAACCAAGAGGTGGTGGATTGTGAACGCGACGCGTGTACAGGTTGCCGCGCTTGTGGCTGCGACTGTCGCAACGTCGATGACATTCATCGACGCCACGGCCATGGGGTTGGCCCTTCCCGCCATCGCAACGGCCATGAACGTATCGTCGTCGCAGTCGTTATGGATCGTCGCTGCCTCTGCGATACCACTTGCGGTGTTACTGATCCCCGCGGGAGTACTGGCGGACCGCCTGGGGAGACGGAAGACGCTGGTGACCGGGCTTGTCCTGTTTGCCATCGCTTCGATGGCGTGCGCCATGGCGACGGACATGATCTGGTTGATATCCTCCCGCGTGATGCAGGGCGTCGGCGGGGCGATGATCGTGGTGGGCAGTTTGGCGGTACTCACAGCCGCACATCCGCCGGACCGGCGCGGCCGGGCGATCGGCGCATGGTCAGCCGCGTGTGCCGCAGCATTGGTGACGGGCCCGCTGCTTGGCGGAGCCATGGCGCAGGCGGGATTGTGGCGCGGCATCTTTATCGTTCAACTGCCGCTGGCGATGATAACGCTGCTCTACCTACGCAGGGTGCCAGAGACGAAGCGGCCATCGCCCCCGGTAGCAGCGGCTCCACCGGCTCCAGCACCCGTCTGGAGGAATGCCGTCGTGCGTGGCGCGCTGGCCTCAGCACTCCTCATCTACACGGCGGTTTACGGCTTGCTGCTCGTGATGCCGCTGGCGCTCATCGCTGGCAGCGGCTATAGGCCGGACCATGCGGCGGTAGCGCAGTTGCCGATGCTCCTGCTATTGGTAGCCGCATGTCCGATCGCAGGACGATGGATGGACCGGCGAGGTCCACGGCCACCTGCATGCATCGGCTGTCTGCTGGCCGCGTCGGGGCTCGTCTGCTTGATCGTCGGCGGCTTAGGAACGGGCATCAGTGACTACGCCGCCCGACTGCTCGGTCCGCTCACGTTGGTCGGCGCCGGTATGGGTCTGACGATTGTCCCCTTGAGTGCAACTGTCATGAATGGAGCTGACGCAGCATCGCTCGGCGCAGCCGCCGCGATCAACGCTCTCGTCGCACGCGTCGCAGCCCTGCTGGCGGTTGGCGTGTTCGGCGGCGTGCTGGTGAGCTACGGCGTCGTCTGGACCGCTCCTCAAACACCCGAACCAGCCGACTGGGATCCGGCCTTCCGTGCCGCGATGGCCGTCGCGGCGCTGCTTTGCGCCTCCGCTTCCGCACTGGCCGCACATCACTTGCCGACCACTTCGCCCGTGAAGCCAGCGAGAACTGCTCCTCCCCTGGAGGCTCAACCATGACGCGTACGGCTGATCACAAGCTTCACGCACCGCTCGACCCAACCGGCATCGCCCGCTGGTGGGTGTATCAGCGGGAGCGGTTTCCGCTGCTGATACATGGCCCGTTGATCGCGGCGTTCAGCTTCTGTGCCGTGTCGCTTTCGACGATGCTCCGCGGCGGGGAACAGATACGCCCGGCGTCGGCAGGCGTGGCGTTTGTCACATGCCTGTTGTTTTTTCTTCAGCTTCGCATCGCCGATGAGTTCAAGGATTTTGCGGAGGATCTGCGTTATCGGCCCTATCGCCCGGTGCCGCGCGGCCTGGTGACGCTCCGCGAGTTGGGCGGCCTCTTCGTGATCGCGGCGACCGTGCAACTGCTGCTCGCCCTCTGGCTGGCGCCGGTGCTGCTGATCCTGTTGGCGATCGCGTGGGCGTACCTCGCTGCAATGACGTGCGAATTCGGCCTTCGCGACCACCTCTCAAACCGGCCGCTGCTTTACCTCATCAGCCACATGCTCATCATGCCGCTGGTCGATCTTTATGCCACCGGCACCGACTGGCTGGTGGTAGGCGCAGGTGTGCCTGCGGGCATCACGTGGTTCCTTGCTGCGAGTTTCTTCAACGGCATGACTATCGACATCGGACGCAAGATTCGTGCCCCCGCCGACGAGGAACCCGGCGTGCGAACGTACACCATGCTCTGGGGCCGATCGGTTGCCGTGGTGAGTTGGTGGGCCGTGGTGATTGCTTCAATGCTCTGCGCGCTGGGCGCGGCTCGCAGACTCGATTTCGTCGTGGAGCTGAGCCTGCTGTACCTGCCACTGGTGGCGTTGTGCGGCTGGGGCGGCATCGTATTTCTACGCCGACCGCACCCCGGCAGCGGCAAACGAATCGAACTGCTCACCGCCCTCTGCACGCTCGGGCTATACCTCGGCCTCGGCGTGGCACCGCTGATCGCAAGGAGCTTGGGATGATTGCTCAAACGTGCATTGTCGACCAGGCGGACGCGACAGACGCCGCGGTCGTCGGCGCGAAGGCGGCACATCTATCACGCCTGCAACAGGCGGGTATCAGCGTGCCCCCGTTCATCGTCATGACACCATCATCCGATGTGCCGGCCGATGACCTTCATACGCATATAGCCCGGCTCACCGCCAGCGGCCGTCTGCTCGCGGTGCGTTCCTCGTCGCCCGAGGAAGATGGTGCTGGCGGCTCGTTCGCCGGCTTGCTGGAAAGCTACCTCGACGTCGCTGCTGCTGACGTGACCGACCGCATCGCAAGGGTGCGGCAGTCGGCGTCGGCTCCGCGGGTGCTTGCGTACCGTAAACATCAGGGGCTCGCCGGAGCCGCTCCGCCGTGCGCGGTCATCGTGCAGATGATGCTTCGACCGGAGGTGAGCGGCGTGGCCTTCGGCGCGGATCCATTGACAGGCACCGACGCTATCTGCGTGATTAACGCCGTCGCCGGCTGTGCGGCACCGCTGGTCGATGGCGAAGTTGAGGGTCAGGCGTGGCGTGTGGATCGGGCCGGTGAAATCGTCGAGCAATCTGAAGATGACGGCGCACCGCCGCTACTGACTCAAGTGCAGTTGCGCCGTGTCGCCGAGCTGACGCATCAGGCCGGCGAACTGTTCGGTTGCCCGCAGGATGTCGAGTGGGCGATCGAGGACGGCAAACTCTGGATGGTGCAGGCCCGGCCGATCACCACCGCCGCTGTGCCGAGTGCCGCTCAACCTCGGCGCGTGTGGGATAACGCCAACATCTCCGAAAGCTACGGAGGTGTCACCACGCCGGTAACCTACACCTTCGCGTGCTCGGCATACGCAGGCGTCTATCGCGCGTTCTGCCATTTGATGGGCGTGTCACGATCGCGGATCGCTGCCAATTCGGATCTGTTCCCCAACATGCTCGGCCACTTCCGCGGCCGGGTGTATTACAACCTCTACAACTGGTATCGGCTGATCGCACTGCTGCCGGGCTACCGATCG
Organism: Phycisphaeraceae bacterium; assembly: GCA_040905565.1. Taxonomy (GTDB): domain Bacteria; phylum Planctomycetota; class Phycisphaerae; order Phycisphaerales; family Zrk34; genus JBBDRF01. The sequence continues at coordinate 176,352 of JBBDRF010000005.1, read as the reverse complement.
AATCGCGTCTTCATGGAGCAGATGATGGGCGTACGCGAAGCAATGCCCGACGAGATCATCGGCAACCTCAAGCCGCCAGGCTGGCGAGGCCGACTACGCGACCGACTTGAACTTTTCGGCAGCGTGCTCGGGCTGGGTATGCGTTATCTCAGCCTCGGCCGCTTGACGCGACGCTTCCACAAACGGCTGGAGGCGGCGTTGGCGGGATCGGCGGAGACGCTGGAAACGATGCGGCTGAACGAACTGGCCAAGGAGTATCGCCGGCTGGAACGAACCTTGCTCAGTCGCTGGGATGCCCCGCTGGTGAACGATTTCTTCACGATGATCTGCTTCGGCGTGCTGCGCCGTTCGGCTGAGCGTTGGGCTGGCGAACAGGGCTGGGCGCAGGTCGGGCGATTGCTCGGCGGAGCGAAGGGGATGGTCAGCATCGAACCGGCTCAGCAGATCGCAGCCATGGGTGAAATTGCCGCCGCCACGGAGGGAGCCGCCCAAACGCTCGCCGAAGCAGAGCCCGCAGCGGTGAGGCAACTACTCAGAAACCACCCGTCCCTGAACGCGGCCGTTGCGACTTATCTCGACCGCTTCGGCGACCGCTGCATGGAAGAATTGAAACTCGAATCGCCCACGCTTCACGAGCAACCGTCCCCACTCTGGCGTGCCGTCGGCCGGGCCGCCGTGCAGGTTCAGCGGGGGGGGCACGCCCATGAGCACACCGCGCAGGTGTGGAGCGAGGCATGGCACGAACTCAAAGCGGCTGTGGGGCGACGACCTCTACGAAAGGCGGCGATGTACGTTCTCGTCCGAGCGGCAAGGCGACATCTGATCCTGCGTGAGAACCTGCGGTTTGAGCGCACACGCGTCTTCGGCCGGGTGCGGCGCATCGTTTTACAGATGGGCAAACGCCTCGCCGACCGCGGCACCCTCGAACACGCAGCCGACGTGTTCTACCTAGAAATTGGAGAACTGTTCGACGCTGCAGAAAACGACAAGCTCGAAGGCCTGCGCACCCAAGCCTCGGCTCGGCGTACGCGGTTCGAACAGTATGCTCAGCAGCCCGCACCCCCTTCACGGTTCGAAACGCACGGCTCAGCCGACCTCGACACCGCCATCCCGATCGACATGCCGAACCCGATCGCGTCCGACCTCCCGCTGCAGGGCACGGGTTGCTATCCCGGCGTGGTGCGTGCCGTGGTCCGCTGTGTGCACGATCCGCAACACGCCCAGCCGCAGCCGGGGCAAATTCTCGTCGCTGAACGCACCGACCCCGGCTGGGTCATGCTATTTCCCGGCGCGGCGGGGGTGCTCGTTCAACGCGGCAGCATCCTCTCGCATTCCGCGACGCTGGCGCGTGAGATGGGCATACCGACCATCGTGGGCCTGCCGAGGCTCATGGATCGGCTTCACGACGGCGACCTCGTTGAGATGGACGGCGCTGCGGGGACCGCGCGTGTGGTTGAAAGTGCCGACGGTGAATCCGCCCCGACCATTCGCCGAAGCGAGGGATAATCAATCTTCGCGTTGTGACGCCGATCAAGCGGGATACGCCGCAGCGTCATCACCCGACCAATCTGTGCCCACGCCAGGTCATCAAGCAGCCGCTCACGCCATCCATCCTCGGCATCGGCAGCGATCTGCACCACCAGCACACGCTCCCCGCGGATTGCGACCAGCGCACAACACGCCAGGGCGGCCTGCTCCATCGCAGCAGCCTCAACCGCTAACGGCTCGATGGCCCCGCGCTGGTCACGCAGTTGAGCCGCAGCCCGGCCAAGCAGCCAGAGTTGCCCCTCATCATCAAAGCGGCCCAGATCCCCCGTGCGATGCCAGATGCTTCCGTCAACGTGGAATTTGGTCTGCGAATCGCCGACGCCGTTGAGATAGCCGCCGATCACGCGATCGCCGCGTACAACAATTTCGCCAACAACGCCCGGCTCAACACATTGTGCATTGAACTGCCCAGCCGATAGCGGACCGATCGGCTCCCCCCATCGCGCGGCAAGCAAACGCACTTGCACATCCGAGGCGCACGCACCTGCGGGCAGGCCCGCGCCCCCGGCGATGCGAACCCGCTGTGTATCGTTCTGGACGGTCGCATCCAAGGTGGCGATCGGCTCGGCCTCTGTCGAGCCGTACACGATCATCAAGTGGGCGTGAGGCATGACCGCTCGCAGCTTGTCGATGGTGCGTGGAAAGACCGGTGCCCCGCCAGTATCGATCCGCTGCAGTGACTCGAGCACGATGCCTCGCATGATGCAGTAATCTGCGAGGCGATCAAACATCGCCGGCGACGCAAGCATGCGGTCAGGCGCATGCCGCACTATCTGTGCAATCAGCCGCTGGGGCGCCGCCGCACCGGGCCGGGCCAGATTCACGTCCGCCAGAACGCTGTGCACACCCGCAGCAAGGTTCGCCAGTACGAAAATGGGCATCGTTGAAAGGTCGGTCTGCCCTTGCCTCAGGCCCAAATGGTTTACGACGGCACGTTGCTGGCGTGCAAGAAAACAGTGGGTCCGCACCATACCGCGCGGCTCACCGGTGCTGCCGCTGGTGAACGTCAGCATCGCCGGGTGGTCGGCCTCAACCGTGGCGGGCGGGGGCGCAACGGCGCCGGCTGCATCGGGGGTCAGCTTCGGCACAGTCAGCCACCTCGGCCCCCAACGCAATGCGGGCACAAACGGCCGCAGGAGGGACGCACGCCAGGTCGCGATCACGGCTCGAGGCTGTGCCCGCTCGCAGCATGTATTCAGGCGTGCAAGGCCCGCGCCCGGGTCGGCGAACATGGCCGTGCCGCCGCACCGCAGCAGCGCCAGCATCGCAACGTACAGTTCAAGGCTGACCGAACAGAGCACCAGCACGCGGTCGCCTTTGATGATTCCTGCCTCGGTCAGTCGACGCGATTCCCGCCTTACCGCCTGTTCGAGTTGCGCGTAGGTTAGTATGACATCTCGGCCACAGCGGCGCTGCGTGATGGCGGCACCATCCGGATCATCACGTGATTGGCGGGCGAGAATCTCACTGACATTGCTATTCAATGCAGTTTCCTTGCGAAGAGACCGTAGCGCCGCATCGGCTGCGCGTAGCGGGCGGACAGCGCGATAATACGGTGGTTCGCAGCATGCATCATCGCATGGATGACACGGCGCATCCCACGCTCTCTTGCTGCCTCATGGCTCCGCTGCATCAGGAGTGCGCCGAGGCCCGCGAGCGATCGCTCCGGCTTAACTGCCAAAGTTTTAAGGACCATCGTGTCGATGCGTTCGGGCAGCACAGCCTGTCGATAATCCGGGATGCCGAAGCAGAAGCCGACAGTCTCGCCACGGCGCTCCGCAAGCAGTATCAAGGACGGGTCGATCTTGTCGAGTATCGGCTGAAACGACTCGGCGAAGTCAACGAACGTGACGGGGTGATACAGCATCGCGCCGCCAAACGCTTCAAGCGCGACAGCATGGATCGCCCGCAGATCGTCACCGAGGTCATCCAGCCTTAGCGTGCGCAGGTGAACGCCCTGCCGGCTGAGTCGACGCCCCACGCGCTCTAATCGTGGATCGGTCATGGTCAGATCGTCGCACACGGCTGAGCGGTAGTCGGCAAAAAGCTCAAACCCCGCGTGTTGAAAATGCAGTGCCCATGCCGCGGGGGAATCGGGTTCGAGAAAGAACCCAGCAGCATCACGATCGTCGAGGATCACGCGATAGTCTCGCCACGTGTTGCCGTTCATGGGGCCGATGGCGACGCTGCATCCCGCTGAGCGTAAGGTGCCGCACGCGCGCCGCAGTAACTGCGATCCGGCCTGGAGATCAGCCGCAGCGTAGTGGCCGATGACGCCTACCTTCGCGGTACGATCGCCGCTCAACGCTGGCGTGTGGGACCACCACAGCGAACACCGCGCCAGCAGTCGTTCGCCTTCGCCGGACCATGTCGCATACGCCTCCGCCTTGTCACGCGTGAAAACGCTTGGCAGGAGCGCGTTCACAGGCTCACCATCATGGCCGCCACTCTGCTCGGGATGTGCGTGTGTCAGGTACATGCGTTTGCTGACACGAGTTTAGCAACGTCCGTGCCACGGTCAGCGCCCGCAAGCAATGGATCCTCGCCGCTTTCGCATGACGGGCTTGCCGACGAAGCGCAGCCATTGTGCATCTCCGTACATCTTATGTACTCTGGCGAATGACGCCACGCACCCTATGGAGCACACAATGCCGCTGTTTACAACCGCCCAACGTCGGCTTGTCGATGCTGTCGCCGAACTGATGTACTGCAATCCGTTTCTGCCCGAGCGAATCGCCTGCGAACGGCGCGCGCTGGGGACGGCGTTCGACAATCGCGGCAGCGACTGGAATCTCAATCCCGACACCAAGGACCACGCCAACGTCGCACTGCTTTTACAACGCGCCCAGCAGACCCTTGATGCGGGCTATCGTCGCGCCAGTGAAGGGGGGAAGCCGACTGATCTGGAAGCGGCACGGTATGAAGAACTGGTGATGTTCGTCCACTATCACCGGTTTCGTGACGGGTTCGATCAACTGCTGATGGAGAACACGACCGGCGGGCGCGGTCGTCGTACCCCGGCCAAGAGCATTTATACACAGTTTCGACAGGAAGTGAGCCGTTACTCCGTCGATGGCCTTTTCGCCATTGATGAGGGTGAACTCACGCACTGGTTCGCGTGCTTCTTTCAGGTGAGGCGGGCGTTCGCCAACATCTTTCACTACATCATCGGCACGTCCGAACCGGCGGTCCGATTGCGGGCAACGGTGTGGCAATCAATTTTTACGCATGACATGCGTCGTTACCGCCGTGTGCTATTCGATCGCATGGCCGACCAGACCACCCTCATCACCGGGGCAAGCGGCACGGGCAAAGAACTCGTCGCGCGGGCGATCGGCATGAGCCGCTACATTCCTTTTGTTCCGCAAAGTGCCACATTCGCCGCCGAAGCAGAAAGCACTTTCGCACCCCTGCATCTCGCAGCGATGAGCCCCACGCTCGTGGAATCAGAACTGTTCGGCCACCACCGGGGCGCCTTCACCGGAGCAGTCGCCGATCGTGTGGGCTGGCTGGAGAATTGCCCCAGCGTCGGCACCGTATTCCTCGATGAACTCGGCGAACTTGACCCGCTGCTTCAGGTGAAACTGTTGCGGGTTATCCAGGAACGCACCTTCAGCCGACTCGGCGAAACACGGCAACGGCGCTTCGAAGGCAAAATCATCGCTGCAACCAATCGCGACCTCCAGGACCTGATGCGTCGCGGCACGTTTCGGACGGACCTCTACTATCGCCTCTGCTCAGATATCGTCACCACGCCCACGCTGCACGAACGTCTGCGTCACAGTAGCGACGAACTGGATACCTTGCTGGTCACGCTCGCCCGTCGCGTGGTTGCTGATGAAGCCCCCGAACTTGCCGCCGAAGTCCGCCGCTGGATCGATGCCCATTTGCCGGCTGACTACCGATGGCCGGGCAATATCCGCGAGCTGGATCAGTGCCTTAGGAACGTCATGATTCGCTGTACCTATCAGCCCGCGGAGGCCTCTGCCTATTCGGAGAACACGGGGCTTGCTCACGCGATCGAAACGACGTCGCTGACCGCTGAGCAGATGCTCAACTGGTATTGCACCCTCGCTTACGCCCGCCTTGGCAGTTATCAACGCGCTGCCGCGGCCCTGCAGCTTGACCGCCGCACCGTGCGCGCTCGCGTCGACCACGATCTACTGATTGGAAAGTAACACACCACGATCCTACGAGAGCTCGGAACTCCCGCCATCCGAAACGCTCACAGATCGCCAGTGACCTGTCGCTAAACAGCCCATCCCTGCAGCTATGTCACAAATTTATCATAAAAAAGGCAACCAAGACGCAAAGCCTACAGGCGTGGGGCGACCGGTTCACTTTCCAAGGCGAGGACGCCGAACGTACATTCGTGGACACGGCGTAGCGGGGCACGCTGGACGAATCGCTCCAGCGCTTCGAGTCCGAGGGCGAACTCAGGCAGCGCCAGGCCGCGTTTTCGACCGAGCCTGCGGGACCGCAGGCGGATAAGGTGCTCCGGTTCTGTGTAGTCGGGACCGTAGATGATGCGAAGGTACTCGCGACCGCGGCACTTCATGGCCGGCTGAACTAACCTGCCGCGATGTCGCACGATGAAGTCCATCGGCTTGACGACCATGCCTTCGCCGCCGCGGCCGGTCAGCGAGGTCCACCATCCGATGGCCTCGTCAACACTGGCCTGATTGGTCAGGTCGACCACGCGGTGGTCGGTGCTCATGAGCACTTGTCCATCGGCCTGGGCGAGGCGCTGCGCGAGCGACATGTGCCATGCATGATCTCGGTCGGTGTGCACCTTGCCTTCGCTTGCGAGCAAATGGAATGGGGCGAGGCGGAGATCGTCGGGCGAATCCACCTGCCAACAATATTGGCGATAGGCATCGGCATATTTGACAACGTTCTCGCTTCGCGCCCGGTAACGATCCAGCAGCGGCGTCACCTCCGTCGTCCGCCGCGCCGCATGAGCGAGCATCTGCACCGTCTCAGCGAAGGCGTGTTGACCCGCCGAGCCCACGGCAGCGTACTGCGAGCGCAGCAGCTCCTGTGCCTTGGCGGACCAGGGCATCACCTCGCAGTCGAGGCAGAGCCATTCGGTTTGCAGTTCGTCCCACAACGCCGCACCGTCGACGGCTTGTCCCACGCGGTGGAGTACAGCCTGTTCCATCTCGGGATCGTTAAAAAACGGCCGGCCGGTGCGTGTGTAGATGATGCCCTCGCTTCCATCGCTGACACCAAAGCGTGACTTCGCCGCCGTTGCGTCTCGGCAGACGATCACGATCGCCCGCGAGCCCATGTGCTTCTGCTGGCAGATCACCCGCGGCACCGCGTGGTTGCGGTAGTAGGCGAACGCTTCGTCGGGATGCTCAAGGTAGCCCTCCCGCTGACTGGTCTCGCAAGGCGACATCGTCGGCGGCAGATGGATTAGCCACCGCGGATCGGCGGCGAACCGGCTCATCACCTCCAGGGCTGCGGCTGAATGCTGCTCGCGGATGGTGATCGCCGGCGTCAGTCGCGTGTCGATGATGCGCTTGCCGAACACGTCCGCCAGATCGAGCACGTTGTCCACCTGCTGCTGGGCTGAGGTTTCTTCGGCTTCCGGCTCGGGCAGAAACGGACGGGCCGGCTCCGCATACGTCTGTTTCGCCGGCACGCTGATCAGTTCGCGCTCCGGATAGCGCAGCGCTGTGAGTCGGCCGCCGAACGCACAACCCGTGTCGATGTTGGTCGTCTGGTTCAGCCACTCGGGCTCGGGCACGGGCGTATGGCCGTAGACGACCATCGCCTGCCCGCGGTACTCCGCCGCCCAGTTGTGACGCACCGGCAGGCCGAACGCATCCGTCTCACCGGTCGTCTCACCATAGAGGCAGAACTCGCGTACCTTTCCCGACGCCCGGCCCTGCATCGCCTCCTTAAGACCGGCGTGCGCGACGACCAGTCGGCCGTCGTCGAGCACGTAGTGACTGATCAGGCTGTCGATGAACTCACGTACCTGCTTGCCGAACGCCTCCGGCTCGGCGTCAAGTTGCGCCAGCGTCTCGGCGAGACCGTGGGCGAGCTTGACGTCCCGGCCCGCGAGCTTGCGTTTGAGCTTGTCGTCGTGATTGCCTGGCACGCAGATCGCTGTGCCGCCGTGCACCATGCTCATCACGAGCCGCAGCACGCCGGGGTTGTTCGGCCCGCGATCGACCAGGTCGCCGAGGAAGATCGCCTTGCGGCCGGCAGGTGGGGTAACGCGGTAGCCCAAGCCATCGTCGCGCGTCGCATCGTCCTCGATGCGGTAGCCGAGTTGGTCGAGAAGTTCACGCAGTTCATCGAAGCAGCCGTGGACGTCGCCGATGATGTCGAAAGGGCCGCGCTCGTCGCGGCGGTCGTTCCACAATGGCTGGCGTTCGATGATGGCTGCGTCCACATCCTCGGCGGCCTTGAACGTGAAGATGTGGCGGAAGCCTTCCCGCTTGAGGCCGCGCAGGTTCCGCCGCATTGTTGTCCGCTGGTTGCGGATAACGTGCGGACCAAACGTGCGGTCGTCCCGCTGGCGATTCCGCTCCTGGCAGAGCTTCTCGGGCAGGTCGAACACCACCGCGACCGGGAGCACATGGTGTTCGCGTGCGATTTGCACAAGCATCCGCCGATCTTCCGGTCGCACGTTCGTCGCATCCACCACGGTCAGTCGACCGAGCTTCAACCGCTGATGCAGGATCGTGTGCAGCAGCTCGAACGCCTCGCCGCTGACCCGTTGATCGTTCTCGTCGTCGGATACCAGCCCCCGGCAGAAATCCGACGACAGCACCTCGAACGGTCCGAAGTGCTGCCGCGCAAACGTCGACTTGCCCGAGCCGGAGGGGCCGACGAGGACGATGAGGCAGAGTTCGGGAAGCTTAATGGTCATCGCGAATCTCCGCACACCGCATCTACCCAAGTTAAAAGTTCATTCCACGCTCCCGAATACTCTGATGGCGGGGCGTAACCGGCGGTGCGGAAGCGATCGATCGCGTCAACCAGCCGCACCCTGGTCGAAGCACTCGGCGTTAAACGTCCGGCGACACGGTGACGAAGCCAGTTCCTCATCGCTCAAAAACTCCCATCTGCGTCGGTGCGCCTACCTCCTCATCCACTGGCCCCACGGGCAGAAACCGCACCGAGTAGCCGAATCGCTCTGCGACGCGCTCGGCCCATTGTCTGAACTGCCGGCGGGTCCACTCGAAGCGGTGGTCGCGGTGGCGCAGCGTGCCGGCGGGCAGGTTCTCAAAGCGGACGTTGTATTCCACATTCGGCGTGGTGACGATCACCAGGCCCGGCCGGGCGAAGGCGAACACGCTGCGCTCAAGGGCGGCGAGGCGTGATGCGTCAAAATGTTCGATTACCTCCACCAAACAGGCGGCGTCGAACCCGGCGAGGCGGGCGTCGCGGTAGATCAGCGATCCGTGCATGAGCTGGATGCGTTGGCGCTTCAGTTCAGGCAGGCGGCTCAGCTTCAGACGATCCTCCGCCACCTCCAGCGCCCGCAGCGAAACGTCCACGCCCACAACCTGTTCGAACTGAGGCTCGTCTAACAATCGGCGAAGCAGCGTGCCCTGGGCGCAGCCAAGGTCGAGCACGCGCCGCACGCCCGCCCCCTTGAGTGCTCCGATCACCGCCGCGTGCCGCTGCTCGTTGAGGCTCATCGGCTGTTCGATCGCCTCTTCCTCCTGCGCGTGCGACTCGGCGGCGGCATCCGGGTCCGGCTCGTCGGCTTCGCTCAGCCGGGCGAGGCCGTCACGGGTCAAGCTCCCAAAATAGCGCAGGTAGCGGGCGGTGATCAGTTCCCGCTCGGGATGTTTTGGCAACCAGCCCTCGCCACGCTTGAGCAGCTTCTCCACCTCGTCCTGACCGACCCAGTAATGCTTGTCGTTGTCCAGCACGGGGATGAGCACGTACAGGTGGTTCAGCAGTTCATGCAGCGGCCGCGTCGCTCGAAGCGTGAGCGTGACGTAGGGCCCACCGCCCCACTCGGTGAAATGCTCGTCAAGAGCGTGCCGTTCGATCGCCACGTCGTAGCCCAACGGCTCGAACAGTCGACGCACCAACTCCTCGCCGCCGCGTCGGGCCGGCAGCACCGCCAACTTCGCCTTCAGTTGCAAGGGCCGCTCCACCAACTCGGGGCGGTTGGGGCATCGAGCGCCAAGGGCCGAGCCGAGCACGCGCGCGATCGCCACGCTCATGAGAGACGACGCCACATAAGGCCGATCGTTGACGTACTGCTCCATGCGCTGCCCGTCGCCTGCCGGACCGCGATGCTGGCGCACCATGCCGACCGGGTCGACATCCAGCACGAGCGCCGCTGTGCAACGTTCGTCGCTCACTTCCTGGTAAAGCACGTGCGCCCGGCCGAACGCCAGGTCGAACGTCTGCACGCGATCGGGGTGCTTGTGTAGCAGATAGCCCAGGTCAGTCGCGGGCAGGGTCGTACTGGTGATCGATAGCAGCATGGTCTTCCTTCTTCTATCGGCCGACCGTCACAAGCCAGCGGTCGCGGCCCTCCTGCGACATACTCACCGGCACATCGAGGAATTTACCGATCAACTCGACATGCGTCTGCGTGTGCCGGCTCGGATGCACTGTGCGAAACGCGCCGTGGCCGGCGATCGCCAGCGGCAATAGCAACTGGTCCGCCAGGTGCTCGCCCACGGGCACGTCCGCGGTGAGATACCGCCGGCACGCCTCGGCCGCTTGGGACGCCACCTTCTCCGACGGGACGTTCTTCTCGCCGAAGCCGGTGAACAACTCGGTCACGTGTTCGCTTTCGACAGCCAACATGACAATGTTGCCAGGCCCCAACGCGTCATGCCGTTCGATCACCTCCAGGCTCTCAGCAGCCCAGCCCAGCTTCGCCTGCACCTTCTTCAGTTCACGCTCGGCAATGTGCCGCGGCAGATTCGCCACCACCGCCATCGCACACCGCCCGCGATCCTCGCCGCGCTCGAGCAGTTCGATGCCGCAAAGCTTGCCGTCACGCGTTGGCTCGATATGCACGGTGAATCGGCCACCGCCGGCGGGATAAAAGCCCGGCCGCTCCAGCTCCAGCGTCACCTTCGGCCCCATACGGTTCAGCAGCGGCAGAAACGCCCGCGCCAGAAAATCAAACGGCGGCGCGAACGGATTATGCGTTCCACCTTCCAGCACCACCGTGCTCGGCCCATCCGCGAGCACCAGGGCCGGCAACACCGTCTGCAACACCAGCGTCGCACTGCCCGCTGTGCCCACCGCAAAGTGATAGTCACCCGCCCGCACATCGGCCGGCTCGAACGCCAGTGCCGTCGCTCCCACCGCATCGCCTTCGACGGTGGCGTTGCATACTTCCTTCGCCGCCCGCACCGCCGTCAGATGCTGCCGCATCAACCCCGGCTTCCGCCGCCCCGCCCGGATACGCCCAATCCGAAACGGCGCACCGGTCACCATGCTCAACGCCAGCGCCGACCGTAACACCTGCCCACCACCCTCGCCTTGGGAGCCGTCAATTGGGAGCATGATCCAACCTATCGAAATAGTAGTTCCCCATGGTCCACCAAGACGTCGTAACGAACTTGTTCGTATAGCCCAACAGGGCGACAAGCAGACGCTTGTTCAACCGGGGTAGCCACAGGGATGCCTGTAGGCCTTCATCTCCGGTCACGGTCCCGGGCAACCCGTTATTCCACTTCACCTCATGGATCAGCGGATTCCGTATATCGACAATTCTTGCGAATCGTTCGGAATCGCAGTGAACACCAAGTTCGGTCGCTACACATTCCAAGCGATCACGATGGCGAGACGCGGCTTTGATCGATCGCTCTTCGCACAGCGTGCGATAGATTGCATCGATGACCATGTAAGCAGTCTGGAATTGGTCAAAATCCCATCTGTACGCTTTGGTTCGTAAATGCATCCAGATCGATCGAATGATAATCTGCTGGCTGCTTGGTTTCATCTGCTGCCAAGTTGACAGCGCGGTTTCGAGAAAGTGGTCCGCGACGTGCCCGTAGCTGTCTCCGCGTATATACCTTCCATAGAAAACACGCCCGTCATGCCACCACCTGTGATAGGTCAGACGAATGTCGTAGAGAAGCCCGATGGCCAGAACTATGAAATAGGCCTCATTGTCACTCGTGATCGTTAGTTCCTTCCCATCGATCCTCCTGAGTTCGTGGGATGCCGGAACTCGCAACAGATGCCCCGGTGTGATGGTGTTTGGAATCGCTTTGCCAGTTTCATCAGCGAAGCACGACGTAGAGGGGTAGACGTATCCATCGTGCCTAACGTGCTCCTCCAACCAATCGACCACGTTGTTAAAGTTACTGACTGGATGAATCACATAGTCCCCGAAGGCAAACTCTCGCCCTATCGGGAGTAGGCCGAAGTGGATGGTGTGTTTATCGGGTATCTCGTGTGACATCATTCAACCTGCAGTCTTTCAATCATCCGCCTTCGCGGCGTCCTTGATTACGAACCTTGCCTTGAGCCTTGCGACCTCGCTGGCCAGGCCCGCCAGTTCGACGCTGCGCAGGACCTCGTTGAAGTCTTTGTATGCGGCTGGGGCTTCGTCGCGGGGGTACTGGCGGCAGTTGGTCAGAATGTCGCAGGTCTCGAAGGAAGCATCAATGCTCTTCTGGTTTAAGGTGCGGATGGCGTGGCGGCGGCCCATGATGCGACCGGCGCCGTGGTTGACGCTGTAGTTGCTGGCCGCTGCGCCTTCGTTGGCGACCATGACCGACGAGCCGGCCTGCGGGTTGCCGGGCAGGAGAATCGGGTGGCCGGTGTCGGCGAAGGGCGTAGCTTGCAAGCCGGGGTGGCCGGCGGGGAACGCGCGTGTCGCGCCTTTGCGGTGCACCCACTCTTCTCGCCGACTGTGCGGCACGATCTCCTTGCGTGCAATGTTGTGGCTGATGAAGTAGACCAGTTCGCCGGTGACGCCGGGGATGATCTGCTCAAACGCTTCGAGCACCAGCGCGTTGATAAGCAGGTGGTTCACCGTGGCGTAGTTGGCGCCGAGGGCCATGTCGTCGAGGTAGGCGTCGGCCTCGGGTGAGCCGAGCGGCGCGTAGACCAGTTGGCGATCGCCGCCGGGCAGGGGGATGTTCCACTTGGTGAACATGGCCTGCAGCGCTTTGAACTGGCCCATGGCGAGATTGTGGCCGAATCCGCGCGAGCCGCAGTGGCTGAGGAAGGCGACGTGGCCGTCGCGCAGGCCGAACGTGTCGGCCACGGTGCGGGCGCGGTCGCTGTCGAGGACGTGGACGGTTTCGCATTCGCCGAAGTGGTTGCCGCCGCCGTAGGAGCCGAGTTGCCTGATCTTTTCTTCGAACTTCGGAAACGCGCCGGTGCTGAGCAGCCGATCGAGCCGGTGATCGAGCGCCTCGGGCGTGTCGTCGTGGCCGAGGTGAAAAGCATCTTCACAACGGCTGGCCCAGTGCGGCGGAATGCCCAGCGATTCGCAGACGGCCGGTGAGGCGCCTTCGATCGCGACCCGTCGGCCGAGCGTTGCGTCGACGTGACGGCCATCACGCACGTGCCGCTGTCCCTTGCCCGGCCCGGTGGGCACGCGGTCACAGATGGCGTCGATGAGGGCCCGGCGGGTCTTGCGATCGTCCACCGCCTCGGCGGGCAGGTCGAATTGCAACAGGCTCATCGAGCATTTGATGTCCACACCGACGGGGCCGGGGTAGACGTGACTCGGCGAGCTGAGCACGCATCCGACAGGGGCACCGTAGCCACAGTGAGCGTCGGGGTTGAGCACGAGATCGCTGACACCGGGCGCAAGGCGGGAGTTGATCGCCTGTTTGATGGTCAGTTCGTCGAACGTCGCGCGAATCGCCTCCGTCCCGATCACCGTGATGGGCTTCTCCCGGCCGGCTTTGACCGGCAGCATGGCAGTGGCTTCGCCGGTGGGGGCGAAGGCTTGGGACGGCGGCGTGTCAGTCGTATTGGACATGATGATTCCCCAAAGCGGTCGGTGTACGTTACAGGCAAACGGGCCGGCGGTGGCGTGAGGCGTGTGTCGCGCCGTTACGGCTCGGGCACGTGGAGGTCATGGTGCTTGTCGAAGCCGATGTAGATCCGGGCACTGGTGACCTTCGCCAGATCGCGCAGCGTTTCGAGTTCCTGCATCCGAAGCAAAACCGGATTCGCCTGGATGGCGGCTGCGACCTGCTCACGTGCCTGAATGCCCGCCAGTTCCGCATCGGCGGATAGTCGCTGGGCGTCGGCATCCGCCTCGGCCTGAAGGCGGGTCGACTCGATGCAACAAGCTGGCTCAGGTGGTGCGGAAGGATATCGCCACTGTCTCGCCCGAAACCCGGGTGAACCTTCACACGCTCGACTTCCGCGATCCGTGGGCATTCGAAGATGTGTACGCCGGCCTGCACGACTTCGTCCGCAGCTACCGCTTCGATCCCGAGCATGAGGACTATCTGGTTCACATCACCACCGGCACGCACGTCGTGCAGATTTGCCTGTTCCTGTTGACCGAGGCTCGCTATCTGCCGGGCAAGCTGCTGCAGGCTGCGCCCCCACCCCGTCGCGGCCGGAAGGCGCAGCAGATCGAGGGCAGCTATCGCATCATCGATCTGGACCTCTCCAAGTACGACCGCCTGGCCACACGCTTCGCCCGTGAGCAGCAGGAGAGTCTGTCATTCCTCAAGGCCGGCATCGCCACGCGCAATACCGCATTCAACACGCTCATCGAGCAACTTGAACACGTCGCGATCCACACCACCGACCCGATCCTGCTAGCCGGTCCCACGGGTGCGGGCAAGTCGGCCATGGCCCGGCGGATCTACGAACTCAAGAAGCATCGCCGACAGGTGGTGGGCCGATTCGTCGAAATCAACTGCGCCACCCTGCGCGGCGACAGCGCTATGTCCACGCTCTTCGGCCACAGGCGCGGCGCGTTCACCGGGGCCGTAAAAGATCGCCCCGGGCTGCTTCGCGAGGCCGACCAAGGCATGCTCTTTCTGGATGAGATCGGCGATCTGGGGTCGGATGAGCAAGCGATGCTGCTGCATGCCATCGAGGAGAAGCGTTTTTTGCCCGTGGGCAGTGATCGTGAGGTGCAAAGCGACTTCCAGTTGCTCTGCGGGACCAACCGGAACCTGCAGGAACGTGTTCGCGAAAGTTTGTTCCGGGAGGATCTGCTTGCCCGCATCCACCTCTGGCCGTTCCGCCTGCCCGGCCTGGCTGAGCGGAGCGACGACATAGCGCCGAATCTTGATTATGAACTTGAACGCTTTGCCCAGCGTGTCGGGCGACAGGTCGCATTCAACAAGGAGGCTCGGCGGCGGTTTCTCGCATTTGCCGTATCACCTGAGGCACGCTGGGCAGGCAATTTTCGCGACCTCACTGCTGCAATCACCCGCATGGGCACGCCGGCGCCGAGTGGCCGTATCACCGTCGATCTCGTGGATCAGGAGATCCAGCGGCTCGAAACGGCATGGGCCGGCAGCGCCCCGGTCGCCGAGCACGAAGCGATGCTCACCGATTTTCTCACGCCGGAACAAGTGGATGAGCTTGATCCATTTGATCGCCCACAACTCGCCCACGCGCTGGCCGTGTACCGCCAGTCGCGCTCGCTCTCCGACGCCGGCCGCCGTCTGTTCGCCGTCTCCCGTGCCCAGCGTAAGAGCACAAACGACGCCGATCGCCTGCGCAAGTATCTGGCCCGATTCGATCTGACATGGGCGCTCGTCAGCGATCGGTGAATATTGGAATCCGCGCGGTGTTCCCCGACGATAAGCTGAGGACCCCACCTTCCGCATTTCTTGAACCTGCGAGGTTTCGAGCCAGCCGAGAACCACGGTGGCGCAAGTTTCTTGGACATACGATGATAGAACTGAGCCCGGCTCGGTTCCCAAGCTGAATGTCGAGGGTTCGAATCCCTTCGCCCGCTTTGGATTATGAAAAGCATCCGGCGCCGGCGCAACGGCGGCGCAACCTTCAGGGGCCAACGCCACAAAAATTGGTTTGGGCTGGCGGGGCGGTCCAGCATGCCTTAACGAGCGATCTCAGCGACCGGAGGGCGTCGTAGCCAGCCCTCAATGTAAGCATTTGCAAGCAACCGCGACCTTCAGTCCCAGCGAGATCTCAGCATCATCTCAACGAAGTGTCGTGTTCAGATCGACGCGGAACTCCCCCGACGACCCGCTGCCGCTTATCCATCATTGCCACGCCCTAGCTCGCCGTTCTCCGCATCGCTGTGCGCCTTGGACCGCGCACCGGGTAGGCCCGCTAACACCCGCGCTGCCACCACATCGGCGCTCTCGGGTGTTGTGTCCTTGACCTCGTGCTTGTTAACCATGAGCCCCCGTGCCTTCGCGATCTGCACCAATGCTGCCTGTGCGTCGTAGAACTCGACATTGAGCCTTCCTTGAGCATCGAGCCGCGTCGCCTTCACGAGATGTGCCAGCCCCGCCTCGTGCAGCCCTCTCAGGTTCACGCTGCCGTGACGCGATCGCCGTACTTCCGCGGCAGCAGCTTCGACGCGATCCACTTGCGGGCGTCAACGCGAACCCGCCGGCTGTTCGTCGGCAATCTCGATGATCTCCTCGGCGTAGTGCTCGGCCCGTTGCTGGCACGCGCGCGCGTACTGCTGGCGAAATCCACCGCGGTCCTCACGATGCCTCCGCCGGCTGTGTTCAACAGGGGGCGCGGCAAGGCGACAAGCAACGGGGGATCGGGCAACAGCGAGGCGGGTGACTCTGGGAAGAAAGGTGGCGAGGCCGTGCGGAGCGAGCCGCGAAGGCCGAAGCCCGGCAAGCCGTTGCGCGAGGAAGAGATCGAATCGCGCGAAGGCAAGCAGGCGGTCGACGTTGCCGAGCCTGAGGCCAAGCCGGCGACCTCAAGCCGGCGACCAAGCCGAAGCCTGAAGCTTCGAAGGCTGAGGGTGAAACGGGTAGCGAGGATCAGGATCAGCCTCGCCGACGGAGGCGTCGGCGTCGTCGACGTGGCGGAAAAGGGACCGGTGGTTCTGGTGGCGGCGGTGGATGAGCGATGCCCCAACGGCGAACTGCGACCGCCCGCTAACGAAGGGGTGTCATGGTGGTGGCACGCTTTAGGTGTAGTGGGCGGTTTCGGTGGGCCGATGATGGTGTCGTCGACACATCCTATTTGAGCTCTTCCGGGGCAATGTGGTCATCGCCGCCTGATCGGCCCTCGCTGTCATGGCGATGACGAAGCCCCGAAATTCGCGGGCAGGAACCAAGATGTTCCTGCCCGTTTTTTTGGTTTATCAGCAGGCACCGGAAAAGTGGCCAACGCTCGCCGAGCGTGACTTCGTGATGCCAGACATCGTCGGGTCTGCAGTTCGTCGTTCATCGCCTTCGCTGCAGGGCAAGGTTGCGAAAGTCTGGACAAGTGAGGCTTTCACTGCTGCTGAGCGTTCAGGCGATAATCTCGTGAGCGACCTTGCCGAAGACGTCAGTGAGGCGAAAGTCGCGGCCTTGGTAGCGGTATGTCAGCCGTTTGTGATTGATCCCCATCAGATGCATCGCGGTCGCGTGCAGATCGTGAACGTGTGTGGGTTTTTCGATGGCGTCGTAGCCCATTTCGTCGGTGCTGCCGTGGGTGACGCCGCCTCTGATGCCGCCGCCGGCCATCCACATTGAGAAGCCTCGGATGTGATGATCACGCCCGACGCGGTCGTTGATCGCACCCTGCGCCATGGGCGTACGGCCGAACTCGCCGCCCCAGATGACAAGCGTTTCGTCGAGCAGGCCCCGTTGTTTGAGATCGGCCACCAGTGCCGCAGCGGGTTGATCGGTCGAGCGGGCGCTGACGTCCATATAGCCTTTGATGTTGTTGTGGTGGTCCCAGCCTCGGTGGTATAGCTGCACGAAGCGGACGCCACGTTCGGAGAGTCGTCGTGCCAGAAGGCAGTTGCTGGCGAAGGTGCCGTCGCCTGGCTGGCAGCCGTACATGTCGAATACATGGGACGGCTCGTCGGAAAGATCCATCAGGTCGGGGACGCTGGACTGCATGCGAAAGGCGAGTTCGTACTGGCTGATCCGGGTCCGCAAAGCCTGGCTGTCGACTTGCTCATCACGCGCGCGGTTCAAGGCGCCCACGGTGTCAAGCAGCCTGCGCTGGCCTTGTTGCGTCACGCCCGGAGGGTTGCTGACGTAGTGAATCGGGTCGCCATGGGATTGAAACTTCACGCCTTGAAAGCGGCCTGGCAGGAAACCCGAGTGCCACATCCGTGTTGAGATCGGCTGTGGGCTGCGTCCGGAATGTGAGGACAAGACGACGAAACCAGGCAGGTTCTGCGACTCGCTTCCAAGGCCGTAGAGCACCCACGATCCCCAACTGGGGCGACCGGAGATCGCCACGCCGGTATTCATCACTGTATGGGCGGGGTCATGGTTGATCTGTTCGGTGTGCATTGAGCGGATGATCGCGATGTCGTCGGCGATCCTGTGATGGTGCGGCAGAAAGTCTGAAATCATCTGGCCGCTCTGGCCGTAGCGCTTGAACTTTGCCATGGGCCCGAGACAGCGCAGGTCCTGACCCTGAAGCTGGGCAATCGGCTCACCTTTGGTGTACGACTCGGGCATCGGCTTGCCCGAATACTTTTGCAGCATGGGCTTGTAGTCGAAGGTCTCCAGGTGCGAGGGCCCGCCGGACATGTAAAGGAAGATGACGCGTTTGGCTTTGGGCAGGAGGTGCGGCGGGTTCGCCACGCCGCCCCACGCGCTCTCGCCGCTGTCAGCTGAGCCGGCGCGTAACAGCGACGGGTTCAGCAGCGTGGCCAGTGCGATCGAGCCCACCCCGGCGCCGCTTCGGAGAAAGGTGCGCCGCGTTTGCTGAAGCTGATGTTCGTCCATCGGGTGCATCGTGATGCCTTTCGTGTCGATCCGGTCAATGCCGTGTGATGGATTCGTCCAGGTTCAGCAGGGCGCGTGTGATTGCTGTCCACGCAGCTAGTTCAGCCAGATCCAGATCGTCAGGCACGGGCATCTGGCCGACCGCTGCCAATTGCTGCGCTGCCTCGGGGTCCGGCGTATCGTCCTGCCGCTGAGCGTGGAGAAGCTCACGCAGCAGATCAAGCTCGCGGTCGGTGGGCTGGCGAGCGGTCACACGAACGAACGCAAGCGTCAGCCTTTGATCATCATCAAGATCGGCGTGCTCGGTAAGCAGGCGCTGCGCGAAGACACGCGCGGCTTCGACAAAGGTGGGATCGTTCAGCAGCGTCAGCGCCGCCAGCGGCGTGTTGGAGATCGGCCGCTGCGCCACGCACTCCTCCCGGGAGGAAGCGTCGAAGGCCATCATCGCCGGATGCAGATACGTGCGCTGCCAATGCACGTAAACGCCTCGCCGATATTGAGCGGGTCCGGTCGACGCGGTGTATTGGCGCGTTGGGAAGTTCAGTTGCCCGTAATATCCTTCGGGTTGATAGGGGCGCACGCTGGGGCCGCCGATGCTGTCGACGAGAAGGCCGGATACCGACAGCGCGTTGTCACGAATGAACTCGGCAGGCAGGCGCCATCGCGACTGGCGTGCGATGAGCCGATTCTCCGGGTCGCGCTCACGCAGTTCACTAGGTATGCGTGACGATTGCCGATAGGCTTGGCTGGTGACCAGCAGGCGGGTCATGTGCTTGGCATCCCAACCGCTCTGCACAAACGCCACGGCTAGTGCGTCGAGCAACTCAGGGTGAGCCGGCCACTCGCCCTGGTATCCCAGATCATCCAGGGCACTGGACAGGCCCGTGCCGAAGAACAGATACCACAGACGATTGACGTAGACGCGGGCAGTGAGGGGGTTCTGGTCATCGACCAACCAACGTGCCAGATCCAGACGTGTGGCCCGTCCCGGCACGTCGAGTTTCCCGAACACCGCGGGAATGGCCGGCTGGACGACCGGGCCTGAATCGTCAAGCCAATCGCCGCGTGGCAGCACCCGCAACTGTCTGGGCTCATCACGGGCAACGGTGATCATCACCCGGCGTTTGTCGTCGGCGATCTGATCACGCTGCTGGCGCAGCTGCGACTGGCGCGTGCGCAGATTCTCCCGCCGGGCATCGTGCTCGTCGATCTGCTGGAGTTGCTCGTTCAGTTCGGTGAGCTGGGCCTTGACCGCCGTTAGTTGCGCACGCTGCCTGCCGGTGAGGACATCGATCTCAGGCGGTCGGCGTGTTGGCACGGTATTGAGGTTGCCGCCGAGTTTGCTCCAGTCGCCACGCTCCTGGATGTCTGCGAAGAACGCAGCAAAAGCATAGAAATCCTCCGCAGTAAACGGATCGAACTTATGATCGTGGCACTCGGCACAGCCAAGGGTGACCCCCATCCAAACCGACGATGCGTTACGCACCCGATCCGAATCCTGCTTCGCGTGATATTCCGCATCCTGAATGCCGCCCTCGTGGCTTGTCTGGAGCAGCCGGTTGTAGGCCGAGGCGATCTTCTGGTCCGTCGAAGGATTCTCCAGAAGGTCACCAGCAAGCTGCTCGATCGTGAACTGATCGAAGGGCATGTTGTCGTTGATCGCGTCGATCACCCAATCGCGGTACGGACCGGCATGATGGTCCTGATCGCCGTGATAACCCACCGTGTCGGCGTAACGCACCAGGTCGAGCCAGTACACCGCCATCCGCTCGCCGTAGTGGGGTGACGCCAGGTACGTTTCGACCAGTCGCTCATACGCATCCGGCCGAGCGTCCGCCACAAACGCCTCCACTTCCTGAAGCGTCGGAGGCAGCCCGCGTAGATCAAAACTCAGTCGGCGAATGAGCGTCGCACGATCCGCCTGGGGCGAGGGCTTAACGTTCTCCGCCTCCAACCTGGCCAGTACGAACCGATCAATCCAGTTGCTCGGCCAACTCTCATCGTGAACACGCGGCACATCCGGCTGCTCAGGCGGCACAAACGCCCAATGCGCTTCGTACGAAGCGCCCTGTTCGATCCAGGCGCGAATCAAAGCCACCTGTTCCTCGGTCAGACGCTTCTCCGGATCGTCCGGCGGCATAAGGTCTCGCGGATCCTCCGCCGTGATTCGGGCAAACATCTCACTGCGGTCCGGATGGCCCGGCACGATCGCAGCACGACCATCACTATCTAGAGCGGCCGTGGCGAACTCCCAGCGATCGAGTCGAAGCTCCGCCGCCAGGCTATCCGCGTCGGGGCCGTGACAGGCAAAACAGTTGTTAGAGAGGATTGGTCGAATGTCGCGATTGAACGAGACCTCCTCAGCGCCCGCAGGCGAGGTGGACATCGCGAGGCCCAGAAGCACAATCGCAGCCAAAAACCGGCGTAGAAAAACGCGACGGTGTGTTCGCCTTACCTGGACTGACACGAAACCCTCCGATCTTTCCGGTAGCCGGCGCATCGGCGGAGCACACTAACCCAGTCTTGAGACAGCGTTCTCCACCGGAACGTCCCGCCCGTCCACCATGTCGAGATAATCTATGAACGATACAACGTTAAAATGGCCGCGGCAAGGTGCGTCTAAGGTTGTTCCAGACGCCCCGCCAGAGATCAGGCTGCCGCACCCCCAGCATTCACGCGGATAGGCACAGATGAACACCGAGTAAAGGAGGCTCATCACAAACGAGCCGCCTTCGTGAGCACGCCCTCGAGCCAGCACTGCGCTTCGCCGCAAGCCACCTGCGCTTCGCCAGGGGATGAGCCAATGGGTTCCTGCCACCGGCGTACGGCCTTGGGTCGGCGACGCATTGCCGTCATACTGGTGATCGTGGCGGCGGTCACCCGCCAAAAAGCAGCGGGTTGCGACACTGGGGCGTCGGCAAGTCGCGAAATTTCGATTGACAGGAAATCAGCAATGAGCGGTCTTCCATCACCTTGTAGCTCGGTTTGCACCTTCGCATTCAGCTTCCTGATCGCGGTAGGCTTGGCCAGTTCCGTGGCTGCGGAATCTGCTGGCGAGCGGCCGAATATCGTGATCATCATGGCCGACGACATGGGTTATTCCGATCTCGGCAGCTACGGCGGAGAGATCCAAACGCCCAATCTCGACGCACTGGCCGAGGGAGGGCTGCGGTTCACCCACTTCTACAATACCGGTCGTTGCGTGCCGACACGCGGCTCACTGCTGACCGGCGTCTATCCGCATCAGGCGGGGATCGGTCATATGGTCGGCGACCGGGACGAGCCCGGCTATCGCGGCCGACTGGTCGACCGTGTCGTCACCGTCGCCGAGGTGCTGGGCGAGGCAGGCTACCAGACCTTCCTCAGTGGCAAGTGGCATGTGACGCACTACAACTACAACCGCCCAAACGACGTTCTGCACGCATCGAGCTGGCCGCTGGAGCGCGGCTTCGATCGATTCTACGGATTCATATCCGGGGGAGGGGGCTATTACGACATGGTCAGCCTCGCGAAGGACGACCAGTTCGTTGACTCCGAGCCGAGGCTAAAGGATCGTGAGCAGTTCTACCTCACCGACGAAATCAACGATCACGCAGCGCATTTCATTCGAGAAGCTGAGCGTGATAAACCCTTTTTCCTCTACGTCGCCCACTACGCCCCCCACTGGCCGCTGCATGCCTTCGAGGAGGATATCGCAAAGTACGAAGGCGTTTACGATGTGGGCTGGGACCAGATCCGCCAGGATCGTTACGAACGCATGCTCGAAATGGGGATCGTTGACGACATCGTGCCGCTGTCGGAGCGTCACCCCAGTGTGCCCGCGTGGGAGGATGCGGAAAACAAAGAGTGGGAAGCCCGCCGCATGGCAGTTCACGCAGCGATGGTCGACCGTATGGATCAGGGCCTCGGCGACATGATTGATGCCTTAAAAGAAACCGGCCAGTTCGACAACACCATCATCCTGTTTGTCTCGGATAACGGCGCTTCGAGCGAGGTGATCCAGGGCGTGAATACCCGCCACGGCCGCTTCGAGCGTGGCGGCACGACGCCCGACATCATGCCCGGCCCCCCGGACACGTACGCTTCGTTTGGTCCCCAATGGGCCAACGCCTCGAACACTCCGCTGCGGCTTTTCAAGAAGTGGAATCACGAAGGCGGCGTGGCCGCGCCGTTGATCGCCCACTGGCCCGATGGAATCACTGAGGCCGGCGGGCTGCGGCACGAGCCGGGGCATGTGATCGATTTCATGGCCACAGCGGTCGACCTCGCGAACGCGGAATATCCAACAACCTATCAGGGTCACGAGATTCTGCCGATGGAGGGCCGGAGCCTTGTACCCGTCTTCGCGGGGAACTCGCTGGACCAACGGCCTATCTACTTCGAGCATGAAGGCAATCGTGCCGTGCGATTGGGTGACTGGAAACTGGTTCAGGAAAGGGGCGAACGTTGGAACCTGTACGACATGTCAGTCGACCGCACAGAGACCAACGATCTGTCGGAAACGCATACCGACAAAGTCGAGTGGTTGGAGTTGCTATGGAACGAATGGGCCAGGCGAGCCTACGTGCGGTGAAGCGGCCGACATCCTCAGGGCGGCATACGCAAGCAAATGTTCAGGCTCATCCGATTCTGGTTGATGAACCCTATCTCGCCCCCGCGGGATCCTGAAGTTCGATGAGTCGGAGCATGACGGGGGCGGGCAGGTCGCCTCCACGGGGGTGGTCGCGGTTCGGGCCGAGCGCTTCCCATGTCAGCAGGTAGCGTGTACGGGGATCAGGGACGCTGCCAAGGTCATTGGCACGGACGATGTTCATGCCGGGGAAGTCGGACGTGACGCGCGTGAGCGCACGTGGGAGCGGCGCGGTGGGCGGGGGGCCGGTCCGACCGGGGATCGGTCTTAGCGTCTTTTCATCCAGCAACCAGCGACCCGAGCCTCCGGGATAGTTGTAACGGAGGACGAGGTGACCGTTGCCGACGGGCCTGACATTCCCGATGCGGACGCGGAAAGGGATGCTTCCACCTCCGCCGAACTCCCAGCGGTAGTCCCAATCGCTGGTCTGGTAGATTTTCCAGGCATCATCTTCGAAGCGGGCGTTATAGATCTGGGTATTGCCGTCCTGGTCGTACTTGTGATAGGAGATAATGACGCGGTCGTGATGATCGAAGCCGAGTCGGGTGTTGCCGTTGATCATGCCCCCGCCGGATGGAACGGGATCGACGACTTCGCAAGATTCGAAGGTGATGGGTAATTTGAGCGGTGCGCCGGCGGCGGTAGTCCAGTTTCGTAGATCGCGTGAACGTGCATAGGAGAGGTGGTGGTTGGTGCTGGCATCGGACGTGTCGCGCCAGACCCAGGTCATGTGGAAATACCCGTCGGGACCGAGGGTTGGGGAGGTAGCGTAGGCACTTTTTACGCCCTTGCCGGTGATCAGCGGCTCGTCCACCAGGCGTGTCCATACTTGCATATCAGGATGGTAGACGTTGTAGTAATCATCGCCGCGTCCGCTGCCGCCGTCACGATAGCGGAAGATTAGTTCGCCGCTGGGGCCTTGGATGAACCGCGGATAGGTGACGCAATGTTCCCGTTCGGGGCCGACCATGTTAGGCACCTGCTCCAGCGTGGTGATATCCAAAGGCTTGGTGGTCCGCAGGTAAAAGAGCGGGTCATTGTGCATGTCGCCTGTGACGTGAAGCTGTTCGTCGACATCGACAGCCATGGTGATGTAGTTGTGGCTGTCCCAGCCGGTCACGCGGTCGAGCTTCTGATAGGTCCATTGGGAAGTGCCTAGTTCCCGCTGAGCGATGGTCATACGGCGTTGGGCGTCGTAGTAGCCAACGAATTGCTGATCGCCATGGGTGAGCAGTGCGAAGCCGACGCGGTGGGCTGTCCAAACCGGTTCAACATCAACAGCCTTTACCAGTTCCGCACGCTCAGCCGAAGCGGGGCTCACGCTGCCCAAAAGAAGTAGCACGACAAACGCGACGCAGGCGAAAGTTCGCTGGACGTGAATAAAAACGTTTGAGCGCATCAACGGTTCCTCAGTCATAAATGAAACGTAGTCCGTGTATCGTACACGCGAAGCGCGGAGGGTAAATGGTTCCGCATCGCCGAGGGCTCAGGGCAACGGCACGAAATCATGGCTCACGGGAGCAAGCTCGTTGAACGAGGGCTTTCGCTTGGCAAAGCCGCCGGCGGATGGCGTCGCTGGCGGGCAGGCCCGCCGCGTGATGCGACTCGTGAAGCGACTGCGCCACGGCACCCGTGGCTGGGCGCTCACTGCTCTGGGCGGTAGGCTTCTATCTTGAGAATCGGCGACAGGATCGGCATGCCATCGCTTCCGACGGTCGCACAGGAATGGCGTATGAATTTATCTCAGGCAGAACGAGAGTCACGAGGCGAAGCCTTGCATTCAAGCGAGTCCGACAGGGCCTCGGATGACACGAAGGTGCTGCACGATGAGGATGAGTGGCTGAAAAAGCGATCGAAGCGGACTGACGCTCCTGCGCTGGTCGAAGATGGCGAGCGGGTCGGGCTGGCTCTCTCGGGGGGAGGGATACGTTCGTCGACGTTCAACCTGGGCGTGTTGCAGGCCCTTCAGCGTTATCGCGTCCTCGAGCGTGTCGATTATCTCTCGACCGTATCGGGCGGCGGTTTTATCGGTTCGAGCCTGACTTGGCTGATGACCCGCCTGAACGTGCCTTATCCCTTCGGGCGGACACGCGCCGATCACCGCCTGACGCTTACGCCACGCCAGAACGGCGTGGCATGTGCCGCTGGCTCGCAAGCGCCCGGACCAGCAGATACCGTCGGCTGGCTTCGGCAGCACGGAGAGTACCTGGCGCCCCATCCGCCGCTGACACGCTGGGCCTTGCTCTCCGCCATCGTCCGCGGGGCGGTCATAAGTCTGCTGGTGTTCCTGTTGCCGGTTTTTGCGGTTCTCGTGATCGTTCAGCAGCACGTGCCATGGGCGTTCGCGGCATGTTTCTATTTGGCCTTAGTCGCGGGGGCCTTGTTGCTGGCGTGGTACCTCGTTCAGGGCGGTCTTTCCGGCCGGTGGCCGCCGACGCCGAATCGTCGCAACACTTGGGATGGTTGGCAGGGGCGGCTACTCATGGCGGGCGTGATGCTGATGGGCGTGGGTCTGCTGCCCCAGGTGCATCGACTTATGCTCTCGCTGCTCGAGCCGGGCGTGGTGACGGGAACGTCCGGCGTGGCGCTCATTGCCCTGAGCCGCTGGCGGGCGCTTGGGAGTGACGAGACCAAGGGGGCACGCGGACTGCTTCTCTACCTCGGGTTGTTCCTGGCGGTCTACGGCGTCCTGCTTGTCCTGTATTGGCAGGCGACCGCTTTCCCGCCGCTGATCTCCTGGGCAGGTTTAGGTTTGCTGATCCTCCTGCTGATCACTCTCGCTTTGTGGGTGCTGGTGGACATCAACCAGGTCTCGATGCTCCGTTTCTATCGCGACCGGCTGAGAGACGCGTTCATGCCGCGTGTGCTATGCCGGAATGAAAACCCCGAGAAGCTTTGGCTGCACGACCTTGTGGGGGCGGATGGGGGGCCGTATCACCTATTGAACGTGAACATGGTCACGGTTGATTCGGACAATCCGACACTGCGGCTCCGCTGTGGCGAAAATTTCCTTCTGAGCCCCCTTTACTGCGGCTCGCGGGCCACCGGGTATCGCTCCACAAAATGGTACCAGGGCGGCGGGCTTGACCTGGCTACCGCGTGCGCGGTTTCGGGCGCTGCCGTCGCTTCGCACACGCGGTTCCTCCGCGCCCGCACGGCGGCGATCCTGATGACTCTTTTGAACCTTTCCATCGGCTACTGGGTCCGCAACCCCCGGTTCGCCACCTCTAAAAACCCTGCAAATGTCGGCTATAGCTATGCGCTGAGCGCCATGCTCGGGCGTGTCGGGCCTATGTCGGGCCTCAGTGAGGACGCCGAACACGTCCACCTGACGGACGGCGGCCACTTCGAAAATCTCGGTGCGTACGAATTGATCCGGCGCCGCTGCCGCTTGATCATCATCCTGGATGCCGGTGCCGATCCGGACTGGCAGTTCAAGGACCTGTCCAATCTGGTGCAGCGCGTGCGTCTAGATTTCGGTGCCGCCGTTGAGATTGATCCCAGGCCTCTGCGGCCACGCGGTGAGCACCGCATCTCCGAAAGCTCCTTCGTCATCGGCCGCGTTCGCTACCTGCCTCTGGAATCCGGCGAAAAATCCGAGGGCGTGATCCTGTACATCAAGACGTGCGTCGTCAGCGGGTTGCCCGAGGACATCTACGGCTACCGCCGCTCGGATCCAGCTTTTCCCGACACCCCCACGTCCAACCAGTTCTTTCGTGAGGACTGCTTCGAAGCATACCGCGAACTCGGCTACCGTCTTGCCGAGAGAGCATGCCTCGCCCCTTGGCCGGTGCCGCAGCAAGCGAGCTGACTGGCCTTTATCAACCAGTTTTCCGGATGAGTTGCATGACAATGCCGAAGGGTTCACTATGAAAGGCGCACCGATGGCTCGACTCGCGCACCGCGTCGGATTGGCGGCGATTGCCGCTCTCATGCTTGCCGCTTGCTTCGCCTCCAACACACACGCCGAAGGCCGCGTTGCCAAGGCGATCGTGATCGGCGCCGACGGCGTACGGCCCGACGCGTTGATCGTCGCCGAGACGCCCAACATCAACCGCCTCATCTCCAACGGCACCTTCGACCCCCGCTGCCTGATTCTCGGCGAACGCTATCGCGAGAATGACACAATCAGCGGCCCGGGCTGGTCGAGCATTCAGACCGGCGTGTGGGCCGACAAACATGGCGTCCACGACAACAGCTTCGCGGGTCGAAACTACGAGCAGTACCCGCACTTCTTCGAACGCATCAAGGCCGCCGACCCCGACGCGAAGACCATCTCGATCGTCGCCACCTGGAACCCGATCGATCGCTACATCGTGTCCGCCGCCGACGTCCGCCACTTCTTCCCCCTCGCCGGCGCCGGCACGGTTGACCTGAACGTGTCGGCTGGCGAGGTCGGCGTCAATACACGTGACGGCGAATGGCATCACCTGCTTGGCATGCGCCGTGGTGAGATGATCCACCTCTACCTCAACGGGAAGAAGGTCGCCTCCGCCCGCGACACGGCCGGCGGCTTCGATCTCCAGGGCGAGGTTTATCACGTCGGCCGCGATGCTCGCAACGGGAGCATGCAGTTCGACGGTGAGCTGCGCGGCGTCCGCCTCTGGGACCGAGCTTTGAGTGAGCCTGAGATCGGTGATGTAGCCGAGGGTCGAGCGGCAGGTGAGGGTGACGGGGCGGCGCTGGCCATCGACGGGCCGCTCGAACGCGACAGAAAGCCGATCGAGCCGCCGCTGTCGAACCTGACGCAAGGCGATTTCACCGTCGCCGCCGCGTTCCGCACCACCGACGAAGGCCGCAACATCCTCATGGGCAACTTCGGCGACGCCTCGGCCGGCCACCTGAACCTCGAACTGCACACTGACAACCGCGTACGCCTTTACGTGAATCCCCCCACGCAGGCCGATCGCATGGAGCGCGAAGAGACCACCGATATCGCCGTCACCGACGAAGCCGTGAAACTGCTCGCCGAGACGGATCCCACCGCGGCATGGGTCTATCTGCACCAGACCGATTCCGCAGGCCACGGCTTCGGCTTCAGCATTGAGCAGCCGGAATACATGAACGCCATCGAGAATTTTGACCGCCACGTCGGCCGCATCGTCGACGCCATCGAAAGCCGCCCCACATTCGACGAGGAAGACTGGATCATTGTCATCACCACCGATCACGGCGGTTACGGCACAGGCCACAGCGGCGGCCACGACGTGCCCGAAATCCTTCATGGATTCCTTCTCGTCAGCGGTGACGCAGCCCACAACCGCATCAGCCCGCGGCAAACCTACATCGTCGACGTCGTTCCCACTGTGCTTAAGCACCTGGGCATCGCCATCGATCCCGATCTCGACGGAAACCCCATCGGAATCGAGTAAGCACGACGGATCACCGCCGGCCTGAAGCCATACCCAGACGGTCACCACCGGCAACGAAAACGCAACTGTACGTCGCACCACCTCGACCAGGCCTTGTAACAAAGCTCACTCGCGTTTCAGGCGTCGAGGATGCTCAAATTCGAACTGCTCTTCCTGAATCATCTCGAGCACCTGCTTGATGGAAGGCCTGTCGCCGCCACCAGATCTTGCTTATGTACGCTTGCTGGAACGATTCGTCGGCGAACCAGTATTTCGGATCCGCCTCCTTGCCCACCATCGCCCGGCTGCGGTACAGGTCGTGACATTCGATCGTCGCCACCGCCACATTCGCCTGCTCAAACTGTCTCCTGCAGCAGCTCCACGGAAGACTCGGATTCGATCTGGCCCAGCGCCACAACCGCTGCCGAACGTGCCAAAGCATCGGCATCGGTCCGCACCACGCGTTCAATATCTTCCGCCGCTGCTTCGGCGCGAAGGACGCCCAGTGCCGTCGCTGCGACGTACCGAACCTGCACATTCGCAAACTATGCTCACGGTGAAATCGGCTGCCGGCTTCGGAGGAACGCTAACAGATCACGGACCTGCTGATCGCTGAGTCCGGTGAGCAGATTCTCCGGCATTAAGGAACGGCCGAGCGGGCGGCGGTCCGCGATCTGATCAAGCGTGA
Source organism: Phycisphaeraceae bacterium (assembly GCA_040905565.1). Classification (GTDB taxonomy): domain Bacteria; phylum Planctomycetota; class Phycisphaerae; order Phycisphaerales; family Zrk34; genus JBBDRF01. Next base: position 147,309 of record JBBDRF010000005.1, on the reverse strand, counting down.
GGGCGACGTCCTGCCCGTCAAGGCCTCGGACAACAAGCGTGTCGTCGTCTTGGTCGGCGAGGAAACCCGTCATCGAGCGACCATCCGTGGTGGTGATGATGACGCCTTCGTAGCCGTCACGAACATCGGCATTGGGATCGACGATGCTTCGCAGCAGGGCGTGCAGGTCGTTACGCTGATAGCTGGTGAGGTCGGGGCCGATGTCATTGCCTTTGCCGAACATCGTGTGGCAGGCGGCACAACGTGCGGCGTAAATCGGCAGCCCGACGTAGGGGTCGCCCTCGCCTGCCTGCACAACATCAGCGAGTCGCTGCATCTCCTCGCGGACGTGCTCGGCGGGCGCGGCGTGCTTGTCGATAAAATGCTGACGCAGCAAGGCCGTGACGGCTTCATCTTCATGCAGCCGCATCGCCTCAACTACGTCGGCGGGTATGTCATCGGCTTGGATGCGGCCGGCGTCAATCGCTTCCAGCCAGTGCAGCGACCACGACGATCGTGTTGTCAGCAGCGCGTGTGCCGCCGAAAGCAGTTCCACTGGCAGGTCATTGTAAATGGCGACGACACGCTCCCCAATTCGCGCCTCCGAGTAGGTCCGCAGCGACGCCAGCGCCACGGTGCGCAGTTCGATCGACTCAGCCTCGGCAGCAATCTTGAGCAAACCGGGCACGCTGCGGGGCTCGTCAACCTCGCCGAAAAGACGCGCGTAGCCGAGGCGCTGCTGCACCGGAGCTTGGGAGTCAGCAAGAATCGCCAGCGCTTCGGCGGTCGCTTTGCGATCCCCCTGGCGCACCTGGAGCACGCGCGAGGCAACGCCCGCATCGGCGATCGCCTCCACCAGTTCCTGGGGCAGTCCGGCGACGGTGCGATTCTCAAACGCACGCTCCAATCCCTCCATCAACTTCAAACTGCGTTCGCGGTCCGGCGCGAGACGGAACAGTTGAGCGCCCGCCAGCAGGTCCGACCGCCGCCCCGTCGCGGCCAGACGGCGCATCACACGGCCGAGCAAGTGATCAACCACCAACGGCCGATCCCACACTTCACGCGTTTCGAACATCGCCAGCACAGCAGACCGCGACTCCGGACCGGCGTGAGCCTCAAGCGCCCACCAGATCAGCAGGGGCAGGTGCGCATCAGTCGCGTCACTGTCGTGGGTAATCAAACCCTTCACGATCGCCACAGCCTGCTCGGCCGAGAGACGCCGGGCGGTGCTCGCAAGCTGACTTCGCACTTCGACGTCATCTTCCTCGACAGCCAACTGGGCGAGTCGGCTTGCAAGGGCTTCTTGCAGCGGCTTGCCTTCATCGCCGAGCAGTCGGACGGCCCAGCGGCGGACGTGCGCATCAGCATGGGTCAGCGCACTGGCCGCGCGTTCATCATCAAACCCGCCGCTCAGATGCAGCGCCCACAAAGCTTCAAGGGCCAGTTGCCCGGTGCTCTGCTCAAGCAGATCGCTCAGCCGCGGAATGATGGCCTGATCACGACGGTCGCCCAGCAGCCTCAGGGCGGTCTTGCGAATCCAGCGATTTTCGTGGTCCAGCAGATCGACCAGCTCATCGGCTGATCGGCCGGCGAGATCGACGTGGCGCGGTTCCGCATCACGATGACGCATGCGGTAGATGCGGCCAGCCTCGCGGTTCAGGTAGCCTTCGTAGTTCTCACCGTGGGCGATGTGAGCGCTGTAGAAATCGGCGATGTAAACTGACCCGTCCGGCGCGAGTTTGATATCGACCGGTCGAAAGGCGACATCGTTGCTGCGGATGGGTCGTTCCAGATCTTCAGTGCGGAAGGTGGAACCCTCCTGATGAAGGCGTGTGTGAACGACTTGCCCCTGCATCGGTTCGAGGCCGAGCAGATTGCCGCTGTAGTGATCGGGCAGGTTGTCCGCTTCGTAGATAAGGAACGTGTGGGTGAAGCGGGGCACGGGGCCGTGGGACATGGCGGGGAAATGACCGAACGTGTAGGGATTTGATAACGGACCGTGCTTGCCGAAGCCTTTGACGGAGTAGCCGCCCTGTACGTAGTGGAAGCCGCGTGTGTCGCCGCCGTTGTGGCCGGAGAAGGTGCGCCCTTTGGCGTCGATTTCTACGCCGAACGCGTTGCCGCCACCCTCCGCAAAAATCTCATAGCGGCGTGATTCGGGGTGATAGCGCCAGATGTTCTGGCCCATGGAATAGGTCGCCTCTTCGTCGTTCTGGTCGGGCCTGCGGACATTGCCGGAGACGGTGCTACCCTGGGCGGCATAGAGCCAGCCATCCGGTCCCCACGTAAGGCTGTTGGCGACGGAGTGCGTGTCTTCCAGGCCGAAGCCCTGCAGGTGAACTTCGGGCGGCCCCGTGATCGTGGTGCCGTCGTCATCGACAGGGTAAAAAAGCAGGTGCGGCGGGCTAAGTACCCAGACACCCCCGCGGCCGTGCGCCACGGCAGTGGTGATGTTCAGGCCGTCGACGAATGTTTCATGCGAGTCATAGGCGCCGTCGCCAGTGGTGTCTTCATGGACCGTGATGCGGTCGCGGCCTTGGAAGGGCGAGCCGTCGTCATAAGGAGGCGGCGGCAGGTCCGGCTCCCACACAGCACGCCAGTAGATATCGCGACTCACCATCCGCAGCCCGGCGGGATAGGGATATTGACGATACTCCACCACCCACAGGCGACCACGTTCATCGAAGCTCATATGCAGAGGCTGCTCGATGATCGGATCGGCAAGCACAAGATCGACGGCAATATCCTCGGAATGCTCAATCGCGGCGTGGGATTCATCCGGCGGAAGGGAAGCACCGGGCAGGTAAACCGACGGCGCGGCACGCACCTGCGTGGCGGCGACGACTTCGGCAAACTCCGGCACCAGATCTGGCTGTTCGGGTTCTTCAGCCCATGCCGGGTCGTCGCCTGCATGAAACTGCCAGGGGCCCTGAAGGACGATTTCGCGATTGTAGTCTGTAAGTGCAGGCGCGCGCCCAACGAGCCCCGCAGGACCTTCGGGGCTGTAGACCCGCAGCGCGATCATGTTGCGCTCGCCTCGGCGCACCAGCTCCGCGGGAATCGTATGACGGTGCGCTTCGCCAAATGCGTCGGCGTAATCGGGCGGAAAAGCGCCCGCTGCCGCGACACGCTCACCGTTGAAGTAAACTTCGTAGGCGTTGGCCAACTGCTCGATGGAAAGCGTCAACTCCCAGCGTCGCGCCCAATTTTCCGGGATCTGGACGTAGCAGCGGTACCAACCAAACCCGTCGTGATTTGCCAGTTCACCGTCGCCGACTTCCCGCCAGTCGCCTGGCACCTGGAGTTGTCGCCAGCCAGGATTTGCGGCGACTTCTCCGCCAAGCGAAGCCGCCGCCAGGGCAAGGCTCGCAACGCAGATCACTGCAATCGCTCGAGTTTTACGTCGGCACGGCGGCGCGCAACACTTCGGACGCCGCTGCTTCAACCTGTCGTAACGCATAGTTTACCTCGCTGGTTTGCGTAAAGATGCGACCTACCAGTTTAACCAGTTCGGCATACGCGGGGCTCGCACGATTTTGCTATCGCAATAGCAGCGTCTATTGCACAATGACGGAAAGAGCAGCATGGCAATTCCAGAAAGGTCAGCGGCATGAAACGATCGATTTTGTCCTTGGTGATTGTGGTTAGTGTAACGGCGTGTGCCGTGAAACCTGCGATGGCAGCGGAGCCCCTCGAAAGAATCCCCGGAACGCAGGCACTGACAATAGAGGGCGACATCGCGGCGAAGCTGCTGAGCGGAGTAGATAAGTTTGTCATGCGGCAGCTTGACCAGACGGCACAGCAACGTGACCAGTACTGGCAGCGCGACCTGAGCAGCGTGGCAGCGCACGCACAATCGGTACAGCCGAACCGCGAACGGTTACGCTACATTCTGGGACTGCGTGACGCGCGGCGTGAATTTTCACACCCGCAGATCGTGACCCAATCGCTGGCGGTTGAGTCGCAGGTAATCGCGCGGGGCGGTGGCGGTGAGGACGGCGCCGCAACTTACGAAGTGCTGGAACTGAGGTGGCCTACGGTGGGCGACGTGCACGCGTCCGGGCTGATGCTGAGACCGATCGGTGAGAAGGCAACCAGCGGACCTGTGGTGATTGCGATACCGGACGCCGACCAGACACCGGAACAGATCGCGGGCCTTTCGGAAGGCGTGGCCGGTGAATCGCAGTTTGCAAGGCGGCTGGCGGAAAGCGGCGTACGCGTGGTGGTGCCGCTGCTTGTGAATCGCGGGACGCAAGGCGACAAGGTGCCCGGTGATCGCGGCCGTTCCGCCACGATCACCAGCCGCGAGTTTCTTCATCGTTCGGCATATCAGTTGGGACGCACGCTGGTAGGCACGGAGATTCAGGCAGTGCTGGCGCTGGTGGACTGGGCGAAGAGCGAGCCGGCCAAAACGCCGGTGGGCGTGTTCGGCTGGGGCGAAGGGGGACGCATCGCTTTGTATGCCGGGGCGGTAGATGAGCGAATAGACGCGGTGGGTGTCAGTGGGTACTTCGGGCCTCGCGAAGCGATGTGGCAGGAGCCGGCTGACCGCAACGTCTGGGATTTGCTCACGATGTTCGGCGATGCTGAGGTGGCGACGCTCCTTGCGGGACGAACATTGGTTATCGAGGCGGCCGAAGCACCGCATTTGCTGCTTGAGGGCGGCAAAGGCAAGCCGGGCGAACTGCGAACGCCAACGCTGGTGGCGGTGAAGGAAGAAGTGACGCGGACGGCGGAACTGATGACCGGGCTGATGGTCAATGAGGAGGTTGTGGGCTGGTCACCGGATCTGGTCGTGAGCGGCAGCGCCGGCGCGGGTCCGTTTGGAACGCAAGTCGCGCTGTCGAGATTTCTGCAACCATTGGGCATGCAGTTGCGTCCAGCCGGGCCATTGCCACGCGACAATCGAGCCGACTTCGATCCGCGCGAACGACAGTTGACGCTGATGTACGAGTTGGATCGCCACTACCAGGATTTGCTTCGGCGGAGCCACTCGGTCAGACAGGATGCCGTGTGGAGCCGATTTGACACCGAATCCGTCGAGGCGTATCAGCGTTCGATCGAGCCGTTGCGCCGGGAGTTTCGCGAGCAGGTAATCGGCCACTTCGACCTACCACTGCTTCCACCGAACGCACGGACGAGGCTGGATGAACGGACCGAAAAGTGGACGCGGTACGAGGTTGTACTCGACGTGTTTGAGGATGTGATCGCCTACGGCTTACTGATCGTGCCAAACGATATCGCGGATGGAGAGCAGCGGCCGGTGGTGGTCTGTCAGCACGGACTCATGGGCCGGCCGCAAGATCTGATCGGCGACGACAAATACTCAGCATACAAGGCGTTCGCGACAAAACTAGCCGAACGAGGCTTCATCACATTCTCGCCGCAGAACCTGTACATGGGCCCCGTCGGTGACTCGTTCCGAATCCTGCAGTTCAAGGCCAACCCCATGGGCACCACGCTGTTTTCGGTCATGGTGCCGCAGCATCAGCAAATCCTCAGATGGCTGGCAACGATGGACGAGGTGGACGGCGATCGGATCGGCTTCTACGGCCTCAGCTACGGTGGCAAGAGCGCGATGCGGATACCGCCGCTGGTGGCGGAGTACGGGCCGGTGATCTGCTCGGCGGATTTCAACGACTGGATCGACAAGGTGGCATCAACCACCAACCCTCGCAGCTACATGTGGACGGGCGAGTACGAAATCTTCGAATGGGATCTTGGCAGCACGTTTAACTACGCGGAGATGACGGCGTTGATCGCACCGCGGCCGTTCATGGTCGAGCGAGGCCACTTCGACACAGTGGCGGACGACTGGACCGTAGGATGGGAGTTTGCGCAGACGCGGCTTCTCTACCAGGGCCTGCTCGGCATCGGCGAGCGCTGCGAGATTGAATGGTTCGCAGGCCCCCACGCCATCCACGGCAAGGGAACATTCAAGTTTCTGCAGCAACACCTCAGATGGCCGCCCTCCAATCCGTAGAACCATCGCTGTTGTGCTGCGGCTCAAGCCGACTGATGCCGGCGGGATGAGTCGGTCGTACTCAGCATTGCTCACGTTGGTGCCGTGGGGGCTATGATCTTCGTTCTCATTGGGTCGCCTCCGTTCGTGTGGGCTTGGGTACGTTTTCGTTGGTCCCATTAGACAGTCGGCCCCCGGGGCCCCTCTATGCCCCGTATCGGGCGCACCTTGGTCGCCGCGCGTCTGCTCAGTCAGCTGAATGTCGAGGGTTCGAATCCCTTCGCCCGCTTTTTCGCCTCTGCCTGTTCAGGCTTGACACGGCCTGTCCACAGGCTCGCATGAATCGTGACTTACGGCAGATGCATTCGCGGCCCGCTCGCGAGGCGCTGTGCCAGTGGTTGACAGCGCCGGACGCAGGCGGACTGGCGCGCGCCCCCGTTCCGGGGCTGGACGTGAACCCACCCGAAGACGAGCCAGCTTCGCATAGGTGGTGAGTTCCTGCTCAGCCTTTTTCGCGATCTGTTCGCAACGGATCATGACGCTCGACAGTCGGTCGGGGGGGACATCGCCCCCGAATGGGGTCTCACCTTATCTGTCGTATCATCGTTTCGATGGCATCGAGACCATAGACACGGTCGACGATGCGGTTGCCGTCGAGCCGCAGGGCGACCAGGGCGTGGTCGATCTGATAACTGTCTGATTGCGGCAGGATGCGAGCGCCGGCGCGGTGGGCGAAGTCACGAATCGCTTCGGGGTCGTCGCCACTGGCAAGTGTCCAGCGAGACGGGTCGGCCTCGAATCGTTCAGCGTAACCCTGGAGGACCGAAGCCCCGTCATGCTCGGCGTCGAGGGTCAGGCTGAGCAGGTGCAGTTCGCTTCCACTTTGATCAAGTTGCCCCTGCAACTCCGCCAATTGCTGTGACTGTGCCGGGCAGAAGGTCTCGAGCGGGCACCGCGCGTAGAAGAACGTGACGACCTTATGCCGGGGCTCGAGGTCGTGCAGGTTGAACGGCTGCCCCTGGGCATCGTACAAGTTGAGGTTCGGCACGAGGTCGCCGCTGCCGAGGGGGTCAGCGGGCGGTGCTTCAGTGTCGCTCGGCGCGGGGACGCTGCCATCGTCGTCGACGCGTCGAATGCGGATGGCCTTGTACGTATTGCCGATGCGGGCGAGGTCGAACAGGACCTCGTCGCCGGGCTCCAGCCCCTCAAGTTCCGCTGGGTCAACCACGTCGATGTCCATGACCATCGCCGCCATGAAGCCCTCAATCTCTTCGTGGTCGACACGAAACATGCCCTCCTCAGCATCAACGCGAACCACACGCCCGGCCACATCGCGATGGACCTCGCCGGTCGGCTCCGTGGAATCGGCTGCGCCAGGTGGCGTCTCCGGATCTTCATTGACCCGGCTGCCGAGGTACCAGCCGACTGCGATTGCCGCGACAATCACCAGGGCGGACACGATCCAACGGGTGGAACTTTGGGGATTTTCGTTCATCTTCAAACCTCAGGATGACGGGCGTTTTCGTGTGGCCGCACCGTCAGAATTGTTGGCGATTCAGTATATAGGCCGCCCCCGTGGCCAGCACAGCGACCCACGCTGCGAAGACGGCCACGGCGACCAGCATGATATTATCGAAGGCCCAACGGCCGGTTTCCAGTTCGCCGGCATCAAACGGCACCGCCTCCAGCCCAATCATGGCTGCGACGCGGAACGCGCCGGCAGGGTTCAAAAGCAGCAGCGTGACAAACAGGCCCGGCATCTCCTGCATCCACGCCGCTTCGCTTAGGACGAGCAGCCCCAGTTCCCATCCCGCGACGGTGACGGCCCACGCGATCAACACGGAAAGCAACCCCGAAACCGGAGCGGCCAGCAGCCCGATCGCCAGCCCGCCGAGCAGGCACACCAGCAGAAAACCCGCCGCCAGCGCCCCGAGCGCCAAAACCGTTTCCGGCATCCCCGCCCGCAGCACCGCGGGGCCCATGAACAGCGCGAGCAGCAGAATGCACCATGTTCCGGTGCCGAGCAGTTTTCCGGTCACCAGTTCGCCGCTCGTCAACGGCTGTGCGAAGAGGAAGCCCGCTTGCGAGCGTGCCTGCTGACCGCTGCCCCAGCCGATGAGAAACGCAAAAAGCGATCCGAAAAACAGCATCGTCTGGATCAGCACCAGCGGCAGCGTCTCAGGCCCCGGCGAAGCGGCGAGCAGAGCCGACCCACCCATCACGCACGCCACGGCGAACACCTGCATGAAGCGGTTGCGCAAGCCTTGCATCAAATCCCACTGATAAACGGCGAGGATACGACTCACGGCTGCGCCTCCGAGTTCTCGTGTCGGTCGACAATTCGGCCGGCCTCGCAGTGCAGAAAGCGCACGCTCTCGCGCCAGGTTTCATGCAGTTGACTGGTCACCAGAACGCCGGCCCCGCGCTGCGTCTGCTCAGTGACCCATGTCGCAAGCTGACCGCGCCAGCCGGGGTCGAGGCTGCTGGCTGGCTCATCCATGATGATCAAAGCCGGCTCACAGTAGAAGGTCAGGGCGATGCCCAGCCGTTGCTGCATGCCTCCCGAAAGGGCCTGAACCCTCTGTTTCTCCGTGCCGTTGAGGCCCACGCGTTCGAGCCATTCGTACGCGGGCCTCGTGCTCATGCCGCGCAGCCGTGCGTAGAAGCGGAGCAGACGTTCGACCGGAGCTGTCGGAGGCAGCACGACCTGCTGTGGCAGAAATCCCCAAGCGGCGCGGGCCCGTTGCCACGTCCGACGACCGGCCCCGGTGAGGCGCCGATCGTGCCAGAGTACGCCCCCGGAGTCGATGTTGCGGAGACCGACCATCGCGTGCAGCAGGGTGGTCTTGCCGCTGCCGTTGTCGCCGGTCAGCACCACGCATTCGCCGGGGCTGACGGCAAGTGATGCGCCGTCGAGGACTCTGCGATGGCCGTAGGTCTTGACGATGTCGCGGGCTTCAATCATCACGATCCCGGGTTAACGGATGAGGATCGGTGATGAACCGCATGCCCGGCACCGGCGCCCGGCTGAGCGACCATTCGACGGCACGAATTCCCGGACTGCCCGTTAGCAGCTGGACGTAAGGGAACTCCTCCCGCCGCTCCGCCATCAGGTCGACCTCGTGATGAGGCCACTGCGAGATGCCGTCGCCGGTGAGGTCCATCGGCAGCACGCCGGACCAGCGATTGCCGACGCCGGCGACAGACCATTCGGTCGGCGGGGCAGGGCCGGTGAGTTCGATCTGCCGAAGGTTCGGCCCAATACGGTTGCGTGTGAATTGGTTCTCCCGCGAGGAACTATTCAGCGTCATCCCTGCGAGGTTGCCGACGACGCGGTTATCGCGAAAGGTATTGGTGCTGCTGTTCTGCAGGCGAAGGCCGACGCGGTTGCCACGGATGGCGTTGTCGTGGAAGCGGGAGGCGTCGACGTTCTGAAGCAGCAGGCCGTAGGCGCGGAAGCCGCTGTGGTCTCGCAGGATGTTGCCGTGGACGTCAAGGTTTTGCGAGAACATCAAGGCGGCCCCGGCGACGTTGCGCCACAGTTCGTTGTCGGCCACGACGTTGTCTGAGGAGTACATGTAGTGGATGGCGTAGCGTGAATGGTGGATTCGGTTCCGGCGGAATTCCGCCTGGTGGGTGTGGGCGACGTAGATGCCGTCGCGGACGTGCTGGACGAGGTTGTTGTCGACGATGGCACCGTTGGCGTCCCACAGATGCAGGCCGTTGCCCATGAGGGCGCGGACGCCGGGCGGGCTATGGTGGATGCCGTCGTCGCGGTTCGCCGCCTCGCCGCCGATGACGCGCGGGGTCTCTTCCGTCGCGGCGAGGCCGACGACGGTGTTGCCGACGAGCCGGACGTTCTTGCCGCCGCGAACGTAGATGCCGTGGAGGTTGTTATGCAGCGTAACGTCGATTATCCGCGCTTTATCGCCGGTAATAAGGATGCCCGCGTCGTCCTTGGAAAGGTCGCGTCCGGAGCCGCGAATCTCGAGCTGCTCAACGCGCACGCGGTCAGCCTCGACCGTGAGAACGCTGCCGATGCCGGTGCCGACGATGCTTGCGTCGCCCTCGCCTCGAAGCGTCAGAGGCTGGCTCACCGTGACCGGCCCGCGATGCACCCCGGCTGTAAGCAGCAGCGTTTCGCCTTCGTCGGCTGCGTCGATCGCTTGTTGCAGATCGTCGCCGGGGAGGACGCGGCTGGTTTCGCCGACGGCCGAAAGAGTTATCAGCGCCACGAGAAGCAGGGCGGTCACGCTGGGTCGCCACGGTTGCCGATGCGATTTCATCACGCCGGCTCCGCGACGGTCTGGTAGAACGCTCGCTCGTTGCGTGAATGGAAAACGCCCAGTAGCAGGCACAGCACAGCAGCTCCGAGCAGATAGCTTCCGCCGCCGGGCAGACTCGTCTGCGTCATATTCGCGATCTGCTTGGTGCCGATGAGCGTCGGCCAGAACGGTTCGACGGTGATGGGTGCGCGCGGATCAAGGTGATGGCCGTAGGAATAGAGACGGTAGACGAAGGTGGCCAGTGAGAACATGGAGAAGTAGAAGAACAGCGCGAGGTGGTCGATGAGGTTGCTCATCGTGCCGAAGGCGATGGCGCGCAGGCCGAAGAGAATGAAAAAGCCGAGTGCGAATGGGATGATCTGCATTTCCAGGAAGTCGGCTTCGTGGATTTCCTGCATGCCGATGTAGTGGTTGAGGAGGTTGATTTCGAAGAGGTCCTGCCCCTCGTTGCCGCCGACGAGTTGGTAGCTGTAGATCCACATATCCAGGCCGTCGCGGTATTGCGGGGCGACGAGATTGATGTGCCAGAGTGGGAAAAAGAAGCTGGCGGCGAGGCAGGCGATGGCGATAAAGATCCACAGCCGGGAGAGCCAGTTGAGGCGTCTGTCGACGAATCGTGGTCGGCTGCGTATCGGGTAGACCGGCGCGTGAGACATTTGGAAAGTTCCTTAACCGCGCGATGAGGGCCGCACCGCGGCGTGCCGGTCGACGCTGGGGCAAGGCTTCCTGCGTCGACCGGTGTGGGCGTGCGGGTTTACTGGTCGCCGGGGTATTCATCCTGCGGATAGACCACGAAGTAGCCTTGCATTTCCTGGTGCAGTGCCGAGCAGAAAACGGTGCAATAGAAGGGGAATACGCCGGTCTTGTCCATCTTCATGGTGACGGTGCGTGTGTCGCCGGCACTGATGTCGACGTTGACGTTGTGCTGGCCGACGCCGAAGCCGTGGCTCATGCCGTGGGTCTGCTCGACGTTGGTGATGTGGAATCGCACGGTGTCACCCTGGCGGAATTCGAGGGCGTCGGGGGTGAAGTTGCTTCGCACCGCCCGCATGGCGACGTCGACCTCGTTGCCGTTCCGCTCGACGTAGGTATCGGCTTCGGTCCATGCCTGGTGGGGGTGATCGTTGGCGGAGCGGCGATAGAAGCCGACGGGTTCGAGTTTGTCCGCCCGGATGATCTGCGCGAAGTGCGGTTCTTTATCGGTGAACGCTTCGTAGACCATCTTCATTTTGTCGCCGGTAATGTCGATCAACTGGCTGGTCTCGGGAATCTGCGGCCCGGTCGGCAGGTGTCGGCCTGCCGCGTCCTTATTCATCGAAACCATCCACTCGCCGTACGGCTCGGCTGTGTCACTGCCGGCGACGACCAGATGGCCGGGGTTGGTGTGGACGTCAATGCGATCGGTCACGACCTGTTCGAGGTCGGCCTTTTCTTCATCAGTCCACGGAGGCAGGCGGAACTTGGCGATCTTGGAGTCGATGAACAGCGTGGTGTACGCGTTGCCTTTGCCGTCGAACTGCGTGTGCAGCGGGCCGAGTCCGACGGGGACGATGCCCTCGACGACCGCATCATGACGCACCACCGGCACGCCACGTTTCTCATCCTCGAAATCCTCAGCTTCGACGGCATCAAGGAAGGACTGGAAGTTGTAGACGGTGGCGGAAGGTTCGAGCTTGCCGCCGCCGACGATCCATTCGCCGGTCGGATCGACATCGATGCCGTGGGGGGACTTGGCGAGCGGGACGTAGTACATCACGCCTTCGACCTGGGCGGGATCGATTACGGGCACGCCGTCGATCTCTTCATACTGGCCCTGTTCAACCGCCTCAGCCGCGCGCTCCCAGTTGATGAACGCCGCCATGTCACGCTCGAGCTGACTGGCTTCGACCTCGAGTCGGTTGTGCGCCATCTCGGTGTTGTAGGAAGTCACGAAGAACCATCCGGAGCTGGGGCCCTTGCCAGTCGAGGAGAGGTCCCAGTGGAAGGGGGGTGTGAGAATCTGCCAGGCGACGTCCATCTCGCCGGTCTCCTGGTCGATGCTGACGGCGGTGATGACGCCGTTGTATTCGTCGGCGAAGTTCTCGAGCGGTGCGGCTGTGCCACGAGGCAGCGGCATGGCGAAGCGTGAGCCGCCGAAGAGGTACTCGCTGTTCTCGGTGATGAACGACGCCCCGTGGTTGCCGGAGGTATTGGGGATCGGGCCGAGGATCTGCTTGGTTTTGAAATCGGTCAGCGAGATGCGTGCGACGCGGTTGTGCGCGTTGTCGTTGACGAAGAGCCAGCGGCCGTCATAGTTGCCATCGGTCTTAGAGAGGGCAGGGTGATGTACGTCGCCCCAGGTGTATTCGCCGAGCATCTCACGGGTTTTGTCGTCATAGCCGTAGCCGTAGGCGGCATTGGGGTTGAACACGGGGATGGTTTTGATGTGCCGCATAGAGGGGATACCTGCGACGCGGACGTCGCCGCCGTGGCCGCCGGAATAGAACAGGTAGTATTCGTCCATTTCGCCGGGCGCAACGTAAGTTTGCTCAGCAGCTGAGGCGGCTTCGGCCGTGGTCTGGTTGGCGGTTTCGGTGTCGGCGCAACCGGTGACGAATGCCGCTGTCGCCAGCAGCAGGGCGGTGATCGCGAGGTGACGGAAAATCTTCATTGCAGACTCCTTCTGGGCGCTTGCATGACGGGTCGCAGGCCGACCGGCCGTTGTGTTTCGACGCGTGGCGATCATTCTTCGACGGCCATGATGCCGTTCATTTGCCCGAAGTGGCCGGGGAACGAGCAGAGGTACGGGTAGTCGTTGGGTTCGGTGGGGGCGCGGAATTCGACGGTCGTGGTTTCCCCGCCGCCGATCATCGTGGTGAAGGCGATGACGCGGTCGCGCAGTTCCTGGGGCACGTACTCGTTGTGCAGCCCGCCGCCTGCCTCGCCGACGTCGGCGCCGAACTCGTAGATATCTTCGTCGGCATTGAGGACGACCACGTTGTGCCCCATCGCCTGTGCCGGCAGTTGGCCGACGTGCTTAAGGGTCAGCCGCACCATTTGGCCGGGAGCCACGGTGAAGCGGTTGGTGTCGAACTGCATGAGATCGTTGCCTTCGATGGTGATCTCGGCGACGTTGCCATCATCTTCGAATGCCTGCATCGCCTCGGGAATCACTTCGCTCTCGTTCTGCTGCGCCGTCTCCTCGGTGGCCTCGGTCGCCTCGGGCTCGGCGGTCGGCTGGGGGGCCGGATCGCCTTCGTTGCCACATCCAATGACCACGGTCGCCGCCGTCAGGGCCAGCACAGCCGTGAAAATTCGCCATGAATACATCGCTTATCTGCTCCTTCGAAATTGGGACCCAAGGCCCCTGAAAAGTTGCCAAACTATCTCGTTGCCTCTCTCTCTGTTTTGCCCGATACAGTTCATGTTCGGGGATATAGAGATTTCGGCTGCATAATTTCACTCTACGGGGTGCCGCCCTCTGGTCAAGCGGGTTCACCGCGTCTGGTTCGCGTCCCGCCCGCGCGGCCGGGAGGCTTCGAGTCGGTCCGCTTCGCCGCGCAGCGCTTCGAGCTGCGATCCGGCTGCCGACTCTAGTGCGGGGAAGAAGGTGCGCTCTTCCCAGCGTATGTGATCGGTCAGCGTCTGCCCGAGGCTCACGACCCACGCCTCGCCCGGATCGATCAGTCGACGGCGCTGCTTCGCTTCGGCTGCCAGCTCGCGAAGGTGGGCGTGCTCAGCGTCGAGCCGTTGGCGATCTTCGGGGCTGGCGAGCGGGGCAAGCAGGCGTTCCTCATCGGCGAAGTGCTGAGCGATGTCGGTGTGCCAGGCATCGACGAAAGCGGCCACGGCGGCGCGACGCTCGGTCGGGTCGGCGTCGCCGGACTTGATCAGCCGACGCCCCTGCACCAGGCCCACATAATGGTCACGCGACAGCGGTTGCAGCGATGGATGACGCTTGAGCGGTGGGGTCTTGTAGCTTGGCATCGTGGCACCTCGCGAGAAAATAGGATATCTGTACCTTGACATCCAGTTTAGCGACGGTAAGCTTCAAGTCAAGGGCCTGAATGATCGGCGATCGGAAATAAGAACGCCGGACCTAGCCCCACGCTCACCCCATCCTCAGAAGGAGGCCGTTCCCATGAGCATCACCAACAGTCCCACTATCGAGACCACCGTCGGCGAACTGGTGACCCAGCGACCCAGCCGATCCCGTGCCTTTGAACGCCTCGGCATCGACTATTGCTGTGGCGGCAAAAAGCCCCTCGCCAAGGCCTGCGCCGACAAGGGGCTTGACCCCGCCATGGTGCTGAATGTTCTGCTGGCGACGGAGGACGGCGAATCCCGCCCCGCGGAAAAGGACTGGTCGCAGGCGAGCCTGACCGAACTGGCCGACCACATCGAGCAGACGCATCACGCTTACCTCAAGCGGGAGCTGCCGCGGCTGAAGACGATGGTTCGCAAGGTTGCTGCGGTGCATGGCGAGGGGTATCCGTGGATGCTCGAAGTCGACGGCGTCTTCGCGGGATTCGCAGCTGAGCTTGAGTCGCACATGATGAAGGAGGAGCAGATGCTGTTCCCGCTCATCCGCGCCCTCGAAAGCGGCGAACTTCCTGCAAACGGCGTGAACGGTTCGGGGATCGACAAGGCGATCGCCGTGATGGAACACGAGCACGACGATGCCGGTCACGCGCTGGAGAGGATCCGCAAGCTGACTGATGGTTTCACGCCGCCTGCCGAGGCCTGCAACACGTTTCGCGCCACGCTCGACGGGCTCCGCGAACTCGAAAGCGACATGCACCGTCACGTTCACAAGGAGAACAGCATCCTCTTTCCTCGAGCGATGGCGTTCGACCCACACCAGGACGATTGACGGGCTTGGGGAGATGCCGGGCTGCGGCACGGGCGGCTACGGGCCGTGTTCACCGGCGATCTCCCCGTCGAATTACAGAGGCCAGGCCAGCACAATCCTGCAGTTCGGTTTAGCCCCGCAGGAATCGCGGATAGGGCCCTTCGGCACCCGTCGGCTCGGGGTGCGAACAGAAGGAGCTACTCGATGGATCGGTACCGCAACGCTCGCTTACTCTTCCTCGCCGCTGCCGGAATCTCGTTTCTTACTTCGGTAACTTTGTGGTTCAGTGGGAGGCGGGAGGAAGGGGTGTTTGTCGCGATCTGGGTGCCGTCGATCCTTGCCCTCGGCGCGATGATGCTGAGCGGGAGAACGCGGTGATGGCACTGTTCCTGTTCATCCTCGGTTTCGGCGTGACGGTCATCACCATCATCGCCGTGCTGCTGATTGGTCGATCCGAGGCTGCGGACCCGACGCACAATCCCGATCAACGCAAGAAGTGGTAGCTACCGCTGGGGGGCGGAGTTCGTGATGAGGATCTGGGCCCAGACCGGATGGTGGTCGGAAAGTGATTTGTCCCAGATGGCGATGCCGCCGTCGGTGGCGCGCATGTTGCCGGTGGCCTTGTAGAAGATATGGTCGATGACGCCAGCCCGGCCGTCGCTCAGTGCGTTCCAGGTGTAATGCTCGGAACCGCTCGTTACATCCATGTCGAGATCGAACCAGGTGGCGCGGTAACCGGCTTCGCGGTAGTAATTTAGCGTCGGCTCACCGACACGGTCGTTAAAGTCGCCGGTGACGAGGACGTGCTCGGCATCATCCTTAGTGACCACTTCGTCGAGGAGGTAGATCGCATGACGATCCGCCAGTGGCACGTCACGCGGGGCCTCGCCCGACACGTGCAGCGCGTAGATGGAGACGGTTTGGCCTCGGACGGTGGTGAGCGCCCGAACGGCGCTCGCCGGGTTCCAGCCGACGCCGGTCAGGCGATGCTCGCGGGTTTCGGTGAGCGGGGTGCGGCTGAGGATGGACCGGTACTTGTCTTTGTGATTGGCCGATGAAATCTCGCCAACGTAGGCATGCTCCATACCCAACACTGCGCCGACTCGGGCGGTCCAGTCGTCGGCGGGTACTTCATTGAAAGTAACCACGTCGAGGTCATAGGGCTCGATCGCGGCACCGATCTCCTCGGGAGTGGCGCTCCTGCCGAACTCCACGTTGTACGCCATCACGCGGATGACAACGCCGTCGGCATCATCGCCATCCCTGGCCTCGGCATGAACGGCGAACACCAGGAGGAGCAGAGCAGCGGCGAAAAATGAAGTTGTTTTCATGCTCTGAAGTTATTGCGGCCCCCGCGAAGCGTCAAGAACGCTACCCCGTCCACACGATCGCCGAAGCACGACGCACGTGCTCAATGTTTGCACTTCTCAGTCATCGCCGCGAAAGTCGGCCCTGATCTTGTCCAGGGCGCGCTCAGGATACCCGCCCGAGCGCCCGGGCTCGCTGGGATGCGTGGCCGGCAGATCGAGCAGGCGATCTACCACGGGCTCGATGCGATCGCCCAGCAGTTCCAGCACGTTGAGCGAAGCCAGAGCGGTGAACGTATCGTGCTGCCGCAGGTCGGCGAGTTCGACGAGGTTCTCCAACGCTTCGGCGATATCACGCTCGCTACCGTAGAACGCGAGCGCTTCGGCAGCGGCGACACGGACGTTCGGATCTTCGGCATCGCTGATCATGATCTCCCGCAGTGCGTGCCGGCGTGGCGAAACCGCATGCTGTCCGCGAATCGTCAGCCCCGTCACTGCCCAATACCGCACGGCGGCGTCATCGTGGCTGAGAAGATCGTTCAGCTGCGGAACATCGGCCATGTCACGACTCGCCGCGCGTTCGGCGGCATCGAAAACCTCCTCGACAGGATACTGCTCCGGATCGTGCCCCATGACGTAAGGCGGCTGATCTCCCGCACGCCGATGAATCATCCCCTCGGGCATGAAACCCAAATCACGAATGCTCAACGCCCGCTCCCGAGCCACCGCGCGGAACTCTTCAAGCTTGTCCTGATGTTCGGCCGAATCGGCCAGGTTCTGGACTTCGTCGTAATCGTTTTGAAGGTCGTAAAGCTCCTCGACGGGCTTCTGCTCCCAATAGAACGTATCCGGTGCGGCGAGCAGGCCCTGCAGGTAGGCGTTCTCCCACGCCGGGGTCATCGGATTGTTATACATGTAGGCCAGATGCTGGCCGTAGATCCGGTGCGGCATGTAATTGCGGATATAGATGAATCGCTCGTCCCGGACGGCGCGGACCATGTCGATCCGCTCATCCATACGACCGCGAAACGCGTACAGGTAATCGCGTGGTTCGTCCTCGTATTTCCCCATGTACGCCTTGCCGTGCATGTGCTCCGGCGGATTGATGCCCGCCAGGCTCAGCAGCGTCGGGCCCAAGTCCTGAAACGCCACCAGTCGGTCGCTCATCCCGCCGGCGTCGTAGTCGTCCGGCGCCAGGTGCTGGTACTTCTCGGGAATGTAGACCAGCAGGGGCACGTGAACGCCTGAGTTGAACGGCCAGCGTTTGTGACGTGGCAGACCCGCGCCGTGATCGCCCCAGAAAAAAACGATCGTGTCTTCTCGCAGCCCCTCGTCTTCCAGTTCCTGGAGCATCTTGCCGATCCACGTGTCCATGTCGCTGATGACCATGTTGTACGTCGCCCAGGCGCGGCGGGTCTCGGGTAGGTCCGGATGGTGCGCGGGCACGACGATGTCGTCCGGAATCTCCTCGAGTTCATCAAACCTGCCGAAAACACGGCTCTCATGCGTGATCGCCGTATTGAAGACGGCGAAGAAAGGCTGACCCTCCGCCCGATTGCGATAATGGGCCCGGCGACTGGATTCATCCCAGACGCCGCCGGTCATCTCGTAGTTGTAGTCCGTCTTGGCGTTGTTGGTGGTGTAGTAACCGGCGTCGCGCAGATAGCGGGGAAACATGTGAAAGCCGTCGGGCAGACGGACGCGTGACCGCATGTGCTGAGCGCCTGCCGAATTCGGGTCCATGCCCGCGATGATCGACGTGCGCGACGCTGCACAGACCGGCCCATCCGACCAGGCGAAGCGGTAGCTCATGCCTTGCTCGGCGAACCTGTCGAGGTTTGGCGTGTCGGCATCTGGATGGCCGTAGGCGCCGATGTGTGGACCGATGTCTTCCGTCGAAAGCCAGAGGATGTTCGGCCGATCCTCCGCCAGCGCTGGAGCAGATGCCAGCAACAACGCCAGGGCAGCCAATCGATAAAGGCGGTTCACCATGATGAGAAACTCCCATGCAGCCAGATTTCGTGGCAGCCTCCGGACTGCTCCACAGCACCCGCCATCCTACCGCATCGTCTTCCGAGGCCACACCCAGATGTGCAACACGTGCTCAACCAGCCACTTCAGCCGTGTGGCAAAGTCAGCAGCATCGGCTGGCGATGATCTGGCCCGAGCCCTTCAGCATTGCGCCGCTGGAGCCGCGGTTGAAGCCGTCGAAGGCGATGCCAATTAGGCGATCGGCTCGGCAGAGTGTTGATGGTCACTGGTCATGACGTAGGCGCAGTGGGCTTCGGTCCAGAAGGTGACGATGTGCCTGCCCGCTGCTTCGACGGTGCGTCGGTCGAACGTAGGCGGCAGATTGTGGTCGGGGGCGCAGAACTGGAAGACGGTGTAGCGCTGCTGCTGCCCGTCGCGCCACTGTGTGCAGAGGACGGGTTCGCCGGCAAGCTCGCAGACCTTCGCGCCGTCGAGAGCGTACCCTCGGCCCATCGTGGGCATCCGCACGTCCCACGCGAACGAGCCGGCGAAATGGGCCGCGACCTGCTCGGGATCACTGCTGGCAAAGCTGACGGGATGAGGCAGCGCGTGGTGCGCATGCACCGCTTCACCGAGTTGATGGAAGCGGGCATCCAGCGAACCGCGGCTCTCGCTGAACCAGAGCACTGACCCTGCCGAGGCCAACGCCGCCACCGAAGCTGCCATGCCGAGCCAGCGGCGACGTGAGAGAATCGGACCATCAGTCCGTTTGGGCAAAGAGGCCTCCGGACCCGCCTCCGCCAGCGCCCGGAGCCGATCGGCCATGCCCGAAGGCGGCTCGACATCCAGAAGCTCCAGACGCATCCGCTCATCGTGTTGCACCAGTTCCAGCCAATGCTCGCGTGCCCAGTCACCAGCTTCGAGAATCTCGCGGTAGAGCTGCTGCCGTTCCGCGTCCTCTGCCGGCAGCAACACCGCTTCTTCCATGCGGCGAATCAGGCCGTCTCGCTCTTGCTCGTTCATCGTTCACCTCCCAGCCGAAGCTGTGGCAAGTCCTGCGACTTGATAAGAGGACGCTTTTTCTTGGATTGCGGCGCTGCCGCATTTTCGCCGTCGCCCAGTTGCTGACGCAGAACTTTTCTCGCCCGGTGGATACGTGAGAGCACCGTGCCGAGCGGTATCTCCAGTTCGCCGGCCGCCTCGCGACAAGTCATGCCTTCGACGAAAACCATCAGCAGCGGCAGGCGGTATCGCTCCTCCAAAGCATCGAGCGCCAGTTGCATCGATTCCTCCCGGGCCATATTCGTCAACGGCTCGGTCGGATCCGGATCGGCCGGTTCCATCACCGAATCCAGCGCGGGCCCGCGGCTCGGTCGACGCGTCTCCGATCGCACGTAATGCGACCAGCGAAAACGCAGGATCTGAAACAGCCACGCCCGCGCCCGCCCCTCGTCTTTCAGCGACGCCATCGAACGCCAAGCGTGATAGAACGTCTCCTGCAGCAGGTCCTCCGCGACCTCCGCCTGACCGCACAGCCGGTACGCCAGGCGATAAAGCTCACCGCTGAAGCAGGTCACCCACCGCTCATATTTCTGCCTCGCGTCGCCGTTGTCGGCCATGGTCGCCGTCCTTTTTCGTATCGCTTAGCGCCACCTTACAGGTGATGTGCCCGGGGCGATCCACTTTGTTCCCGGTTCAGATGCAGTTCGCCGTCATCCACCGGCACCACAACGTGGGCTCCGTGAACAACAAATGAGCCCATGCAGCATGAGGCACCACTTTTGAGGTACGACCCCTTTTTCATACGGCTCGCTTGTATCTTATCGGATGAGCGGATATGCTCGAGTAATCTAGTTAAACAGCGTTTGAGCGATGTGTTTGCTCGGCGCGACAGCAGTGCTTCGTAATGACAGTTGTGCCTTGGTTTACCGCTTTTACGAAAACCAAAACAGGAGTTGGCCATGCAACCTTTGTGTCACCGTACCATGCCGCGCCCTCGCACCGCGAAGGGCTTTACACTCATCGAGCTACTGGTGGTCGTTGGCATCATCGCGTTGTTGATGGCCATCCTGTTACCGGCTCTTTCGCGTGCGCGGCAGGAGGCGATCAAGGTCTCCTGCGCCAGCCAACTGCGACAATGGGGGATAGCGATCAACAGCTTCGCTCAGGACCACGACACCCTCATGCCGAATCCTGGTGGGCCTTGGGACGCGTGGAACACGCCGGCAGGCGCCCCGGCAGCTAACGACAACCGACCATTCTTTCACGTCAACGTCGCTAACCAGCCCCAGCACGAGTGGGTCCGCTTTTACGACCAGTACCTCGCGCCTTACAACTGGCAAGAATTTGAGTTCAACAAAGGCGCGACCGCCGTCCAGCATTGCCCCGTGGGCTGGACGTCGCACAAATCCGGTTGGACCGCCCAGATCACGATGGGCTACGTGTATCTACCAAACCGCGGTGCGGCACATTTCACTCCCGAGACAGCAGGCTGGGGCCGCAAGTCGCGGCTGGATGGTGCTTTCGTCCGGGCGCCGATTATGATGGACGTTTACATGCGGGAACCCAGCGGAGATCTGTGGGAGGGCGGCACGGACGCCATGAACAACCACATCGGTACGGATGAGGACAGTGTGCTTGGTGGCAACTTCCTCTTCGAAGACGGCAGCGTCAGCTGGCACAATCAGAACGAGATCGAGACGGGCATGGATCCGGTACGCGATTGGCCCGTCAGGCTCCAGTTCAAAATTCCGGTGCCTGGGTTGGTCAACTAACTGATACGTAACGCAGCGTTGGATTGGAGAGTGGCAAGCGTAGCCTCTTTCTCCGTCGAACGTTAACAGGATGTGAAAATGAGAAATGATGCGAAACTTCCGGGTCTGCTGTTGATGACCGTTCTGGCTCTGACTGCTGTAGGTCTGGGTGGATGCGGTGAGGGAGGCGGCGAGGTCGGCTTATGGGATGCAGCATTGATGGTCCACCAGGGGCCACAAATTCAGGCGCCCGGCCGAACACCAGCTGAGGCCATGAGGGAGGTGCATGCCTCGCATGCCGGATCGTTAGATCGGGCGCTCGATCGCTATCCCGATGCCCCCGAAGGTCTTCGACGTGTCATCGCTGAAATTCGTGATGGCAAACAGCAGATGGCCGACGGAGCCGTCACCGGATCGGATGCGACCGCGCTAATGGAGCAGCACGACGAGTACTGGTCTTATCTGGAGAAGTACGAGTTACCTCCGGATTACCGTTGATCAACTGTCGCCTGCTCCCCGACTGGGGAGTAGGCGTTTTTTTTGCATGAGAAGAGAGGCAGCGGCGGCACCGTTGAGCTCGACCGTCAAGCGTTGAACCGCCAGCCATGTCTTCAAAGGGTGAAGGCACCCGCCGCCTCTTTACGGACCATCCATTCGCCAGGCGGTCAGTTGGTCCATCGCATCAAGCCACACGCGTAGCCGGCAGGCCAGCAGTAAAGGCTGTGGGGGTAGTGGGTTCCGCCCTGAGCCTGATGCGATGACTCGACTCTCCAGCAGTTTTACAGCGGCCTCGTCTTGCGCCTCCGGCTCCGGATCAATGAGTGTTTTGAGAACCTTCGGCGGCAGATGCTGCGCAGCGATCAGCCGCATCAGGTCAGTCACGGCACCATCTAAACTGCTGGCCGCCTCTTCCAAGTCGGGCTGCTCATGCTCGTCGGCGCGGAGATATCCAGCAATGGATGCCGTAGCCAGCGACCGCACCATCCGCTCCGGCGCGAGGCCCGCATTCAGCGAACGGTAATGCACGTCGAGAACCGGAAACTGACGCATCTTGGGTTGGAGTTGCTGCAAGGCGTGCGTCAGCTCCCGGAGGCGCGCGGGAGCGTGTCCGGACGCCTGGTTCGGCAACCATCTGCCGATGAGTCGCACCCCGTCGTGCGTGCCGCCGGTCTCCTGCTCGACGCGCAGGGCCAGTGCATCGCGGGCACTGACGCCGCTGACAACGTTGAGCAGCCAGGTCACGACGCCGCTGAAGATCGCAAAGCCAAGGCCGGACTCCACAAACGCCAGGATTTTAAGGCCGTCGGTGCGTGGTGCGATGTCGCCATAGCCGAGCACCGTGGCGGTGACGCCGCTGTAGTAGAGCGCGTCGACGAAATCCGCAGCCTCTTGTCCGGAGGCTGTGCGGAAGGCATCGAGTTGCGGCCACACGATCAGTGCAAAACCGGTGATGAAGAGGGTTGCCCATACAACGAACATCGCGAGCATCATCAATGGACCGGCAAGCGACAGAATGCCGCGACGGAAGCGTGGCAGGCGGCGGGTGATCATCACCGCTCCGTGCCAGATCGCACGATGCAGGTTGCCTCCGATCGGGCCGTTGATGTCGGTGTGCAGCACGCTCAGCGCGATGTCGATCAGCGTCACAAGAACCACCACGACGCCGATTATGCAGATTGCCCAATCTCCCATCGTCATCACAACACCTCACTCCGCGCCACCGGCCCAAGCCCGACGAGCAGGGTGATCAAGGTCAGGAGTAAGTTAGCGCATCGTGCGATGCTAGCCACGCGCGAGAGGGAGCGCTCCCGGGGAAAAACCCGGGAACAATCGGCTGCCATCGGCGTCGCATGCGCCCTTATTCGTAACCGAGCTTGCGGAGATCTTCTTCATCGAGACCGAAGTGGTGGCCGATCTCGTGAAGGACGGTGATGCGGATCTCGACGCGGAGCGTTTCGGGCTTGACGACTTCCTGATGCTTCTCTGCGACGAGGTTCAGGATGCCGTCGCGGTAGATGTGGATCACGTCGCCGAGCACGCCCGAGTCGGACGTTGAGCGTTCGGTGAGGGGGATGCCGGTGTGCAGGCCGCACAGTTCGCTGGCGTCTTCAATCTCCAGTTCGTCCAGCACCTCGTCGCCGGGGTAATCCTCCACGACGATCGGCACCTCTTCAATCAGCTCGTGGAACCGGCGAGGCAGTTCGTCGAGCACGGATTCGAACATCGCATCGAACAGCATGCGTTCTTCGTCGGTGACGACGGGGCCGTCATCCTGCGGTTCGTCGGAGTGGGGCTGGGGATCGGACACGGAAG
Source organism: Phycisphaeraceae bacterium (assembly GCA_040905565.1). Taxonomy (GTDB): domain Bacteria; phylum Planctomycetota; class Phycisphaerae; order Phycisphaerales; family Zrk34; genus JBBDRF01. Next base: position 123,907 of record JBBDRF010000005.1, on the reverse strand, counting down.
CTGCTTTCGCGGGTCGGTTGGGCGGTCGGTTACTATACTGCACCCACACTGCTGGAGCATCTTTCGTGAGCGACGCCAGAATTCAACCGCTGATTATCTCCGCCCCGTTCGGCAACTACATCCAGCCGAGGGGCACAACGCCGACGCTGGGCACCTTCACCGCCGCACGACGGCCTGGTCGGCTCCTGCAGATTCTACGCACGGTCCGGCACTATCGCCGCATCGGGGCGTGGGTGAACAAGATCGGCCTGCGGAACCCGGGGATCGATTCGCTGGTTGAGCGGGTCCAGGCGGGCCGCGCCGATGTGGCGGACAAGATCGTCAGCATCCACGGTTTCTCCACCGACGATTGGTACAAGCTGCTCGAACAGGTGCAGATGATTGAGCCGCTGGCCATTGAGCTGAACATGAGCTGCCCCAACGTGGGGGAAGTCAGCTGGCCGGCGGACCTGTTCGAGGGTGCGATTAAGGCGGCGGGCAAGGTGGGGGGGGTGATCGTGAAGTTGCCGCCGGTGAACTATGAGCTGATGGCGAGGCAGGCGCTGGAGGCGGGGGTGCGCACCTTTCACTGTTGCAACACGCTGCCGGTGCCGGCGGGGGGGATGAGCGGCAAGCCGTTGAAGCCCGTCGCCCTTGCCTGCATTCGGGATCTGCGATCGCGACTGCTGGGCGATCTCACCGATGCCGTCACCCTCATCGGCGGCGGGGGCATCACGACCACAGCCGACATCGACGACTATATCAAGGCGGGCGTTCAGCATGTCGCGGTCGGCACGAAGGTCATGAGCCCGCTGTACCTGCTGACCGACAAGCCCCTGCGGCCGCTGATCGAGCACGCCGGCCACCACCTCCAACCACGCGTATCATGAGTGATTCAATGACCGTTGCGATTGAACAAGCCGGTGTGGCCGACGTACCGGGTATGGCCGCCCTGATCAACGACTACGCCGAGCAGGGGCTGATGCTGCACCGCTCGCACGCAGAGTTGTATGAGCGCGTGCGCGATTTTGAGGTCGCCCGGCTCGAAGGCGAAGTGGTGGGGGTGGTCGGCCTTCGCATCATGTGGAGCAATTTGGCGGAGGTGTACGCGCTGGCCGTTTCGCCTCGTGCCACGGGGCAGGGGCTGGGGCGGAAACTCGTCGCAGCGGCGGTCGATGAAGCAAGAAGGCTCGGCATCCGCCGGGCGTTTTCGCTCACTTACGAACAGCGTTTCTTCGATCGCTGCGGCTTCAAGGTCGTCGACCGTCACCGTGAACTGCCCTTGAAGGTGTGGAGCGAATGCGCCCGCTGCCCGAAGAATCACGCGTGTGATGAGATCGCCATGGTGCATGTCCTTGAAGACGTGCCGGACCTCGGCCCGCCGCCGCAGGCCTCGCCGCAGATGAGCCTGTACGAAGTGCCGATGCTCAACGAGCGCATGAAACGTTTGGACTCCTCAGCGGACTGAGAACCTGAGATGACCCGTGCCTGGCTTGAACAGATCGAGAGCGATGCATCAGTTCGTGAACTGGTGGACGCGATCGATCCGTCGCAGCGGGTGATGGCGGAAGGTTCGTGGGGCTCCAGCGGCCACCTGCTTGCGGGTATGATCGCTCGCCAATCGAAACGGCCGGTGCTGTTGGTGGTCGCGCATCTCGATGAAGCCGATGAGGCGAAGGAAGATCTTGAACTGCTGGAAGGCGTGACGACGGAGACGTTCGGGGCGCTGGAGCTGATGCCCGGCGAATCGCATGTGAGCCTTGAACTGCTGGCCGAGCGGCTGACGCTTGTCGGGCAGTTGATGGAGCAACAGCAGCCGAGTGTGATCATCGCGCCGGTGCAGGCCTTGATGCAGGCCGTGCCGCAGGCCGAGGCGATCGGCTCGATGGCCAGACAGCTCAAACCCGGGCAGACGCTTGATCAGCACGAGCTGACCGAATGGCTCGCGGATGCCGGCTACAACCGGGTGGACGGCATTGAAGAGCCGGGCGATTTCGCCATCCGAGGCGGCATCGTCGACGTCATGCCCCCCGGCAATCTCCCGCCGGTCCGCATCGATTTCTTCGGCGATCAGATCGATGAGGTCACCGAGGTGAACCCCGACACCATGGGCTCCGGCCGTAAGCTCGAAGGCGTCCGGCTCATCGGTGCGTCGCCTGAGAAGATTCAGGATGAGGAGCGGACGACCAACTTCTGGTCGCTGCTCAAAAGCGAAACCGTGGTCGTGCTGCAAGAGACGATGGAGATTGCTGAGCAGGCGCGCGGTTACTACGAACGGCTGACCGATGCGACGGGCATCATCCCGCCGGACATGGTGCAGAAGGGGCTGAGCAAATTCGCCGTCGTCGAAGTCAACCAGTTCGCCGCGCCGGGCATGGCCGAGCGGCGCGTCGCGATGCCGGTGCATTCGCTGATGAACTTCGCCACTGATGCCGTCGAAGCCGTGACCGAGCTTGCCGAACTGGCGCGCGGCAGCGGGGGGTATGACAAGCATGATGTGGTCGTGCTCGCCCGCCGTGATGCCGAGTGCGATCGCCTGCGTGAACTGCTGCAGGAACATGCTGCGGACGTCGCCGATCTGATCAAAGTCGAAACCGGTTACCTCTTCCGCGGGTTTGTGTGGGAAGCGGATGAGGATCGGCCGCTCGCGCTCATCCCGCACCACGAGTTGATGCATCGTTACCAGGCGCGGCGGCGGGTGCGACGTGTCGGGGCAGCAAGGCCGATCGACTCGTTCCTTGACATTGACGAGGGCGATTACGTCGTCCACATGCACCACGGCATCGCAAAGTTCCGCGGCATGCGGATGATGAAGCGCGAAGCCGGCAGCAAAATCAGCGAAGAATATCTGACGCTCGAGTTCGCCGACCGCGCCCTGCTGCACGTCCCCGCTTCACAGATTGAGCTGGTGCACAAGTACATCGGCGGGTTCGCGGGCCGGCCGCCGTTGAGCAAACTCGGCGGCACGCGATGGAAGAAGCAGAAGGATGCGGCGAAGGAGGCGGCGAAAAGTCTTGCCTCGGAATTGCTGCGTGTCCAGGCCGCCCGCGAGGCGATGCCCGGCTTCCGCGCGCCCGAAGATTCCATGTGGATGAAGCAGTTCGAAGCGGAGTTCCCCTACGAGGAAACCGAAGATCAGCTCGCCGCCATCGCCGAGATCAAGAAGGATATGACCAGTCCGCGCCCGATGGACCGCCTCATCTGTGGCGACGTGGGCTACGGCAAAACCGAGGTCGCCATTCGGGCCGCGTTCAAGGCAGTTGATGCGGGCAAGCAGGTCGCCATCCTTTGCCCGACGACCGTGCTCTGCGAACAGCACGAACGTACCTTCCACCAGCGCATGGCTGACTATCCCGTCCGCATCGCCGCACTGAACCGTTTCAAGAAAGCCGGCGACGTCCGCCTTGCGCTTGAGGCCGCCCGCGAAGGCAAGGTCGATATCCTCATCGGCACGCACCGTCTGCTCAGCGACGACGTCCGCTTCAAAGACCTCGGCCTCGTGGTGATCGACGAAGAGCAGCGCTTCGGCGTCGAGCATAAGAGTCGGCTTCTGAAGCTGCGAATGATGGTTGACGTGCTCACGCTATCGGCCACGCCGATCCCCCGCACGCTGCACATGGCACTGCTTGGCCTGCGTGATATCAGCTCGCTCAGCACGCCCCCCGCCGACCGCCGGGCTGTGCTGACGGAGGTCGTCCCGTACGATCCGAAGCGCATCCGCACCGCCATTCTGCGGGAGATGAACCGCGACGGGCAGGTCTACTTCGTGCACAACCGCGTGAAGAGCATTCATCGCGTGGCGCAGGAGCTTTCGATCCTCGTCCCCGAAGCGAAGCTGGCGGTGGGCCACGGTCAGATGCCCGGCCATGAACTTGAACAGGTCATGCTGCGCTTTATTAACCGCGAAGTGGACGTGCTGGTCTCGACGACGATCATCGAGTCGGGTCTGGACATTCCCACCGCCAACACGATGATCATCACCGACGCGGACCGCTTTGGGCTTGCTGAGCTTCATCAGTTGCGGGGGCGTGTGGGCCGGTACAAGCACCGGGCGTACTGCTACATGACCCTGCCGGAGGAGCGGCCGTTGAGCGAAGTCGCACTGCGAAGGCTGCGTGCGATCGAAGAGTTCTCGATGCTGGGGGCGGGCTTCAAGATCGCGATGCGCGACATGGAGATCCGAGGCGTCGGCAACATTCTCGGCGCGGAGCAGTCGGGCCACATCGCGATCGTCGGTTACGAGATGTACTGCCGGCTGCTTGAAGAGGCGACGCATCAACTCAAGCGTCAGCCGACTGCGGAGCCGGTGAATACGCATGTGGAACTGGCGATCGCTGGGCATTTTCCCAAGCGTTACATCCCGTCATCGCGACACCGCATGGAAGCGTACCGCCGTGTCAGCCGGGCACCTGATCTGGAGACGCTGCACCAGGTGGAGAAGGATCTGGTGGATGCTTACGGGGAGTTGCCGGATGCGGCCAGGACGCTGCTGGACCTGACGGAGATCCGGGTGGCGCTCAGTCTGCACGGGGTGGATTCGCTGAAGCGGGACGGGCCTGACCTGATCTTCACGACCAAGGAAGTGCGTCAGCTTTCGCCGTTGCTGGAGGGCGCACCGGGTAGCGTGCGGCTGGTGGATACACCGACGGAGGAACGGGCGGGAACGGTCTACTACCGCCCGCCGGCGAACTATCTTGAGAACGCGTCCACGATGCTCGCCGTGCTGCGCAAGCTGCTCGTCCGTCCGCTGGAACCCGAGGCCGTCGGCGCGGGGTGAGCGGGTGTTAGTGTGAGTCGATGGGGGAGCCGCCGCCTGAGGGAAGCGTGGGGCGTTCGCCGGTGCTCTCGGGTTGCGGCTGGGCCGGTCGTGGCGGCTCGATGGGGGTGGGGGCGAGTTGCGTGGGATCGTCGCGCTCGGTGAAGATCAGCATCGCAAGCAGCAGCACGATGAACACGATCACGATGCCCACGCTTATCACCCACAGCCAGAGATGACTCTTGGGTGGCGGGTGCGTCAGATGACGGTCGAGCTCATCTTCCTCGTCGCGATCGGGCACGGCCACGCTCCTTCAGTTGTCGCTCCCCAGTTGCCCCCGAGTGCCAGCCTCAGCCCATGGGGCCGGCCGGGCCGCCGCCGAACGGGTTGCCGCCGCCGCCCATCGGACCACCGGGACCGCCCATGGGGCCGCCTTGGCCGCCGCCTTCGGCCTGCTGCTTCGCCAGTTGCTCACCGACCTGCGTGTGGTACATCCGCAGCTCTTCGAGCGTCTGCGTGAGCATCTTGTCTTCTTCGTCTTCGAGGTTGCCCTTGGTCTTCTCGTGGAGGACGCCGAGCAGATCGATGTGGTGCTTGGCCAGTTCCAGGTGGGCGATGCGCTGCCCGGTGGACGGATCGGGAATCGCGCCCATGTAGAGGAGGGCCTGGCTTGCGATGGTCGAAAGCAGCGTCTGGAAGTTCGCGGGGGGCATCTCGCGGCCGCCTGGTCCGCCGGCCTCGGCTCCTTCGCCGCCGCCCTGCTCAGCTTCCTGGGCGAGACGTTCTTTCTCGGCGCGGGCCTGCGCTTTCCAGTCGTCGTCGATGTGCAGCTTGGACTGGTCTTCGCCGCCACCGGAGGGCTTCTGCCCGGCTTCGTCTTCGGGCCGACGCTTCCAATCGTCGCCCGTGATGATCTTGCCTGAATCGCCGGTGTCGCTCATAAGAACCTCAAGTCTTTCTGCAAAAATAGTGCTTTCCATCTGCGGTCGGTCACAGTATAGGCCCTCGATCCAATCACTGCGAACGTGGCGGGGGGCTCGGCGGTTGTCCGGGGCGGTCGCCGCAGTGTAGACTTGAGCACGGAACGGGTGCCTGCGAGGCTCTCGAATCGCAACCATTACAGGCTGATATCTTCATGTTGAGCGTAAGAGGACTGAGTTGGATTGTGGCGTGCTGGCTTGGTCTGCTGGTGACTGGCTGCGGGGGCAACGGCGGGGGGGCGTCGCTCTCGCCGGGCGATTTCTCAGCCAATGCCGGGCCCGGAGGCGAGGAATCTGTCGCGGCACAGTCGCACGCGCAGGCCACACGCCCGTCCCGAGCCGAATCGCCCACCACCGACGCAGAGGCACCCACCGAGCCTGCGATTACCACTGAGCAAGCGGCCAATCCGACCACGGCCGACGCTGAGGCCACGACCGACGAAGCGCCGACCGAAAGCATCGCCGACGCCGGCCAACTGTTTCTCGATGCCATGGTCGGACAGATCAACGGCAAGCCCGTCTACGCCCGCACCATTTTCAGGAGCATCGGCGAAGACGTGCTCCGCCGCCTCGGCGACAACCAGTCGCGGCTGGGGTTTCGGCGCGAGGCGCAGGCCCTGATCGGTGCGGAGGTGCAAAGTCGCGTCGTCGATGCGCTGATTCTCGCCGAGGCGGAGAAGGATCTCAATGAGGGCCAGCATCGTCAGCTTGCTGCTTACATGGAAAAAGAGCGTGAGATGATTCTCGCTCAGCACCTCGGCTCGCAGGCGCTGGCGGAGCGGGCGATTCAGCAGCAGCATGGGCACAGCCTATCGCGGGAGCTGGAAATTCGTCGCCAGCGTGCCCTGATCGATCGCTATCGGCAGGAGAAACTGCTGCCTCAGATCGTCGTCACGCGGCGGGATGTCGAGCGGCACTACCAGGACAATTACGACCAGTACAACGAAGCGCCGACGGTGGAGGTCCGCGTGATTCTCGTTGACGATGCCGCCACGGCCGATGCCGTCGAAACGGCTCTGGATTCGGAGCAGCCGTTCGAGCAGGTCGCACAGCGGCACAGCCGCTTCCGCGCCAGTCAGGGCGGGCTCATGGCGTTCGAACTGAGCGAGGGCCTTGAAAGCTTTCAGGCGCTGCGCTGGCAGGAGGTGAACGAGGCCATTCGCGACCTTGAAGTCGGCCAGCAGTCGCAGCGCATCGAAGTCGAAGGCGGCTACGCGTGGGTGAAGATGGAGTCGCTGGTCGGCGGCGAATCGACGGGCATCAAGGAAGTATTCCTGCAGATCGAGCAACGGCTGCGGTCGTCGCAGGCCAGTCAGCTTCAACAGCGGTACATCGGCGATTTGCTTGAAAACGGGAACTACACGCCACTGGAAGAGATGGCGAACGCGCTGCTTGATGTAGCCATGTCGCGCTATGCTCGGCAGAACTGATCACGACGCACGGCAGCCGGGGGGCCCGCTGTTGCGGTTCATCGCGAGTCACGCATTCATGACCATGGCACCGAAGCAGCCCGAGCCCGGCAAGTCGCCGCCCCTCGCAGGCCAGCAGGGGCTTTCCGCACCCTCGCATGATCTGTTCGGCACCTCGCTCGAACCGTCGCTCCTCAAGGCGTGCGGCAACCGGATTTCGAACCTCCGCTGGTTCCGCACCGACTGGCAACGCGGCGGGGCCGTCACCGCCTATGCCGATTGGGCTGAGGGTGATGATCCAACGCAGCCGGTCGTTATCAAGTTGCCCGTGCCGCCGCAGGAACTGCGATGGCTCACACGGTTGCAGGTAGCGGAGGGCGCGCTGCCGATCGTTCCCAAAATCTACGCGCACGGCATGGAACTCGGTGGGTACGATTTCGCGTGGGTCGTGATGGAGCGTCTGCCCGTCGGCCCGCTGGATGCAGCGTGGGGCGGCAACGAATTCGACCTGCTCATCGAAGCGGCCGGTCGATTCCAGGCTGCGACTGCTGCGTATCCCGTCGATCGTGACCCGCCTGATGAGCATTGGCCCGAACTGCTGGATCGCGCCCGCAAAACCCTGCGTGAGTGCGTTCTCCCCGAGGCGCAGCGGTGGAACGGCGTACTGAAGATCGTCAAGAAAAAGCTGAAGCCGATGCTCGCCCGCTGGCACGCCGACGATCATCCCGGCTGGTGCCACGGTGATCTGCATCTGGCCAACGCCATGACGCACCACCCGGCGCCCCTCGGCCCCGCGGTGCTATTTGATCTGGCACGGGTGCATGTCGGCCGGTGGATCGAGGACGCGGTCTACGTGGAGCATCTGTTCTGGACGGTGCCGCACCGGCTCGACGGTCGCGATCTGGTGAAGAACCTCTCGCGGGAACGCAAGCGTCTGGATCTTCCCGTGGAGTCCGACTGGCCTCGGCTTGCGAACATTCGACGGGTGCTTCTGGCGGTGGGCAACTTGGCCGCTCAGTCCCGTCGTCCTGATCCCGCCCAGGCCGAGGCGGGCCTGCTGATCGTGGAGAAGGTTCTGCCGAGCCTGTAACGAAAAGGCCCCGGCACGCGCCGCGCACCGGGGCATCTGCTCCGCTAGGTATGGGGGAATCCAAAGGGCTGCGGCTCATTCTTCCTCTGCGGGCGCCTGCTCCGCTTCGTCGTCCATCATCAACCCAGGCAACTCCGCGGCCTCCTGCAGGTTCAGCTCGAGGTCGTAACGCAGCAGGGCCGTGCCACGCGTGACGAAAACGGCGTCGTCGACGACGTGAATGTCCGTCGGCAGCGAAGCCTGCGCCTGGGTCATCATCTGATGCATCCGCTGACGCATCTGCTCCATCTGCTCCATCCGCTGCATTCGCATCTGACGCCGCCCCTGCGGGGCCTGCTCATCCTCAGCCTGCTCCTGATCCTCCCGCTCGATCGCGAACGCCGGCGAAAGTTCCTCGGGCAACTCCGCCTCGCCGACCAGGTCCAGCGATTCCGCGTCATACCGCAACACGTGCGTGCCACGGACGACGAAGATGCCTTCTTCGCTCACGTGCCACGCGCTGTCGTCCCCCGCGTGGGCCCGCTGCATCAACTCCATCATCTTCGGCGACATGTCGTCCATCATGCCCCCCATCGGCCGGTCGTCAGGCGGCCCCTGTTGCGCCTCCGCCTGACCCGTGCCGAACTGGTTCGCCCCGGCCCATCCCAGGGCGAGCACCATGAGTAGCGCGAGCCATGTCGTGCCGTTGAATCGTTTGACGTCCATTGCTGTCTCTCCATGTAAAACGGTGGGTGTTCCACTTCACGCTAGCGATGCGACAGCGGCATCGGCCCACGCGCAACCCTGTGATTGTGGTCCGGCAAACCCGCACACCTCCCGCCCTCGTCGCAACAACTTCCCGATCAACGCAAACCGCCCCATCTTGGCTTACGGCAGATCTACCGATACGATGACCGCTTCATCTACAAAGGATCTTCCGCCTATGCGTTGGACGCGCACCCTCATCCGCACGCTTCGCCAGGTGCCCACCGAAGCCATCGTTCCCAGCCACCGGCTGATGCTCCGCGCCGGCCTCATTCAGCAGGTCGCCTCGGGCTCGTACACCTACCTTCCGCTGGGCTATCGCGTCCTGCGGAAGGTCATGCAGATCGTCCGCGAAGAGATGGACGAAGCAGGCGGCGTCGAACTGTTCATGCCCTCCCTCCAGCCCGTTGAGCTATGGGAACAGACCGGCCGCCGCGAGGCCTACGGGGAAAATCTGTTCGTCGTGAAGGATCGTCACGGTCGCGAACTCGCGCTCGGCCCGACGCACGAGGAAGTCGTCACCGATCTCATCAAACGTTCGGTGCATTCCTATCGCGATCTGCCGTTGACCGTCTACCAGATCCAGACGAAGTTTCGCGACGAATTCCGCCCGCGCTTCGGCATCCTCCGCTCCCGCGAGTTCCAGATGAAGGACGCCTACTCCTTCGATCTCACCGCCGACGGCCTCGACGTTTCTTACGACGCGATGTTCAACGCCTACTGCCGCATCTTCGAGCGTTGCGGCCTGCACTACGTCACCGTCGAAGCCGAGTCAGGCCCCATCGGCGGCAGCGCCAGCCACGAGTTCATGATCCCCTCGCCCACCGGCGAAGACACCATCCTTTCCAGCGACAAAGGCAACTACGCCGCGAATGTGGAGAAGTGCGAAACCGGCGAACGCCCCCACGACCTCACCGGCGACCCCACCGGTGAACTCGAAAAAATCCACACCCCGAACACGCCCGGCATTGACGACGTCATCGCCTTCTTCAAGAAGGAACTGAAGACGAAACTCAAGCCCGCGAACATGCTCAAAACGCTGGTGTGTCGCCAGGAGGACGGCCGCTGGGTCGTCGCTGTCGTAAGAGGCGATCACGATCTCAACGAAGCCAAGCTGCGCGACGCCGTCGGCGGCGACGTGGCGCTGGCCGAAGACGCCGCTGCCCGTGAAGCGAATTTCGCCATCGGTTTCGTCGGCCCTCAGGTCGCAGCAGAACGTGACGATCTCACGCTGATCGTCGATCCCGACGCCGCGCAGCCCGGCTTCTGGGTGACCGGCGCGAACGAAGCGGACCATCACATCAAGCACTTCAATTGGCAGCGGGATGTCCTCAGCAAGGTCGACCCGTCACGGCTGAAGGTCGCCGACATCCGCAACGCCCAAGCCGGCGATCCTTCGCCGAAGAACGACGGCGGCGTGCTGCAGGAGGCGAAGGGCATCGAAGTCGGCCACGTCTTCAAGCTCGGCTCCAAGTACGCCGAGGCGTTGAACCTCACCGTCACCGATGAAAATCAGAACGAGCGTCACCCCATCATGGGCTGCTACGGCATCGGCGTGAATCGCATCATCGCAGCGGCCATCGAGGCCGAGGCCGGGCACGACGAAGGCGGCATCATCTGGCCCGCCGCCATCGCGCCGTACCACGTGCTCATCACGCCCATCAAGTACGAAGGCGAGATGAAGGTCGCCGCCGACCGGCTTTACCAGCAGCTTCGCGAGGCCGGCCTTGAGGTGCTGCTGGACGACCGCGACGAACGGCCGGGCGTGAAGTTCAAGGACGCGGACCTCGTCGGCATCCCGCTTCGCGTTACAGTCGGCGACAAGGGCCTGGCGGACGGTAACGTCGAGTTCAAACCGCGCGCCGAGGCGAAGCCGGAGATGGTGCCGGTCGATCAGGTCGTCGCCCGCGCGGCCGCCTTCGTCCGCAGCTGATGTTTTTCATACGGCTCCCGATTTCACGACTACGATGAGATTGCCCGACGCTGAGTGTGCGGGCGCCACCGCTTGAGCCGCTTGCTCGCTCGGAACAGGGATGGCGTATTGAAACTTGTTTGAACGTTGGATATACACTGCCCACCCCGACCGGCTAAGATGTTTCGAAAGCCTTTTCAGGATACGGTCCGATGTCGCAAGCTCCGATTGATTTTCTTACCGAGTACGGCCACACGCCGCCGATGTGCACGCAGTTCAGCGTTTTTCTCGACAACCGCGTGGGGAAACTGCTTGAACTCGTCGAGATATTTGACGGCCAGCCGTTGCGGATTGTCGCCATCAGCGTGGCCGATTCATCCGACTACGCCGTCGTCAGGCTGGTCACCTCGCGCAGCGATATGGCCCGTCGCCTGCTCAAGGACCACCGCCTGCCCTACGGCGAGTCGGAAATTCTCGTCGTGGAACTGGGGCAGGATCAAAGACTGGCCCGGCTGTGCATCTCGCTGCTGGCGGCTGAGCTGAACATTTATTACGCCTATCCCCTGGTGGTGCGTCCGCACGGGGCTGCGACGATCGCCCTGCACTGTGATGATCTGGTGCTGGCGGGGCAGATTCTCGGCCGTAAGGGATTCCGCCTAGTCACCGAAGAACAGCTCCACGACGCAGCCGGCGGCGAACCGCCCATGGGCTGAGCGCGGCTGAGCAGCAGGCGACGATCCAGGGGAAGAAACGGGGGGCAGGGGTGAGGCCGTATGCCGATCGAAATCACTGAAGGCGAGCCCGACGGGCTAGTGGGGCGGATCCGCAAACTCAGCATGCCCATGGAGCCGTTGGCCACCGGCGTTGAACCGCACCTGCCGCGGCTGGGGGAGATTCGGGCGGTTCTTTTCGACATCTACGGCACGCTTTTCATCTCCGGCAGCGGCGACGTCGGCACCCATGCCGCCACCGATTCCACAGCGGCCCTGGCCGAGGCGATGCATGCCGTCGGATTATCGAGCAGCGACGAATTGGCCGAGCGCGGCATCGAACTGCTGCATCTCACCATCACCGAGTCACACGAACAGCGGCAGGCCGAGGGCGTGGAACGGCCGGAGGTCGACATCCGCGAGATCTGGCGTCGTGTTTTCGATCGCCTCGCCGACGAAGGCATGCTCGCGCCTGATGCGGAGGTCGTGCGCCGGAAGATCGAGCCGTTGGCGGTGGAGTACGAATGTCGCGTGAATCCCGTCTGGCCCATGCCGCACCTGGCGGACGTGCTTGATGAACTGCAGCAGTGGGTGGCGCTGGGTGACCTGATGCTTGGCATTGTCAGCAATGCGCAGTTCATCACGCCGTTGCTGTTCGACGCGTTGCTGCGCCGCAGCCCGGAAGCGTTCGGATTCGACCCCGCCCTGTGCAACTGGTCCTATCAGCTTCTTGAAGCCAAGCCTTCAACCCAGCTTTACGAGCCGATCGCGCAGACGCTCCGCACACACAGCATCCAGCCATCGCAGGTGCTCTACGTCGGAAACGACCGGCGTAATGACATCTGGCCTGCGTCGCAGGTGGGCTTCCGCACCGCACTGTTCGCAGGGGATAAGCGGTCGCTTCGCATGCGGGACAATGACGCAGCCCTCGTGGGCGTTAAGCCCGACGCGATCATCACCGAACTGCCCCAGTTGCTGTCGCTGCTTCGCGGCGCATAATGATGATCGGTAGCCCGCACGTCAGGAGGACTTAGATGCTGCGCAACCTCGCCCAGCCCATTCTGCTAGTCTTTGCCGCTCTCGGCCTCACCGGATGCGTCGAAAGCGCTTCGCCCGTGACACAGGCCACGCCCATGGAGGCGATGGTGAAAGTAGGAGATCAGTCACAATTCACCGCGATGCTGCAGACCCTGCTCGACCAGCCGCCCGGCGCCTTCATCGTGATTGAGCATCCAGAGACGCAGAAGTTTGTGCAGTTCGCCGGCTCGCGGACGGAGGGACTTCTATTGGACCTTCCCACCCACACGCTCACGACCGACGAAACCGAACGCGCCCGCCGTCTCCTCCAGCCTCGCGGAGCCACGGAATTGCAACTGGGCGATGACGGCAAGGATCAACCCAGCACGTTCCAACTGCAATTCAATCGCGATGCCCAAGCCGCAGCGCAGCTTTGCCGCGACATCTTCCAGGATATCTACCAGTATCCACCGGATCGCCTGCTTCGCGTAAGCATCACGATCGATTGAACCGTGATGGAATACTCAAAGTACTTGGATAGTTATAGTCAGGTGAGTTACGATAACGGCTTAACACGGCGAGCTTGAAATGCTCGCCGGTGCTCGAGGGGTTTCTGTCTGTCCAGGGTGAGGACGAGCACAATGCGGGAAGAATCAGCACGAACGGTGCAAACACAGCCGTCCTCGCGAAGCGGCGGCGATGGTGGGGGCGGTCCCGGGCGGATGTACGAATTTGAGCGAGCCCTGATGCAGTGGTTCCTCAAGTGGCTCGGCTCACCTCCCCTCAGGCTCGTGTTGTGGAACGGCCAGGCCGTCACCGGCTCCAGCGAGCCGCCTGTGGTGACGGTGCGGTTTACCACACGCGCGGCGCTGCTCAAAACAATCCTCGACCCACAGCGTTACTTCGGGGACGGCTACGCAGACGGCTCGGTGCAGATCGAAGGTGACCTGCGGGAGGTCGTCCGCATGGGCTATCGCGCCAGCGGAGCGACGATGGGCCTGAGGGATCGGCTCACCGTTCAACTGCAGAAGGGCCGCAATACCCTCGCCGGTTCGCAGAAGAACATCCACCATCACTACGACATCGGCAACGACTTCTATCGCCTCTGGCTCGATGAGCGCATGCTCTACACCTGCGCGTATTACGCCGAGCCGGACATGACGCTCGAACAGGCGCAGCTGGCGAAGCTCGACCACGTCTGCCGCAAGCTTCAACTGCAGCCCGGGCAGCAGGTCGTTGAAGCCGGCTGCGGCTGGGGCGCCCTCGCGATGCACATGGCTGAGCACTTCGGCGTCAACGTCAGAGCGTATAACATCTCCACCGAGCAGATCGCCTACGCCCGTGAAGAAGCAGAGCGGCGGAACCTCGCCGACCGTGTCGAGTTTGTCCAGGACGATTACCGCAACATCGTCGGAGCGTGTGACGCGTTCGTCTCGGTCGGCATGCTCGAGCATGTCGGGCCGAACAACTACGCAGCCTTGGGTGAGGTGATCGATCGGACCCTCAAGCCCGGCGGCCGAGGGCTCATCCACACCATCGCACGCCACCGGCCCCTGCGGATGAACGCCTGGATCGATCGCCACATCTTCCCCGGCGCCTGCCCGCCCACGCTCAGGCAGATGATGGATATTTTGGAGCCCTACCACATGGTCGTGCTCGATGTCGAAAACCTCCGCCTGCACTATGAGCGGACGCTCGTGGAATGGCTCAACCGCTACGAAGCCAACGTCGACACCGTCCGAAGCATGTTCGACGAACGCTTCGTGCGCATGTGGCGGCTGTATCTGGTGGGTTCGGCAGAGGCGTTCGAATCCGGGCTGATGCACCTTTATCAGGTGGTTTTCTCCCGTTACAACGACAACTCGGTCCCCGCCACGCGCGAGCATCTTTATCAGTCGACCGATCGGAGCGAACGTGCGCCAATGTGATGTGCTGGTAGTAGGCGGCGGCCCCGCGGGCTCCTCGTTCGCATGGCAACTGCGACAGGCTGGGCTCGATGTCGTCATCCTCGACAAAAAAGATTTCCCGCGCGACAAAATCTGCGCCGGCTGGGTCACCCCTCCCGTCTTCGAAGCGCTCAAGGTCGATCTCGACGACTACGCCAAAGACGGCCGCGTCCTGCAGCCGATCACCGGCTTCTACGTCGGCCGCGTCGATGGCAAGCAGCTGCTGCCCGGCGTCGCCAGCCACTACGACGACCCGGTCAGCTACGGCATTCGACGGTGCGAATTCGACGAGTACCTGCTCCGCCGCTGCGGCGCAGAACTGGCGCTCGGCGTGGCGGTCAAAAGCATCGAACGTCGCGACGACCGCTGGGTCATCAACGACGCTTACGAAGCCCCGCTGCTCGTCGGCGCAGGTGGTCACTTCTGCCCCGTGGCCCGGAAGCTGAATAGTGGCGGAGGGGCGGCGAAGGAGTTGATCGTCGCCGCTCAGGAGATCGAATTCCCCATGACGTCCGAGCAGCAGGCGGCGTGCAAGGTCGACGCGCACGTCCCCGAGCTTTACTTCTGCAGCGACCTCGCCGGCTACGCCTGGTGCTTCCGCAAGGGCGATCACCTGAACATCGGCCTGGGCCGGGAAGATTCGCAGCGCCTCTCCGACCACGTCGCCGACTTCGCCGAGGCGCTTAAGCGGGCCGGCCGGGTGCCTGCCGACATCCCCACCAAGTTCCACGGCCATGCGTACATCCTCTACGGCCACACCCAACGGCAAACGGTCGACGACGGCGTAATGCTCATCGGCGACGCGGCAGGCCTGGCGTATCCGCAAAGCGGCGAGGGGATTCGGTCGGCGATCGAGTCGGCGCTGATGGCGGCGCAGCTGATCGCTTCGACGCCGCGTGGCCCGGAGTGGGTGGCGCGGACGACGCTGGAGAAATATCGGCGTCTGCTGGTGAAGCGCTTCGGCGAGCCCGGCTCAAGCGATCCCAATGCCCACCGAACGCCGAGCGGCCTCAAGGCTTCCGTCGCGGGATTCCTGCTCAAACGCCACTGGTTCGTCCGCCACGTCGTCATGGACCGCTGGTTCCTCCACCGCCACCAACCGGCCCTGCAGGTCGCGGAGTGAGAAGGTGATCTCCAGCGATACAGCCTGAGGCGAAGGGAACGATGAAACGATTGTGTCTAGCCGTCGGTAAGATCGCGATTCTGATCTACGCGAGCGTGGTGGTTGGTGCTTTGGCTTCGCCGCCAGACCCGAGATGGCACGGGATTGCGACGCTGAGCATCGGGGCGAGTGCGGCCGTCGCCTATCTCGCAGGACTCTGGTCTGGGCGGAGATGTTCAGCCGAGCCGCAGCTCGAAAGTGACCAGCAAGAGCGCGACGGTTAACGCGCCGGGTGCCACTGGTGGAGTTTCCATGATTCCAAGCTAGGCTTGCTATGAGACGAAAATACAAACTCTTTACGACGGTCTTGGTGGCGGCATTGTTGCTGGTGATCGCAGTCGTTTGGAGCGATCTCGTCAAACCGGCGATGTTTTGGTCGGAAACCGATAAGCAGGGTCTGTTTGTCCCTGTCTCGCGTATTCAGCATCGTACTGCAACCGAAGATGGGCATACCCTTCTTGTCGATCCGAATCTGAACCTGGCTGTGATCATCGAAGAAAGGGATGGCGCTATGATCCCATCTTGGAAACGATTCGATTCGTCGTACAGTCGAGCGATTTTCGACGTGCCCTACTCCGGGGGAATGCAACGAGTTGTGCTGCCGAGGCAAAGCAACGTTCTTGTTATGATTCGCAAAGACGGGACCCACGACATGTACGCCATTCAGGAGAAGCAGGCGATTAGGATGCATGAGTACGTGAGGCGCGGCAATGATCTGCGAGATATCCCGAACGAAATTTCTGAACTGTCCATTCCGATCCAGACGGAACTTCAGAGTCTTGATATTCTCAGACACTACGAATGAACGAAGCGCCGGGTGCCACTGGTGGCTTGTCCACCCGTGCTTTGATCGCAGGCCGGACAAGCCGAGGGGGCGGAGGTTATTCACCACTGGCTACAGGCAACAACTGCGATGCACACAAGAACTGTTCTGAATATCCTAGTGTCGCTTCTGTTCGGCATAGCTCTTGGACTGCTGCTGTATCCAAACGAAGCGATGTGGCATGCCATGCTCGCAAGCACAAGCGGGCTCCTGATTGGTGTTGTCGGTATGTGGTATACGAACGAGACCGGTTGCGTGTTAGGGATGGGAATGACGATGAACATGATGGTGTTGGGGCTGTGCCTCCTTCTAGGATCATTTGCGGCAGTGCTTTGAGTCCCCGCGAGCCAACTGGTGGCTTGCCCGCCGGTTACGATGAGGTTGAGCACCATCACCGCAGAGGGTGGTAGGTTGAACGCCCTTTGGAAGTACCAGAAGTCCACTTAGAATTGAGCGGCGATCAACAAATAGGCATTGCCTTCGCGTGTCTGTGTAAATATCATGCACCCATGCGGAGATACGAGCAGGAAATATCGATTCTTGAGCAGATCAGTCAGATTCTCGGCAGTTCGTTGGAACTGGAGGATCTGTTCGGGCAGGTGATGACGCTGCTGGAGAAAGAGCTCGGCGTGCGGCGGGCGGCGCTGATTATGAAGGACGAAGCGATCGATCGGCTGCGGATCGTCGCAGCGATCGGCATCACGGAGCAGCAGCGCGATCTGGGCCGTTACGACGTCGGCGAGGGTGTGACCGGGCAGGTGGTGCAGACCGGCGAGCCGCGGGCGGTGGCGGATATCTCCAACGAACCGGACTTCCTCAACCGCACCGGCACGTACGATTCAGACGAAGACGAATCGACCCTGTCGTTCATTTGCGTGCCCATCAAGATCGCGGACTCGGCGGTCGGGGCCGTTTCGGTCGCCCGGCCTTATGAAGACGAGACGACCCTTGCTGCTGACCTTCGGCTTATCACGATCATCGCGGCGACCATCGCTCAGGCGCTGCATGTGAATCAGCTGGTCAAGCGGGAGAAGGATCAGTGGCTGGCGGAAACGCAGCGGCTGCGTGAAGACCTCCGCACCAAGTATCGGTTTGATAAGATCATCGGCACGAGTCAGGCGATGATGGACGTGCTTGCGACGATCGGGCAGGTAGCTGCCAGCCGGGCGACGTGTCTGGTGCTCGGCGAGACCGGGACGGGCAAGGAGCTTGTCGCCAAGGCGATCCATTACAACTCGCCGAGGCGGGACAGGCCTATCGTTCGCGTCAATTGTGGCGCCCTCTCAGAAACGCTGCTGGAGAGCGAACTGTTCGGGCATGTGAAGGGGGCTTTCACGGGGGCGGTGCGGGACAAGATCGGGCGGTTCGAGGCGGCGGACGGCGGGACGATTTTCCTTGACGAGATCGGCACGATGGACACGCAGTTGCAGGTGAAGCTGTTGCGTGTGCTTCAGGAGCGGGAGTTCGAACGCGTGGGGGATCATCGCACGGTGAAGGTCGACGTTCGGCTGATCGCTGCGACGAACCTGGACCTGGCTGAGGAAGTTCGCAAGGGGAATTTCCGCGAGGATCTTTACTATCGGTTGAACGTGGTGACGATCTACCTGCCGCCGTTGCGCGCGAGGCGTGAGGATATTCCGCTGCTGATTGATGCGTTTCTCGATCGGTATAACCGTGAGAACGATCGGAATCTGCGGAAGATCAGCCGGGAGCTTATGAACAATCTGTTGCGGTATCCGTGGCCGGGCAATGTGCGTGAGCTTGAGAACGCGGTGGAGCGGGCGGTGGTGCTGAGCCAGTCTGATGAGTTCAGCGAAGACGTGCTGCCGATGCAGATTCGCATGTTCGCCCAGCAGGGCCGTGACAGGCAACGCGCGGAGACGATTGAATCGCTGGCACGCCGACTCAGCGAGCAGGCGATCGAAGAGTACGGCATGCGCGAGGGCGAAGTTTGGGAACTCGTGATCGGCGAAATCGAGCGGCAGCTGATCATCCAGACACTCGAACGCGAGGGCGGCGTCAAAACGCGCTCAGCGGATTTTCTCGGCATCAACCGCAATACGCTCAACAAAAAAGTCAAAGACCTCGACATCCCCGCGATGGACTGACCCACCGCCTTTCTGGCAACAGAGCGGAACTGTCCCCAGCCCCGTCGACGCGTGTATAGGGGATGGCTGCATTGGTGAAGGGGGGGGCGACGCAGGTCGCCGTCACGCTCGATGGGCTAGTGTGCGATGTGGTCGATACCGACGCGCTAGCAATGGGGGGCGTTATGGTGACGGTAAAGCAATATCAGAGAGAGACGGAGCCGCGGGCGCTGCTGGAGGGGCATCATTATCCTGACGGTCAGCAACGCAACGTCAGCGAAGATGAACGGGTGATCTCCGTCGCAGGAGGCACGTTTCTGGGGGCATTGGGTGTGTCGCAGCGCGGCTTGCCGGGGCTGCTTCTCGCGGGGCTTGGGGTCGCGCTGTTCTATCGCGGTGCCACGGGCGCCTGTCCGGCCTACAAGGCGCTCGGCGTCGACACGGCCAGGCGGCAGAGCGGCGTGGATGTTAACGAGGCGTTCACGATCGATAAGCCGGCTGAGCAGTTGTATCAGTTCTGGCGCGATTTCGAGAACCTGCCTCGCATTATGTCGCATGTCCGGTCGGTCAAGACGCTGGAGGACGGTCGGCTGCGCTGGGTCGATAGAGCCCCTTCGGTGACGGGCGGCACGGTCGAATGGGACGCGGAAATTCTTGAAGATATTCCCAACGAACGCATCGCCTGGCAGTCGCTCCCCGGGGGCGATGTCGACAACGCCGGCTTGGTCACCTTCGAGCCCGGCCCGCGGGGGACGACGGTGCGTGTGAGCCTGTGCTACGTCCCGCCCGGCGGGCATCTCGGGCAATGGCTCGCCAGTGCGTTTGGGGAGAATCCGAAACATCAGATCCGCGAAGATCTGCGGAGTTTCAAGCGGATAATGGAAGTCGGTGAAGTACCGACGACCAAGGGCCAGCCGCACGGCTCGTGTACGAGCCTGGGCAATCGGTTGTTTCAGTAACGCCACGACGGGGGAAGAGTGATGAAAGCGCTGGTCTGGTGTGCGCCGCACAAGGTGCAGGTTGAGAGCGTCCCGGATGCGAAGATTTTGAACCGCCGGGATGCGGTGGTGCGGGTGACGTCGACATGCATCTGCGGGTCCGACCTGCATCTGCTGGACGGCTTTATCCCGTTCATGAAGCCGGGCGACATCATGGGCCATGAGCCGATGGGTGTCATCGAAGAACTCGGCCCGGACGTGGATAAGAGCAAACTAGCGGTGGGCGATCGCGTGGTGGTGCCGTTCGCCATCGCGTGCGGTGCCTGCTTTTATTGTAAACGTGAGCTCTATAGTTGTTGTGATAACACGAACCCGCGATCGAACCTTGCCGAGACGACCTTCGGTTATGCCACGGCCGGGCTGTTCGGCTATTCGCATCTCACGGGCGGTTATGCAGGCGGACAGGCGGAGTACCTGCGTGTGCCGCTGGCGGACGTGAACTGTCAGAAGATGCCCAGCGACCTGAGCGATCACCAGTTGGTGATGCTTGCGGACATTTTTCCCACCGGTTACATGGCCGCTGAACATTGCAACATTCAGGCCGACGATACGGTGGCAGTGTGGGGCTGTGGTCCGGTAGGGCAGTTCGTAATCCGCAGCGCCATGTTGCTCGGTGCAGGCAAGGTCGTGGCGATCGACGACGAATCCAGTGTTCCCGATCGGCTCCAGATGGCGCGCGATGCAGGGGCGACCACGATCGATATGCACGATGAGTATGTTTACGATCGGCTGCTCGACCTCACCGGCGGCATCGGGCCTGATATCTGTATCGATGCGGTGGGGATGGAAGCGCACGGCTATACCGTCGACGCGGCGTATGACAAGGTAAAAAGCACGATGATGATGCAGACCGAGCGGCTGCATGCACTGCGCCAGGCGATCAATTGCTGTCGCAAGGGCGGAACCGTTTCGATCCCCGGCGTCTACGGTGGGCTCTCGGACAAGGTGCCCATGGGGGCGCTCATGAACAAAGCGTTGACGATCAAGACTGGCCAAACGCATGTTCACAAGTACGTCCCGAAGTTGCTTGAGTACATCCGCAATGGCGCAATTGATCCGGGCTTTGTCGTCACGCATCGGCTGCCGTTGAGCCAGGCCCCTCATGCATACGAGATATTCAGAACCAAACGGGACGGCTGTATCAAGGTCGTCCTGGACCCCGCAGCCTAGAGGCGCGCGTGAAGAGAATGACAATCTATAAAATAGACCGGCTGCGCGCGCAGCCGGTCTATTTATAGATTGATGAACAGTGGGTTTTACTTAAGTTCGATACGGCGGGGACGGACTTCTTCGGACTTGTGCAGTTGCAGTTTCAAGATGCCGTTGTCCAGCGAGGCCTCGACGTTGTTCGTGTCGACGCTGGTGGGCATCGTGAAGCTGCGGCGGACGTGGTGGAAACGTCGCTCCTGCAGGTGTTGCGTGCCTTTGTCTTCCGCCTTCTCGCGCTTGCGTCGGGCATCAATGGTCAGCACGCCGTTCTCGATGGTGACGTCCACTTCGTTCTTCTCGAAGCCGGGTAACTCGGCTTCAACGTAGATGTTTTCGTCGTCCTCACGAATATCGACGGGATAGCTGGCGGTGACGTCGCTTGTTCCGGCGGCGTTCCATGCACCAAGCATGCGCTCGATATCACGGGTGAACGGCTCAAAGGGATCAACTCCGGAGCGTCGTAAGGTGGGCAGCATGGCAAATCTCCTCTTGGTGTTCGGCCGGCGGCACGCAGCAGCGGATTCGCGACCGACGCCGGCCTGCTCGGTCGCCGCTGGTCATTTTGCAATTGCCGTGCCAGGTTCGATACCAGAGGATGTGCCGGTGAGACAGTGAGTTGCGGCGAGGCTGGCGGGGCCGCAGGCTGCCAGATTGACCGCCGACGACAAAGCTCGCTGCACGTTAGACAGTCAAAAAAAACGCTTCCGCGCCTGAAAATGGCGCGGAAGCGTGGGCAGGTTGCGTCGTGATTTGTTCACCGACGCGGCCGATTGTGTTTCAGATCAGCGCCCCGGGAGGGCGGGCAGTTCGTTCTGAGCCGGTGCTTCGGCGCCTTCGTTGATCTTTTCGACGACGCTTTCGGTCACATCTTCCTGCTCGACGCCCGGTGCGGTGTAGACGACCTCCACGGCGACAAGATCGACGTTCGCTTGCTCGGCGATCTCCGGAACCGCATTCTTCACATCGCGCTCGAACTGCTGAATAACCTCCTGCTGCATCTGCTCTGCCTGCTGCTGCAGCTGCGCCAGTTGCTCCGGCTCCGTCTCCTGCGCCTGCGCCTGAAGCTCCTGCATCTCCTGCTGGAAAGCAGCGGTGCGATGGTACATCTGGAAAGCCTGCTGAGGCTGATACGTGCCGACACGCAACTCCTCGCCCTCAGCCTGAGCCGAGGCTCGGTCGAATCCGATCGCCAACGCGGCCAAGGCCATCAATGCGACGGCTGCGAAACTGATCCGGGTACGATTCGTGTGAACGATCTGGGACATGATGTCTCCTTCGTATGCGTGCGCGGCACAACTCAACCAAAAAAGTTGCGACCTCAACGCACGGAAGCCAATGGTCATCTGCAATCCGTGTTGCATCTTGGCCGTTTAGACGAAAAGAGCGGCAGGAAGTTCCTGCGGATTATCAAAAAATCCCAAAAAACTACGGCGTACTTGCACATCTCGCTGACACGCACGTACTTCGATCGCACAGGGAAATGCGCGTTTTTTTCAGTTTCGCCCGCCTGGTGAGCTAGATGTTGGCGAGGGTGACGTAGATCACCACCACGATGAGCAGCAGCAGTCCGGAAACCCATTTGGCGTGGGGCCAGGGGGTCATGTCGACGTCGCCGGAATAGATCTGTTGCCAGCCTTCCGCACGGGGTTTGAGCGCACCGATTACGAGCATGATCGCGACCAGCGTGATGAACACGGCGCCGAGGAAGTGGAACTCGTGCATGCGGTCGACGTAGACGTTCAGCGCGGGAATGAAGTAGCCGGCGGCGATGGCCAAGCAGCCGACGATCAGCGCCACGTTTGCGGCAACCGCCGGAACGCGGCGGAAGAGGATGCCGACGATAAGCACCGCAAAAATCGGGATGAAGTACAACCCGTTCATCTGCTGAAGGTACGCGAAGATGCTGGGGAAGCCCGCGAGAAACGGGGCGATCAGCATGGCGATCAAGGCGATCACGGTGGCGAAATATTTGCCGGCTCGAATCACCTCGGCGTCCTCGGCTTGTGGCCTCGCCATGCTCTTGTAGACGCCGTAGCTGAATAGCGTGGCGCAGCTGTTGAGTGCGGAGTTAAACGAGCTGAGCACCGCGCCGACGACGACCGCTGCGAAAAAGCCAGTGAGCCAGAACGGGAGGATGTTGAGCACCAGCATGCCGTAAGCGTTGTCCGCATCATCCGGGCCGATCTGGTCGGCGTAGAGGTGGAACGCGATGACGCCGGGCAGCACGAGGATCAACGGCGTGAAGATTTTCAGCCCGCCCGCCAGCAGCACGCCCTTCTGGCCTTCAGCGAGATTGCTTGCGCCGAAGGTACGCTGAATGATCTGCTGGTTCGTGCACCAGTAGAAGAGGTTCAGCAGCAGCACGCCGGTGAAGATGGTGGAGAAGGGGACGGATTGCTCCGCGGTGCCGATGGATTCGAACTTCTCGGGGTGCTCCTCGACGAGTGTGCTCAGCCCGGTGAACGCGTTGCCGTCGCCCACGGCCTGCAGGCCGAGCCATGCGATCAGCAAGCCGCCGATGAGCAGCCCGATGCCGTTGATCGTGTCGGAGATGGCGACGGTGCGCAGGCCGCCGAAGATCGCGTACACCGAGCCGATAAGGCCGATGACCCAGACCATGATCCACAGGGCCGATGTGCGCGTCTCCACGCCCAGCAGGGTTTCCATGTCGAGCATGGAGATCAGGCCGGTGGCTCCGGTGTAGAGAATGATCGGCAGCAGAATGGCGGCGTATGCGACGATAAAGATCAACGTCGTGATCGTGCGGGTGGTGGTATCGAAGCGCTCGTGGAGAAACTGCGGGACGGTGGCGATGCCGCTGCGGAGGTAGTAGGGCAGGAAGAACAGGGCCATCAGCACGAGGGCGAAGGCGGGAATCACCTCCCACGCCATCACCACGAACCCATCCTTGAAAGCTGCACCGTTGAGCCCGACCAGTTGTTCAGTCGAAAGGTTGGTCAGCATCAGCGAGCCGGCGATGACGCCGAAGCTGAGCGACCGACCGGCAAGGAAATAGTTGCTGGACGATCGGCTGTGATCGTCGCGGTGCGTCAGCCACCATGTGGTGAATCCGACAAGGCCGGTGAAGAAGAGGAACGAGAGCAGGGGCAGGTAATCTAGAAGATTCATGCAAGTGATTCCGTCGGCGTCCGCTGTCGCTTCCCACGTCACAGCGCGAGCCGAGGGGCTGCGATAGGGGCGAAAGAGGACCGGTTTTTGGCGATGCCGTCTCTTGATTCAGGCTGCATGCTAACCGCTAATGCGTGGACAATCACGCGCGGTCGCCGGCCGCGTTCAGCATCGCATTGCTGGAGCCGCTACGGAAGCCTGCGAGGTCGAGCGTGATGTACGTGTAGCCGACGGCCTGGAGCTTTTCGATCACCTGCTCACGAACGGCGGGATCAAGCAGACGCGGCCACTGATCGGGCGGCAGTTCGATCCGCGCGACCGTCTCATGATGACGCACCCGAAAACCTCTGAACCCCAACGTGTAGAGCGCATCCTCTGCACGCTCAACGCGCGTCAGGCGTTCGGCGGTCACGGCCGTGCCGTACGGGATGCGGCTGGCGAGGCAGGCGGCGGCGGGTTTGTCGGCATTCGGCAGCCGATAGTGTTCGGCCAGCGTGCGGACATCCGCCTTGGTCAGCCCCGCTTCCAGCAATGGGCTCACGATCTGCGCTTCGTCGGCTGCACGCAGGCCGGGGCGATGGTCGCCGAGATCGTCGGCATTGGTGCCGTTGGCGATGCAGCGAATCCCTCGTGCGTTCGCGAGATCGTGCAGGGCGGCATAAAGGTGCGTCTTGCAAAAGTAGCAGCGGTCGCCTGCGTTGGCCTGGTAGCGGGAATCCTGCTGCTCGCCGGGGTTGATCTCGACGAGTTCCAAGTCGGTCTGCTCGGCAATGCGTCGCGCCTCTTCAAGCTCACGGCGTGGTAGTGAGGCGGAATCACCCACGGCTGCGGGGGCGTTGGATCGCCCGAGTACCCGCCGCGCCGCCACAGCGACCAAGGTTGAATCGACGCCGCCGCTGTACGCCGTCAGCAGTTGTCCGCACGGACGGATCACCGCTTCAAGGCGCTGCTCCAGGGATGCAGGCGAGCTGGTCATGTCACAGTCTACGCAGCGAACGAAGGTCAGTCGGCGTCGCTGGGACCTTCGTTGAAGACGATAAACGCGCCTTGTTTGCCATTGACGACGATATCGGGACGGCCGTTGCCGGTGAGGTCGCCGGTGTTGATCTGAAGCCCGGTCCCCACGCCTTCGGCGATCTGGTGGCGCACAAATTCGCCGTCCTGGTTCCACGTGTAGTAGTACAGGATCTGCGGTTCGTCAGCGCCGGCGTCGCCGCCGTTGTGGCCCCACTTGCGTTTGCCGGTGATCAGTTCGGGTTTGCCGTCGCCGGTGAGGTCGGCGAGATGGAGCACGTGGGCTTGCGACCAGCTGTCGTCGATGAGGTGACGGCGGAAGCGCAGCGTTCCGTCGTCTGCCGGCTCGAGCTGTTCTTCCCAGTGCAGCCCGAAGTCGTGCCCGTTGCCCCAGATGATGTCGTTGCGGCCGTCGCCGTTGATGTCCGCCACGAGCATCGGGCAGCTGGCGCCGGCGTGGTTCCACGCATCGTGAAAGGTCCACGTTTCGGTGAGGGGGTCGCCCTCGGGGTGCTCGTACCAGCCTGCGCCGACGAGGATATCGACACGACCGTCGCCGTTGAGATCGCCGAAGCCCATGCCGTGGCCGTGCCCGCCGGGGCCGATTTCGTGGCGGGTGAGGGCCGGGGTGCCGTCGTCATTCTGGGTGAAGGTGAACAGGAGGACGGGCTGATTGCCCCAACTGTTGACGATGAATTCGTTGTCGCCGTCGCCGGTGATATCGTGGAGGAAGCTGGCTTCGTTGGCGCCGCCGCCTTGTTCGCTGAGCAGGTGCTGTTGCCAGAGGTGGCCGCGCTCAAGGCCGGTTCCGCCGGGGTTTTCGTACCAGTGGATTTGGGGGCCGAAGAAGGATTGTGCGACGACGTCCGGTCGGCCGTCGCCGTTGACGTCGACGATGTGGTCGCCGTTGGAGTGGGTGTAGCCGTTGGTGTCGTCGATGTTGCGAAGCGGGCGTGGCTTGAAATCGGGATTGGCGTACCAGTTTCGCCCTGCGACGACGTCGAGCTTGCCGTCGCCGTTGATGTCTGCGATGGCGGAGCCTTCGTTGGCGTCGAGGCCGAGCTTGAGCACGCGGAACTGCGGCTCGGTCTGCTGGGCCTGCGTGGCGGTGAAGGTAAGGAGCAGGAGGCCAGCGGCGAACATGGTGGTGGCTAGCGAACGGTTGAGGGCGGGCGTCGCCATAGGGAATCTCCAGAGGTTGATCATGACACGTTGAATCACGGCTACGTTACCCATGCGTGGCGGATTTGGGAAGATGGGGGTGGGAACGCAGGCCAAGGCCGGGGCTGTGTGGAACGACGCGCTTTGCGCGGCGGGGGTGGCTTTGTAGACTGGCCGAGTGTTTGGTTTGTACGGTGATCGCGGCGTAATCGGGGTAGTCTGGCAGGAGCAATTCGCATGGGGATCAGAATCGGACCGTCGCGTGGTCGGCGTAGCGGGATGCCGACCAGCATTCCGGGGAAGATTTTTGCGTCGCTGTTCTTTCTGATTTTCTTTGCAGCGGGAACGGGTTTCCTGCTGATGATGATCTCGGAGCTGACCGGACAACTGGCCCAGTACAGCTGGACCGAGACGCCTGCGGTGATCGAGGTCAGCGAGCTTGAAGAGGATCGCGAGAAGGAGAACCCGTACCTTTTTACCGTTAGGTATCGGTATGAGGTGGAGGGCGAATCGTACGTCAGCGACCGCTATCAGCGGAATGATTCGCGGACGCGGGAACACGGTGAGGTGGCGTCGCTTGTGGATCGGTATCCGCCGGGCGAGGCGGTCACCTGTTATGTAAATCCGTCGGATCCCGCCGAGGCGGTGCTGGAGCAGCCGGCGGTGGGGGACTGGGGTCCACTGGCGGCGTTCCTGTTGCTGCCGCTGGTTTTCGTCGGCATCGGGCTGGGCGGCGTTTACTTCACATGGCGGGCCGGGCCCACGAAGGGAACGGCTGAGAACGACGCCGCCGTCTCAATCGGCACGGCGAATAACGCGCGGAACGGCAAGCGCGCGCTTGCCGGATTCTTCCTGATTTTTACGCTGTTCGGCGGCATCTTTCCGGTCATGTTCTTCATCATCCCTGCCATCAATGTCTGGCAGGCGCAGAACTGGCAAGCCATCGACTGCACCATTCTCAGCAGTTCGGTCGGGGTCCATCGCGGGAGCGATAGCACCACGTACAGCATCGACATTGAGTACGAATACGAAGTGGACGGCCGCACCTACCGCTCTACGCAGTACGACTTCATGGGGAACGTGACCTCCAGCGGACAATCCGGCAAGCAGGCGGTGGTGGACGATCACCCCGTCGGCTCAACGGCACAGGCCTACTGTGATCCGGACGACCCGGGGAATGCGGTGCTCAATCGCGATTTTACGACGGGAATCTGGCTCGGGGCGCTCACCCTGGTCTTTCCGATCGTGGGGATCGGCGGGTTGATCGGGATGTTCGTCTCGCAGCGTCGGCAGGCGGCGGCGGGGGGGCTCGGCTCGGTTGCAGGTGGTGGGGTAAGCAGCAGCTTTGCGGGGGCGTCCTCTTCCTATGCAAGCGGTGGCGCAGCGACGACGACTGGGCCGGTCACGTTAAAGGCGACGGAGCCGCGGTGGGTGACGTTCATCTTTCTGCTGCTATTCGCGGTGGCGTGGAACGGCTTCGTCCACGGACTCATGGTCCCCGACATGGGCTACGGCTTCTTCTCGGGCATCTTCATCCTCATCGGGGCAGCCGTCGCGCTCGGCACCATCTATCAAGCGATGCGGCTGTTCAACCCGACCGTCGTGATGCAGGTCAGCAGCGCCAACCCAAGGCTCGGCGACCCCCTCGAAATCCAGTGGCAACTCAAGGGCAACACGCAGCGGGTGAAGCACCTGACTGTCACGCTCGAAGGTCAGGAGCATGCGGAGTACCGACGGGGGACAAACACACACACCGATACGCATACCTTCATCGAGCAGGTCCTCGCCGACCGCACCGACCCGATCAGCATCCTGCGTGACAGTGCGATTGGTGAGGTGCCCGCCGGGGCGATGCATTCTTTCGAAGCCGATCACAACAAGGTCGTCTGGGTGCTGCGTGTGCACGGCGTGATTCCATTCTGGCCGGACCTTAACCAGTCGTTCGCAATCACCGTTCTACCGCGGGAGCTGACCCATGCCTGAGCTACGCCTGGAAACACACGAGGACCAGACGCACTTCCAGCCCGGGCAGATGCTTCACGGTATGGCCGGCTGGGAGCTTGAAGAGCCGCCGACCAACGCGGAGGTTCGGCTGAGCTGGTACACCGAAGGCAAGGGCGACCAGGATGTCCGCGTCGTCCTGACCCATCCTTATGAAGCCCCCGCAGCGGTGGACGCACAGCTGTTCGAGTTCACCCTGCCTGCTGAACCGTACAGCTTCTCTGGTACGCTCATCACCTTGCGGTGGGCGCTGGAGCTGATTGTGGACGGCAAGCATTCCAAACGCGTCGATCTGGTCATTGCCCCTGAAGGGCGGGAGATCGACCTGGCGGAATTGGATCCGGCTGCTGCGTCTGCACCGTGATGCGACCCTGCGACAATCCATTCCGGATGCAGCAACTCGAAGCCCTGCCGTTTCGACCGCAGGGCACCAACTGGACGGCTTTGGAAGCACGGCTGACGCAACTGAATCGCCGGGCTGCGATCGTCGGCCCGCAAGGATCAGGCAAGACCACACTACTGCAGCAACTGGGCGAACGGCTGGAAGCCGACGGCTACCGGACACGATGGATACAGATCACGCGGGACCGACGCCGATTCTCCAAGGCTGTGGCGCACACGTTGACGCATGAACTGACCAGCCGGGATGTCATCCTGTTCGATGGTGCAGGCCACCTGTTGCCGTGGCGCTGGTGGGCGTTTCAGCGTCGGGCGCGCAAGGCCGGCGGTCTGATCATCACAGCTCACTGGGGGAGGCGACTGCCGATCCTGCTGCGCACACAGACGGACCCTGTGCTGCTGCAAACGCTGATGGACGAGTTGCTGACGCGTGCCGACGCGCCGCCGCAGCCGACCGATGCCATCGCCCTGCACCGCCGACACCGCGGTAACCTTCGCACCGCATTGCGCGAAGTTTACGATCAGTACGCACATGGTGCGCGAAGGGGTTAATCGTCCGGCATTTTGTGTGAATTCGATGAGCGTGTGGGTCGGCGTTGCCGCTGCGGGAGGGAGCCGATACCTTGGGGGGGACTCACACGAAGGAGATGGATATGAAACGTCGTCGATTTTTGCAGGCCGGGTTGGCCAGTTCAGTGTTGGCCGGGACGGGTGGGCTTAGCAGCCGGGCGTATGCAGGCGAAGCCTCCAACGGCAAGGTTGGTGAACGCGGGTCGGCGAAGAATGTCATCTTCCTCGTCGCCGACGGCATGAGCACGGGAACGCTCACCATGGCGGACCAGTATCTGCGTTGGCACGACGATCGGCCTTCGAACTGGATCGCGCTGCTGGAGGAGGGCGTGGGCAAGCGGGGGCTTGTGGATACGTCGTCGGCAAACTCGATTGTGACCGACTCGGCGGCCGGCGCATCGAGCTGGGGCTGCGGGCACCGCGTGCTTAACGGTGCGGTCAACATCGACCCGCAGGGCGAAGCGCGTCCGCCGATCCACACCAAGGCACGCGAAGCGGGGCTGGCGACGGCCCTTGTTACGACGACGCAATTGACGCACGCGACCCCCGCCGGTTTTGCTGCGAACGTGCCCAGCCGCGGCCATCAGCACCAGATCGCCACGCAATATTTCGAGCGGAAGATCGATGTGTTGCTCGGCGGCGGGGAGGAACATTTCACCGCGGGCGATCGGCCTGACGACGTGGATCTTTTTGAGAAGTTCGCCAGTGCCGGGTATGCCGTGGCACGCAAACGCGCGGAGCTTGATGCGATCGATGCGAGCGCGAAGCAGGTGTTCGGCTGCTTCGGCCGGGGGCACCTCCCGTATGAACTCGACCGCGTGAACAGCGACAGCCTCAAGGCCGATGTGCCTTCACTGGCGGAGCTCACCACGAAGGCGCTGGAGATTCTGACGGCCCGCGGCGACGGGTTCGTGATGCAGGTGGAGGGCGGTCGCGTCGACCATGCCGCTCACGCGAACGACATCGGCGGGCTCATCTTCGACCAGATCGCTTTCGATGAAGCGGTCGGTGCCGCAGTCGAATACGCACGCAACCGGGACGATACGCTGGTCATCTTGACCACCGACCACGGCAACGCGAACCCCGGCCTTAACTCCGGCGGCAACGGGGGAGAGCGTCCTTTCGAGACGCTAACCAAGTTCACCGGCACCCACAGCCCCACGCTCGACGGCATCAACGGCGACAGCACCGTCGCCGACATCCGCGATCGCATTGAGGAAGTTACGAAGATTCGCTTCACCTCCAGTCAGGCCCGCACGCTGAAGGAACGGCTCAACGACGAGTGGGCCGCTGCGTACGGCCGCATGAACGGGACGAGTGCCGTACTCGGTCAACTGATCGCGAACCATACGGACATCGGCTGGGTGGGCAATTATCACACCTCCGACTACGTCGAAGCGTGGACGTACGGCCCCTGCTCCGAACGCCTGAAATACATGCAGGACAACACCACGCTGCACGACATGATGACCCACGCCCTCGATCTTCAGGATGCCTGAGGCTACAGCCGGCGTACCGCGAACAGGGCTACGCTGACGTGAGCATTGCCCATGCGATCGGTGATGGCGAAGTCGCGCACGATGGGCGGGGCGACGGGGTAGCCGCGCTGAAGGGCCCGGTGTTCCCAGGCGCCCAGATCGTGCGTGGCGACGATGGGGTCCGCCGTGAATAGCACCAGCAGCAGGCCGGCGTGGAAGATCAGCCGATCCTGCGCCAGCTTGCGGATGTCTTTGGTCACCGGCTGAAGCAACTCGGCGCTGTACCGGGCGAACGGCCCTTCGATGGTGAACTGGCTGACGGTTTTCACTTCCAGCCAATAGGCAGCATCGAGCGGGACGGCATCGGCATCGCCGAACAGCGTCTGCTCCGCTTCGGGGTCGAGCAGCGGTGCGCCGTGGGCGGTGAGGACGATGTCACACCGTTTACCTTGACTCTTTCGCCGTCGCACGCGCCGGTCTGAAGGGTAGCCCTGCTCCGGGTGGACCCCGAACTCCGCCTCACGCAGCCCTCGCTGGATCAGCGGATGCAGCGCGAGCTCGTCCAGCACGTCAATGCCGTAGACGGCCTGTTCGGCATCGCGCGCCGCAGCCTCGCGTTCAAGCGATTCAGCGACGGCTTCCACGATCTTCACCACGTCCCAGGCCATGTGTGAAGCATCTTCCCCGACCCGCGGCAAAGGTCAAACTGCAAGTCGGCCGCCAGACCGGCTATGATCTGCATTCGCCCGGTCCGAAGCCGCGGCGTCAACGCCTTTTTTGATGAGAATGTGATGGCTCGGACGAACGCTGAGAAGCACGAATGGTATCGCGACGGCATGCACTTCACCTGCACCCAGTGCGGCAACTGCTGCACCGGGCCCTCGGGCTACGTCTGGTTCCACTATGACGAACTCAAAGCCATGGCCGGCTACCTGAAGATTCTGCCCCACGAGTTTCTAACCCAGTACGCACGCCAGCTTGAAGGCCGTTGGACGCTTAACGAGGTCAAACGCGAGCACGGCTACGACTGCATCTTCCTCAAGACCGACGAAGAGACCGGCAAGCGTGGCTGTTCGATCTACCCCGTTCGGCCGCAGCAGTGTCGCACCTGGCCGTTCTGGCCTGAGAACCTGCGGAGCAAAAAGAACTGGCAGGCAGCTTCGAAAACCTGCCCCGGCATGGGCGCGGGAAATAACGAGCAGGGTGAGTTTTTCCCCATCGAAAAGATTCGGATTCTGCGCGATGCCACACCGCTTTCCTGAAACGCTCACCGACGATCAGGCTGCCTGCTGGCAGCAGTGGCTGGCGGCCGTTCACGGAAGTTCCGCCGTCGATGTCGCCCTGCGCGATCTCTATCAACGGTTGGATGCTGCGGTCGCCGAGCAGCCCGGCGTCTGCGAACTCAGCGGCCGTTGTTGTCACTTCGATAGCTATGGTCATCTGCTTTACGTCACCGGCCTCGAAGTCGCCTGGCTTGTCGGCACGCTCCACGACGACACGCACGCCATGCTGCTCGATGCCGAAGGCGGCGACGGCGGCGCGGGGGGCTGCCCCTTCCAGCAGAACAAACTCTGCAGCGTTCACACGGTCCGGCCGCTCGGCTGCCGGATCTACTTCTGCGATCCCGAGGCACAAGCGTGGCAGAACGCCGTCTACGAGCAGTTCCTCGATGAACTGCGAGCCCTGCACGAACGCCTTAACCTCCCGTACCGCTACATCGAATGGCGTGCAGCACTCGCGCAGAGCCGTCAAGCCGACTCCCCCGCGAGCTGAGGCGCTTGACGCGTCGGATGTGCTGACCAACAATCCTCCGTTCCTTCTTGTCCCTTCAATTCATTGCATTCAACGAAATTTGCCTATCTATGAGCAGCAGCAAAGACGAACAGAAAATCATCTACTCCATGATCGGCGTCACGAAGCGCCATGAAAAGAAGACGGTTCTGGAGAACATCGACCTGTCCTACTTCTACGGTGCGAAGATTGGTGTGCTCGGGCTGAACGGTTCGGGCAAGTCCAGCTTGCTGCGAATCCTCGCCGGCGTTGACAAGCAGTATGACGGCAAGATTCAGATCACGCCCGGCTACACCGTCGGCTACCTCGAGCAGGAGCCGCAGCTTGATGACACACTCACCGTGCAGCAGGTTGTCGAGCAGGGCGTGCAGGAAACGCTGGACCTGGTGAAGGAGTTCGAAGCCATCAGCGACGCGTTCGCGGAGCCGATGGACGACGACAAGATGACGCAGTTGCTCGAACGGCAGGGCGAGGTGCAGGAACAGCTGGAGACGCGCAACGCGTGGGACCTGCAATCGCAGCTTGAAATGGCGATGGACGCCCTGCGCTGCCCGCCCGCCGACGCGCTGATTAAGCCGCTTTCGGGAGGCGAGAAACGCCGCGTTGCCCTGTGTCGACTGCTGTTGCAGAAGCCCGACATTTTGCTTCTGGATGAGCCGACTAACCACCTCGATGCCGAGTCGGTCGGCTGGCTCGAACAGCACCTTCAGCAGTACGACGGCACCATCATTGCCGTCACCCATGATCGTTATTTCCTGGACAACGTGGCGGGATGGATCCTCGAACTCGACCGCGGCCGCGGCATCCCGTGGAAGGGCAATTACAGTTCATGGCTGGAGCAGAAGGGCGAACGGCTCGCCATCGAAGAGAAGGCTGAGTCGACACGCCAGAAGGCGCTTAAGCGCGAACTTGAATGGATACGCCAGTCGCCCCGCGCACGCCAGGCCAAGAGCAAAGCACGGCTCAAATCCTACGATGCTCTGCTGGCGGAGAACGAGAATCGCAAGGCCAGCGAGGTCGAAATCTTCATCCCGCCCGGCCCAAGGCTCGGCAACCTCGTCATCGAAGCGAAGAACGTCAGCAAGGGCTACGACGATCGCATGCTGATGGGCGACATGAGCTTCGAGCTGCCGCCCGGCGGCATCGTCGGCGTCATCGGCCCCAATGGCGCGGGCAAGACGACCCTGTTCCGCATGATCACCGGCGAAGAACAGCCCGACAGCGGCACCATCCGCGTCGGCGAAACCGTCGAACTCGCCCATGCTGAGCAGACCCGTGACGCACTCGGCACCACCGACAACATCTGGGAAGCCATCACCGACGGCAAGCCCGAACTCAAGCTCGGGAACATGACCCTCAACAGCCGGGCCTACGTCGCACGGTTCGGTTTCACCGGTCAGGATCAGCAGAAATCGGTCGGCAATCTCTCAGGCGGCGAGCGCAACCGCGTCCAGCTGGCGCGCATGCTCAAGAGCGGTGCGAACGTGCTGCTGCTCGATGAGCCGACGAACGATCTTGATGTGAACACCATTCGTGCGCTGGAAGATGCGCTCGAGCAGTTCGCTGGGTGTGCCGTGGTCATCAGCCATGATCGTTGGTTTTTGGACCGGATCGCTTCGCACATTCTCGCGTTCGAGGGCGACAGTTCGGTCGTCTACTTCCAGGGCAACTACTCGGAGTACGAAGCGGATCATCGCCGGCGGATGGGGTCCGAGGCCGACCGCCCGCACCGCATCAAGTATCGGAAGCTGACGCGGAGTTAAAGGCTCACGGGATCATCGGCGGGATGTTTGAGCGGCGGCCGGCGTTGCCCGGGCCCTGCCTCAGTCCGTTGGCGAATGCGATCAGTTCCGCCATGGAAGCGGCGGAGCTGATGCCAGGCAACGCGTGTCTCGGCCGGTGCCATGCTCGGCCGCCGACGATGATCGCCGGCCCCTGCGGGATGCGCTTTGCCGCCAGCGTGGTGAGTTCCGTCGCAAGATTCTGCCCCGCCGTCTCGGAACTCACCGACAGCCATACCAGCTTCGGTTTGTGCTCCGCGATCGCTCGCTCCAGTGCTGCCAGCGGCAGATCTGGACCAAGATTAATCGTGCGCCATTTGTCGGAGGCCAGGGCCAGCGCCGCCATCATCGACGGCAGAAGGTATGGATCGCCTGCGGGGGCGCCGCCGAGTGCAAGCGGTGCCTCGTCGGGGGGCGGAGGCATGATCGATCGCAATCGTTCCAGGCCCTGAAGGCAGACATCCGTGGCGCGGTGCTCGAGGTGAATTGTCTGCGGATCGTGTGCCCATCGGTCGCCGACCTCATGCATGGCCTCGGCGAACGGGCCGTCGCACATGTCGACGACGGACCAGCCGTCCAGATACATCAGCAGTGCGAGCGATCGCACGGTCTCGGCGTCGCCACGAATGACGGCTTCGCGCAGGGCGTCACCAGGATTTGGGTGGGCTAGGCTTTGCGTGGCGTCGCCGGCGAGGTCGCTGAGTCCGAGGAGGGTTGGGTCTGTCAGGGGCATGCCTTCTTCACGCACGAAGCGGATCGCTTCGCGCTGTTCGATGCGCCGGTGGCCGCCCGGCGTGCGCATGACGATGATGCGGCCGGCGTCGCTCCAGCGTTTGAGCGACGATTCGCTCACGCCGATCGCTCGTGCGAACTGTTTCGGCGAAAGGTGGGGCATCACGCTGCCCTCCACGCCGTGCGGGATCGTGCGGCCGCTAGGGATAGGATGTAGGCGTGAAAGGAAAACAAGCCAACACGGGTCAGGCCGCTCCGGCTCCCTCGATCGATCCCGAATGCTACGTGCTGGAAACTTCGCAGCGGTTCTCGCGGTCGCGTGGGGAGCTTTTCGAGTTCTTCAGCGATCCCTCGAACCTTGGCCGCATCACGCCGCCTTGGCTGGACTTTCGAATCCTGACGCCGTTGCCGATCGACGTGCGCGAAGGGGCGCAGATCGCCTACCGCCTGCGTCTGCATCACGTCCCCATCAACTGGCTGACGCGGATCACACAGTGGCAGCCGCCGCACCGGTTCGTGGATGAACAGGTTGCGGGGCCGTACCGCTGCTGGGTGCATGAACATCGACTCGTTGAGGAAGGGGGGCAGACCATCATGTACGATCGGGTCCAATTCCTCACCCGCGGCCCAAGGGCGCTGCGGCACCTGGTGCATCGGCTGTTCGTGAATCAGCGGGTGCGTGAGATTTTCGCTTATCGCCAAGGCTGTCTGTCCGATCTGCTTGGGGGCGAGTTAGGTTCAGCGATAACCATTCGTCGCGCGGCGGGGGCGTGATGCTCAGAACGGGGTACGGATGCCCATAGCACGCAGGGCGCACCAGCCGGCCCATCCTTCGTAAATCTGAAAGGCCCCGCCGATCAGGGCGCCGAGCGCCAAGGCCCACCATGCCGGTGATGCGAGATACCCCACGAGCAGGGCGATGGCGAGGCCGATCGCGACGAGGACCGTAAGGATGCCGGAGACGAGGCGAACGGCTCGGCCGCGTGAATCGATGTTGCAGGTGCGAGGTGAGGACGTTGTTTCGTGTCGCATGATGGTTTACTCGGCGGCATAGTCTCGGCCGCGCCAGCTCACGGGCTGACCGACCATGTTGCGAAGGTAGGCGTACCATTGAATGGCGAGCATGATCATCACGCCGAGGGGGCGTAGCAGGACGCTTATCCAGGGCTGCTGAAAACGCCATCCAATCATCATGTTGCTTGCGACGGCAAGAAGCACCGCCGACGCGGTCAGCACGGCGACGATGCCCGCGCCGCCCGCCGCCGCTTCGGGTTGGACGGCCAGCACAATCGCTGCGTGAAGCCAGGGCAGCACATGCCCGCCGAACAGCAGCAACGTCCACACCCAGATCCCGATCGGCGTGGCGAGGCCTTCCGTGGCATTCTTGGCGAAGCCGTCCCACACGGTCCGAGGCGAGTGGTACATGCGACAGCGTGCGATGTCCTGAGCATCGAACACATCCGTGTGGTGTCCCGCCAGCCGAAAGGCGCGCGGGAGCATGATGCCGTCGTGCAGCGTGGCGCGAATCGTGCCGTGTCCGCCGAGCTTCTCGTAAGTTGCGCGGTCCGCCATGAACAGTTGGCCGCAACCGGCAGCAAAACTTGGCGAGACGCTCTTTCGCATCTGTCCCAGCGGCAGATAGCCCAGAAGCACCAGCTGAATCAGCGGGACGACCAGTGCTTCGGACCACGTGCGGCAGACCTGATGGGGAAAGCCGCTGACGAGCGGGGCACCGGTTCGCGCCATGAACGCAGCGGTGCGTGCGAGGGCCGTGGGGCTCAGCCGAACGTCGGCATCAATCCAGACCAAGCGGTCGTGCCGGGCGAGCTGCGCGAGGTTGTGGCAGGCGTGCTGCTTGCCACACCAACCCGGCGGCAGGGCGGGGGCGTCGAGCAGTTTGACGCGCGCATCGTCAGCGGCGATCTTGCGCACCACCTCGGCGGTGGCATCAGTCGAGCGGTCGTTCATGACGATCACTTCCAGCTCAACGCCTTCGCTGGCAAGCACATGTTCAAGGCACGCGCCGATGCTGTCCGCTTCGTTGCGAGCCGGGATAAGCACCGAGACGGCGGCGGGGGGGGCGTCGTCTTCGGCAGGTCCCGACTGCGGCGCGCGCCGGAAGTAGAAGAGGTTCACGGCGATCATCGACGCGGGGATGACCGCGAGGACGAAGACGAGGCTGCTGAGGACGATCCAACTCATCACGGTTTGCGTCCTTCCGCCGGTGCCGGTCGGCCTGAATGAGAGGGGTCGAAGCGTCGGCCGCGGCTCCAGAACTTCAATCGCCGCCATAAGTCGTAGATTCCGCCCACGCCCTGCCTGCCTGCAATGAGGCGTTCGAAGGCATCCGCCCGCCGTGAAGAGGCCGCCTCGGCCAGGCGAGCCATCACGTGCTCAAGCCGCTGCTGTAGGAGGTCCTGCCACACTTCCACA
Organism: Phycisphaeraceae bacterium; assembly: GCA_040905565.1. Lineage (GTDB taxonomy): Bacteria > Planctomycetota > Phycisphaerae > Phycisphaerales > Zrk34 > JBBDRF01. The sequence continues at coordinate 86,596 of JBBDRF010000005.1, read as the reverse complement.
TCGCGGTCGGCATCGGCGTGAGCGACGTCGATCGGCTCGCCGAAGGCGATGAGCGCCTCGGGTGTGCTTTCTTCCCAGAACGTGTATTCGAGGGCGAGAGGGACGATGTAGCCGTGCGGCATCCGCCTGGCAATGTGCGCCAGACCGGGACGCAGAACGATCGGCCGGTCGCGCACATCGGTGAATCTTCCTTCCGCGGTGATCCACAGTGTCGCCCCGGGCTGCTGCATGATTGCATCGGCAGCGCGAAGGAGCCGAGCCGCGCCACGCCGCGTTTCCTGTTCAACACCGAAGAAACCCAGCCGCTCGAAGAACGCGTACTTCCGTAGCATGGCCGCATCGAATGGCGCATAGTGCTGCCGCTCCGGGTAACGCGCCGTCGCCAGCAGAATCATCATCAGCGGATCCCACCACCCCGGATGATTCACATAAAACACAACGGGCGAATCCTTCGGCAATTCAGGTTCGGTGCCACTCAGCACACGCACTGCATTGAAATGTTTGCCGACGTACCGACGCACATAGCGCGCAAATAGCGACAGCAGCCGCGGCGAGTTCCGCGGCAGGTCACCCTCTTGCTTGCGATCCGCGTCGGTCATCACATTCATCCTCCAGCCTGAACGACCGGCGCCCGATGACGCTGTGCGACGCCGTCCTGGTCCAGAGCATCCGCTGCAATCCAACCCGATTGCAGCACCATCGGCATCCCCGGGCCGGGGTGAGCTGCACCGCCGGCGAGGTAAAGCCCCTTCAAGGCGCTGCTGCGATTGCTCGGTTTGAACGCACCCGTCCACTTCCCGTGGCTGGCGAGGCCGTAGATCGCGCCGTTCAGAACGCGGTAGCGATCGTGAATGTCCTGTGGCGTCAGCGTCCGCTCGAACACGATGCGATCGCGGATCCCTCGAAGGCCGCCGGTTCGTTCCAGTTTGTCCAGAATGATCTCGCGGTAGTCAGGCAGCATCATCCGCCAGTCGTGGTGTGGCCGAAGGTAGGGCGTGTGCACGAGAACGTATAACGCTTCCCCGCCGGGCGGCGCGGTTTCGGGATCAGTGCAACTGGTGGCGGCGAGATAGCAGGTGGGATCCGGGGCCGGCTCGCCACGACGATAGATGGTGTCGAACTCCTCTTTCGGATCGCGGCTGAAAACGAAGTCGTGATGCGCCAGATGCTCGTAACGCTCGCTGAGTCCGAGGTACAGCACGACGCCGCTGCACGCGGGTTGGTAGCCGCTGTAGGCGTCGCGGCCGAGCTGATGGTCGCCGTTATGCTTATGCCCGTTTACCAGTTCCCGCATCGTGCGCACCGCGTCCATATTCGACACCACCGCAGCGCACGGCTGCGTCTGGCCATCATCGGTCACCACGCCCGTCACCCGCCCGCCGCTGCTGAGGATGCGGTCGACGCCGACACCTGTACGCAGGTCCACGCCAAGCGAAACCGCCAGATCGATCAGCGCTTCAGGCACCGCCCGCGTCCCGCCCTGCGGATACCAGATGCCCTCGTTGACCTGCATGCTGGCGATGCCGCACAGGATGGCGGGGGCGTTGTAAGGCGAGGAGCCGACGTATTGCGTGATGTGATCGAGCATCTGTGCGACGCGGTCGTCGCCGATGTACTTGCGGATCGTGCCCGCCACGCTGTGGCCCATGCGCATGCTGATCACGTCGCTCAGCGTGCGGGCGTTAAACGAGCGGCCGGGGTCCATCATGTCGCGGATGGAACCGATCGGCTTGTAGAAAAAGAACCGCTCGGAGATATCGTGCAGCCGTTCGGCGTAGCGGATGAACGCTTCGTACTGTCTGGTCTGGCGGGCGTCGAGGCCGAAGCGTGTGAGTTCCTGCTGCATGGTTTTCGTCTGCTCGCGGAGGTCGAGCACCGCACCATCATCAAAAAAGCAGCGCCACTGCGGATCGAGCCGATGCAGCGTGAGCGAGGCGTTCATGTCGCGGCCGGCTTCCGCGAAAATCCGGCGTAACATTTTCGGCATCGTGAGAATCGTCGGGCCCATGTCGAAGCGGAACCCCGCCTCGGCAAGCGGAGCGGCCTTCCCGCCCAGCCACGCGTTCTTCTCAAGGAGCGTCACGGCATAGCCGCGGGCGGCGAGGGTGCAGGCCGACGCAAGGCCCGCGAGGCCGCCGCCGATCACGATGATGCTTTCCGCGTCACGCACGTCGTCGTTTCGATTCGGGGCTGCGGTCATTGGGACAGTCATTTAAGTATCCTCGGGGGAATCAGGAGCCAGGGCGGATCAGCTTTCGCCACGCCTGCACGCGCTGGGCCCATGTCGATTGATGATTGGCTTGAATGAGGGCTTCGAGCCGATCGGCATCGCTCTCGCGCGTCGGCTGAAGGTGAGGCTGAAAGCGGGCAGGCCGATGGACCACGGTGCGCACACGCGTCAGTTCGAGCAGTCCCTCAGCACCACGCGTGACGCCGAACCCGCTTTGCCGACGACCGCCGAATGGGAGGCGCGGGTCCGCCGTGGGGACGATCAGATCGTTCACCGTGACTGTCCCCGCATCGACCTGCTGCGCGAGCTTCGCCGCTTCGGCGGGCTTGCCGAAAACACTGGCGCCCAAGGCATACGGGCATCGGCGATCCAGCCGCAACGCTTGCTCATCAGAATCCACAGGCACCAGCGACAGGGCCGGGGCGAACACATCGCGGTGTAGGAGTGTGTCGGTCGGCGAGATGTCCGCGAGCACGATGGGGCGAACACGGCCGTCGCTGGTTATGGAGCCCGCCAGCTGACGCGCCCCGGACTGCAGGGCGTCGCGTGTCAGCTGCATCAACCTCTGCGTTGCGGCTTCATCGGCTGGCAACGGTTCAATCGCGTGCGCTGCCGTGGCCATCGCTCGGCAGAACGGCTCATATTGTGAACGATGCACCCACACTCGGCGCGGCGCGATGCACGTAGCGCCGCTGTTGATCGAGATACCGAACGCAAGGCATCGCACCGCGTGATCGATGTCAGCCTCCCGTTGTACGAAAACCGCGTCACAACCCGAAAGCTCCATGGTCAACGGCGTCAGACGCTCAGCACATCGACGCATCACGGAACGGCCGGCCTCGGCCGAACCGGTCATCACCACGTGATCGACGCCGAGGTCGATCGCCCCGAGCCCCGCGTCGATTGAGTTGTCGAGAACCTGCACGACACCCGGCGGCGCGCCCGCCTGCCGCGCCAGCCCCTCCAGTGTGACCGCTGCCTCCGCGCCGAGTCGCCCAGGCTTGAGCAGCACCGTGTTGCCTGCCGCCAGCGCCTGCCCCAGCGGCGCACCGCCGAGCAGCAGTGGATAGTTAAACGGGCATAGCACCAGAACCGTACCCTTCGGCTCGCGATGGATGGTCGCCTTGGAACCGTACAGCCAAAGCGGGCGGCCACGCGCTCCGACACGTCGCGGCTGGAGAATACGCTTTGCCCGCCGCTCCAGAAAACGCCAGCCCTCGAGCAGCGGCAAGATCTCCGCCGCCAGCGTCTCCGCGACGCTGCGCCGCTGTGGCAATGCCTCTGTCAGCTGCCGCGCGACACGACCAGCATCCGCAGCAAGGGCGTGTCGCATACGGCTGAGCATCGCCAACCGCTCGGCCAAAGGTGTCTGCGCCCACGGCTCGCGACTCTCCGCCGCTCGGAGCACCGCCTCGCTCAAATCGTTCGTCGCAACGGCATGATTCATCCCACCGCCTCCGCGACGCGCGTGCCGCCGTCTTTCGCAACCATGCGCGGCGTCACCGGCGAGGCAGGCGTCTGCCAATCCACCGCCACCCCGAGGTCACTCGTGAGCAGTTCCGTGCTGATCAGGGCCGACTGGTAGATCACCGGCAGGCCCGAGCCCGGATGCGTGCCGCCGCCGACGAGGTAAACGCCCTCCAGATCCTCAAACCGGTTACGTGGCCGAAGGTGCAGCATCTGACGAAACGTGTGCGCCAGGTTAAAAGTCGCCCCTCGAAAGATCTGCATCTGTTGCTGCCAGTCGCGCGGTGTGAAGATTTGCTCATGCCGAATGCGCGATTGAATATCGTTCAGCCCCAGTTGTTCAAGTTTCCGCAGCACCGTCTGGCGGAAGCTTGCGGTGTCCCGCTGCCAGTCAACGTTCTCATGCTGATGCGTCACCGGCGCCAGGACGTACAACGCGCTGTGCCCATCCGGTGCCATCGTCGGATCGGTCGCGCTTGGGTTGTGAACGTAAATCGAAGGGTTGGCCGAGAGCGTGTGGCTCTGCTCGATCTCCCGCAGGTTCTGCTGATAGTCGCGCGAAAGGAAGACGGTGTGATGCGCGAGGTCTTCGTATCGACGGTCAACGCCGAGGTACATCATGAACGTGGAGCAGGAGTATTTCTTCTTTACGAGCTTACGATCGGTCCAGCGTTTGCGAAGGCGATCTGGGACGAGGTGGTGCATCGTGTTGGCAAAGTCGGCGTTGACGACTAACGCATCGCAGGGGTAGGTGGCCCGCTCGGTGCGGACAGCGGTGGCCCGTCGGCCGGTGAAGACGATCTCCTCGACGGGTTCGCCAAGTCGCACGCTTGCACCGAGGGTGGTCGCCGCTGAGGCCATTGCGTCACTGACCGCACCGCAGCCGCCGCGCGGATGGTGAATGCCGTGTTCGTATTCGAGGAACGCAAGGATCGTGAACAGGCTCGGGCACTGGTACGGCGACATGCCGAGGTATTTGCTCTGGAAGGAGAACGCAAGCCTCACCCGCGGATCGCTGAAGTAACGCTTGAGATCACCGTCGACGCTGGACCATGGCCGAAGCAGCTTCAACGATCGCGGATCGAGCGAGAGGCAGTCGCGCCATCCGTTGAACGGCTTTTGGAGGATCGGCTCGAAGGCGGCGAACTTGCGGCGGTTGTCCGCGAGGTACCGCTCAAGTTGGTCGGCATCAGCAGGGCAAAGCCGGGCGATCGCCTGCTTCATCCGCTGCACATTCGGCGTGGCCAGCAGTTCGCCGCCGTCCTCGAACACCAGCCGATACTGCGGGTCCAAACGCTCCATCTGCACGTGATCCTCAAGCCTCATCCCGCACCGGCGGAACACCTCTTCCAGGACAGCGGGGTAGATGAAGAAGGTCGGCCCCATGTCGAAGCGGTAGCCGGTCTCCGTCCGAATCGTCGAGGTGCGGCCGCCCGGGCTGTCCATCCGCTCCAGCACTGTCACCTGCATTCCCGCCTTCGCGAGCAACATCGCCGACGCAAGCCCGCCCGGTCCCGCTCCGATCACGACCGCTCTCTTCGGCATTGTCTTCCTCCAGAAGGGGCAACAGCGGCAACACGTGTGCCAGTTGCACACCGACGAGTATAGGCACCAAGTGAACGTTTTGAACGTTTAGTTCAGAAAAAAACTAAATGCCTAGAATCTTTTGCTGCGTGATGGGTTGGCCGGGGTGGTGAGGCATCCGCTTGGGAGTGTGAACTTGGAGGTTGGAACCTTGAGACAATCATGCACCTACGGGCTACGAGCGGCAGCCTATATGCTCACGGCTGTGTTGGCGGCGGGCTGCGCGGCTCCTGTAGGGGCTTTGGAGACCCCTGCAGAGCCACGGCCGCAGCGGGTGGGGCAGGTCGGTTCGCTGGAGGACCGAATCGACCGCGCGGAGCAGGCCGTGCAGCATGATGCGGACGATTTGAACAATTTGCTTGAGTACGGCCGAGCGTTGTACCTCGGCGGAATGCAGCGGCCGGCCGAGCCTTGGACGCAGGAGGCGGTGGCGCACTGGAACACGCTGCTGCGGAAGCATGCGGACGAGCCGACGGTGCTGGCTTATGCCGGGAGCGTAAGGTTTATCGAGTCACGCGAGGCATTTTTGCCGTGGGAGAAGGGGCGGCTGGCGAAGGAGGGGGAGGCGCTGTTGAATCGCGCGGTCGCCCTTGCGCCGGATGATCTGGAGGTGCGCTGGCTTCGCGCGGTGACGGCGTCCCAGTTGCCCGCGTTCTTCAATGCCGACGCCAAGGCGAAGGCGGATTTCGCGTACCTCGCGCAGGCGCTAAAGCGGCGTGCGGAGGAGGGGGCGGGAAGTGCGCGGGGGAATCTTGAGCCGGCGATGGTGGCATCCGTCTGGTACCACCACGGCAACTATCTCCAGCGGCGAGGCGAGACCGCCGCCGCCCGTGCCGCATGGACGCAAGCCATCGATGCCGCCCCACAAAGCGGTGCCGCAGAGGCCGCCGCCGAACGACTGGGGGAGCTTCACCAACGTTAATCGAGCCACTGTTTGTCGGTGATCTTGCGAGGCAGGTACTGCTCAGTGATGAAGGAGAAGTCTTTGTTGGACAGCGCTTCGAGTTCAAGCTTCACGCCGAGTTTGAGCATGTGTTTGATCTCTTTTTGCCATGGCTTCTTCTGGAACCACGGATAGCTCATGATCTCTTTGGCGCGGCGGCTGTCGTTGTCGTTGAGTTTGATGGTGACGTTGGAGGGGATGTCGAAGCGTTCAGCGTCGAAGCTGGACATGCCGATGAAGCGGGCGTCGGGGATGGCCATGCGCTGGGATTCGAACGCGAGGTTGATCGAGCCCTGCTTCACGACGGAGTAGATGTAATAGCCCCAGGGGTCGTTATCGACGAGGACGTAGACGGGGAGGCCGAGTTCGTGGTGCATGCGTGAGAGGAGTCGACGGACGCCGCGCGGCGGCTGACCACCGCCGTGGATAATCATGCAGTTGTGCGTTTCCCAGAAGCGGTCTTCGCTGAAGCGGCGCCAGACCGCACCTTTCTCGATAAGCAGTACGAACTTCGCCTTGCCGCGTTTGAACTTGATGATGTGGTCTTCGACGATGGAGGGGATGGCCCAACCGCCGGAGCCCATGCGGGCGAGGTCGATCGTGTCGCCGTTGTCTTCGATGGTCATCGGGCCGACCATCGCGCCCTTGGGTTCGGCGAACAGGCCGAGCTCTTCGCGGAGGGAGGTCAGGGCGACTTCGAGGTCTTCGATGATGGGATCGGATTCGCTCTGTTCGTCGAAGGTATTTTCCTTCGTGCCTTCGATGGTGCGTTTGCAGTGGTAGAAAAGATCACGAATGGAGGTGGTCTTTTTCTGATCGATCAGCTCTTTGCAGCCGGAAGCGATCAGCGTCGTCTGCATGAACTTCTTGGCTTGGCCGAGGTTGAAGAACGACCGGCGTTGCTTGTTGTCGCCCATGCGGATGACGCGTGACTTGTCGTCGAAATGGACGTTCGAGAGGGCGCGGGTGGGGATGTCGACGCCGGGGTCTTTCTCCTGCGTCACCTGCGTCACGATCGTGCCCGCCAGGTCGATGATTTTCTTACCTGTCGCAGCGGGATCGCTCTTGCGGGAGGGTTTCACCTTCGTCCGCTTGGTGCCTGCGGTCGCAGCCTCGGCGACGGCCTTGGCGGAGATCTTCTTCGGAGCGCTCTTGGTGGTCTTTTTCTTGGCCATGGCGTATCTGGACTTTTTGCTGATAGAGATGGAGGTAGCTTGGCGGCGCGGCGGCTGGTTGTGGAACGCTTAGAAGAGCGTCTCGCTGCCCTCGTCGTCCTCGTCTGAAACCGCTTGCTCGCGATCGCGCGTTCCTGCCGAGGGCTCGTCAGACTCTTCTTCGTCAACCTGTGTCTCGTCTTCCACGATCACGGTCGTTTCGTCGGCGGCGAGCACGTCGCGAGTCTGCTTCTTTTTCTTCTTGATCGGATTGCCATCTTCGTCGAACTCCACGTCCGCCTGGGCGGTGCGGGTACGGGCGACGCTGACGAACTGCTCGTGAAGCTCAGCCGGATCGAACTGCGGATCGATGCTGTTGATGGCGCGGACGACCTCGCCGATGTAACGGGTGAAGATGTCGCGGCGTTGACCCTCCCGCCGCATTCGGGCACGTCGGCTGAGATAGATCTTCAGCTTGCGGCCGCACTCGGAAAGGGCGAGCTTCATCTCCTTGCGAATCTCATCGTAGTCGGCGATCGCTTCCTTGGATTCGCTGGTGAACGGCACCCAGACGCTGGCCATGTGGATCATGATCACCAGCGGGCCGACGGGCAGCGCGCCCCGCGGCTGGGAGAGGTTGTAGTTGCGCCAGCCTGTATCGGCGACGGCTTTGAAGGCGGCGCAGGCGGACTGCTGATAGAGCAGCGGCACGCGGTTGGCGAAGCGGATGACACGGCCGGGCTCGTCACCCGGCAGCGACCCGCCGAACGCCAGACCGACTTCGATCTGGAACGGGTTACCGCGGTAGACCGCAGGATCACGCGTGTTGGCGGTGTAGAACTCCGCCTTTTCGCCTTTGAGCAGGCCGGCGAGAATTTGCTTCGCGCCGATCGGAGCCAGGCAATCAGTCGGCGGCGACATCAGCTTCACTTCCTGGATCGCCTGATAGATCGCCTCGGCCTCGGCATGCTTGATGCGGCTGCAGTAGGTGCGGTTGGTGATGGTGGCGCTGCCGACGAGCTTGCCCGCGAGATCGCAAATCTCCGTCGCCTTGCTCGTCGACACCCGGCAAAATTCGGATTGCAGGAAAGCGCCCAGCTGCGTCGCCTGCGTCGTTTTGAGCATGCGCTGGAGCGTACCCATCTCGATGCCGCGCGGATGAGGCTTGATCTCTTTGGGTTCTTCCGGCAACTCAGCGATGCCGCGCGGATGCACGATGGTGCCGCCGGGCGTGACGGTCGATTGCGGGCTGGTCTTGGCCACTTCGACGGCGTGGGCCTGATCGTCGATCAGCGCTTCGGTGTCGGGCTGGGCATGGCCGTTGCCGTTGGTGTTGGCGGGGCGGCAGGCGTCGGGCGGCTGAAAGATGATCTGGGCGTGCGGGTTGGCGATGGCCGTCTGCTTGAGGTATTCGTCCACGCTCTGCCGGCCGCGCTGGTATCGGCCTTCCAGTTCGATCTCCACCTGCGTGCCGGTCTTGGGGATCAGGTCGAAGTCCATTTCGATTTCATCCGACACGTCTGCTTTGTTCTTCTGCGTGTCGATGGCGAGCGTCACACGATGGCAGGGCTTGTTCTTCTTGGGCTTGGTGTGGATGACCATCGGCTTGCCCGTGGTCATCAGGCCGTACATCCCCGACGCCGCGATGCCGATGCCCTGCTGGCCGCGCGACATTTTCAGGCGGTGGAACTTCGAGCCGTACAGCAGCTTGCCGAAGACGTTTTCGACCTGCTTGCGGACGATGCCCGGTCCGTTGTCGCGGATGGTGATGCGGAAGCGGGTCTCGCCGAGCTGTTCGATGCCGACGAAGAGATCGGGAAGGATGTGCGCTTCTTCGCAGGCGTCGAGCGCGTTGTCGACCGCTTCCTTAACCGTCGTCAGCAGGGCTTTGCGGGGATTGTCGAAGCCGAGCAGGTGGCGGTTCTTCGCGAAGAACTCACTGACGGAGATCTCGCGCTGCGACTTGGCCATAGACTCAGCGTCGGGCCTGGCGGTTTCGGCGGCGCGGGGGCGTCGTGCGGTTGAACTGGGGGCGGTGGTGGGGTCAGCCATCAGATTCGCCTTCCTTGGCTACGGACAGAACGGGGCGGAAATGGTAAGACCATACGCACCGCGGGCCTCTCGAGCAAGCCGCGACACGCCGCAGCCTCCAGCATTATCATTACGCCCATGTGCGGCCTCTGTTCGGCGATGTCGCGGGGCATTGCATGCCGCCCGAGCCTCTGAGAAGCCATACTGGAGGGCACGATTCGTGATCGACGATAACGTCGTATATACTATGAGGCACGGTATCGCCGCGCCGCCAGCGGTCGGCCCCTTCAGATGCGGTTTCTACTTTGTTCGAACGACTGACTCAGACATTCATTGAAGTCGCCACACGGCTTAGAGGTTACGATCTCTGGGAAGTGCTGGTCGAGCTGGCGCTTATATGGCTCGTGATCTACATGGTCTTCCGCTTCCTGCGCGGCACGCGCGGCGCGCGTGTGCTCCGCGGCTTCGGGATGGTGGTCATCATCGCTGCGATCATCGTGGGCGGGCTCGGCGGCGACAGTGAAGTCTTCGCCCGACTGCGCTTCCTGCTCGGCAGCTTCCTCACATTCGCCGCCTTCGCGCTGGTGGTTGTCTTCCAGCCTGAACTCCGCCGGGCACTGGTGCGCCTCGGCGAAGCGCGGCTGTTTCGCGGTACCAGCATCTCCGCGGAAAGCGTGATCGACGAAGTGATCGACGCCGTGGAAGATCTCTCCCGCAACAAAATCGGTGCGATCATCGCCCTGGAGCGGGAGGTCGGCCTCGAGGGCATCATCGAAGCGGGAACCCGGCTCGACGCGAACGTCAGTGCTGAACTTCTGAAAACGATCTTCTGGCCCGGGTCGGCTTTACATGATATGGGCGTCGTGATTCGGGCGGACAAGATCATGGCAGCCGGCGTCCAGTTTCCGCTCGCCGAGAGCGACGACATCAATCAGGAACTCGGCTCCCGTCACCGCGCGGCCATGGGCCTTTCCCAGGAAGCCGACTGCCTCATCATCGTCGTCAGCGAAGAGAACGGGTCGATAAGCCTTGCCGAGCGTGGGCAGCTGCTTCGCAAGCTTTCGACGGACGGCCTGCGGGCCATGCTGCGTCGCGGGCTGAGCCAGGGGCCGCCCGAATCAAAAAACGATGACGATGAAGAAGAAGATCCCGGGCTCTCCGGCAAGACCGCTGCTTAATCAGGTTGGCTTATGAACTGGGCGAGGCACATTCAGGATTATCTGCTGGTGACGCTGATCACGGCGCTCGTCTGGCTCTATGCCGAGGGGCGGAACGTGCAGACGTGGCTGGCAAGTTCCGTGTCCGTCCGCGTGGTGCTGCCCAGCGATGATCTGGTCGTGGTACGCCAGCAGCCCGAGCGGTTCAGCATGCAGTTCAAAGGGGCCCGCAGCGAACTCGACCAGGTCCGCCGAGGTGTCGGCAGCGGCATTGCACTCGAACTCGACCATATCGAAACGGGCGAGGTCAGCATCGCGATGAGCGAGCACGTCCCCAACGCCAGGCCGATCTCCGGCCTGAACGTGAACGTGACCAGCGTCGACCCGCCCACCATGCTGCTGGAAATCGATCGGCTGGTGAGTCGCGACGTGGTCACGGTGTTTCGGCCGCGCGACGTCCAACTCGTTGAAGAGTCCCTGAGCATTGAACCCGCTCGCGTGACTGTCACGCTTCCCGAAGGTCGGCTGGCGGACCTCCCGCAATCCGGCGATCAACTCCAACTGCGAGTCGAGCCCGTCGTTCCCATCCGCCTTCTGCCTGCCGGCCAGCAGCAGACGGTGCGCGGACGCGTGCAGCTTCCTCCCGAACTTGCGGACGATCCTCACGTCAAGATCGAGCCCGAAGAAGTGCAGGTGACCTTCACCATCGACACGAAAGACGACGTCGTCACCCTCCCCAGCGTGCCCGTCTGGATCATGGCTCCGCCTTCGGATCTTGAACGCTATGACGTGGTGCTCGACGAAGAGTCGCGCGTGCTGCGTGATGTGCGCGTCAGCGGCCCCTCCGAGTTGATTCAGCGTGTGCGTGACGGTTCACTTCGCGTGGTGGCCACGCTGCGTCTGGGCAGCGATGATCTGGTGCGGGCGGTGGGCGAAAGCGCCACCGGCACGGTCACCTTTGAGGTGCCGCCGACCTTGACGGTCACCACGGATACGAGTTCCGTCCGCTATACCGTCGAGCGCCGCGATGAGTGAGTGAACCTCGCCTTCGCACGCTGATTTCCTGATATCTATTTTCACGACAAGAGCTTCTCGAACCATGACGACGCAAGCCCCCACGAACGTCCCGTCGGATCTTGATTCCTACTGCACGCAGTTGGCTGGAGGCGCCCGCGCCGCCGGTCGCAAGCTCGCCACGATCAGCGGCCAGGCGCGTGACGCCGTCCTGCGCCGCATCGCCGACGGACTCGAGGCTCAGGCCGGGCTCATCATCGAAGCCAACGGCAAAGACATCGCCAACGCCGACAAATTCGGGCTCACCGCGGCCATGGTCGATCGGCTTCGGCTGGACGAGGCACGCATCGGCAAGATGGCGGGTTCCGTGCGGCAGATCGCTGAGCAGGTGGACCCCGTCGGGCAGGTGATTGAGGGCTACGTTCGGCCGAACGGGCTGAAGATCGAGAAGGTCCGCGTGCCGCTCGGCGTCGTGCTTTTTATCTATGAGAGTCGGCCGAACGTCACCAGCGACGCCGCCGCCCTCTGCCTCAAAAGCGGCAACGCTTTGATTCTCCGAGGCGGCAAAGAGGCCATCCATTCCAACACCGCCATCGCCGACGTCATCCGCGCCGCCCTCACCGCCGAGGGCCTCGACGCCAACGCCATTCAACTCGTGCAGACCACCGATCGCGCCGCCGTCGGCAAGCTGCTGAAGATGGATGAGCTCATCGACGTCGTCATCCCGCGCGGCGGCGAAAGCCTGATCCGCGCAGTCGTCGAGCAAAGCACCATCCCCGTCATCAAGCATTACACCGGCAACTGTCACGTCTATGTCGATCAGCACGCGAAGCTGATGGATCGCAGCGAAGTGGTCGCCGTGGCGGTGAATGCGAAGGTGCAACGGCCGGGCGTCTGCAACGCCGCCGAAACGATTCTCTTCCATCGTGATGCAGCGGACCTGCTCCAGGCGGTCTGCGCGAAGCTCGATGAAGCCGGCGTCGAAATCCGCGGCTGCGAAACCACGCTCAAACTCGCCGCCGATCACGTCGCAGCCGAACGGCTCAAGCCCGCCGACGAAACCGACTGGGCGACCGAGTACCTGCAGCCGATCGTTGCGATACGTGTCGTCGATTCACTTGAGCAGGCTGTCGACCACATCAACAAGTACGGCTCGCATCACACCGACGCGATCCTCACCGCCGACATCGCATCAGCCGATGCCTTCGTCGCGAGCGTCGACTCGGGCAACGTCATGGTCAACTGTTCGACCCGATTCAGCGACGGCGGCGAATACGGCCTCGGCGCCGAAATCGGCATCAGCACCGACAAACTCCACGCACGCGGCCCGATGGGCGCTTCCGATCTCACGACCTACAAATGGGTCGTCCGCGGCAACGGCCAGATCCGCAGCTGACACCGCCGCCGAAGTCGTCGCCCTATCAGGAATCGTCCGCGGCCGGATCAGGCACCGTCAGTGTCAACGACAGCCGAGCGAAGTTGCCCGCTTCGTCGACGATCCGCCCTTGAAGGTGAATCTGCTGGCCCGGCTGTATCTCGGGGTGCCCGATGCGTAGTTCATCTAGCGTGACACTTTTGCCCTCAAGTTTCCCGCCGATCGCCACCGAATCATTCGCGCCCACGTGGAACACGAACGCCGCCAGGGCCGTGTCGTCCTCAGCCTCAAGATGGATGCGCAGGTCACGATCGCCCGACTGCGGCTGCCGAAGCAGACGAATGGTCATCCGCGGCGGCGTCAGATCCTTCGGATGCGCCGACTCGGAGATGAATCGCGATCGCACCAGCATCCGCGCGGCATCGTCACTGAATCGGCTCCGCTGGTCGTGCGGCAGATCGGTACGATACCGCGTCCGCAGCTGCCGAAACCCGTTGCCCATGTGGTAAAGCCCGTCGCGGCTGTCGTGGTAAAGCGACAACGCGTGGCCAAGTTCGTGCACCACCGCGCCGAAACCATCCTCAATGAAATGATGACGTGGCGAGTTCGGCTGACCGTGGCCCATCGCGGTCCGCCCCTCGATCGGGGTGTCATCGAACAGCAGCTCAAGCTGCGTTTCGATGTCGGTTGCTGTGAACTCCGGGCGGAGGATCCACGCGCTTTTCATCGCCACCGCTGTATCAGCGGAAAGAAACGCCGCCTGCGCATTTCCCCCCGCCCACTCGTGTGGCGCGGGCTGTTTATCATAGGTCTCGGCGAAGATCAGGTGCACCCGCTCGCTCGGCGGGCCCAGCTCCGCTTCTACGTCTGTGTTCACGGTGACCCACTGCTGCCGAAAGTTGTAGTCAGGTGCCCCGCTGTAGTGGTCAGTCGGGTGCTCGCCTCGCACCAGATGGATCACCAACTCGTCCGCCTCGTCGAACTCAAAATCCAGCGCGGCGTCTTCATACCCCTTCTCCACGAGATCGCGGCGAATGGCGTCGTTGGCGAAGGTGACCAGCGTCTCGATCCGGGCAGCCCATGCGTCGATCGGCTCGCGGTCGGCTGGGACAAAGTAGATCAACCGCACCTTGTGCGACCGCCCCAGATCCCGTAGCGGCTCGGGCATCAGGCGGTCCGGCGCCTCGGCCTCCTCGGCGTGCGCGGTCGCAGCGACGAGCATCAGCAGGGCGAGCATTGACGTCATAAGCTTCATGAAACAGTCCTTTTGCGGCAGAATCGCGTTCAAGGCGATGAAGACGTTTATTCTTGTTCTTGGGGGCGGAAAACGGCAAGCGATGCCGTGAAACCGTGGAGGAAGTTCGAGCCGCCGACTGGCCCGATCTCGCCCGCCGCGAAGAACCCCGCCAGCGGCAGCGACTCGCCAAGCTCACCACGGATGATCGACGACTCGACGTTCGGCTCTTCAAAGATGTTCAGGCCTCGCCCGTTGCAAGTGCACAGCAGCGCCCCGGCCGGCTCGCCATGCAGCTTCTGCGATTGCAGCAGCAGGCGGAGGTCCTGCTCGGCGGTGCGTCGGTCACGCACGTGAAACTGAATCGTCTCGCCGACCTTCACCAGATCGCTGACCGCGATGTAACCGGTCTCCTGATCGGCCCCGACGATGTTGCGAATCAGGAAGTCGCCCCGGCCGAAGCGGTCCTTGTATTCGTTGATCACGCGTCCCACGAAAAGCCCGTGCTGGAGCAGTTCCTGATCTTCGGGGTCCGCCTGCTCCGCGGTTTCCTGGATGACATCAAGCACCGCCCGGCCGCCGATGCTCTGTATCAGATTGTGCTTCGCCTTCGTGATCACCCAAGGTTGCCCGACCGGGCGACAGCCCTGGCTCACCGTGCAGTCGACCCGGAGGTCGCCGCCGATCGCGACGCCGACCGCTCCTTCGGAGGTGACCTCGCCGCCGAGCAGCAGCCGATTATCGCCCGCCGCCGCGCCGCCGCTGGCCATCCCGCCGATCAGCGGAACGCCCGGCAGGGCTGCATTGATCGCCGGAATCAGCTTTACCATTGGCGTGGAAAACGGGTCCGCCAGAAGAAACATCGCAGCCGGTTCGCCCTCGCGCCCTTCGCCGACGATCGCTTCACGCATACCCGTCGGATCATCGTCCTCCGCAATGCGTGGCAGATCGTCGTAACGAAACGGATGCATCCACGCGCCCGGCATTTTGGCCGCAAGCATCGTCAGGCCCGCCGATTTCTCCAGCTCTTGGCCACTGCCGAGCACGGCTGCGGCGGTAGCGCCAAGCGCCACCCCGGGGTTCAGGTCGCGTTCGATGGCGTCGGCGATGAGATCGAAGTCGCGTCGATGATGATAGCTGGCGAACGTCATCACGAAGTCCGCCTCGCCGTCGAGTTGTTCGCGCACCTCGCCGAGCACTTCATCAAGCGCTTCGCCGGTGTGCTGTTCATTGCTGATCGCGGAGACAAATTGCATGGGTGATTGAGGCATAGCGGGCCATCATAACCGGGAACGGTTCACCTCAACACGCGCTGGTTCCCGAGGGACGACGACCCGCAACTGGTCATTCCGCCGCCGGCCACTCGGGATCGACGAACTTGCCGTCGCGGCTGATGACTTCCCCGTCGACGCTGATCGTGCCGCCGGTGCGGAGATCGCACACCATGTCCCAGTGCAGGCCGGACTCGTTGTTGTTGCCCGACTCGGGATAGCCCGCGCCGACCGCTGCGTGGAAGGTGCCGCCGATCTTCTCGTCGAAGAGCGTGTTCTTCGTGTATCGGGTGATGTTGTAGTTGGTGCCGATCGCGATCTCGCCGAGGTAGCGTGCCCCCGCATCCTGGTCGAGCATCTCGTTAAGGAAGTCCTGGTTCTTCGAAGCGAGCGCCTTGACGACCTTGCCTTTTTCGAAGGTCAGCTCGATATCGTGCACCTCGCGTCCGCGGTGGACAGCCGGGAAGGAGTAGCGGACCACGCCGTTGACGCCGCCGTCGCTTGCCTTGAGGTTAGGGCCGGTGAACACTTCGCCGTCGGGGAAGTTTTCGTTGCCGGAGCAGTTGATCCACGTCATGCCTTCGACGTTGACTTTGAGATCGGTGCCGTTGTCGGTCTTGAAGTGCAGTTCGCGGCGGCCGTTGCTGAGGTAGTCAGTGAGCTTCTGCTGACGGTCCTTGATCTTCATCCATTCCGCGACGGGGTCGGCTTTGTCCAGATGCCCTGCATTGAACACGAAGTTTTCGTACTCCTGCAGGCTCATTTCCGCGTCCTGCGCGCTGGCAGCGGTGGGATAGAGCGTGCCGGACCACTTGAGCGTACCCTTCGCCGCTCGCTCCATGAACACCTTGAAGATCGGCTTACGGGCCGCCGAGGCCGTGGCCTGCTTCTTCGCCGAGACGTTCGTGAGTGACTTGGTGTTCGTCTCCGCCCAGATGCCGATGCTGACGTCGATGTTCTCGATCTCGTGCTGCATCAGAGGCGAGACGTACTTGAGCTGCTCGTCGTTCGCGTGCTCATAAAAGATGTTCTGCAGCGTGTCGGGCGTCATACGGACGGTGGGATGGGCGCCCGCCTGCATGACTCTCTCGTAGAGTGCTTCGATCAACGGCTGGGCGATCGGGTCGCCACTGATCCGGACAATCTGGCCCGGCTTTACGCCCGTCGAATAGTTCACGATCACGTCGGCGAGCTTGTCCAGTCTCGAATCACGCACAGCAGCGCTCCCTATACAGATGGTCAAAACAACAGCGAACCGACCATGCTATCGCCTAAGGACGCCGATGGCGAAAGGGGGGGCGTGAAGATGTCGTTAACATCCTGGGAGGGTGGGATTCGAGCCACGCACGTCAGTAAGTGGTCATCGCGCTGTGGAGCCTCGTCGAGACTGATGTTCGCGGCGCGCGCAAGCGCATCAAGCTGGCTGCGGACAGATCGGATGCGGGAAACGGTGGGGGGGCGGTGGGGGGTTACATGAAGCCGAGTTGGAGTTTGGCCGCGTCGGACATCATCTCTTTGTCCCAGCGTGGTTCCCAAACGATCTCGACGTTCGCCTTCTTTACGCCCGCCACAGTTTCGACCGCCTGCTCGACCATGCCGGGCAACGTTTGCGCTTCCGGGCAGTTCGGCGTCGTCAGCGTCATCTTCACATCCACCGTCTCGTCCGGCTTCACGTCCACCTCGTAAATCAGCCCGAGATCGTAGATGTTCACCGGAATTTCCGGGTCGTACACCTGCTTGATCGCAGCGACGATCTGGTCTTGAACGGAAGCGTCGGGTGCGGGTTGATCGGGCATCGGCTGGTCCCCCTGAGTTTGGCGGTCGCGATCGGGCTGGTTCGGCTGGGGCAGTGGAATGCGCATTTTCAGTCGTCTCAACATGGGCTGCGACGCACGCGCGTCGCTGGATGCGGGGCTTACTTCAACTCTGTGGCGATCGCCCGAATGCGTTTGATCATCGCATGCAGGCCGTTGCGGCGGGTCATGCTCAAATGCTCTTCAAGGCCGAGCTGCTCAAAGACGGATTCGGCATCGGTGCTCAGGATCTCATCCGCGGTCTTGCCCGAGTACATCGTCATCAGGATGGTAATGAGGCCCTTGACGGTCGCCGCATCGCTCCACGCATCGAACACCACGACGGGCGGCTCGCCCTCCACGCGGGGTTTCATGAATACCTGGGCCTGGCATCCGTGGACGCGGTTGCGCTCGACCCGCTCGGCCTCGGGCATGTCCGGCAGCTTCTTGCCCAGGTCGATGAGGTAGGTGAAACGCTCTTCCCAGTCGTCGAGGAACTCGAAGTTAGCGACGATGCGGTCGAGGGTGATGTCGCGAGTCGTAGTCATAGTCGGTCGTATTTAGCCTAGTATTTTCGCTGCTTTGTGCAGGGCTGCGACGAGTGCGTCGATGTCTTCACGGGTATTGTACGGGGCCATGGAGGCCCGGACAGTCGCTGAGACTTCGTAGTAATCCATCACCGGCTGCGCACAATGATGCCCGGTGCGGATCGCCACGCCCTGACGGTCAAGGATCTGCCCCAACTCGTAAGGATGCTGCCCCTCCACGACGAACGAAAGCACCGCCGACTTCGCCGCCGCCGTACCGATGAGCCTGAGGCCGGGAACCTCTGCGAGCGCCTTGGTCCCGTACTCCAGGAGGTCCTGCTCGTGAGCGGTCACCTGATCCATGTTCAGGTTGGCGATGAAGTCGATCGCGGCCCCGAGCCCAACTGCCCCGGCGATGTCCGGCGTACCGGCTTCGAACTTGTAGGGGATGTCGTTGTAGGTCGTCTCTTCGAAGGTGACGTTCTTGATCATGTCGCCGCCGCCCTGGTAGGGGGGCATGGCCTCGAGCAGTTCAGTTCGGCCCCACAGGGCGCCGATGCCGGTCGGCCCGAACATCTTGTGACCGGAAAAGGCGTAGAAATCGCAGCCGATGTCCTGCACGTCGACCTTCATGTGCGCCGTCGCCTGAGCACCATCAACGAGCACCACCGCACCGACCTTATGCGCCAAAGCGCTGATCTCTTTCACAGGATTGATCGTGCCCAGCGCGTTGGAGATATGCACCAGCGACACGATCTTCGTCCGCTCCGTGATCAGCGTTTCTAGCGTCGCCATATCCAGTTCGCCGCACGCGGTGATGGGCACGACCTTCAGCTTCGCACCGGATCGCTGGCAGGCGATCTGCCACGGCACGATCCCGCTGTGATGCTCCATGTGCGTGATGAGGACTTCGTCGCCGGGCTGTAGCAGGCTCCCGGCATACGATTGGGCGACAAGATTCATACCCTCGGTGCAGCCACGCGTAAAGATGATCTCACGATGGTCGGGCGCGTTGAGGAACTTGCGGACTTTGTCGCGGGCACCTTCGAACGCTTCGGTCGCTTCTTCGGAGAGAGCGTGAACGCCGCGGTGCACGTTGGCGTTGCTGTGCGTGTAGTAGTAGGTGATGGCGTCGATCACGGCCCGCGGCTTCTGCGTCGTCGCCGCATTATCGAGATAGACCAACGGCTTGCCATGCACGGTGCGCGAAAGAATCGGAAACTCAGCCCGGAACTCGGCTGGGTCGAAGTCGGCCTTGAAGCGATCCGCGGTATGTTTGGTCGTCGTCGTCATCACGCCTCACGGCCGGCGGCCGCGCGTCGGGGTTTATTGAATCAAAGCCTTCAGTTTCGCCCCGCCCGGCAGGCGGTCGAGCATCAACTGCTCAAGCTCATCGCGAATCGGAGCGACGTTCATACGCTCAAGCGACTCACCAGCGAACGCGTAAATCAGCATACTGCGAGCCGTGGCTGCGTCGATGCCCCGCGCCTCGAGATAAAACTGGGCGTCCTTGCTCAGCTGCCCCATCGTCGCGCCGTGCGTACATTTGACGTCGTCAGCATAGATCTCAAGCTGCGGCATTGTGTTCACGGTCGCGTCATCGCTCAGCAGCAGGTTGCGGTTGGTCTGCTTCGCGTCGGTCTTCTGTGCACCTTCACGGACGACGATGCGGCCGGAGAACACGCCATGCGACTTGTCGTCGAGGATGCCCTTGTAGAACTGGCGACTGTCGCCGTTCGGCCCGCCGTGGATGACCCGCATGTAGTTGTCCATGTGCTGCGAGCCGTGGCCCATGAACAGGCCGTTGATGGTCGAATCGCAGTTCTCGCCGGCGAGTTCCACAATCACGTTGTTGCGGACGATCGACCCGCCGAACAGTGCGGTGTGCGATTCAAATCGACTGTCACGCCCCTGCCGAATCCGCAGCGATGTCAGGTTGAACGCATCTTCACTGTCACGCTCAACAAAGTAATGATCGACATGCGCCTGCTCGGCGACGGTGACCTCGGTGACGGCATTGTTGAGATACTTGCCACCGAATGGCCCGGCGTAGCTTTCGACTACGGTCACCTTAGCGTCAGGCTCAGCGACGATGAGGTTTCGGCCGTGACTCATCACCGGTTGCTCGGAGCCGCTGGCGACGAACAGCAGTTCGATCGGCTGCTCCACCTGCACGTTTCGGGCGACGTGGACGAAGACGCCCTCCGTGAAGTGGGCTGCATTCAGCGCATCGAAGCCGTCGGCGATCTCCGCATATTGCCCGAGGTGCGGCCGCAGCAGGGCGGCGTGATCGCGGATGGCTTCGCTCATCGGCATCACACGCAGGCCCTTGGGCGCATCCCGCAGGTCGCTTAGCTCGGCACGGAAATGCCCATCAACGAAGACCAGCTTCATGCCCGCGACGTCGCCGAGGCGGTAGGGGGCCAACGCGTCGGCATCAATCTTCGCGCCCGGCTCGGCCGTCACAAACGGCGTCTTCACAATGGGCGCGACGTTGGTGAATCGCCACGGTTCGTCCTGCTGCGTCGGAAAACCCAGCTGCTCGAACTGCTGCTTGCCGTGCTGGTGCAGCTTGTCAAGCCATGCGGGGCCGCCGGTGCGCTCGGGCACCGCAGCGAGGCTTTCGTGAAAGGATTCGTGCTTGGTCAAGACTTCAGCCATGATCGGAGGTATCCGGGAGAGTTTCAGCAGGGGTTTACTTGGAGCCGGCGTCGGCGGTTTCCATATCGACATAGCCCTCAGCTTCGAGCTGGTGGGCGAGCTCTTTGCCGCCGCTGCGGACGATGCGACCGTCCATCAGCACATGCACGAAGTCGGGCACAATGTAGTTCAGCAGACGCTGATAGTGCGTGATCACCAGGAAGCCGCGGTCTTTGTTACGCAGCGCGTTCACGCCCTCAGCCACGATCTTGAGCGCATCAATATCCAGGCCCGAGTCCGTCTCGTCGAGCAGGGCAAGCGTCGGCTCAAGCAGCGCCATCTGAAAGATCTCGTAGCGCTTCTTTTCACCGCCTGAGAAGCCCTGATTGACCGAACGCTTGAGCATATCGGTGTCGATGTTCACAAGCTTCGCCCGCTCTTTGAACATCGTCAGCAGGTCCATCGCGTCGAGCTCTTCCTCGCCTCGGTGGGCGCGGTGGGCATTCACAGCGGCCCGAAGGAACTGCATGCCCGACACGCCGGGGATCTCGACGGGATACTGGAACGCAAGGAAGACGCCTTCGCGGGCGCGTTCGTCGGGTTCCATCTCCAGCAGATCTTTGCCGTTGTAGATCACTTCGCCGTCGGTGACTTCGTAGTTCTCACGGCCGGCCAGCACATTCGCCAGCGTCGACTTGCCCGACCCGTTGGGCCCCATGATCGAGTGCACCTCGCCGGGTTGAATCGTAAGGTTCAGACCCTTCAAAATGGGCTGGCCTTCGATGCTCGCGTGCAGATTCTTAATTTCAATTAGCGACATAGTATTATTTCTGATGTGTGAAGTACGAAGTATGATTCTCAAACGATAGCCGCGGAACTACGTTCCGCCCGGGTTCGCTGATTCCTAGCCCACACTGCCTTCCAGACTCACCTGCAGAAGCTTGGTCGCTTCCACAGCAAACTCCATCGGCAGCTCCTTGAACACTTCCTTGCAGAAGCCGTTGACGATCAGCGAGACCGCCTGCTCGGGGTCCAGCCCGCGCTGCTGACAGTAGAACAGCTGATCCTCAGCGATCTTGCTGGTCGACGCTTCGTGCTCAACCGCGGAGGTCGTGTTCTTCACCTCGATGTACGGAAAGGTGTGGGCTCCGCACTTGTCACCGATGAGCATCGAGTCGCACTGTGTATAGTTGTGCGAATTCGCAGCACCCTTGAGCACCTTCACCAGTCCGCGGTAGGCATTGTGTCCGCGGCCGGCACTGATGCCCTTACTGACGATCGTCGACTTGGTGTTCTTGCCGATGTGGATCATCTTCGTGCCCGTGTCGGCCTGCTGATAGTTATTCGTCAGCGCGACCGAGTAGAACTCACCAACGCTGTTATCGCCTTGCAGAATGCACGAAGGATACTTCCAGGTGATGGCCGACCCGGTCTCCACCTGCGTCCACGAGATTCGGCTGTTCTCGCCGCGGCACGCACCACGCTTGGTGACGAAGTTGTAGATGCCGCCCCTGCCTTCTTCGTCGCCGGGGTACCAGTTTTGGATGGTCGAGTACTTGATGGTCGCATCCTTCATCGCGACCAGTTCGACGACGGCCGCATGCAGCTGATGCTCATCCCGCTGCGGAGCGGTGCAGCCTTCGAGGTAGCTGACTTCCGCGCCTTCGTCGGCGATGATCAGCGTCCGCTCGAACTGCCCGGTGTTCTCCGCGTTGATGCGGAAATAGGTGCTCAGCTCCATCGGGCATTTCACGTTCTTCGGCACATACACGAACGAGCCGTCGGTGAAGACCGCGGTATTCAGTGTCGCGAAGAAGTTGTCCGAGTAGGGGACCACCGAGCCGAGGTACTTGCGGACCAGATCGGGGTGCTTCTGAATCGCTTCGCTGATGGAACAGAAGATGACGCCCGACTTCTCAAGCTCCGCTTTGAAGGTGGTCGCAACGGAAACCGAGTCGAACACCGCATCAACCGCCACACCTGCCAGCGCCATCTGCTCATTGAGCGGGATGCCGAGCTTCTCGTAGGTTTCCAGCAGCTTCGGGTCGACCTCGTCCATGCTCTCAGGCCGCTTCTTCGGGGCCGCATAGTAGCTGCTGGCCTGGAAGTCGATCGGCGGATAATGGATGAACGCCCAGTCGGGGTGCTTCATCGTCAGCCAATGGCGGTAGGCCTTCAGACGCCAGTCGAGCATCCATTGCGGCTCATCTTTCTTGGCGGAAATGAAGGCGATGATCTCTTCGTTCAGACCCGGCGGAGCGTACTCCTGCTCGATGTCCGTGACGAAACCATACTTATATTCGCGCTTGGCGAGTTTTTCGATATCGGTGGTGGCGCTGCTCATGACGAGGCTCCGGTGGTCTTCAACGGCGAAGGGGTCGGCGAAGTTTGACGGTCGATCAGGTCCGCGAGGGTCAGGTCGCCCAGAAAGCCTCGCAGCTTGTCGTTGAACCGTTGCATGGGGGTAACAATCGGGCAGGTGGCCATGACGCGGCAGGCGGTGCACGCTTCGTCGCCGGCTGCTTCCTCTTCATCGCAGCAGAGGGCGACCTTGACGGTGCCCTCAATCGCTTCGATGACGTCCAGCAGTTTCACCGCCGCGGGGTCGTGACAAAGCAGGTAGCCGCCGCCTGCCCCACGCCGGGAGCAGACGATCTTGCCCCGGTGCAGATCCTTCAAAAGGTTCATCAGCAACGGCAACGGCAACTGATGCTGCTCGGCAATCTGCCTGGCGCTGAGCGCCTCGCGCTCGGCCAGCTGCTGCTCGGCGAGGGCCGCGAGGGCAACCAGCGCGTAATCAGTTTTGCGTGTGAGGGTTAGGCTCATTTGGTGCTGCAATCCCCCCGCGTCAGGCAGGGGTCGTGGGGTACGCACCATTAATAGCACTATTCCGGTACCAATTCAAGCCCACGCAGCACATTTTTGATACCGCGTCTCAGGATCAACAGCCCTGAAGGCTACCCCGCCACGACCTGGCCCTGGGCCGGTTCGATCCAGCTGACGCGCTCGCCGGCCGCGACGGACTGGTAAACGCCAGCGAGGCGACGGCGGTAAGTCCGCACATCGTAAACCTCTTGCGCCACAGCTTTCAGCGCCGAGGCCGACCGCTCGGCCTGATCGAACTGATCACAAAGCCGACACAGATGCGGCGCGATTCGGCCGGGCTTGGAGGAGGTCGGCCGAGCGAAGATGGCGTCCAAGATGTCGGCGTTCCCGGCCTCGCCGTCGGGCACCCCATCCAGCGACGGCACGAGCGTCGGCAGCCCGGCATTCGTCGCCCAGGCAAGGCTTTGCCCGTCGCCGAGCACCAGGGCAGCATCGACCGCATGCGCGAGGCGCCAAGGCTGGTCGGCCGCTTCGTCGATGATCACGCGGTCAATGCGACCGACATCGCGCATCACCCGCAGCGCCCGCTCAAGCTCGCCGGTCCGAGGCGAAATCAGGACCTTCACATCTCGCCCCGTCTCCCACGCCAGGCCCACGCCCAGCAGGGCGGACATCGCTTCGACGTGCTCTTCCTGATCGCTGAGCATCACCACCACACGCGTCGCCGGCTGGGTCACGCCCCAGCTGAGCCGTTGCCGTTCACGCTGTGGAGCCTCGTTGAATCGGGCGACGTTAACGGGCGGATCAATCCGTAGTGACCTTCCATCGCTCAGTCCCAAGCGTGCCAGTCCATCGCTCGGCAGGTGAGGCCCCAGCCATGTCAGCCGCGGTGCGGCACCACGTAAAGTTTGCCGCATCCACCACGGAAGCGCTGCACCGTCACCATCCGAAGCGGTGGAGTGGGTCAGCACGATCGGCGTTTCCGGGCAGGCCGCAGCAGCCACGGCGGCGGCGTGAAGCGACCACGCGTGGATCACATCCGGACGATCTGCCTGCGCCGCTTGGCGCAACCGCAGCACCGCAGTAAACGTTCGGCCGATTCCCGAACCGGCGGCGAAGTGGCGGTGGGCGACCGGGTCGCCGTTGAGGCTGAACGTCGGAAACCGCTCGCCGAGTTCCGCCGGGCCCAGTGTCCATGCGCGCGCATCCGACACAGCCGCAAGACTGTCGTAAACCCAGGCCAGTAGCATATCGCTCGGCCGAGGCGTGTCGGTAATCAGGTGCAATAGACGCATAGAGGGGGTAAATGGTAACGAACGCGATCTAACCGTCAAAAATGAAAGGCGACAAGGAGCCGGCTTGTCCCCAAGCCGGTTGGGCCCGGGCTAGGGACAGCCCGGCTCTTTGTGGGCGCGCATCTAGAACAGCTTGCCCTGGTCCGTCGTGTCGATGTTGGTGCGTGAAGCGATGACCTGCTGCACTTCTTCGAAGAGTTCGTCGATCGTGCCGAACTGCTTGTAGACGCTGGCGAAGCGGACGTAGGCGACCTGATCTTCCTGCCTTAGCCGTTCGCTGGCGAGGCGACCGATCTCTTCGCTTTCGACTTCGCGATCGTAGGTTTTGAACAGCTCGTCCTCGATCCGTTCGACGATCTGCTGCACCCGCTCCGCGGGCACGGGGCGTTTGTAGCAGGCTTTTTCAAGCCCATCGACGAGCTTCTGGCGATCGTAAGGCACGCGTGAGCCGTCCTTTTTGACGACCATCAGCTTGACCGGGCCCTCGACGCGTTCGTAGGTCGTAAAGCGCCGCCCACAGGCGAGGCACTCTCGCCGACGGCGGATGACCTTTCCCTGCTCGCTCGAACGCGAGTCGATGACTTTGTCTTTATCCTGTGCACAAAACGGGCAACGCATCAACAGCTCCGTACCACCATAGCTGGGGCATCATAACACACCAGCACCCCAAATATAGCGCCGTTGGCACCGAGCCGTCAACATGATGGATGTCCGCAAAGCCTGCCGTGCGCTTTGGCTGTCACTCATACCGATCGCAACGAGATGGCCATCACGACGACGGCGATGAATACGATCAGTAACACGGTCAGAGCGATTGCTGCATGAATCCGATGCCGACGCAAACAGCGATAGCAGAAATACTCGGTTCGGATCGGCATGTCCTCACGCGAGAGGACAAGCCATAGCTGGTGAAACATCCAACGCTCTTTGCCGGGTGCCGACCGTCCGCATCGGGTGCAGATTTCTGTGTTCATGTTCATGGTGCCACCGGTCCAATGGTTCTTACCCCAGACAACCATGTTACCACGTCGGCACAAGCAGCTGTTCGAGCCGTCTGCGATCGAGCGACACCGGCAGAGCAGCACTGGTGGTCGAACCACCAGTGGCAACCCTGTCGGCAGAATGTCTTCGAGGTGTTCCGTCTTACGTCGGTGGGGCGGCTGTGGCGTCGTAGCCTCGCGGTTCAGCGTGGCGACGGACCGCGGCCATCGCCTGCTCGGCCCGGCGACTGACATTGTCTTCACGGGGCGGATCGATATCGAAATCGCCACGCAGCGCCTTCAGCGCCGACCGCTCCTGTTCGATCTCCGATGGTGTGCGGAAGCCGAGTCGCCTGAAGGCTTCCACTGGCGGGCACCAGCCCTGGATCGCGTGCTGAAGCAGGAAGCCCATCACCCCCGCCGACAGCAAATACCAGCGCCGTTTGAGCGTCGTCCCCATACACATACCGGTCAGCGCGAGTGTGGCTGCGTTGGCCTGGAGGGCGCGTTCGATGCTCCACTCCTGGTCGAGTTCTCGCAGGCGTGCATCGATTTCGTCGGTGTTGTGCGCGTAGTAGGTGATTCGATAGTTCGTCTCTTCTTCGATCTGCCGATTCAGCTTTGGATCCGTGTGGCGTTGCACGCGGTCCGCGTTTGCAGGAAGTACCATCGCTGGACTCCTTTGGTTGGTTAGTCGTGAGCGTGATCCGGTGGATTCAATGTTGGTGCTTCTGGATGGCGTCGATCAACGTATCCTTATCCATCTTGCTGCGGTCATGGATATCCATTTCGCGTGCCAGGTTCAGCAGTTCCTGTTTGCTGCGGCTTTCTAAAGGTACATTCGGATTGCCTGTCCCTTCGGTTGTTATCTTGGGGGTTCGGCCTTCTTCACGCCGCTGCTTGTTTACGGTGCGAGCGGCGATCTGCTCGGCGCGTCCCTCATCGGTCCCACGTTCCTGAGTGCTCTCCTTGATGTGCTCGTACTGACGTTCGTCTTTGTTTGACCACTTGCCCATGGCGGCCCTCCGGTTTCCAAAAAAGGGCGGGGTCGGCGGCTCGGCACCTGGTGTTCAGACGCGTCTGCCGCCGAGCCTCGCCCGGCCTGGAAGTCTTAAATTGTCATGCAGTCGTCAACGCTCGTTGAGCGTCGATCAAAACTGCTGCTGAGGCTGCTGCTGGCGCTGTTGACGCTGTTGCTGCCCGGGCTGCTGCTGGGGCTGTTGGCCCTGGCCCTGCTGCTGCCCGGGCTGCTGCTGCTGCTGGCCCTGCTGCATCTGCTGCCATTCGGGCTGGCCCTGTTCGTTGCGCAGTTGCAGGGTCTGGCCTTCCTTGCTGATCTCGCGAGCAAGCAGCACGGTGCGACGGCCGACTTCTGCGGGCGCGCCGGTGACTTCGATCTGGTCGCCACGCTGAATCTCGATGTTCTCACGCCGTTCGAGCTGGCGATGGAACTGCTGAGGCCCGGCGTAAACGGTGATCGTGCGGTCGTCTTCCGTGCGGAGCCGATAGCGGACGCCTGGTGCGGCACCGGGCTCCGGACGGAACGTGCCGATGGTTTCGACGGTGCCCTGGAAGCTTTCTTCCTGCTCAGCGTCGTATTGCTGGTCAAGCTGCTGCCAGCCCTGAAGCTGCTGTGGATCGAGCTGACCGGCACCGCGTGGCATGCCGAAGATCTCCCAGTACGGCTGCGCCTGGTACTGCTGGTGAATCTGCTGCGCCTGCTGCGGATCGGAAAGCTGTTCCACGTTCTCGAACGACGTCTGCTCCAACTGCTGCTGGGATGCCTGAACGGTCAGGATTTCGCGCTGACGGTCGACGTCGATGGCGGACCATGGCAGAACGGCTTGCTCTTCGCCGACGCCGAGCGTGCCGCCGTAGGACACCACGCCGTAGGCCGCCACGCCGCGATCCATGTCGATCACGACGTCTTCGATCTGGCCGAGGCTTTCGCCCTGCTGGTTTTCGACCCTGGTGCCGATGAGGTCGCTGAGTCGGCGTGACCACATATCCATACCGGGTGATGCTTCACGGCCGAAGCGCTGGTCTTGCTGCTGTTGACCGACCTGTCCGCCGGGCTGCGCCTGGTAGGTGCCGCGACCGCCTTGGCCCTGCTGCTGGCTGCGCTGATACTGCCGCTGACCGGGCTGCTGGCCGTAGTCCTGGCTGTTGCGGTTGAGCTGCTGAGGCTGTGGCTGCTGCTGGTTGTACTGCTGCTGGTTGTATTGCTGCTGCCGCTGCTGCTGAGGCCGCTGATACTGCCGGCCCTGCTGCTGATTCTGGTACTGGTCCCGGGCGAACGGGTCCTGCTGATACTGCGGCTGCTGCTGGCCCTGAGCACCAGGCTGCTGGCGGTACTGCTGCTGGCCGTTGGGCTGGGGCTGATATTGTTGCTGCTGCCGGTACTGCTGCTGCTGTCCCGGCTGCCTCTGCTGCCAGGGCTGCTGCACGCCCTGCTGCTGGCGATATTGCTGCTGCTGCTCGCGGCCGAACTGCTGGTCCATGCGTTCCTGTTCGACGCCGTAGAACTGATCGACCTGCTGCCAGCGTGGGTCGGCACGTTCGGGCCACCGATCGGGATCAAATCCGGGCGCCTGCTCAAGTTCTTCCTGGCGTGCGTCCAGCAAAAGGATTTCCTCGGCCTCGTTGTATTCGAGAGCTTCGAAGGGGATGGCGTGCAGGTCGCCGCCGATGCCGAACCACCCGCCGAACTGCACAGCGACGTAAGAAATCTGTCCGCCTTGCAGGTTCTGGTCGAGCACGACATCCTCGACGCTGCCGAGGTCTTCGCCCTGGTAGTTCTGAACGTCCAGACCGATGAGGTCGTTGGCGGTGGCCAGCCGCATCTGCTGGGGCACCTGCTGTTGTTGTTGTTGTTGTTGTTGTTGTTGCTGCTGTTGCTGCGGCTGTTGTTGCTGCGGCTGTTGTTGCTGCTGGGCGAAAGCGCCTGCGGCACCGACTCCCACTCCCATGGCCAATGCGGCCACGAATGGACGATGAAATCTTCTCATTGGGTCTTTCTCCTATCCCCCTGAGTTTCTCTGGCGTGCAGCCGACTCCATACGCCGACGACCGCACTGACTGCTGGGGTGTGTTGCAAATCACGCGCCGCCGTCCCTGCCGCCTCCGGCACCCTCGTGGTGAAGGGCATGACCTTCGCCGTTGCAACAATCGCCCCGGCCGTTGTGCAACTTTCAGATCATGTTGGGTGTGTCACGGGTGGCACGCAGTACCGATCAGCCGGCGGCGATCGGCACGGCGTTTGTTACCCGCTGTCGCCGAAGGCGCGCGTGCCGTTCGTCATCACCAACGAGGAAAGCCTTCATGCCTGCAGATTCCGACGACGCTTCGAGCTACTCAGGTGAGCGACCCGCGCAACATCAGCCTCGGCAGCCGGGCCTGGAGGGGGAGATGCAGCCGCGGCCCCGGCACGTAAGCCCTGCGGGGGGCGGCTGCGACCGACTCGTCGACCGCGTCGCGCTGATCACCGGAGGCGACAGCGGCATCGGGCGCTCCACCGCCATCGCCTTTGCGCGCGAAGGCGCCGACGTCGCCATCGTCTATTTTGATGAACATGAGGATGCTGAGGAAACCCGTGACCTGGTGCAGCAGACGGGGCGTCAGTGCACGCTGATCGCGGGCGACATCACCGATCCAACGTTCTGCGGGGAAGCGGTTCAGCAGACGGTGACGCAGTTGGGCAAGCTGAACGTGCTGGTGAACAATGCAGCGGTGCAGTTCCCCCAGCCGTCGCTGGAGAAGATCGAGACCGAACAACTTGAACGCACGTTCCGCACGAACATCTTCAGCATGTTTCACATGTCGCGCCATGCACTGAGGCACCTGCAGGCGGGCGACTGCATCATCAACACGACCTCGGTGACGGCGTATCGCGGCAGCCCGATGCTGATCGACTATGCCTCCACCAAGGGCGCCATCGTTGGGTTTACGCGGTCGCTGGCGATCAACCTGGCGAGCAAGAAGATTCGCGTGAACGGTGTAGCGCCGGGTCCGATCTGGACGCCGTTGATCCCTGCGAGTTTTCCTGATGAGAAGGTCGAGCGGTTCGGTTCGGACACGCCGATGGGCCGCGCGGGTGAGCCGGAGGAGGTTGCCCCGGCTTACGTGTTCCTCGCTTCGGACGATGCGTCGTTCATCACAGGGCAGGTGATCCATCCCAACGGCGGCGAGATCATCAACGGCTGAACGTCACTTGCCGAGTTCGTGGGCGCGTTGGGCGGACTTGTGCACCGCCTGCATGAGATGCTGACGGACTTCGTGGGCGTCGAGGTGTTTGATGGCCGCTTCGGTGGTACCGCCGGGCGAGCAGACCTTGCGTCGCAGTTCAGCGGGGTCATCCTCGGATTGCATCAT
Organism: Phycisphaeraceae bacterium; assembly: GCA_040905565.1. Classification (GTDB taxonomy): domain Bacteria; phylum Planctomycetota; class Phycisphaerae; order Phycisphaerales; family Zrk34; genus JBBDRF01. Next base: position 56,704 of record JBBDRF010000005.1, on the reverse strand, counting down.
CAGCTTCGCAGCACCGAGGATCGTCTGTTGGGTCAGCAGCGTGGCGACGTCTTCGGTGAGGCCGAGCGAGCGGCCGGCTTCGGCCATGGCCTCGGCGAGGTAGAAAACGTACGCCGGGCCGGAGCCTGAGACGCCGGTGACGGCTTCGAGCAGCGGCTCTTCAACCTCGACGGCTTCACCGGCAGCTCGGAAGATCTGGAGCGACAGCAGCTCGTCACCTTCCCACGCGTTCTCGCCCCGGGCGATGCCCGACATCCCCGCACCGGCCAGCAGCGGCGTGTTCGGCATCACGCGGATCACCCGCGCGCCGCCCTCCGCATCTTCCCGGCCGAGGATGGCCGTTTCGATCCGCTTCGCCGAGATGCCCGCCATGATGGAGATCACGACCTGGTGCTCGGAATCGACCGCCGTGAGCGTCGGGCCGAGGCTCTCGAAAATCTGGGGTTTTACCGCCAGCATCACCTGCTGCGACTCGGCGATCAGTGCCGCATTATCTTGCGTCGTGGCCACGCCCATCGCAGCGAACAGCGCCCGGCGGGCTTCGCTGGGATCGGAAACGAGAACGTGGTCCGCTGCGAGGACCTGCTGATCGACCGCTGCTTTGACGATGGCCTCGGCCATGTTGCCGCCGCCGATGACACCGAGTTCGTACTTCACCGCGTGACTCCTTGCGGGTTGGGGATCGTCGATCACGCACCGCTGTTGGGGCGGCGCTGCTGCTGCCAGTTGTGGCGTGTCTGCTGGGTATTCTGGAGAAGTTTGAGCATGCCGGCCCGGTCACGTTCGCGGACGATCTGTTCAAAGCCGTCCCACAACTCACGCCATTCGCTGAGCACCTGCGTGACTGCCTCGGCGTTATCAAGAAAGATATCCGCCCACATGTTCGGGTCGCCGAGCGCAGCATGCGTCATGTTCTCAAATCCCGTCGAGGCGACCTCCAGATCCGCAGCCTTGGCGAGATTCACGAGCATCAACGCGGCGGCGTGCGGCATGTGTGAAATGCGGGCCACGGCGACGTCGTGCGCTTCGGGCGTCATGCGAGACAGCCGCATCCCTAGATCCGACCAAAGGCCCTCGACCTGCTCCAGCGCATCGGCGTCGGTCCGGTCCGTGGGGGTGACGATGACGGGCTTGCCGGTGAACAAGTCGGCGTCGCCTGCTTCGGGCCCGGTCTGCGCGCCGCCTGCCATGGGGTGCGATCCGACGAATCGGCTGGGGTGTTGCAGTTCCGCCTCTGCGCGGGCGACGATGGATTGCTTGGTCGAGCCGACGTCCGTGACAACCGCTTCCGGGCTGAGCACCGGGGCGATCTCGGCGAGCGCGGAAAGGATGACACTCACCGGCGTGGCGAGGATGACCAGGTCCGCATCGGCGACGCCCTCGGCCAAGGTTGTGGTGCCGCGGTCGATGCAGCCGCACTGCTTCGCAGCCTCGAGTGTCTGCTCACGCCGACCGACGCCGACGATCGTCCCGGTGAATCCCTGAGCACGCAGCGCCAGGCCTACGGACCCGCCCAACAGCCCCGTGCCGACAATCGTGACCTGCCCTGTATGAAGCGACTGCATAAATCCGTCCCTTGCGGGTATAATGGACCCCACTTTTCCCAGCCCGGCTATCGTATCGCATGGGCCGGCACCAATCGAGCGACGCGGAGCAGACCCCCCAATGCCCAGTGCTACTTTATACAACGGTTCCTACCAGTTGGAGTTCGAGAAGCCTTTGATCCAGCTGGAGAAGCAGATCGCGGAGCTGGAGACCCACGCCAACGGCGGGGCTTCAGACATCACCGCCGAAATCCGCAAGCTGCGGCAGAGTCACTCGGCCCTGCTGAAAAAGACATACTCGAAGCTCTCCCCCTGGCAGACCGTGCAGGTGGCGCGGCATCCCGGGCGGCCGCAGTCGGTGGATTACGTCAACGCCTTCGTCAAAGATTTCTGCGAGCTGCACGGCGACCGCCGCTTCGGCGACGACCCCGCCATCGTCACCGGCTTCGGACGCATCGGCCCGCACAAAGCGCTCATCGTGGCGCACAACAAGGGCAAGGATACGCGTGAGAAGATCGCCTGCCACTTCGGCTGCGCTCACCCCGAGGGCTACCGCAAAGCCATGCTCAAAATGAAGATGGCGGAGAAGTTCGGCGTGCCGATCGTCACCTTCATCGACACGCCCGGCGCGTTCCCAGGCATCGGCGCTGAGGAGCGGGGCCAGGCCGAGGCCATCGCCTACAACCTGCGAGAAATGTCACGGCTGCGGGTGCCGGTCATCTGTATCGTCATCGGCGAAGGCGGCTCGGGCGGCGCACTCGGCATCGGCGTGGGCGATCGCATCGCCATGCTTCAATATGCCTGGTACTCGGTGATCAGCCCCGAGGGCTGTGCCGCGATCCTCTGGAAAACCGGGGAGCGGGCGGCTGAGGCGGCCGAGCAGCTGCACCTCACCGCGAAGGACAACCTGAAGCTCGGCATCATCGATCAGGTCATCCAGGAGCCCGACGGCGGCGCTCATCGCGATCCCACAACCACGGCCGCGAACGTCGAGAAATGGATCGTGCAGAACCTGCGAGAGCTCAAACGCTTCAAAGTGCAGAACCTCGTCCAGCGTCGCTACGAAAAATTCCGCAACATGGGCGAAGTGCAAAAACTCTGAGGAACGTCGAGGCGTTCCGCGTAACGAGCCGCGACCGTGAGGGAGCGGTTGTGCGTTGAGACTTTGCGCGCCGACCGCACACGCCGACCCGTCCTGGGCTACCGACCAAAATCAACGAGCTACGCCAACAGATGAGAAGGACTGATAAGGGAGCGGACCAGCGCTGGGCGTCACAGATCGATCCGAAGGACGGCGCAAGCGTCGAACATAGACACGGCAACGTGTCGTACGTCGGGACCCAGCACTCAACCGCTCCCTTACGGTCGCGGCTCGTAGTCAGCGATTTTGGTGCGTGTTTTCAATAAAAAAAAGCAGCACCCACGTTCCCCCCGGTCGTGAGTGCTGCTTGTGCCGTGTGATTGCGAACGTGCGGAGCGTCCATCGGCCCCCCCGCTGATGGACGCTCAGAAGCTGTCCTAGAACAGCCTCGTCGCTTCGTTCGTGATCACAGGCCTGGTCAGATTGTCGCTATCAACGCGAACCTCGAAGCGCACGTCCGCAGGCCGCAATGCTTCGGTGATTATTTGGAGGCTGATCGTCTGGCGCGGCCGCAGACGGTTGATGGTGAACCGCACCTGCTGGCCGTCGATTTCCGCTTCGCCGGGGCCGAGCGCTTCGATCAGTCGCAGTTCGTCGGGCACGGTGGCGATGACTTCAACGTTCTCGTCGGCCATGTTGCCTTGATTCGTCAGCGTGATGCTGTACTGCTCCTGCTGGCCGATGGGAACGGGGTCGGCATGGTCGCGGAGTTCCAGCCTTAACGACGAAACCCCTTGAAACTGCGTGGCGGCGGCGACCGTCTGCTCCTCGGCACACTCGGCGTCCGCAACAACCACCATCCGCACCGCACCCGGTTGAGCGGCTGCGAGCTGCAGGCTCAACTCCGCCGTCTGCCCTGGTTCGAGCGCGGCGAAGACCCATTCAATTTCGTTGTTGCGAATCAGCCCCGTATCGCTGACCTGCCGCACCGTCACATCGCTGGGCAGCATGCTGCGGACACGCAGGTCTTCCGCGATTGCGTTACCGGTATTGGTGATCGCCACGGTGATCGGCACGTTCTGCTGCGTGTGGGCCTCGTCGGGCATGTTGATGTCGATCTGCAGTTCCGGAGCGACCGCCTGCGTGGTGGTGGTCGATGATTCAAACGAGACGCCGTAGCGATCGGTGGCGACGACCTGGCCCTCATAGACACCGGGCTCGGTGACGTAGGTGTCGATGCGAAACTCGACTTGCTCGCCCGGCTCCAGATCGCCGATCTCCATGGTGATTTCGTCTTCGCGCTCGCCGAAGAACTGGCCCTCGGGCAGCGTCTCGGCAAGCAGAATCTCCGAAACCGTGGCGTCACTGGTGTTCGTGATGCGATAGAAGACGGGAATCGTTTCGCAGGCCATGGCCATCGGCGGCGACCACCGCTCAATGCGGATGGTCGGGTCCACCGCGTCGATCGCCAGCGTCATCGCCGGTTCATCCTGCACGCTGGTCAGCGTCTCCGCCAGGCCCTGCTCATCGGCGACGCCGACGAGGCGCAGCGTGCGCATCTCGTTCGGCTCAAGCCGTTGAATCCGCCACTCCCCGCCGCTGATCGGCTGGGTCTGTTTTTCGGACCGTTCGATGCCGAAGACCATCTCGTCGGCCAAAGCCGGCTCCTCACGCGGCGAGTAAATGACGAACGCATCATCCGCTTCAGAGGGCCCGGGCTGATCGCCGTTCTCGAAACCTGCGATGGCGGGTTCGTCCAAACGATTAAGCGTCGCACCGCCATGCAGTGTGAGAAACGGCGGCAGTTCCTCGGTAATGAGGATGTTTTCCATCGGCTCATCGGTCAGGTTCATCACCGTGATCTCGTACTCGAACGGTGCGCCGGCACGCACCTGTCCGGGCAGATGCTTGCTGATGAGCAGCGTGCCCGTCTCCACATCACCTGTGGGATAGGCGAACTGGCCGGTGACGACTTGGTCGCTTAGCGGGCGCAGCGGTTGGCTTGGCCGGTCGATGCCGAGCAGTTCCGTGGGCTGCTGCTGGCATCCGAACAGGGCGAACGTCAACAGCATGAACAGCGAGAGGAGGCGGAGGGTAGTGAGCATGAATCGTGTTCCCTGATGGTGTCGCCGATACCCATAACAAAGCCGATGCCAGCTTCTACTTCTCAGGGCTATGTCTTGAAAAACGCTGCATGCAGGGCGGTATCGCGCGGCTGACGCCAACGGCACCGGTGCCCTAACGGTTGTATCGCCGTGTCTGCCTTGCAGTTTGTGCATCACGTGGCGGCAACGCTTACCATAGAGCCCCGCCAGGAGCGGCGGCATTCGTGGAGACTTTGCGATCATGAAGATTCTTATTACCGGCGGCGCAGGCTTCGTCGGCTCACACCTCGCCCGGCAGCTGGTCCATGCAGGCCATCACGTTCATCTTCTTGATGATCTTTCAACCGGCAGCCGCGCCAACGTCGCCGACATCCTCGGCCCGAACTGCGTCCTGCAGGTGCAGCGGGTCGGGGCCGCGCTTTCAAATATCGCCTGGCTGCATGATTTTGACGCCATCTATCACCTCGCCGCGGCAGTCGGCGTGCAACTGATCGTGGACAACCCCGTCCACACGATCGAAACGAACGTGCTCGAGACGGCCAAGGTTTTCCAGGCCGCCGCTGCGTTCAACATCCCCGTGCTCGTCACCAGCTCCTCCGAGGTGTACGGCAAGAGCGACCGCGTGCCGTTCCGTGAAGACGACGACGTGACCTACGGCTCGACCATCTACTCCCGCTGGTCCTACGCAGCAACCAAAGCGCTCGATGAGTACCTGGCCATGGCGCACCATCGGCAGGAGCAGTTGCCCGTCGTGGTCGTGCGGCTGTTCAACACCGTCGGGCCCCGCCAACTGGGACGGTACGGCATGGTGCTTCCACGCTTCGTTGAGGCGGCGCTGGCGAACCGCGACATCCACATCTACGGCGACGGCGAGCAGACACGCTGCTTCTGCCACGTCACGGATGTTGTCGACGCACTGCCGAAGCTGCTGGCCGATCCTACGTGCCACGGCCGCGTCTTCAACCTCGGGTCGGATAAGGAAATCAGCATCAACGCGCTGGCCGACCGGGTGATCGCCGCGGCCGGTTCGTCCAGCCGCAAGATCCTCATCCCCTACGAAGAGGCCTACGGGGCTGCTTTCGACGATCTCCGCAGGCGCGTGCCGGACCTGAGCCGAATCCGCGAAGCGATCGGGTTCACGCCCACGCAGTCGATCGACCAGATCATCGACGAACTCATCCACGTCGCCCGCGCCACGAGGTGAAGCCTTGCGTCCGGCAGCGTCGGCTGGTCCCAAAGCGGTCACGCCTCAAACTCCGCCGGTTGTGTGCGTCCGCGGCGTTGGATATCCTCCAAGTTCAGGTTGAAATGATCAGCCGTGGCATCGATCGCGTCGAGCGTCGAGAACTCTTCGAAGAAAGGCCGAGCATATGAATGAGAACCGTCCTGCGGATGCGGCATCGTCGCGATTGAGCCGTCGTAACCTCCTCAGCCACGCGGCCGGCCTTGCCGCTGCGGGAGCCGTCGGCGTCACCGCGACAGGCTGCACCACCCGTCAGACCCTGGCCAACGCCAGCCCCGCCCAGGCATCAAAGACCAGCAGCGGTAAAGCCGTGCGCCACGGCCGCATCCAGCAGTCGATCGTGCAGTGGTGCTTCAGCGAACATTGGGAGCTCGAAGAAACCTGCGAAGTGGCCAAACAACTTGGCGTTTCCTCAATTGAACTCGTCGGCACCGGCGATCTGCCCACGCTCAAAAAGCACGGCATCACCTGCGCCATTACCTCCATCGATATGCCCGACGATTTCCCCTTCATCCGCGGTTTCAACAACCCCGCCTACCACGAAATGCTGGTCGCGGAGACCAAACGCGTGATCGACGCCTGTGCTGAATACGGTTCCCCGAACGTGATCGCGTTCACCGGGTTCAGCCATAAGGATGTTGACAACATGGGCCCCGACAGCGAGCACTGGACGCGTGAAGAGTGCGTCGCCAATTGCGTCGCGGGGTTCAAGCAGGTGGTCGGTTACGCTGAGGAAAAGGGCGTGACCATCTGCATGGAACACCTGAACACGCGTGACGATTCGCACCCGATGAAGGGCCACCCCGGCTATCAGGGCGACGATCTGGATATGTGCCTTGAAATCTGCGAGAAGGTCGGCTCGCCTCGGCTAAAGCTGCTTTTCGACATTTATCACGTGCAGATCATGCACGGCGACGTGATCCGTCGGCTTCACGAATGCCGCGACTACCTCGGCCACATCCACACCGCCGGCAACCCCGGTCGGCACGAGCTCGATGACGCGCAGGAAATTAACTACCCGCCCATCATGCGCACGCTGCTGGAACTGGAGTACGAAGGTTACGTCGGGCAGGAATTCATCCCCACCCGCGATCCGCAACAGGGCCTGCATCAAGCTGTGACGCTCTGCGACGTTTGATCCAGAAACGATCTGAATGTACATCAACAGAGGCTCGCGTTCTTAGGAACGTGGGCCTCTTGTTTTTCGTGATCGAACAGTCGGTCAAACTGGTGCGGGAGCCTCGGCGGGATCGGGGGCCTTGGCACGCGGTGCGAAAATGCGGACACAGTTGCGGCCGGCATCCTTCGCTGCGTAAACGGCCTGATCGGCAGCTTTGATCAGCTGCTCGGGACGGCGGAAGAAACGCACGCCGTCGTAGGTCGCCACGCCCAGACTCGCCGTGATACGCAGCGTCTGCGTGTCGTCAATGGCGATATCGGTGCCCTCGATCTGTCTTCGGATGTGCTCCGCGATCCGTGCCGCATCGCTGCGTGCTGCGCCAGGAAGGAGGATGCCGAACTCCTCGCCGCCGTACCGACAGACTGCCGCGTTCTCCGGTGAGTGATCGCGAAGGAGCCGGGCGAGGGTGACCAGCGCGCGGTCGCCGGCGAGATGACCGTGGGTGTCATTGAGCGGTTTGAATTTATCCGCGTCGATGAGCACGAGACTGACGGGGCTGCTCTGTTTCTGAGCGTGATCAAAAAAGCGACGCAGGCAGGTATTGAAGTGTCCCCGGTTGCCGATGCCGGTGAGCGGGTCGCGGGTGATTTTGCGCTGAAGATGCCGATTCTCCGCTTCGAGTGCCGTCGCGTTTTGTGCTGTCTGAAGCGAAAGATCGAGCAGCAGGTCGTTCGCGTCAGCGAGGATCTCATTAACGTTGTTGGCTTTTTCCGTGGGAATATCGAACAGTTTCGCAAGCTCCCGCGTGCCGCCGCCGATGGTCTTAAGAAGGTCGCGGCCGGGTTCGATGCCGATGTCGAACCATCGCTTACCCGTGCTGAGGAACTTATTGAGCGCCTCTTGCGACTCACCGCCAAGGTAGACATCCGCAGCCAGAGCCCCCAGATGCACCGCGCGGACGATGTCCCTCAGATCCGCCGGCGCGTTGCCGGGCTGTTCGTGATGGCAGATGGGCGTGCTCAGAATCGGCGGTAGCTTCCAGCGCAGGGCCAGCGCCTCGCCGATCTGTGCATGATTCACGTCAAACCGTTTGCCCTCGGCACGCCAGAGTTCGCGGTGGTCGTCGCCCATCTCGCAAAGCAATTGAACGTAGTCCGGCCCGATGGTCTGAATCATCGCAAGCACGCCGAGGTCCTGAAGCAAACCGGCCAGGAACGCCTCTTCGTGTCCGGCCATGCCGACTTCCTTGGCGATGCAGCGGGTGCCGACGGCTGAGTAAAGACTGCGTCGCCAGACGACGTTCGGGTCGAACTGCTCACCGCCTGTGTTCTTGAAATTCCCCACAAGCGTGAAGCCCAGCGCCAGCGTCCGGACGCTGTTGAGCCCGAGAATGACCAACGCCTGGCTGATCGTCGAGATCGGCTTGCTGAGGCCGTAGAACGACGAGTTCACCGTTCGCAGGATTTTGCTGCTGAGGGCCGGGTCGTTACTGATGGTGGCGGCGATGTGCTTGATGGCGACGTCGTCGCGGCGGCAAAGTTCGATGACTTCCAACGCAATCGCCGGAAGGCTTGGGAGCCTCGGACAGGTGAGCACCTTCTCAATCAGGTCCTGGTTCATAGGATGAACTTGCCGTTCTGAAGCATCTTTTCTCGCCACTCAACCACAACGCGAACGACGAGACCAACCGCGGCTGGCGCGGTGGGAATCGTTCGTGCAGGTTCTATGCTTATCGTCGGAGAAAGCAAAACACTTGAGCGGGTGCGGACTTTTTTTGGCGCGGAACTTACTTAATGCGCATACTTTGCCGACGATTTAAATTTGACTGGCATCGCTTGCATCCGACCGGATAACCGACTGCCCGAAACTGCCGGCCAGCTCGTCTGTCAGTTCGTTTCTCAGGCTGATCACGCGGTTGCGGACGGCCGGCGCATTCCGGGACCAGCTCTCCAGATGCGTGCACACCTCGGCGAGCGGTTCGGTGGCGGGATGGTCGCGAATATCCTGTAGTAGCTCAGCCGTGTCGGGAATGCCGCCGGAAAACCGCAGCCGAAATCCAACCCACAGCACGCCCGGCACAAAGCTGGCGATCAGCACCGCCAGGGCCATTGGATAAAACACGCCGGGCAGGTAATCGGCTCGAATCCACGCGTCGGTCAGCCGATAACCAACGTGCGCGATCGCCGCCAGCGGCAGAATGTTCACCAGCACCCAGGTCACCCAACCGATCGCACGGCCCGCAGCGGCCCGCCCCGCGCGATCCAGCGCACGCTGGAGGGGCGCGATCAGCGGACTGTTCGTGCGAAGCTCGCCGACGAACTGCTGGGCAGCCGATCGCATACGCCTTCCCGTCTCGTCAAGAGTCGCAGCGGCGATGCGGTTCGGCAACTGACGCACATCCAGCGAGGTTCGCATCGACGGCGACGGCTCATCCTCATCCTCCGACCTATCGCCGACGGGAACGGGAGATTGTGAGGGAGTCGCGGGGGCCGACGGTGGGGGGCTGAAGGTGGGAAGGCCGTGGTCCTCAAGGATGCGACGCGTGGCGTGATGCACGTGTTCGAGATCCGCGCGTGCGTTGCGTTCGAGCAGTTCCGTGATGTGCATCACCGGCAGCAGCCCACGTGCTGCCGAGGCAAGCGATGACAGCGCCAACTGCACCAGCCGAAACGGCGTCACGCTCCCCGTCGCCACCCGCGTCAAATGATAGCCCGTGGCGAACAGCGCGAAGCGGTTGCGCAGGTGCAGCGCCATCGACATCGGCCAGCCGACGCGCGCCCCCGCTTCCGTCCACGCGCGATCGCGCACCAGCCGCCGCAGCTGCTCCTGAATCTCCGGCTGCGCCAAGGCGTCCCGATAAATCTGCTGCACCCGATTCTGTAGCTGTTTCAGCTCATCGCAAAGCGTCGCCGCCTTCTCAAGCAGAGGGGCGAGCGACCGATCGCTGAGCGCTTCCTGCGCGTAGCCGAGGGCCACGTCGAGCCGAGAAAGGCGGACCGTTTCGATCGGTTGCGGTGACAGAAGCATCTGCCGCAGGCGAGGCAGATCATACCGTTGGGGCTCAACGGCACTGACCATGAAGCGGCACTGGTCGTCGGGCTCGAATCCGATCTGCTGCAGCCGGCGGTCGAAGTCATCGCGGATCGCATCGACATCCGCCGCTTCCCGGTCGAGCTTGTTAAGCACGAAAAGCCAGTGCTGACGACTGCGGAAGGCGCGGAGCTGTTCGAGTACATCGAAATCGGCACGCTGATCGGGAATGCTGACGAAGAGGACCAGGTCGCTGCGTTCGATGACCTGCCTTGCGATCTCGTGATGGCGTGGCAGGTCGCCGTTGAGGTCGGGCGTGTCGATGAGCACCATACGGCCGAGGCGCGGCGCATCGACATACTTCGCATTCAGCTCATCGAGCCGATTCACTTTGGGTCGGCTCGCCGGTGCGACCGCCACGACCGGGCTTTCGGTGTAGCACCGCCGCGTCGCCGAGACAGGGCTGGCTCCCGGCTGATTGATGATGGCATTGAAGAGTTCGGATTTGCCCGCACCACTGCCGCCGACGATAGCGACATGGACCGGGCGATCCACCGCCACGTTTTCGTCACGAAAATGCTCCAGCGCCCCCTGGCAAAGCCGCACCACGTGCGTCGCAGCGGGCAGTTCGCTTAACGGCTCAAGCGATGCCGTCAGCTCCTCAAGCTTCCGCACGATCGGCCGGCACAGTGTGTGCTGAGCAGGTGTCATGCACGCCCGCCTTCCACGCCGTTCTCACCGGCCTCCGCGTCCGCCTGCCGCTGCTGCATCCGATCATCACGTTCGTCCTCAACGGCCAGCCTTGCCAGATCGTCGCAGGCGTTGCGGCAGGCATCGATGGGGGCCTCGGCAAGTTTCGCGAGCTGCTCCTGCCAGGCCGTCGCGCAAAGGGGCCCGACCAGATGCGTCATCATGTGAACCTCGAGTTCCTCCGCACGCTGGCGACGCCATCGCTCCGCGGTGCGATTGAACGCCTGCTCCAGGCCCCAATGATGAAGGAATCGCCCGAGCAGCCCAGCTGCCGAGGCCGACCCGCCCGCGGCGAGCAGCGCTTCGGTGGTGAGCGTGCCCAGCCCACCCGCCACGAAGAAGTCGATCGCCAGCCCCGCGGCCCCTAAACCGATGATCGTATCCAGCAGCACCGGCAGGACGCGCGCCTTCACGCGGTTCTCCCGGAACCAGCGTTCGGCCTCGTCACGCACGGTCACCTGCCACTGCTCACCCGTCTGCGGAGGCGGTTGCTGCACGAAGCGATCACGGATCGGCTCGAAGCGCTTGGCACTGAGCATGCCATCGTTCCGCGCCTCTTCAGGCACCGCCGACCGCAGCAGCTCGAAGAGATGATCGACCGCTTCACGCAATCGCGTCGCTTCGACCTGCTCATGCGGGCGGACCTCTTCGTGATCCGTGAACAGCCGACGCAACAGCTTCGCCCACTCGCGTCCCATTGCATAAAGCCAGCCGACCGTCCACGTGATCGTCCGCTGCACCCGGCCCTGCCTAGCACGCACCGTCTGCATGAACACCTTGAGAAACTGCCCGACCGGGAAGATGTTCGTCGCCAGCCGCTCCGCCTCTTCGTAGGTGCGATGGCTGATCGCATCCAGCCGCCGCTGAAGCATGTCACGCTGCTGGGCCGCCCGATCGATCTGCTGCCGTGCCAGCGTGATCGCCTCCATTGCAGGTTGAATTAGCCCCGCCCGCACGATGCGCTGTTGATCGAGCCCATGCAGAAGCGAACGCAACGGCGGATCGCCTTCACGTAAAGGCACCACCTCATCAAGCGACGGCTGCTCATCCGGGTGGGCACGCGGGCTGGCGTAGACCGGGCAGTTGGCGAGAAACTCGTGCAATGTCTTGCCGTCGTGCCGCCTTGCCGCGAAGGCGTCGCTCGTGGAAACATGATCCAGCAAATCCGCCCACTTCTCCGTCGCCACAGCCGGGTCAGACTTGGTCATCACGAACGCCAAATATCCCGCCCGCCGACAGCACTGTTCAAGATGCTGCACCGTGTCGCGGTTCTTGTACGACTCATCGTAAGTCAGAAACAGCACCGCCTCGGCCCGGTCGAGCATGCGGGCAGCCTTCTCCCAGTTCGCATGCTCCACGCTGTTGAAGTCCGGCACGTCCGCGATCACCGGCGGCAAACCCGGCGCATCCGGCGAAGGTCGGAGGTAAGGCATCCAGTACAGCACGTCCGGCGGACAGTGGCGATCACGCAGCTGATCCGGCTCCTCCAAACGACGCAACTGGTTCTCTGGAAACAGCGACGCGAGATCCTCATTGCGATCGATGAACGCACCGGGAATTGCGACGCAACCGACGTACGACATCGGCCGAAGTGTGCCGCCTGCCGGGACATCGCAACCGGTCAGCATCCGGAAAAACGTGCTCTTGCCCGCGCCGGTCGGACCATAGATCACGCACACCAGCACCGGCTCACCCTTGCGCCCCGCCCATACCGTGTATCGCTCGCGGAGCGCGCGCCAGCCCGGCCGATCTTCAAGCACGGCTGGCGGTTCGTTCATTGCTTCGCATACGTGCGGGATGCTCGCAAGGAGCACACCGGCAGAATCGCGAAACTGCTCGATCAACTGCTGTGACGACATCGCGAAAACCCGATTCAAAACGAGGCGACCGGACACGGAGTATGACCCACATCATAGCGGCACGCCACACTCGCGCGCATCACCTGCGCTTCAAACCAAGTCACGCGGAATCGTGCGATCCCAGTTCTTCGAGAACACCCGCTTGTCGCCCTCGTATGCATCAAGCTCTGCGTACAGCACAAAAGCACGCGGCGTCGACGTCAGCACCGTTCGTGTGATGGTGCGCGTCGACCAGTCGCCCCGGCTGAACCCACGCACCGTCGACGTCTCCCCCCGCAGCGAGTTGAAATCGTCCCCCCGTGAGCTGTACCACTCCAGCGTGTTGCTGCGCACCTGGAGGTCGATCTCGTCGATCAGATACGTGCCCTTATCCTTCACAACTTCAAGCGTGGACCAGTCCGATGCAAGGTCACGGATCACCCGCCAGTTGTGCTGCGTCTCCGTGAGCTGCGTCTGCGCAATCGGCTGGGCACCGGCGGGTTCCTTAAACGGCGGCAGGTGTTCATCGGCTTCGCGCGGCGGCCGCACCGGCAAGGTCAGACTGCTCGACCCGGTCGATATCGTCAGCCGAACAGGCTCCGGCGGCGCCCACGCCAGGGGCCAGTACGAAGTCGACAGCGAAACGCGAATGCGATGACCAGCGGGGAAGTGTTGCGCCACGCCGTTGAGTTGCACCCGCGCTCTGAAGTGTTTGCCCGGCTCGATCGGAGCCGGCCGACCGTGGCCGTTGGCGTGCGTCAGGTTCAGCAGCCCGTACGTGATGCGCGTGGCTTTCCCGTTGGGTGCGACATCCGACAGGCGCGCCGCCACCATGGCCACCGGCTTGCTCGCCGCGAGCTCCAGTTCAAGAACCGGCCCGCCAAGTATCTCCACCGGCTCGGCGAGCGGTTTACTTTGAAATACCAGCGAACCGCCGTCCTCTTCACGCTGATCGTGCGGCAGGTCGGGCGTCGCCGAGTAACTGCACCACTTGCCCGCAAAAAGCCCGACCGTCAACGGCGACTCCACCGTCTGCGGCTCCACCGGCGGCGTCTCGCCCGGCTTGGCCAAATAGCCCGGCGCCAGTGGATAAACATGCTCTTCAACATGTGGCGAGGGCCATTGATCCTCGCCCACCCAGCGGCCTGGCCGAAGCAGGTACCGCGTAGTCGGCGGGATCGAATCCTGCATCCACACACGCAGCATCGGCTCGTCCATCATGCCGGTGTTCTCGCCCTTCAACCAGTGATCCCACCATCGCAGCGCCTCCTGCAGAAAACCGATAGCCGGCCCAGGAATGCCAACATGCGGATACCGATGGCTCCACGGCCCGATCAAACCCTTCCGCGGCACCTCAAGCTTCGCAAGCAACCGAAACACCGCGTTGGAATACCCATCCGCCCAGCCGCTTATCGTGAACACCGGGCACTGGATCGCTCCATAATCTTCACAAACCGAGCCCGGCTTCCAGTACGGGTCGCGGTGCTGATGACGCAGCCAGGTATCGAGCCACAACCCGCTCTCTTTGAGCCTCTCGAACCACATCTCACGCCAGCGATCGCCCACGAGTTCAGGGTCCGGCGGAAGCGAGTTGAAGGCGAACATCGTGGTCGCCTCCGAAAGGTTATCGCTGAGCAGGCACCCGCCCATGTAGTGCATGTTGTCCACGTAGGTATCGTCAGTGGAGGAAGCGGTGATGATCGCCTTAAGCGGCTCCGGCCGACGCGCCGCGATCTGCAGTGCGTTAAAGCCGCCCCACGAAAGGCCCATCATCCCCACGTTGCCGTTGCACCAGCGCTGGCCCGCGATCCAGTTAATCACATTCACGCCGTCCAGTTGTTCCTGCTCGAGATATTGATCGCGCAGGATGCCCTCGGAATCGCCACTGCCGCGTAGGTCGACTCGGATGCACGCATAGCCGTGTCCTGCGAAGTACGGATGTACCACCGCATCACGGTGCCGGGTGAGATCACGCTTGCGGTAGGGGATGTACTCCAGGATTGCGGGAACGGGTTCATTCTCAGCCCCTTCGGGAATCCAGATGCGGGCTGCCAGGCGAACGCCATCGGGCATGGGAATCCAGATATGCTCCAGTTCCTGAACGGCGTGCGGAAACTCGGTCACAACGTTCAGCGTATCCTCTTCGACCTGTCTCATGCGATCTCCCGCAGCGCTTGGGTCGGTTCGAATCGAAACGTGAGCCCTTCTTTGCAGCGCTCGAAATTCTCGTGAAGGGCCTCGGGCGTGTCCGCAGCTGTCAGAATGATCGCCAGTTCGTAGCTGTACGGATCCTGATCGCGAAGCTCCGACAGCCGGGCATGCTTGTCCACCTGAATGTAGATTTCCGTGCCGGGCATGGCGCGTTCAAGGGCCTCGATCTCCTCGCGGCTGGGCACCTCCGTCACGTAGGCATCCTCAACGTACTTACGCCACATGAACTTGCCCGCGAAGTTGTATCGGCCCTGCCGATGCGGGAACTGCGGATCCTGCCCCTGCGCCAGCGCCACCGCGATCTGGTGGTTCGAAGCGCCATCCACCTGCGTAAAAAAGTGCGTGTGTGATTGCGACATCCGCGGATTAATCTCGATGAGCCAGATTCGCCCAGCCTTCTCATCCCAGAAGAATTCGATGTTGAACACCGTGTTGTCCAAGCCCACATGTTTGACGAATCGCCGGGTGGCATCTTCCACCTGATCCAGCACGAACGTCGGCAATTGCGACGGATAGAAAAAACAATAGAAGCTCGAGCGGCCCGGCTCACGCAACATATCCAGAGCCGAGTGAATGTGTACCTCGCCGTTGACGACGTACCCCTCCAGCGCGCCCTGCCGTCCGCCGATGATGTTCTCGACGATGCAACACGTCCCATCGACACAGTCGACTTCCCCGGGAATTTCCGCGTATCTCAGCGCTTGGTTGAACGGCTCGCCGATACGACGAATGTTCGCTCGGATGATATGAATTGCTTCATTGAATGCATGCGACGAATTGATCTTGAAGCCGAGCGACGACGCGAACGCCTTCACTGGCTTGATCCAGAACGGGTAGTCAAGCTTTATGCCGAACGCGTCCTCGCTGAACGGGTTAACCGCCTGGAAGTGGGGCGTGTGTTCCGGAACACAATGCGACTGTTCCAGACGGCTCCAGTATTTATGCCCGCACTTCAGCACGCTCTCAAGCGTAGGCCCCGGGAGGTTATGACGTTGACACAGGATGGGCAGCAACTCAGTCGCCGGAAAATCCCAATGCGTGATGATCCCGTCGACGCTACCCGGAAAGTCCCGCAACGTCTCGTCAGCTTCCGTCAACAATGCGTCAAAGTCGTAGCTGGCCGGTTTGACGATTGCCTCATAATCGAGCAACGGATGAAACGCGTATTGGTCAGCATCTTTGATGTGTTCAAGTTTGCGCCGGGCGTAATCCTCGAGTCCCAGGACAAAAATGTTTTTGGCCATGGCGTCCCTTCCTAAACGCGCAGCACCACCTTCCGCTCCTGGAAGTTGGCGCAACGCCACCCGGAAGAGTAGCCATTCTGCAAAGAACCGGCGTACCGGGGAAAACCCGAAAAAGCACTTGGGCGAAATCCGGAAATTGCTGGACCGCTACCGCGACCATTCACGCAGCAGCCGCCGTGAAGAGTCGTCCATGCCGTACTGCTCGAGATGATCCCGCAGCACCTCGCCCGCCTGCTCACGCTGATCATTCGCGAGGTAGCTGAGGACGAGAAAACGGCTCGCCTGCCGATCCAGCGGCTCCGCCTCCGCCCGCTGTGCCAGGTATCCAGCCGCCTGCTCGTATCGCCCTGCGTTGAAGTGGTGAGCGCCAAGGAACGTCAACACCTGCGCGTCATTCAGCCCCGCCTCGACTGCCTGCGCATAGTGCGCCGCAGCCGTCTCATCATCATCCTGACGCATCGCGATTCGGGCCAGAAGCACGTGAGCCCCTCGGCGTATCGCCTCGTCTTCATCGCCAATGACCTGCTCCGCGATCTCAGCCGCCGCCTGATCCTCGGGCACCGCCAGCAGCAATTCGGCACGGCGCAGCAACATCGTGGGGGATGGTTCAGCCGTCGCAGCGATCACGCGATCGTGCCAGGTGAGGGCCGCGGGATAGTTCTGCTGCTCAGCCCAGAGTGCCGCCAGATTCTGTGCGACTTCGGCGCTTCGCTCGCCGAGGTGATAAGCCGTTTCCAGCGCCGCCGCCGCCTCCCGCGATCGGCCCTGCTCCATATACAGGTTCGCCAGCCGCAGCCGGGCATCGGCATCGGTCGTGTCCTCCGTCGCCAGCTCGCGTAGCACAGCCTCGGCTTCGTCGGTCGCCCCGATCGATGTGAGTGTGTACGCGTAGAGTCGCCGCCATGACGGCTCCTCCGGATCGAGCACGATCAACATCCGCAGCGTGTTCAGCATCGCCACCGTCCGGCCCGCTTCGCGATCGATCTCGACGAGGCGACCCAACTGGTCCACGGTGAGACGTCCGTGCGCCATGGCAGCGACGAAAGCTTGCCGGGCAGCGTCGTTTTCACCCATGCGGTAACGAACGAAGCCGAGCAGCCGGTGCGCCTCCGCGAACGTTGGGTCTGCTTCGAGCATGGTTTCGAGACTCTCAGCCGCTGCCGCGTCCTCGTTCGCCTGGTAGCGCTGCTGGGCGGCCCGAAGCTGCCGGGCCTGCTCCTCGGTGACCGCCGCTGACAGGGGAGAGGTTGCCAGAAAAAGCATGGCGAGACCGAGAGGAGCGACTATATAAGTGTAAAACGCACACATGCGGTGGATCATGTTATCGCTCAGGTTGGAAGTTGATGGTCAGTTCGCCCCAGGTGCGGACGGTGCGGCCGTCGTGCTGTGCGGGCCGAAAACGCCAACGGTTCACCACATCAAGCACCGCTTGCTCGAACGCGGCATGGCCGGTGACGTCCACGATCTCGCTCTGCTCGACCCGACCGTTGTCGTTGATCAGGATGCGAAGCGTTACGGAACCGCTGACCCGACGACGCTCCGCCGCCCGCGGATAGCCCGGTCGCGGCATCGCCAACGGACGCGGCGGCTGATCCACCTCGTCCTCCGCCATCGGTCCCGCCGGTGCGACCGGCTGCGCTTCGGACTGCTGCGATTCCGAAGTCGTCGGTGCCGCTTGCGTCGCAACCGCCACCCGCACCGGCGACATCGGCACACGCGGCGTCTCCACCGAAACCGATAGCTCCCTCGTCGTCATCGGCTCGGGCGTGGGAGCCTCAAACTCATGCTCCATCCGCTCAGGCTCGGCCTCCGGCTGCGCCTCGGACTGCGGCTGCAACCGCGGCTGAATCTCACGCTCCGGAAGCATCGCCACGCGCACGTTCGCCGACCGATCCCGCTCAATATGCGGCGGCCAGTTCAAATGCGCCAACGACCACAGGATCGCCGCGTTCACCAGCACCGCCGCTGCCACGGATGCAACCACCTGCATCACCCGGCGTCTGGCTGTCACGGCTTCGCGGCTGATCACGCTCGAACCCTCCGATAGAACAAACAGTTCACTGTCGTTGACGTGTCGCCAACGCGATGTCCGTCGCCCCGCCTGCGCGGGCTGCATCCATCACGGCCACCAGCCGCCCGGCAGCCAGCTGCTCGTCGGGAATGATGATGACTGAGCCCGTGGCCTCCGCCGCAATGAACTGCCGCACCCGCTGGCGCAACGCGCTCAAATCGATCTGCTGCCCCTCGGTAAAGATGGCCCCGCTGGGTGTCACGCTGATCCGCATCGATTCCGATTCCAGCGCCCGCGTCTGTGCCGCTTCGGGCCTTTGAACATCCATGCCGGTCTCCCGAACGAACGTCGCCGTCACCAGGAAGAAGATCAGGAGAATGAACACCACGTCGATGAGCGGCGCGATATCCACCGCCATAGCAGTGGGGCGGGCGTTGCGGCGATGTTGAACGGACTCGAACATGAAAAGCCTTTAATCGTGGCAGAGAATCGTTTCGACCTTCTTCACCCTTAGTGCCGTGCGATCAACGTAGCGATCAACCCGGCTGGCGAGGTAGCCATGCATCAGCACGATCGGCAGGGCGACCACCAGCCCCGCCTGCGTCGTCAGCAGCGCCTGCGAGATACCCGACGCAAAGTGTTCGGTCTGCACGCCGCTCGCGACGAGCGATTCAAACGTCCGCACCATGCCGACGATCGTGCCGAGCAGACCCAGCAGCGGACACAGGGCGGCAATGGCGGTGATGATATTCAGATGCCGACGCAGTTCCGTCGCCTCCGCTTCGAACAACGGCTGAAGATGCTTCTCGAAGAATCGTCGCTGTGGTTCGTGCGTCTGCAAGGCTGCCAGCAGAAGCCGTCCGACGAGATTCGGCCGCTGCTCGCAAAGCGTCACCGCCTGCCGTCGCCCCGCTTCAGAATCCCGATGCAGGCACGCCACCGCGTCGTCCGCCCAGCGGATGCCCCACGCCGTTTCCGCACGAAGTTGAAACCACTTCCATGCGATCAGCGACCACGCCAGCACCGAAAGGCTAACGATCGCGACGAGAATCCATCCGCCCTGCTCGTATAGCTGCATCACGTGACGCTCTCCTGCGGCAGGGCCGACTCACGTGCGGACTGTTTGACTGGTGCCCTCGGCTCAGCGTCCGCACGTTCGCCATCATGTGAGAGGATGTTCAGCAGCGTCGCGGCGTGCTTCTCGGCATCGGCCACAATGCTGTCGACCCGGCCCCGCAACACGGCGTGCAGAAGCAGGATCGGGATGGCGATGCTGAGGCCCGTCGCCGTTGTCAGCAGCGCTTCGGAAATGCCGCCCGCCATGAGCGACGGGTTCGCGTTGCCGAACGCACGGATCACGCCGAACGTCTGGATGATCCCCGTCACCGTGCCAAGCAGGCCGAGCAGTGGGGCGATGGCAGCGAGAATCGCGATGCCTCCGAGGAAGCGCTGCAGTCGCGGCAGTTCGTGAAGCAGCTGTTCCTGGATCGAATCTTCCATGGCGTGCATGTTCACGGTGCGCCGACGGAGACACGCTGCAAGCGTCCGCGCAACGACGCTGTTGCCGCGCTGCACCCGCTGTTCCGCTTCGTCGATGCGATGGTCGCGCGCCGCCGTCAGCGCCTCCGCAACCAGTCGACGGTCCGAACGATTACGACCGTAAAGAATCCACGCACGTTCAGCAGTCAGCAGCAGGGCGGCCAGGGCGACCAGCGCCAGTGGAAGCATGACCCAGCCGCCGGATTGCACGATCGCCGCCAGGCCTTCCTCTTCCGCCACCGCTTCGACACGAAGTTCCTGGGTGACATCCATCGGCAGCACGACCGGCTCGCTGCGCTCTGCCTGCGCGAACGCCTCTTGCAACTGCGCGACGACCGCCTCGGGCAGCCGCTCACTCCAACGGTAGCCGGCTGCGTCGGCCGGGCTTTGCATTGCGATGGCGAAACGGCTGCCGTCGACCGACCGGTAGGCGAAGGCTACGTGTCCCGCTGTCAGCAACTGCACCGTTTCACGCTGACCGTCGGCGTTGAAGATGTCCGCTTCCTGAAGCGAGACCTGCTGCCCTTGTGCGTGAACGTCGCCCATCACCTCTGCGAACTTGATCAGCACGGCAGGCGAAGTGTCATCCCCCGTCAGTCCCTCGAGCAAGCCCTCCAGTCGTTGCCGCAGCGCCTGCGTGCCCGGCTGTTCGTCGACGGCGATCGCAGCTTGCTCAGCCAGCGCGACGGCACCCGCGGTCACTTCGGACTCGGCCGCCCGCAGTGCCGCAACCGCTTCCCGCTTACGCTCAACCTGTTCACGCAGCTCGTCAGCTCGGCGGGCATCACGCTCGCGCTGCGTCTCCAGTTCAAGCAGCTCGCTGGCTAATTCGCGACGCTCGGCACGCGCCTGGTCGAGGGCCTCCTCGTGCCTCGCAGCCGATCGCTCGATGGCCGCCCGCTCCGCTGCAATCTGCGCCTGAACGTCCGCCGCCTGCCCGAACGCCTCGCCGCCTGCGAGCCCGAATGCAACGAACAGCAGAACCAAAACAATGCGGAAACCGCAATGGAAAATAGTCATTCTTCACCCCCATCAGTCGGCAACGCCAACGGCACCGGCGTGAACTGCGGCGGCTGTTGCTGCTGGAAAATGCTCGCAGCATCACGAACCTGCCTGCCTTCGCGTTCGCTCAGCGTCGTGTGCCACGGCAGCTCGTCCTGCAAGCCGGCCAGCCCCACGCTCTGTCCGTCTTCACTCACGAAGGTCTGTTGGACGAGCCCCAGCCGTGCGATGTAAGCGTGCTTGCGCCGACCGTCGGGGAGGTCGACCGTGTCGTTCCAGAAGTCGATTGAGGTGGATAGCCGCAGCTCTTCGCCGAGCAGTGTCCACAAGCCCGTCAGCCCCTCCGCCTGCTGCAGGGGATCGTCCCCGTTCAGCGTGGCCACCAGATGCTCAAGCGTCTGCGTCCGCTCCGTCCTGCGAAACGGAATGCCCCGTGCCACGCGGTCGCGCATCTGCTGAGCGATCGGTGCCGCAGCAGCGCCAATGTTCGCCAGCTCGCCCTCAAGCCTTTGCCGTTCCGCTTGAAGCTCCGCCTGCTCAGCGGCAAGCGTTTCAACCGATTGCCGCTGATTGCGGTGAGCCTCTCGACTCTCCGCAACGTCCGCGCGAAGCCGATCCACCTGCTGCTGCACCTGCTCGGTTTCTCGCTGGTGCGCCTGCTCAGCGGCTTGGCGCTCACGCATCAACTGATGTAGCTGCTTAACCTGCCCCTCCAGCGCCCCCCCTGTCTCCGCCACACCCACATCCTGTGGTGATTGGGCGAAGGCGGGCGCAGAAAAGGTCGCAACCACGGCGGTTACCGTGGCTGCGACCAGGAGGGTCAGGGACTGGTATCTGCATGATCTCATGCGTGCGATCTTTCGCTGAAAATCAGAGTCAGGCCAGGTCAGAAGTTGACCTCCATCCCGAGATAAAGGAAGCGTTCCTGCCCGGGGCGGGGCCCGTGGGGATGCCGTGAGGCAATGTATTCTTCATTGAAGATGTTGTGTACGCCGCCGAGCAGCTTGGCGTTCTCGGTGAGATTGTAGTGGGCGGCGAGGTCGACGACGATGTGGCTGTCGGTGGTGCCGAAGCGAGCATCAGGGTTGCCGTCTACGTCTTCCTGCTGGCGTGTGTTACTGGCGGTCGTGAACATCTCGTCGACCCAGAAGGCGTTGAGGAAGATGCCCCACTGATCGGTTTCGACGCCGGTGCCGAAGCCGATGGTCCATTCGGGGATGTAGGGGACGCGGTTGCCCTTGCGACCACCGGCGAACATGGAACCGGCATCGTCGGAGGTGGCGTCGGAGGCGAGTTCGGCGCGGGTGTAGGTGACGGCTGCATGCCAGGGGTTTTTGAAGCCCCAGTTGTAGTCGATGCCGGGGTCGTATTCGAACGAGAGCTCTGCACCGTAGCTATCAACCTTGCCGACGTTCTCGGGGTCGCCCAGCGGGGTGCCGGTGCCGACGAAGCCGATGGCGATCAGGTCGTCAAAGCGGGTATAGAAGCCGGCAACTTCACCGCGGAAGGCCTGGTTGGGGGTTTCATAGCGGAGGCCGAGTTCGCTGGCGATGCTGGTCTCTTCATCGAGGCCGCCGCGGATGGCCGCCCGTGGCCCCGGCGGAGAGAAGCCGCGGTGGACGCCGCCGAAGAGCTGCCACTGCTCGTCGAGGTCATACGTGGCACCCATGCCGCCGCCGAGGAGGGCGAGGGTTCCCGTGCCCGAGTCGCCGCTGTTGTAGTCGCGGTACTCCTGCCACAGGTGTTCGAAGCGCGCGCCGGGCGTGAGGGTGAGGCGGCCGAAGTCGATCTCATCCTGCACGAAGAATGCGAGGGCGTCGGTCTCCTGTCGGCGGTGAGCCTGCGAACCGGGGGCGCCTTCCGTCACATCGCTGATGGTGCCGTTGGCTTCCTGCTGATACCGATCCTCATGCTGGAAGCGGCGGACCTGATCGTAGTGGTAGCGAAGGCCGAAAGTGAGTTCGTGATCGGCGCCCTCGGTGTCGAAGCGGTGACGGCCGACCGTCTCAGCACCCCAGCTGTAGTACTCGCGGTTGTTGGCGCGGACGTCGAACTGCGTGCGACGCTGCCCCTTCAAGGCTTCAAGGCCCTGGCCACCTTCGGCACCGGCAAGCGCAGCCGAGAGGCTCATACCCGTGGTGGTGTTGTTGTCGAGCTCGACGTTCTCCAGGTCGGCGAGCTTGTACCAGTTGCGCTGGAACTGGTTGTAGTAGATCGTCGAGGTAAAATCGAGGTTTTCCGTGGGCTCCATGTAGTGCCGCACGTGCGTGCGCCATGCCTCGGCTTCGATGTTGTCGAACCGCGAAGCGCTGTAGCGGCGGAAGGGGTCGCGGCGGAAGTCTTCAGTCGAGAGGCCGAGGTAGGTTTCGTCAGCATTGCGATCGGTGTAGCCGACCTTGGCTTCGAAGCGATGGTAGATGTCGGTAGGCGGCTCCCAGGCGATCTTCAGCATCGGCTCCACGTTGGTGAAGCCCGTTTGATCGCCGTCACGGAAATCGGGCGTGGTGTCGATCGTCTTAAAGCCGTCGGTCCCGCGGAAGTAGCCTTCAAGCAGGAAGGAGAACGTGCCGTAATGTTCAGTATCGATAACGTCGCCGAAGTAGCCATGCACGCGGATGTCGTTGTTGGTGCCGTACAGCGTTTTGAGGTAGCCGGTGCGCTCGGTGGGGATGGGCGTGGCGATGTAGTTGAGCACGCCGCCTGTGACGTGGGGGCCGTATTGGACCTGGCTTGAACCCTTGAGCACTTCGATGCCGCTCATGCGGCCGCTGGAGACGTTGTTGTAGACGGCGGGCGCTGAGTAGGGCGCGGGGGCAAGGAGGACGCCGTCTTCCATGATGGTGAGCTTGGCGGAGCGGCCGGAGTCGGTGCCACGAATGCTGATGTTGGGGAACAGGCCGTAGCCGTCTTCCTCGCGAACATAAACGCCCGGCACACGCCGGAGGATCCGGTTGATGTCGTCATAACTCTGCGTGCGGATGTCCTCGGTCTCAAGAAAATATCCCGAGCCCGGCAGATCACGCACCTGCTCGCGCGATCCGATCACGGTAATATCCATCAGCCCCGTCGTGCGCTCAGGCGAAGCGGCGGGGTCGGTGGGCGGGGCGTCCGTTGCTTCCTGCTCAGCGGTAACGGGCGCGGGGGGATCGGCGGGTTGATTCGCCTGCTCGTCCTGCTCCTGCGCCGTAGCGGACACAGCCACCAATCCCAAGCCCAACACGCCGAGCAAACTCAGACGCCCGGACCGCCGGATACGTTCTGATCTTGAAATCGCCAAAGTCATGATGCACTCCAAACACGGGCCGATTTCGACCCCTGGACCCGCGCCGTCGGCAAGTGAAGAACCGCTCTTCGCACAACCGCGACACTGTCCCCCGTTACGCCGATCTGCCTCCCTGGTCGCGCCTGCGACTGAGTCTCAGAATCGGAGAGCACGAAAGATACAGGCCCGCCGAGGCCGTTGCAAGTGATATAAGCATCAAACTTCGTATTTTTTGCCGTCTGGCAGCAAAGACCCCTCTCCCGTGCGGAAGAGGCAGGGGGAGGGGGGCGACGATAGGCGATACCCGCCGTCTTTGAGCGGTGTCACCCACCCGGCCCTACAGGATGCGGATCATGAATTGCTCATCATCGTGATCGCCCGGCTGCACGTCTGACATGCGGACACGGCTGCCGTCGGGCCGCTCATAGTCAAGCCGATCCATCTGCGTCCCCGCGATGCCGCCCGGCGCCACGCTTGAAGGATCCACCAGCCCAAGGTTCGCCTGTCCGATCTGTCCCGCAGCCACACGACTGTTGCGGAAGGTCGGTCCGTCATCGCTGCCGCTGCCTCGAATCTGAAGGCTGCCCAGCGTCGCCGAGGCGTCGGCGAACACCGAGGCGACATCGTCCGTGGCTTCGGGAAGCTGCGTTTGTTGCGGATCCAGCCCGACGAACAGATCGCTCTCGTGCATGGCGTCGGCGTAGAATCGGCCGACCGAACCCGCCGAACGAATCGTGCTCTGGTCGATCTTGCCGCGAACGTTGGCGTTGCCCAACACCTGCCCGGGCACGTTCGCATCATCACCATCGGTCAGCGTCACGCTGGCGTTGACGATGTCGCCCTGCACGTTAAGCATCCGAAGGCGATGCAGCGTCAGGTCGGCATTGCGAATGGTGTCCGCCCGCACCTGAGCCGTTTCGCCCTGGGCCGTCATCGAGAACCTCGGCCCGCTGTCATCGTCCGCCCCGATCGCGCCGGTCAGCAGATGCCCGACCGCACCGGCGATCTGCCAGTTACCGCCCAGCAGCGTATCGCTGATCTGCACCCGGTTCAGTGCCCAGCGTGCCTCGGCGTCGGTGAGTGTGAGGTCGGCCTCGAAGTCGCCCGCCACGTCCGCACGCCTGTCACCAAGCGTCTGCAGCGTGCGGAGCGTCTCCGCCTGGATCGACCCGCCGCGCCAGTCCGTCGCCCGCACGGTACCGAGGTCGCCGGCGACGCTGACGTCGACATCGCGCACCTGTCCGAACTGAAGGCTGCGCACCTCGCCGGCCGCCTCAAGTGTCCAGTCCATGGCCGCGTCGGCCGCGATCGTGCCGACCGCCCCTGCGATGTCCCATGTCGCCGAGGTGAGCGTGCCATTGATGCGGGCCGCGTTCATCGTCTGGTTCGTCTGATCGTCGTGCAATGTCAGGTCGGCGTTGAAGTCGCCCGCGATGCCGTCGCGCCGATCCCCCCTCACCTGCAGCAGACGCATGCTGTCGGCTTCAATGGACCCGCCTTGCCACTCGGTCGCGCGGACATTGCCCATCGCCCCCGCAACCTGAACACTCACATTCGTCGCCCGGCCAAGTTGCAGGCCACGCACCTCACCGCCGTCGCTCACCACCAGCGACCAGTCGCTTACGTCGTCGAGTCGCAGATTGCCCACGTCGCCCGCCAGTGTCCACGTGCTTCCCGAAACATCGCCACGGATCGTCACGTTGTTCAGCGACTGCCCCGCCTGTTCGTCGCTCAGCGTCAGGTTCACGCCGAAGTCGCCGGCGATGTCCTCGCGACGATCGCCCAGCACCTGCAGCACGCGAAGCGTTCCCGCTTCAATCGATCCGCCTTGCCAGTCGGTCATACGCACATTGCCGAGTTCGCCGGAAACCTGAACGTTGGCGTTGGTGGCGCGGTCCACTTGCAGGCCCCGCACCTCGCCGTCGCCGGTCACCACCAGCGACCAGTCGTTCACGTCGTTCAGCCGCAGATTGCCCACATCGCCGGCCAGGGTCCACGTGCTCCCCGAAATGTCGCCGTTGATCATCACGTTGCCGAGCGTCTGCCCTGCCTGGCCGTCGGTCAGCGTCAGGTCGCCGTCGAAGTCGCCCGCGATGCCGTCCCGCCGATCGCCCATGACCTGCAGCATCCGCAGGCTTCCAGCTTCGATGCCGCCGCCTTGCCAGTCGGTCACGCGGATGTTGCCGACCGCCGCGTCGCCGTTGATCGTGGCGTCGGTGACGCGGTTCAGCGAGATGATGCGCACGTCGCCGTCGACATCCAGCGTCCAGTCATCGGCATCGTTCGCCTGAAGTCGCAGCATGTCGCCCGCCACCTGCCAGTGACCGGAGATATCGCCGGCCACCAGCACCGTTCGCAGCAGCGCGTCTTCCGAGGCAATGTTCAGATCAGCGTGATAGTCGCCGGGCAGCCCGCTGATCCGGTCGCCGCTTACGCGGAGCTGGTTGAGCGCCGCCGCTTCGATGCCGCCACCGTTCCAGTCGTCAGCCATGATCTGATTGATCTCACCCGCTACCGCCACGCTGCCGCCCGTCACTTCGCCGACGAGCAGGCGCGAAAGGTCGCCGCCTCCGATCAGCGACCAGCCGTGGGCGTCGCCGTCGATCGTGATCTGCCCGAGTTCGCCGGGTGCGTGCCATGTCAGCGGAGCATTCGCATCGCCCGAGCCCACGCTGCCGGCAATACGCGCCTGCCACAGGGCGGGGGTCGTCGCATCGGTCAGCGTCATCGCCGCTTCGAAGTCGCCGGTCACATCGCTGCGCCGGTCGCCGGTGATCAGCAGCTGATGCATGGTGGGGGCCTGAAGTTGATCGGCCGTGCTGTCGGTATCACGCCATTCCGTCGCGGCAAAGCGATCGATGGCGGTCCCGGTGCTCAGCGACAGATCGCTGATGCGGTCCAACGTGAGGTCGCTGGTGATCCCGGCGAAGTCCGAGCCAATCGTGATCGTGCTCTGCTCGCCGCGCACATCGCCGAGCGTGAGCGATTCGAGGGCACCGCTGATGTCAACATTGCCCAGCAGGTCCGCGTCGCCGGCATCCAGCGTCCCGAGCGAACCATCAACGATGATCTCGCCCACCGTCGTCCGGGCGTCCCTGCCGCTGGTCGTGATGGCGAGCGTGGTGGTGAGGCCGCTGTCGGTCAGGGCAATCTCATCCAGGCGAAGGTCGTCGCCGGTCAGCTCGATGATCGTGCCGGTATCGTTGATATCGACGTTGTCGCCGCTGACGACGATGTTGCCCACCGCGTTGTCGAGCGTGATCTGCACATCCACGCCGTGCTCGTCGGTGAAGGTCAGCGTGCCCGGCAGGTCGTCGCCGATGGCAAGCTCCGTCCCCAGCCCGATGCGCACGTCGAACTCGGCGAGCGGACCCGCAGCCACCGCGTTGCCGTCAACATCCGCCACCGCGCCCGGCTCCATCGCAATCGCATAGGTGCCGTTGTCCGCCTCGCTCCAGAGCAGGTCATCAGGCGGGGTGATGTGGTACGTCACGGTCGCCGAATCAGTATCGCCGGTCATCGAAACAAAGCTCGCGAACTGGTCATAGTCGTTCGGCCCGGTCACGCGGATGGCAGTGTCATTGTTCTCGAGCGTCGCCAGATCCAGCGCCAGATTGTCGGTGTAGGTGATGGTGAAAGCGTGGTGATCCTGATCCACTTCACGCAGATTCGAAACGGCCACCGCCACCTCAGGCGAGGCGGTGTTCACATCAACCGCGAAGCTGCCCAGCGTCCCGACATCAAGCACATTCGCCGCCGCATCGAACACCTGCTCGTCTTCGACGGCAATGCTGTACGTGCCGTTATCCGCCGTGAGCCACTGCCCATCCGGTGCGGTGATGCGATAGGTTGCGACCGCTTCTCCGCCGGTCACGTCGACACTGACGAACTCCGCCAGCTGGTCGAAATCGCTGGGGCCGGTGACGCGGACCGCAGCGTCGTTGTCTTCGATGCTGGTGAGGTCAAGCTCGCGATCATCGCTATAGGTGATGGTGAAGGTATGGTCCGTGCCGAAGCCGGTCGTGATGGGATCGACCGTGAGCGCTGCTTCGGGGGCGACGCCGTCGATGTCAACTTCGAACGTGCCCAGCGGCCCGACGGGCACCGCCACGCCGCCGGTGTCGAACACCTGATCTTCGAGAATGGCAATGGTGTAGGTGCCGGTATCGTCGCCCGTCCATGTCGCCCCGGGGGCGGTCAGTTGATAGGTCACGCTGGCGGATTGCGCGTCGCCGGTCATCTCGACGAACTCTGCAGTCTGATCAAAGCCGTCGGGGCCGGTCACGCGGATGGCCGTGTCGTTGTTTTCGATGGTGCTGAGATCGAGCCCCGCCGCGGCGGCATAGTCGATGGTGAAAGTATGCTCAACAACGCCGGCCGCGAGCAGGTCGCTCACGGTCAGGGCGGCGCTGGGGGCGTCGGCAATGGCGAACTCTGCGACATAGTCGCCGCCGGCCGCGCCGGAGCTGTCGCCGTCAAGCCTGAGGCCCGACTCGTTGCGGATCGCATCGGCGGAGACGGTCAACTGATAGACACCCTCTTCGAGCGGCTCGCCATCGATCTCCAGCAGCACTTCCGTGTCCCCAAGCTGGTACGAAGGCGTGAGGTCGATCGCGCCATCGAACCCGCCGTTGCCGTCGCCCACCAGCAACTCATAGCTCGCGGGCGCCTCGGCGCTGATCGGGTCGAGCGCTTCGCTGAAGTGCAGCGTGAACGATTCGATGCCGTCGTTCGCCGCCCCCGCAGCGATGCCGGCGGGTGTGGTGCCGACGACGGTGGGGGGGGTGTCGTCATCGCTGGAGCCGACAAACTCGAACGCCCCGATATCCGCAAAGCCCGGCACAAAATCGTAACGAATCGACTCGGCATGACTCACGTTGCTGCTGCCGTGATGGGCCGCAAACTGCACCCGCTCGGGGTGATCGCCGCCAAGGCCGATGACCGGGACGACGTCGCTGGTGATCTCGCCGTAGTCGAAATCGATCCGGCCGTCCTCGTGGAGCGTGACCGAAAAGTTGACGATGCCGTCGTCTGCGTCAGCCACCGCACGCCAGCGGAAGGTCACGAAATCCGTCCCCTCTTCGATGAAGATACCGACACCGTCGTGCTCCGAGGAATAGGTCGACATCTCCGCCCAGAACGGCGCGATGCGGAGCGCGTTGTGTAGATTTTCAGCCGTGGGGTCCACGCCGAGCAGGTCGCTCCGTGAGGAATCGAACTGAAGGACGCCGTGGCGATTCATCCGCAGCGTCTCAAACTCCTGCCCGTAATATTCGAACGCGAACGGCAGTTCGTAGTACTCAGGTGAACTGGTGCTGAACAGTTCGCCGACTTCGGTGAAGTTACCCGTCCCGCCGAGCGACTCGTTGAAGATCCGGCTGCCTCCGTTCGGTGTTCCCGGATCGTCATGGCGCGAACGGCCGTGATAGTCATCAAGCGTGCCCAGGTACGTATCGCCGCGGTCGATGCCGGGCGAGTCAGGCAGGAGCTGGAAGTTATCGTCCGCACCGCCGTCTACCAACTGCTGATCGACGATCTCGTTGAAGCCGAGCACGTCGTCCGGCCCGTCGATATCCACAAACAGGGGGTCGGCATCGAAAGAGCTCAGATCCTGCCCCGTCGCCGTCTGCCAGTCGCTCAGCGTCGCCAGTTCCGTCGTGCCCCAGAGCACCGCGTCGACGCCGTCGGGGTCAACGTCTCCGGTCCAGAACAGGTTGTAATCGCTGTCGAAGGTCGGCTGCGTGTCCGAGTCCACACGAAGCGCCGTGCCGAGGTCGACCCAGATGATGTTGTTGCGCAGCTGGAAGTCCGTCGCCTCCTCCGTAAGCCTCACCCCCACGCCGACCGGCTGGTAAACGGTGTTGTTCAGCACAGCCGCTTCGTCCACGTGGGCCACGCTGATGCCAGAATCGAGGTTGTCGTAGACGACGTTGTTGCTGATTTCGCCGGAGAAGGGGAACGATGACGAGCCGCTCACCGCGATGCCGTGCTGGTTGGTGTAGACCTGGTTGCGGCGGACATCCACGTCGTAGCGGGTCGCAATGCCTTCGCCCTGGTTGCCGAACACACGGTTGTCGACGACATGGCCCGATTCGCCGTAGTACACACCCTGATGATAGATGCCGCGTTCGCTGTTGAGGTAGGAGACATTGTTTTCGACGTTCACGCCGTCGGCAGCGAGTATGCCCCACCTGTTCCCGTGGGCCACGTTGTTGATCACCAGAGCGTCGTCGGCCGCCGCGATACCTTCGTCGATGTTGTCGTAAACCAGGTTGTCTTCGATCAAGGCGTTCGCGCCAGCGCGAATGCCGAGTTCGCTGGCATAGACTTCGTTATTGCGGAACACCGCATCCACGTCTGCGTTATGTTGAATGCCTGAACCGTCGATGTCATGCACAACGTTGTCTTCGATGATCGCACGTTTGCCGCTGCCGAACAGCGAGATGCCGTACTGGTCTTGTTCGAAAATGTGGTTGTTGCGTAGGACCACATCGTTCGCGTTAAGAACGTAGATGCCGGCACGCTGGCTCTGGTTATTGCCGTCGAAGGTCGCACCTTCGATGAGCCAGTTGTTGCTGTCTGCTTCGATTTCGATGCCGTAATCGGATTGATCATAGAACCAGCCGCCGAGCACCTGAACGTTTGTGCTGGGATTGTCCTCCATCGAGATGATGCCGTATTCACCGCTGACGATGCCGAGCCCTTCAAACGTGGCTCCGTGCGCGCCATGCAACTCGAAAACATAGCTGTCGGTGGCGTGATTGTTGCGATCGAAGACCGTGCCGTTCTCTCCATTCTCGTCGGGTTCCACGCCGATGATGTGCACGCCCGACTCGATCACCACATTGCGAGGCAGCAGGTAATCGCCCGCGTCGGCATAGATCGTGTCGCCATCCTGCAGGTCGTACACGCTCATCAGTGCGGCCAGCGAAGCCATCGGACTATCCGCACTCTTGCCGCTGTTGAGGTTGTCGCCGATCGCCGTGACCCATTCGTCGTTGTCCGTGGCGTCGTCATTGATGTAGTAGGTATTGCCGTCGTTGGCGACCAGGAACGCATCCGACGTCGCGGTCTGTGCGGCGCCGTCTTCAGCGGTTATGCGAACGCGCGCGTCGCGTCCGGCCGTCGCCGCGTCAGGCGTCCACGTGACGGAGCCGATTTGTTGACTGTCGATGCCCACCCCGGTTTCCACCACCTGCCAACTGTTGCCATCGTCGAGCGTGCTTTCAACGGTGAACGTCGGAGCCACGAGTCCGTCCGGATTCACGCGAATCACCTCAATGCCCGCGATGTGCGCCCGGCCTTCGCGCGAGATCAGCCGCAGGTCGACCTCACCGGCCTCGGTCATCTCCAGTCCCAGCTCTTCGATGTACGCCGTATAGTTCCCGCCGACCGCTTCGGTGACGTCAAGGTCCTCGATCACGGTTTCGCCGTTGATCTGGACGTCGAAGCGTGAGGTCGACCAGGTGGCACTGGTGTCGGCGAAGTGCAGCCGCAGGCGATACTCGCCCTCCTGAAGGCTCCACGCGAAGTCCATCTCATGGCCGTCGCCCTCGTTCGTCTCATAATAGGACTGGTAGATCGATTCGGGGGCCGCGTTGTCGACCATGCTCAGGTCGATCGTGCCGCCGGTGGTTCGGCTGTAGCCGGTCTCTGGGGCCAACGCGTCCCACGGTGCATGGGTGTCGTTGCCGATGTTGAACCAGTACGCGGCGACCTCCTGCCGGTAGCCCGCGGCCACGAAGGACACATCGAAGGCCTCGCCCTGCTCCAGCTTCGTCAGATCGCTAAGGTTGAAGAAACTGATCAGCGGGTCGTCAGCCGCGGTTGCTTCCGCCGTGTTGCCGTGGTGGCCGAGGTTGATGCGGCCGCCGTTGGCGTGCGGCTCGTTGCCGATGCCGAAGGAAGGATCGCCCGCCGCGATGCCCAGCGAATCAGCGAGCAGGCTGAAGTCGTCATCCACGCCGTAGTCGGTCTGTGTGCTGTGATCGTAGCCAAGCACCCCGTCCGCCCCGGCTGGGCCAGCGAACATCGGGTCCGCGAAATGCGATTGCGCATCGTGGCCGATCTCATAGTGCCAATCCACGCGATCGGTGAAGACCACGTCGCCCCACTCCGCAAGTGTCCCAGTCTCGCCGAGCACGTCGAAAAGGTTGAAATCACTGCTGAAGCCCGCCTGACTGTCCGGCGTCACGCTGAGTGCGGCGGCGTCCGTCACCTGCACAATGTTGTTGCGGAAGTCGATGTTGGTCGCACCATTCCGCACGCGAACGCCCTCGGCGTCGGAGATGATGGTGTTGTTCGCCACGGTCGACGGGTTGCTCTTGTCCTCAATACGCAGGCTGCCCTGGGCGTTGTCATAGACGAGGTTGCCGATGATGTCGCGGGACGTGCTGGCGATGATCCCGTGCTCATTGCTGTAGACCTGATTGCCTTCGATCCTGCTGTGGCCGAAGCGCGAGCTGACCTCGATGCCGGCTTCATCATTGGCGAACACGCGGTTGCCGATGATCTCCCCTCCGCGCTGATGAAAGATCCCCGCGCCCGCGTTCTGATAGACCACATTGCCCTGCACCAGTGCGCCGCCGCTGATGCCGTTGCCGCCGCTGCCGTAGACGATGTTGTTGACAATGTTCGGCCCGACGTCCGCGCTGATGCCCGTGCCCGACTGGTTATAGAGCGTATTGCCTTCGATCAGCACATCCGACGTGGTCGCCTGAATGCCGAGTCCTGTGCTGTGGATCACGTTGTTGCGGACGATCATGTTGCTGCCGTCGAGGTACATCCCGGCACTGTTGAGTTGATCGTAGATCAGGCTGTCTTCGATCACGATGCCTTCGGCCGAGGCGTTGAACGCTTCGCCGACGCGGATGCTGTATCCGTAGTCATGGTCAAACATCTCGACGTCACGGATGGTCGTGCCGCTGGCGTTGATGTTGATGCCGTACGCGTTGCCGCTTCGGCCGTCGAAGGTGCTCTTTTCAATTAACCAGTCGTCGTTACCGATGCCGATGAAGACGCCCGCTTCGCCGTAGTCGTAGAAGAGGTTGTCGGTGATGGTCACGCCGATGGAGTCGGCCGCGTCGCGGTCGGCGTGGATGCCGTGGTCGCCGCTGACGATGGTCAACGATTCGAACGAGGCCCCCGTTGCGCCATCAAGTTCAAACGCATAGCTGCCCATGGCGGTGTTCGCGCGATCAATCACCGTCTCGCCCGGCCCCGCAGCATCCACCCCAACAATCGCCACGCCGGCGTCGATGATCACGTTACGGTTCAGCGCATAGTGGCCGGAATCGACATAGACCGTATCGCCATCCTGCAGGTCGTACGCAGACATCAGCGCCGCCAGCGATCGCATGGGGTTGTCGACACTTTTGCCGCTGTTGGTGTTGTCGCCCGCCGCGGTGACCCATGTGACGTTATCCGTCGAATCATCGTTCACATAGAACACGCGTCCGTCGTTCACAAGCAGGAAGTCGCGCGATTCGTCCCACACCCCAGCACCCTGATCGGAGGTGATCCGCAGGCGATACTCGCGGTCCTCCTGCAGAGCGGTATCGATCACCCAGTCAAAGCTGCCGCTGTTTGCAGCATCTTCCGCAACGGTCGCCGTGACGGAACCAGTGTCCGCGTCGATTAGTTCGATCGTCACCAGCCCCGCTTCGTCGAGCCCATGGGTGCGCCAATCGATCTGCACCGTCTCGCCGACCGCCCACTTCTCAAGGCCGCGCGGGCTGAGCACCTGCAACAGCGACGCAGCCGCACTGGTGGTCGCCTGCTCGGTATTGCCGTGATGGCC
Source organism: Phycisphaeraceae bacterium (assembly GCA_040905565.1). Classification (GTDB taxonomy): domain Bacteria; phylum Planctomycetota; class Phycisphaerae; order Phycisphaerales; family Zrk34; genus JBBDRF01. The sequence continues at coordinate 22,925 of JBBDRF010000005.1, read as the reverse complement.
GAGGTTGATCCGCCCGCCGTTGAAGCTCAACTCGTTGTCGAAGGCAAAGGTCGGGTCGCCCATATCGATGCCGGGCGAACCGCTCAGCAGACTGAAGTCATCGTCGATGCCGTAGTCCGTTTGCGTGGCGGAGTCGTAGCCGAGGACGCCGTCGGTACCGGCGGGATCGGCGAAATTCGGATCGTCAATGTTGGAGTGCGCATCGTGGCCGATCTCAAAGAACCAGTCGGCGCGACTGTCGAATATCGTGCCGCCCCAGTTCGCAAGGCTCGCATCGTCGCCGACCAGATCAAACAGGTTATAGTCGCTGGTAAAGCCGACCTGGCTCTCAGCATCCACCACGAGTGCGGTGCCCTGGCCAACCGCCTGAATGATGTTGTTCCGCAGGTCCGCGTCTTCCACCTCGCCGTCGAGATGAATGCCTCGGCCTTCGGTGTAGATGGTGTTGTTGGCGACGAGGGGGCTCTCGTTCCAGCCGTTGAGGTAGATTTCAGACTGGCTGTTGAGGTAGACGAGGTTGTTGACGATATCGCCTCGGAACCGAGACGTACCGTTCGAGCTTCCCGCCATGATGCCGTGCGTGTTGCTGTAGACCTGGTTGCCAACCACTTGTACGAAGTGCGTCGCCTCGATGCCGATTTCGCTATCGAAGACGCGGTTGTTGACGATCTCGACGGTGTGGATGCCGCGGATGCCTTCCTGGCTCGTGCCGTACACGATGTTGTTTTCGATGCGGCCTTGATCGCTGGCGTAGATGCCGATCGAACTGCCGGACACTTCGTTGCCGATGACCAGCCCTTCGCCGTCGCGCGCTTCGATGCCCATGAACTCGTTGTCGTGAACAATGTTGTTCTCGACGAGCACGTTATCGCCACGGGCAATAATGCCTTGCCGGTTTCTGTTGACCGTATTCTCACGGATGATGCCTTCGATGTGATGCCGCGTGCTGATGCCGTCATCGTCGTTATCGTAAATCGTGTTCTGCTCAATCACGGTGCCGGTCACGGTGTCGCTCACGAACGAACTGGTCGACGAACTGGCCCACACCTGAATCACCCGGCTGTCGTGGCCGAACATCTCGTTGCCGCGAATCACCGTGTTGTCAGCCGCGATCGCCTCGATCGCCTGCGTGTTGTTGTTCTGGCCGTCGAATGTGGACGCTTCGATCAGCCAGCCGTCGTTGTCTTCGTCGATCGTGATGCCGCTGGAGCCGTGGCCTGAGAACAGCACGTTGCTGATGGTCACGTCCGTCGAGCCGACGAACTCGTCAGCAAAGATGCCCGAATCGGCCCCCATGATCGCCAGCGACTCGATCGTCACATCGCTCGCCCCGTCGAACTCGAAAACATAGCTGCCCGACGCGGTGCTGTTGCGGTTGAGCACGGTGCTCGCAGCAAGGTCGTCCGGATCGTAAACGCCCCGAATGATGATGCCCGACTCTGCCGCAGCCAGCACCACGTTGTTGCTCACGTCGTAGTTGCCCACGTCGACAAGAATCTCATCGCCCGCGCCCAGGTTGTACGTTTCAATCACCGCACGGATCGAAGCCATCGGCGTCGCAGCCGAAGTGCCGTCGTTCGCGTTGTCACCGATCGCCGTGGTGTAGGCGTCGTTGGTCGTGCTGCGATCGTTCACGAAGTACTGCGTCACCGGATCGGTGATCGTGATCACGTCACTCGTCGTCACCGAGATACCCACGTCATGCCGCGTCACGCGCAGGACGTACTCGCCGGTGTCTACCGCATCGGTCACCGTCCAGTCATGCGAGCCGGCATCGGCGATGTTGTCAGCGATCGTGTGAACCACGTTGTCCTGATCGTCCAGCAGTTCGATGGAGATGTTCGAAGCCGTGTCGTGCGAGCGCCAGTCGATCGTGAATGTCTGCTCCTGTGGCCAGCTCTCCCCGCCGTCCGGCCGCATCAGCAGCAGGTACTCATCAAGACTCTCCGAGGCCTGCTCGGTGTTGCCGTAGGCGCCGAGGTTGATGTACCCGCCGTTCGGCGTCGGCTCATTGCTGTTGTCATCGCTGTCGTCGCCACGGTTGATGGCGGGCGAATGCGCCGCGTCCATCGTCAGCGTCGCATCAAGCTGGACAGGCAGCCCCGTCGCCGCGTCGATCACCGGCGTCAGCGTCCCGCCGTGATAACTGCCCGATTGCGAGCGGACATGGAAATCATCGTCCCGGCCGTCCTGCTGCTCATCGATGTAGCCGATCTGGCTGGGGTCCGTCGAAACGCTCACGAAAAGCGGGGCAGCCGCGATCGAGTTCGCATCCTGAAAACTCGCATTGCGCCACGCCAGATAGTCGTTGCGTGCGCTTCCCTGCCAGAAGCCGACCGCACCGCTGCCGCGAATGTCGAAGAGGTTGTGATCGCTGGTGAGTCCGGTTTCCGAGCCGCTCTGCAGATAGATCGCCGTGCCGGTGTCGGTCACGAAGATATTGTTGCGCAGCGCCACGCCCGCCCCGTCGGGGCCGAGCTGCACCGCTCTGCCCTCAAGTTCATAGAAGGTGTTATTGAAGACCGGCGTGGGATCGTCAGTGTCCGCTCTGTCGAGGAACAAGCCCGCCGAGGCGTTGTCGTAGATGATGTTGTGCGCGATGTCGCCGCTCACGCCGCCGCCGAAGTTGTGAGGCCCCTCCGCCCGAATACCGTAGTCGTTGGAGTAGACGACATTGTGATGGATGTTCGTGTTCCCGCCGCCGCGAATGCCGACGTCGATGTTGGCGTAGACGCGGTTATGGTCGACCGTGGTGCCGCTGGAGGTGGCCTGAATGCCCGTGCGGTTGTGATGCACCACGTTCAGCGTCGCCCGCGCGTCGCCGTAAAGTCGAATCGCCGGCGTGTACCCCCCATGGCTATGGACATGGTTGCCCGCCACCAGCGAATCGTCGGCCATGATGCCGCCGTTTGCATTCTCGAAGATGATGTTGCCGAGGCCCGCGTCGAGGTCTTCGCTGCCGATGAGATGCCCGCCGTCGCCGAACGCTTCGATGCCCGTCTCGTTCGCAGCGATCGTGCTGCTTTGAACCGTCCCGTTCATGCCGGTCAGGTTGATGCCCGTTTCGTCAGCCCCGCGGATGTCGGCACCGCTCACCAGCAGATCGTCGGCCGCAGCATCGATGCCGTGCCCACCCACATTGCGGATCGTCAGCCCGCTCAGCGCCACGCCGTCCGAGCCCAGCGCGATCTGCACGCCGTGGTCGCCGGATCGGCTGACATGCAGGTCGTTCGCCTCAAAGCCTTCGGTCCCGCCATGCACCCGCAGGCCGTGCTCACCGTGACGCAGTTGCAGATGGTCGACCGTGATCGCGTCACCGGCCGCGACCTCCACCACCGCCGTGCCCTCTGCCGTCAGCACACGATCGAGCACCGCATGACGGTCCGCAGCCGTCGGCCCTGTCACATGCACCGCCTGATCGTCACCCAGCCCCAGCCCCGCGCCCACCGCCACGTTCGTCACCACGACGTACTCGCCCGTGTCGATGTGCACCGTGTCACCGACGCCCAGATCGTACATCCGCAGCAGCGCCACGATGCTCGCCTTGGGCGCATCAGCCGACCGACCATGATTGCGATTGTCCCCCTCAGTCGTCGTGTACTCCGTGTCGGTCGTGTCGCCATCGTTCACGTAGTACGTATTGCCAGGCGCGGGAATGTAGAAAGTCTCCCGGCTCTCAACCACCACGCCGCTGTCGGCATGCGTGGCGCGAATGCGATAGGCCGCATCGTGATCGATCTCGGAAATGTCGCTGGTGATCTGCTGCGGGCTCCACAGCAGCTCGCCCGTGGCCACGTCTTCGGTCACCGCACTACCGACCAGCGTGCCGTCGTCGTCCTTGAGCAGTTCAAACGTCACGTCCCCCGTCAGGCCATCGCTGTACCACGCAATCTGACGGCCCTCCGCGTAGCTCCAATCCACATGAAACTCGGGGTACGTCAACCGTAGCAACTGCTGTGACGCTTCCGCCGCCTGCGCCGTGTTGCCGTACGCACCGAGGTTTACTCGGCCGCCGTTGAAGCCGGGCTCAAGACTCGCATCATCCGCCGGATCGCCCGCGGCGATACTCGTCGAATCGACATCGCTCAGGCGGAAATCATAATCAACGTCGGCCTCGGCGCTCAGGTGGAGGAACAGCGGGTCATCACGATCGGGGGCCGGGCCGGTATAGCCGATCGATCGCACGTCCTGCCCGGCTTCAACCTGCCAGTCGTACAGGTCGCCGAAGTCCTTCAGGAAGTGCACCAGCAGCCCGCCCGCCCCGGGTGTGCGGTAGAGGTTGTTGTGATCGCTGTCGAGTCCGAACGTCGCCGCATTCGCCACGTTCAGCGCATAGCCGGTGCCGGTCCACAGGATGTTGTTGCGAAGGGTCGTCTGCGTCGCACTGCCGCTCAGGCGCACCGCGTCGCCGTCGGGCAGGTAGACCGTGTTGTTCTCGATCTGCGTATTCTCGACGTTCACGAGTTCAATGCCGACGGGGTCCGCATCATTCGCATCACGCGCTTCCCCGCGATAGACGAGGTTATGGTGAATGTGCCCGCCGTCAGCTTCATCGCTGGCGCGGATGCCGGTCACGTTGTTGTAGACCCGGTTGAAGCGGACCTCGCCGCCCGCCGCCAGCGCGATGCCGACGCTGTTGCCGTGGATCAGGTTCGGCTCCGACCAGTCTTCATAACCGACCACCGCACCGCCCTGGATGCCGATCGCGTTGTCGCGCACTTCGTTGCCGTAGATGTGGTTCACCGCATCGCCGACCGAGCGAATCCCCACGTTGTTCTCGAAAAGCGTGTTGTAGCGCACCGTCACATCCGCCGCATTGACGTCCAGCAGGATGCCGACCGCGTTATCGAAGAGCATGTTGGCGTCGGCGACGTTGTCCACACCTAGCAGTCCGTGCCCCGCCATGCCGACCACGTTCTCGCGAATCTCGTTGTTGTGAATCGCATGAACAACGGCCTCATTGCGAATGCCGATCGTGTTCCCAGCGATCACGTTATCGTGCATCTGCACGTCCGCACCCGCGTCGACAATCACGCCCGCCGGCCGTGTCGTCGCATCATCGACCGCGTTTGCCAGCGGCGGCTGCACAAGCCGTTCAGTCACGCCCTCGATCACGTTGTCGTACAGGTGAGCCACGCCCCCGTCCGTCACCCGCACGCCCCATTCCGGATCAAGGTCTGCAATGCTCAGCACCGCGCCCTTGATCACGTTGTCATGGAGCACCTGCCCGCCGGCCGAGTCGATCTGCACCGCGCGATGGCCGCTGATCTCACTGTCGCGCACCACGTTGCCCGCCGAATCCGCGCCCTCCGCATTCGCATGGAACTGCAGCGCCGCCGCGTCCGGATCGGGCCCGCCCGTAATGATGCTGTTGAGGATCAGGTTGTTGTTCGCCGCGCCCTCGATGCTCAACGCTTCAATCGCCAGCGAATCGATAATCACGTTGTCCGCACCGTCGATTGTCACATCACCAATCTGGCTCTCGCGGATGTTCGGCCCGGTGGAATAGCTCACGTGATAGCGATAATCATCGTGCGGGATGCCGGCAAAAATGACGCCGCTCATCGCCTCCGTCACCGTCACATCGAAGCTGTACGACCCGGTGTCGAACACCACGATGTCGCCGTCGCCGATGTCGTACATGCTTGTCAGCGTGCTGAAGTTGTTCAAAGGCGAATCGGCGCTCAGACCATCGTTACCGCTCGCGCCATCCGCCGTCGTGTAATACGAATGACGCACCGGATCGAAGTCGTCGGGAATCGCTTCCTCATCGGTGAAAGCAGGGAAATCCTGCCCCTTCATGTAGTACACCGTCGTCTCGCTGGTCGGCCCCGGCGTGATCGCAAGGTCGTACGGATTCCCAAACCCCTCGCCGTACACATGCACGAAGTACCGGCCGGCGTCGATGAACTCTTCCTCGCCCAGCACAATGTGCTCATCATCCGTCGAGGAACGCGAGCGCGCAATCCGCTCGCCGTTCTCATCGTAGATGTCCATGTTCAGATGCCCGCGGCTGCTGTCGAACTCCAGCAGCACGTCCAGGCTGTCGGGGTTATGAAGATCGAAGCTGTACCAGTCCTGATCCCCCGAGTCGGCGATGCTGTCGCCGCTGACATGAATGCCCGGCCCTGTGCCCAGATGGGCTGCCTCTTCCATCGTGTCGTTATTTTCAAAGCGACCCGGGAAGCAGTGCTCGCCTGCAAGATCGAACGAAACCAGCTCGATATCCGCCACGTTCCGCGTCACCTCGCTCCCGGCTACCTCAGCGAACACCTCAAGGAAGAAATCCAGACTGCCCGAAATATCGAACGCACACAGCAGCCCGTGCTGCGCACTGCCCACCAGCTCATCGAGATAGACAAGCGACCGGTCCTGCTGCGAACGCAGGTCGGCTTCCACCGTGGCCCCCAGCCCGCCACGCACGCCCGCCGAGGCGATCACCGCGTCGATCGCAGCACTCGCGCTCAAGCGGCCGCCCAGCCACGCTTCCGTCACATCTTCGCCGGTGCCAGCCACATTGCCTGTATCGCTCACATAGAAGCCGTTGAGGATGCTCGCCGCGTCGCCGCTCTCCTGGAACTGCCGCAGTCCGCGCGTGTCGTAGCCGAACGCCAGATTGAGCCCGCCCTCGACCTGCCCGCTGAGTTCCACACGCACCGGCACCGGCCCGGCCATGAACGGCCCGAACGGAAGCGAGAAGCTGAAGTCGAAACTCAGCTCAGGTACATCAAAGCCGAACAGCGCCACGTCGCCGCCCATCAGCAGCTCGAACGCCATGCTCGGATCGCTCAGCAGGGGGATCTCGAACCCGCCGCCGCGCACCTGCCCCGAGTCTTCCACAAACGTCCCAGCGTCGTCGGATACGCCGGCGAAAGCGCCTTCGAGATCCGCCACGCCGTCTTCGCTGATGATGCCGAACCCGTTGCCGTCGTCGCCCACCACGAAACTGCCCAGCGGGATCAGCAGGGCTGCAATCTCCTCTTCGTCCATCTCCTCGTAGTCGAACTCGGGGATGCTTTCGACCAGCCCGCCGGGGCCGACCACGTCGATGATCGCCTCGATGAATTCGCCGTTGACGCTGCCGTGCAAAGCCGCAAGATCCAGCAGCGTCGCACCGACGGCCGGCAATTCGTACGTCAGCGCGTCGATCACCGGGTCCAGCGGGTCGATCACGTCGCGCACCTTTTCGAGGATCGGACCGATGAAGTCGCTGAAGAACTCGCCCGCATCAATCTGGACATCCTGAAAGTGAACCTCCGGCAGCGTCGTCAGATCACCATTCCACGCCACCCGAATATCGGTGTGCAGCGAAGGAAACGCCGCCGCCCCCGTGAAGCCCGCCACCACATCCAGCGCCAGTTCGGCATCACCCGTGATCGTCGTCGCAAAGCCCAGCCCGTTGTCGCCGGTCAGCTCATCCCATGACAGCCGCCCGCTCTGGCCCCCGGTGAGATCGACATCGAACGCAGCCGACAGGAAGCTGCCCGCGTCGTCCACCGCCAGGTTCAGCACCGCAAGCCTGCCGTTCAGGCTCGCACCCGGAAGCGTCACATCCGCCGAGGCGCTCAGCCCCCGGCCGTCGGTCTCCACAAAGAACCCGTTGTCGATGTTCAGCCCGAACGCCAGATCCAACGCGAAATCCAGCGCCAGCGTCGGCTCCGCATCCAGATCCAGATCCAGCCCGGGGATCGCCACGTCGAAGCCAAGGTCACTGCTGAGCGCGTAATCGACCACGCTCAGGTTGAGCTCGAAAAGAATCTCATCAGCCGTGACCGTCTCCACGATCTGACTGCGATCGGTGGCAAAGCCCAGCCCCGCCGGGCCGATCGCGTCATAGATCAAATCGCCCACCCATTCGGCACTGCGCTGGTCGACTTCATCAAGCCGGTCGAGCGCGTCGATCATCTTGTCACGCATGTCGCCGACGAACTCTGACGCCGTGCTGAGGTGATCGCCGATCAACGGCAGCCCCGCCGCGAACTCACCGCTCACGCCGTGCGCCAGGTCGTCCATCAGCCAGCTCACGCCCTCCACCAGCAGCTGCAGATTGTCCAGCAGACTCATCTCGCTCAGCAGCGACGAAAGGTCAGGCGTCGTCACCGTGGTGCTATCGATCGGATTGGCAAGATCCGCCACGATCAGCTCAAACTCGTTCGAGCCGGGCGTCTCACTCTCGTCCAGCAGCGGATTCGTCCGCGTCGGGAAGAACATCGGCAGCGTCGCCGTCGCCTCGCCGGTGAACGACAAATCAAACGGCCCGCTCGGATCGAACAGTGACCCCAGCAAACTATCCAGCTCGTAATATCCCTCAGCGGTCGGATCAATCCCCACCCCGATACGTGCGTACCCGTCGGGATCGGCCGGGTCGCCCAGCATCAGCGTCCCGTTCTCCACGTACAGCCCCAGCGGCCCCAGCCCCGCCATGAAATCCAGATTCTGCCCCTCCGCCTTCACCGCCAGGTCGAAGCCCGTATCGTCAAAGATGACCAGCTTCGGGTCCGCCGGGTCAGAAAGATCGAACCCGATGCCGATCGTCAGCACCGCATGCGCGTCCAGCGTGAACTCACCCTCAAGCGTCGTGCTCACCAGATCCGACAGGCCCGCCAGTTCAGGGGGCAGCGTGTCGAACAGCGCTTCGAGGTCGAGATCCACATCCATCGCCAGGTCCGCCAGGTCCGTGCGATGCTCCAGATCGAACCGGACCATCCCCTCCTCAAGCGTCGTCTCCGTCAGGCTCGGATCAATGCCCAGTCCCTCAGCCAGCGCATCGGCCACCCGTCCAAGCGTTCCCGCTGCCCGCTCCGGGTCGCTCTGCATCGCCTCGATCTGCTGCGCAAAATCCGCCCCGAACTCAAGCAGATCGCTCACGCTGCGGTTGATCAACGGCAGGTCCGCATCGAGAAAACTGAAGCCCGCCAGATCGTCCGTCAGGAACGTCGCCAGATCAGAAAGCCCGCCCAGCAGGTCGCCGTACGAAACGTTCTCAAAATCCAGCAGCCGATCCATGTCGTTGTACGTCAGCGAAGGCCCGCCCAACATCTGCGGATCAAGCACGCTCAGATCGTCCCAGTACAGGTCGATGTACGGATCAGCCGGGTGATCGTCGCCGAACAGATCGCCCACCTGCACCTGAATCGGCAGATGCGCCTGCGCGGTGCCGCTGAACCCGTCGCCGGTCACCAGTGCGTTCGGATCATCCCGCAGCGCTTCGAGCATCCGAGGCATCGTGATGCGTCCGCCCGGCGTGCCGTCGTCCGGATTCGCCAGCGCATAGTCCACCGACGCCGTCAGACTCGCCGACGCATCGTTGATGTCGACATCGACGAACCCGAATCGGCCGTAGAGATCGACCTCGCTGGCCGTCAGCGAAACGTTCGCTTCGAACGACGCATCCTCAATAAACGCACGCCTGGTGATCGAATCACTGGCCATCTGCCCGTCTTCAAAGTGAAGCTCGGTGATCATCGGATCGGTCGCGTCGATGTCCAGCCGCACGAACGCCGGGGCCATGCGCGCATTGGTCACCAGTTGCAGCCGATTGCCCTCGACCTTCGCCTCGATCATGTCCGCAAGCGTCAGGCCCGCATAGTCGTCATTGCCCAGTTCAAGGGCCAGATCGACCCCTGCAAAGGCTGCGTTGAAGTCGTCGGCCAGGTCGTTCAGCGAAGCATTGGTTTCATCACGTTCGACGCGGACGGCCAGCGGCGCCAGGCCGCCGAGCATCACCGCAAACTCCGCCGCATCGCTGAGCACGCCGTCCGATGGTGAGTCGGCACTGCCTTCAAGCGTCGCCGTGATCGGTGCCATTTCGATGCCGACCCGCAAGCCGCCTTGAACGTTCGCCGCCACGTCCACCTGTGCTGTGGAGCGCACCTCCGCCAGCGCCAGGTCATCAATGGCGAACCCAAAATCCACCACCGCCGGATCGAACGTGTAGTCCAGCGGCAGATCAAACGCCAGCTCATGCGTCGCCGGATCGTAAACCAGGTTCAGCGCCGACTCATCCACCCCCAGCACCGCTGAGAGATCGTCCACCATCTCCTGCACACTGAGGAAGGTCGCCTGCCCGAAAATCACCGCGTCCGGATTCTCCGGGTCCGGCTCCGCCACCACCAACGGGTCGATCACATACGCCCGCAGCGCTTCACCAACATCCGCCAGATCACCCAGCCCCACGCCCGGCGTGAACGGCAAATCATGATTCATCAGATCCGAGTCGCTGTACGTACTCAGCACGTCCGCCATGTGCTGCAGCACCCCCAGCATCCCCCCAGCCCCCATGTACGTGAACGGATCAAGATCCTCAAAATCCGTCAGCGAAACATCCAGCCCATCCACATCAAACGGATCGTCGCTCAAAATGCTCAGCGTCGGCGTCCCCGTCGGCGTGAAATCGCCAAGCGATGCAGCGATCGGCAGCGTGATATCAATGTCGCCCACCGCCGCAATGTCGAACAGTGAAGCCGGCGAAGTCAGATCGAGATCGCTGCGCGTCACGCGCGCCAGCGGATCGTTCGTCGGATCGTTCAGCGTCACATCGATGCCCGCGGCGTAGCTCAGCGACCCGTTGTTGATCTGTGCATCAAGAAACCCGACGCGCAGATCGAGCTGCGGATCGGTCACGTTCAGCGCGACGTCCGCCGACAGCTCGCTGACCTGCAGGTAGGCCCGCTCTTCGTCCGCCAGATTCTCGTCGAGGTCGTAGCCGAAGATCAGTTCCACATCAAAATTCAGCGTCGCCGTCAGCCCCGACCCGCCTTCGAGGACAATGCCGAGCGCCGCCACCTCAGCCCCGAGATCGACATCAAGATCGATCGAGCCGTCAGCACTGAAGCCTGTACTGAAAACGATCTGGTCGGACTCCACGCCGTCGAGCAGGTCCGAGCTGAGCAGCCCGCCGAACGTTCGGCCGTGATCCAGCGCGATGTCCAGCCCGTTACGTACCTGCCCGTCGAGATCCGTCAGAGCGTCGACGATCTGGTCGGACTGCACCACGTTCAGCTGCTCATAGCTGCCCACCATCGTGTCGAAGATCGCCCCGCTGATCAGATCGCCCACATCGATCAGCGTCAGCACCGACTCGCCGACCAAGGGCAGCTCATCAGCCAGCGCCGAATCGGCCAGCACGTCGTCCATCCATGCGTCGACGGATTCGGCCAGCTGCGTCAGCGCCGCCTGAGGTTCGGCGTGCATCGCGACGTCGCTCACATCGTCCGCAGCGATCACCTCCGCAAGCGGCATCGCCGACAGCAGCAGCCGAGGCTCCAGCGTCTCAAACACCGGCCGTGCCGCGTCCGCGCGCGCGTACCCCATCAAGCCATCCCCGCTGGGACGCTGAGGCGCACCGTCCCTGTCATGCGCGGGCCGCGCGTACGCCGACCCCGCCGTCTGGGCTCTTTTACCCTTCGGTCGAAATTTATCGTGTATCAGTTTGCGGGTGCGTTCACCGAACGTGTTCGATGCAGACAAAGACCCAGGCCGCGGGGAATGTGGCATATCCCTGCTCCAGCGAATCAGCTCAAAAATGTTTTAAAAGACGTTCTCTTCTCTCGAACGTGCCACGCTACAGCCATGCCCGCTTGTAAGCAAGGATTGCGTCCGATATTGAACAAAATGCAGTGAAATCTTCGAAGGAAACGCACTTCGAATAAGTAAGGCGTGTCAGGCGGTGGGGGGGGCGGCGGGCTTCTTCGACTCGTGCCGAAGCTGCCCGCAGGCTGCGGCGATGTCGCGGCCTCGACTGGCGCGGATGTGACTGTTCACGCCCGCTTTACGCAGAATCTGCTGAAACTGCCGCACGTCTTCGCTCGCTGGGCGACCGTACGGCAGGCCCTTCACTTCGTTGTATCGGATCAGGTTCACATGGCATCGCATATGACGTGCGATGGCCGCGAGTTGCCGGGCATGCTCGGGCTGATCGTTCACCTGCCGCAGTAAAATGTACTCGATCGTGACCTCGCGCCCGGTCTTCTCGAAGTAGTAACGCGCCGCCGCCACGAGGTCCGCCACGCTCGTTCGCTCCGCCCACGGGATGATCTCCCGGCGGAGCGTATCGTTGGGCGCATGCAGAGAGATCGCCAGCGTGATCGGCAGCTCAAGCTGATCGGCCAGCCGACGAATCTGGGCCGGCAGCCCGACCGTCGAAAGCGTGACCCGCCGGGCGGACAGGTCGAAGGCCCACGGCGCGGTCATAATGCGGATGGCGCGGGTGACGTTGTCGAAGTTCGTCAACGGCTCGCCCATGCCCATGAACACCACGTTCGAAATGCCCCGCTCCCCAGCCAGCCCAGGCAGCTGGTTCAACTGCCAGATCTGCTCCACGATCTGCCCAGCCGTGAGATTCTGCTCCAGCCCGCCCAGGCCCGACGCACAAAAACGGCAGCCGACCGGGCAACCGATCTGCGAGGAAATGCAGGCCGTGCGGCGAACAGCACCGGTGGGATTCTCCGCGGGAATCATCACGCATTCAGTCGCGCCCGGGATCAGCGCGTTGGGATCGTCGGGAATCTCAGGCTTGACCGGCAGCCCTCGGCCGACCGGGGGAACCTGCAACAGAAGCTTCTGCGTGCCGTCCGTGGCGGACTGATGACGCAACGGCGCCAGCGTCGTGAACGTGAGGTGCGCCGCCAGCCGTTCGCGGTCGGCTTTGGAAAGGTCCGTCATCTGCTGCGGATCGGCCACGCCCCGCTGATAGACCCAATTGAGGATTTGATCGGTGCGAAACCGGGGCATGCCCAGCGAAGCAAGGTGGGCCTGAAGCTCATCCCGCGTCAGGCCGAAAATGTGCGGAGCGGTGGTGGGGGGGCTTTGCATAATAATAAGTCTAGCGCGAACAGCCGGCGCGGAATTAGCCGCGACGCTACGCGTTGCCGGGGTCGGTGGCGGATCGGTAGGGGGGCGGCGGGGGGGCGGTGGGTTCAGGCGCTCGCCTGTTTCAGCACCCTGAGGCTTCGCGGCAGTTCGAAGTGCATATCTTCTTCGGTGACGATGCGTTCGTCCGTCGTCGCGCCGTGGTTCACGTGCAGCCAGTCCATGATCTCATGCACCAGATGCTCGGGCGCCGAAGCTCCCGCCGTCAGCAGCAGCGTGTCGACATCCTTCAGCCACTCGGGATCGATCTCCGATTGATCGTCCACAAGGTAAGCCGGGGTGCCCACGTTTTCCGCGATCTCTGTCAGCCGCACCGAGTTCGAAGAGTTCTTCGACCCCACCACCAGCACCGCATCGCAATCCGGCGCAAGATAGCGGACCGCCTTCTGCCGGTTCGTCGTGGCGTAGCAGATGTCTTCGCTCGGCGGGGCCTTCACCTGCGGATAGCGTTTTTTGATCGCGTTGATGATGACGTTCGCGTCGTCCATGCTCAGCGTGGTCTGCGTGAGATAGACGAGCTTCTCGACGTCGGGAGGGAAGCTTAGCTTCGCAACATCCTCAGGCGATTCCACGATCGTGATCGCGTCGGGCGCTTCGCCCACGGTGCCGACGACTTCGTCATGACCGGCATGACCGACGAGCACGATCTTATAGCCCTGCTTGGCGTAACGGATGGCCTCCATGTGGACCTTGGTCACCAGCGGGCACGTCGCGTCGATCATCGCACAGCCGCGCGCCTTGGCCGCATTGCGGACCTCGGGGCTCACGCCGTGCGCCGAGAAGATGATCGTCGAGTTGGGCGGCACCTCGTCGATGGTGTCGATGAACACGACGCCGCGGTCCTGGAACCGGTGGACCACGTGCCGGTTGTGGACGATCTCGTGGTAAACGTAAAGCGGGGCGCCGACGATCTTGAGCGCTTCTTCAACGGTGTCGATCGCCATGATGACACCGGCACAGAAACCGCGCGGATTGGCCAGAAGGAGTTTCATCGGCTGTTGCTGCTCCATGAGGTAAAGCTTCAAATCGCAGCGCAGTATAGCCGCAGCAGGATAAAAATTCGAACAGCGGCTTACTCCTGCTTGCTGGTCACCGGGATGGCCGCGAGGGGCTCAGGCTCAATCGCCCGTGCCCGCCAGTTCACCGCCGCCGTCACCGCCAGCAGCACCGCGCCGATCACGTCGAAAACGGCAATCCCTACGCCCAGCACATCCAGACGCTGATCGGGAAACAGCGCACAGGCCGCGGCGACAAACAGCACCGCCCGCCAGGCCACCGACAGCCGGGCGAAGAAGAATCCCGCCATCGCCGCCGCCAAAGAGGTCACCCCCAGCACCGCCGCCGCGACCGCCAGCACCGTATCCAGCGCCGCGGGGGCGCCTCCGTCAGGCCCGATCAGCAGCAGCTCCGGGCGATAAACGAACATGAACGGCAGCGTGAATCCCACCAGCGCGAACCGGAACGCCGCCAGCCCCGTCCGCATCACGCCTGCGTCGGCGATCGAAGCCGTGGCGTAGGCCGCCAGCGCCACCGGAGGCGTCACCATCGCCATCAGCCCGAAGTAGAAAATGAACATATGAGCCGCCAGCACCGGCACGTCCAGCCGCACCAGCACCGGCCCCACAATCGTCGCCAGCAGCAGGTACGAAACGGCCGACGGCACGCCCATCCCCAGCACAATCGAACAGCCCATGATCGCCAGCAGCGCCAGGAACAAGCTGTTCTCCGCCAGCGGAAGCACCGCGTTCGGCAGCGCCGATCCCAAACCCGTCAACGTCACCACCCCGATGATGATGCCCACGCATGCCGTCGCCACGATCAGCGGAATGCTCGACGTCGCCGCCTTCACCAGCCCATCGCGCACCAGCGTCCGCCACGTCGGATGGCATAGCCCGGCGATGAACATAATCGCCAGGGCGAACACGATCGCCTCCGACCATCGGCTGGATTCCCACAGACTGTCCAACACCAGCTTCGTCGCCAGCGGGATCAGCACACACGCGCTCAGCGCGATCGCCTGCTGCACCCGCCCCACGCCCGGCCGTCGCTGCACGATCATCATGATCACCACGATGCCCAGCGAATACGTCACCGCCCGGAACGGCGAATAGCCCATCACCAGGAACAGAATCAGCGAGCTCAAAGCGGAGAGGAACGTGATGCCCTCGATCGAAAACAACGGGCGATTCGCGTCGGTTTCCGCATCTTTCGCCGAGCGCCCCGTCGCGCCGATGCGGTGCGCGTAAAAATGAATCAGCAGGAAGATCGAAATGTAGTAGAGCACCGCGGGGATGATCGCAGCCCGCATCACCTCCAGGTAAGTCACCGGCGGGTCGCGGTCGATCACCTCCAGCATCATGTACGCGCCGGCCCCCATCACAGGCGGCACCAGCGCGCCGCCCGCCGAGGTCGCCGCCTCGATCCCGGCCGCAATGTGTGGCCGAAACCCGATGCTCTTCATCGTCGGAATCGTGAACGTCCCCGTCGTCGCTGCGTTCGCCACCGCCGATCCCGAAAGCGAGCCCATCAACCCGCTCGCCAGCGCCGAAACCTTCGCAGGCCCGCCCGGCTTTTTGCCAAACAGTCGCTGCGCCAGGTCAATAATGAACTGCGTCGCGCCGATCGCCGTCAGAAACGTGCCGAAAAGAACGAACAGGTAGACGTACTTGAACATGATGTCCAAAGCGGTGCCGAAGATGCCTGCGGTCCGCAGGAACGTCGTCCCCACGACTCGGTCCGCGTCGTACCCACGATGCGGAAAAAGCCAGTCCGGCAAGCTCGGCCCGAACACGGCATAACCGATGAACACCAGCGCCAACAGCGGCAGCGCAAGCCCCAGCGCCCGCCTTGCCGCTTCAAGCACCAGCACAATGCCCACGATGCCGACCGTCACATCAAGGCTCGTGTACCGCCCGCCCCGATGGATCACGTCCCCGTCATAAAGAATGTACCCAAAGCAGCCCGCCGCCAGCAGCGCCAGCCCCACGTCCACCCACCGAAGCGTGCGAACATGCGCCAGTTTTGGATGGAGCGGGACGGTCAGGAAGCAGAGGATCAGCCCGAGCATCGCAAACAGCGCCAGCCGCGACATCGGGGCGAGGTTCGCGTAGTTAACCTCAACCAGAACGAACAGCGACAGGGCAATGCCCAGGGTCGGCACGAGGAACTGCCGCAACTGCTGATCGAGCGTGGGGCGCGGGTTCACTGGACGTCGCCGTCCTCAGGCCAGATGCCGGCTTCACGGTAGTATCGGATCGCCCCGGGATGGAACGGCACGCCGAAGTCCTTCACCACATTGGTGGGGGTGATCGCGCGGGCCGCCGGGTGCCCCTTGGCGATCTCCTCACGGTTTTCGAAGATGCTCTTCGTCGCCTGGTAAACCAGTTCTTCGTCCACGTCGGTCGCGGTCATGATGTGCGCCGAGCCGACGTTCAGCGTGAGGAAATCTTCATCGACGCCGGTGTACGTGCCGCCGGGGATGGTCGCTTCTTCGTAAGAGGGATAGTTCGCGATGAGTTCCGCCTTGGCCTCGTCGTCGAAGGGGATGAAGCGGATCGGCATCGCGTTCGCGACCTGTACGATCGACCCGGTGGGCACGCCGCCGCCGATCATGGCCGCGTCGACCGACCCGTCGCTGAGGTAATCGACCGCCGATTGCTGCGAGCCGTATACCGGGCTGATATCGTCGAAGCTCATGCCGTGGCTCTTGAGGATCGGCCGGATGAAGTATTCAAAGCCCGCCCCCTCAGGCCCCACGTAAACCCGCTTGCCTCGCAGGTCAGTGATCTGCTCGATGCCCGAACTCTGTGGCGTAATGAACAGCGCGATGTTGGGGAACATGGTCATCACGTTCGCCAGCGGCAGGTTCTCGTCCTGCTCAGACGTCTCGGCCCATTCGCCTTCCAGGTGGTACGCGTGCCAGGTGATGGTCGCGTTGGAAAGGGCGAGGTCCAGTTCGTCGTCCATCAGCAGCCGCATGTTTTCGGTGGAGCCGCCTGTCGCCGCCGCCGTCACGGACCAAGCTTCGGGTCCCTCTGAATCCAGCACGCGGGCGATCACACTGCCGACGTCGAAGAACGTCCCGCCTGCCGGTGCCGTGCCGATCGTCACATACTGTCCGTCGTCGGCGTTGCCGCTGCCGCAGCCGTACAGCCCCAGCGCCAGAATTCCTGCCACACCCAGTAACCACATTGATTGACGCGCCATGCACGCTTCCCTTCACCATCAGGCCAGGCCGCGACACACGCAGCCGAAAAGTACGTACACATGGTAACAAAGCCCCCCATTATCAACCACCGAAGCCCACGACGTGATGCCGCGGGTATCCCCCGCGCCCAAAAAAATCACCAGTCCGCCGCATCCTCCGCCGGGGCTTCGGCCCCCAGACCCTCCAGCACCGCGTGCTGCATCGCGTTCGCCGTGACCACTTCCTCAACGGTCACATGGTCCGCCCCGGCCTGCGTCGCCTGCATCCCCTTGCTCAGGTGGTTCGTGCGAGCCGAGATGAAGACATTCGACGAAAGCTGCCGCGCCAGTCGGCACGCCTCCACCACCTTATCCTCATTGGGAATCGTCAGAATAAACGCCTGCGCCCCCTCGATGCCCGCCCGGCGAAGCGTCTCCGTCTCACTGACATCGCCCAGCACCACCGCCCGGCCCATCTCCGTCTGGCGATCCACCGTCAGGCCGTTCAGCTCGATGATCGTCACGTCGAACCCGGCATTGTCCAGGCCGTTCACCACCGCACGGCCCACAGGCCCGAAGCCCGCCACGATCGCGCGTCGTTCCCCGTTGCGTCCGTTGTCGTTTTGAGCATCTGCCATCTGCCGTAATTATACCGACTTCGCCGTCACCCGGGCCAGTGCACGCCGACTCGCCGCCCCGATCACGATTACCGCAGCGATCGTCGTCACAATGCCCAGCACCAGAGGCCAGACCTGCTGAGCATCCTCCGCCGCTCCGATCCGGGCGATCATGTCACCCGTCGCCACCACCGCTGCACAGCGTGGCAGCATTCCCACCAGCGTCCCCAACGTAAACGGCACCAGCCGCACGCCCGTCGCCGCCATCAACAGGTTGGTCATCGCGAACGGCGCAGCCGGCGAAAGCCGAATCAGCGTCACCACCAACGCCGACCACCAGAACCCGCCCTCCACCAGCGCTTCGTGCACCGCCAGCGAGCCCGGCCGTTCCGCAATCAACCCCATCACCCGCTGCCTCGAAATCAACCGCTTCACGAAGTAGCCCAGCACCGAAGCGATCACGATCGCCGTCAGCGTGATCACCACCCCCTCGGTGAATCCGAACACATACCCGCCCACCAGCGACAGTCCATGCGTCGGCAACAGCGAAAGCGCCCCCAGCACCGTCGCAATCGCGATGAACACCAGCGGAGCCGCCGCCTCATAACTGTTCAGCAACGCCCCCGCTTCCGCCCGCCACACCACCAGCGTCATCCCCCCCGCGATCGGCAACGCCACCGTCAGCACCGCCAACGGCCCCACATGCCCCAGCCTTCGCACCACATACGCCGGCCCCTCCCACCAACGCCGCCGCTGCTGCTGCTCAACCGTCCCCACCTCAGCGGGCGATTCAAGATCGCCAGGGTCACGCCTCACGCCTGCACCCCGTGCTGCCCCCGCGTCTGAATCTCACGCTGCAACTGCTGCAGGAATGCCGACAGCGTCAACGCTCCAATATCCCCCCGGCTGCGGTCGCGCACGCTCACCGTGCCCGCCGATTCATCACGCCCGCCCACGATCAACATGTAAGGCACCTTCTGCTCCTGCGCCACCCGAATCTTCGCCTGCACCCGGTCGGCTGAATCATCAAGCGTCGCCCGCACCTTCGCCTCCTTCAACGCCCCCAGCACCTTCACCGCATAGTCGCGGAACTTATCGCTCACCGGCAGCACCCGCACCTGCTCCGGCGCAAGCCAAAGCGGGAACGCCCCAGCGAAGTGCTCGATCAAAATCGCCATGAACCGCTCCATCGAACCAAACGGCGCACGGTGAATCATCACCGGCCGATGCGCCCGATTATCCGCCCCCGTGTACTCGATGCCGAACCGCTCCGGCAGGTTGTAATCCAGCTGCACCGTCCCCAGCTGCCACGGCCGCCCAATCACATCCCGCACCACAAAATCAACCTTCGGCCCGTAGAACGCCGCCTCGCCGGGCTCCTCCGTGAAGTTCACCTTCATCTGCTGAAGCACCGCCCGCAACTCGTTCTCCGCCTGATCCCAAAGCGCCGAATCCCCCGCATACTTCGCCTTATTCTTCGGATCACGCAGCGAAAGCCGAATGCTCACGTCCTCGAAACCGAACGTCTCGAACACAAACTGCACCAGCTCCACCGTCTGCCGAAACTCCTCAGCAACCTGGTCCGCCGTGCAGAAAATATGCGCATCGTCCTGCGTAAACCCACGCACGCGCGTCATCCCAGTCAGCTCACCCGACTGCTCAAACCGGTACACCGTGCCGAACTCCGCCAACCGCACCGGCAGATCGCGATAACTGTGCTGATCGCTCGCAAAAATCTTGATGTGATGCGGACAGTTCATCGGCCTCAGCAAATACTGCTCCTCCGAATCACGCATCTGAATCGGCGGGAACTGCGAATCGCTGTAATACGGATAGTGCCCGCTCGTCTCGTACAGATCGATCTTCCCGATGTGAGGCGTGTACACCTGGTCGTAACCACGCTTCACCAGCTCATCCAGCAGGAAATTCTGAAGCGTCGTCCGCACGCTCGCCCCAGCAGGCTTCCACAAAATCAACCCCTGCCCCACCTGCTCGTCGATCGTAAACAGCTTCAGCTTCGACCCGATCACCCGATGGTCCCGCTGCTTCGCCTCATCAAGCTGCTGAAGATAATGCTCCAGATCCTCCGCATGATAAAACGCCGTGCCGTACACACGCTGGAAGCGGTCCTGCTCCACATCCCCATGCCAGTGCGAACTCGCCACCGTCGTAATCTTGAACGCCCCAATATCCCCCGTCGTCGGCACGTGTGGCCCCTGACAAAGGTCCTCCCACCGCGGTTCCTGCTCCGCCACTTCCCCCGTCACATACCAGCTCAGCGCCGCCGCCCCGCCCTCCAGCGCCCGCTCCGCATTATCAAGTTTGTACTTGTTCCCCTCCACCTCAAGCTTCTCCATCCCCGCGATCGGCTCAAGCTCATACCGCGTAAACGGCCGCTTCTCCGCCACAATCTTCCGCATCTCCGCTTCGATCTTCTCAAAATCGTCGCTGGAGATCGGCTTATCAAGCTTGAAATCGTAATAAAACCCCGTCTCCAACGGCGGCCCATAAGCCAGCTGCGTCGCCGGCCAAAGCCTTTCAATCGCCTCCGCCATCACATGCGCCGCCGAATGCCGCACCAGATACAGAGCATCCGCATCCTGCTCATTCAAAGGCGTGCCCTTCCTCGGCCGCGTCACAATCGCCACCGTCGCATCGCCCTCGATCGGCCGATCCAGATCCCGAAGCTCCCCGTCAACCTTCACCCCGACCGCCGCCCGCGCCAGCCCCGCACCGATCGATTCCGCGATCGCACGACCCGTCGCCCCCGCTGGATATTCACGCTGGCTGCCATCAGGCAGAGTAATAAGCATCTGTGCCGACTCCGTACTGCTGTGTTCATACATAACCGGAAATTTAGCCGATCCCACCCCAATGATCCAACCCCCCCCCCGAAGCCCACGGCCTACCGCCGTCCCCCACACCACCCACCAATCCACACTAAGCCCCTTTCTTCTTCTTCCGCTTAGATTTCACCCGCGTCCCAGGCGTCCCAGGCTTCGGCTCCCCCTCACCATCACTCACCGCCACGCTCTTCAGATGCGGCGCATCCTGCACTTCCTTGATCCGATCGCGCATCCTCGCCGCCTTCTCAAAGTCCATCGCCTCCGCCGCGGCGTACATCTGCCGTTCCAGCTCCTCCAGCAGATCCTCGCGCTCATACTCCTGCTCCGATTTCCCCACCGCCTCGCGTGCCGTCTTATGGGCCTTCATCTCCATCTCAAGCCCATGCCGAATCGCCTTCTTGATCGTCTGAGGCGTAATCCCATGCTCCGCGTTAAACGCCAGCTGCTTCTCCCGCCGCCGTTCGCTCTCGCCGATCGCAATCTGCATCCCCTCCGTCACCGAATCCGCATACAGAATCACCGTCGCGTCCGCGTTCCTCGCCGCACGCCCCATCTGCTGAATCATCGACGTCGGGCTCCGCAGGAACCCCGTCTTATCCGCATCCATAATCGCCACCAGCGAAACCTCAGGCAGATCAAGCCCCTCCCGCAACAGGTTCACACCCACCAGCACGTCATACTCACCCATCCGCAACTCGCGCAGAATAATCATCCGGTCCAGCGTCTCCACCTCCGAATGCAGATATCGGCAACGAATCCCCTGCTCCGCCATGTACCGCGACAGATCCTCCGCCATCCGCTTTGTCAGCGTATTCACCAGCACCCGCTCGCCCGCCTCCGCCTTCTCCTTCGCCGCCGCCACCAAGTCCGCCACCTGCCCCCGCGCAGGCCGAATCTCAATCGGCGGATCCACCAACCCCGTCGGCCGAATGATCTGCTCCACAATGTCCCCGCCCGATTGCTCAAGCTCATAATCGCTAGGCGTCGCAGAAACAAACACCGTCTGAGGCCGCATCTGCTCGAACTCCTCAAACTTCAAAGGCCGGTTATCCATCGCCGACGGCAACCGAAACCCATGATCAACCAACACCTGCTTTCGCTGCTTATCACCATTAAACATCGCCCGCACCTGAGGCAGCGTCGCGTGCGACTCATCAATAAACATCAACCAGTCATCGCTCGGAAAATAGTCCATCAACGTATAAGGCCGCGTCCCCGGCGCACGCCCATCCAGATGCCTCGAATAGTTCTCAATCCCCGAGCAGTACCCCACCTCCTGCATCATCTCCAGATCATACTTCGTCCGCGCCAGCAGCCGTTGCGCCTCAAGCAGCTTCCCCTCGCCCCGCAACTGCAGCACGCGATGATCAAGCTCCTGCTGAATCGACGCCACCGAATGCTCCAGCTGATCCTCAGGCATCACATAATGCACTGCTGGATAGATAAAAAGCTTCTTCTCCTCCGCCAGAATCTCACCGCTCGTCGGATCAATAAACTCAAGCCGATCCACCTCATCGCCAAACAGCTCAATGCGGAACGCAAACTCTTCATAAGCAGGGTGAACCTCCACCACATCGCCCCGCACCCGGTACGTCGCCCTCTGGAAATCCACATCATTCCGCGTGTACTGAAGATCGTTCAGATTCCGCAACAGATCCTGCCGATCCACCGTGTCCCCAACATCCAGCCGAATCACCTTCCGCTTATATTCCTCAGGCGAACCCAGCCCGAAAATACACGAAACCGAAGCCACAATAATCACATCCCGCCTCGAGATCAGACTCGTCGTCGCCGCCAGCCTCAGCCGGTCCAGATCCTGGTTCCGCGACGCATCCTTCTCAATATAGATATCCCGCTGCGGAATATAAGCTTCAGGCTGATAGTAATCGTAATAGCTCACAAAGTAGGAAACCGCATTGCGTGGAAACAGCTCACGAAACTCTTCATAAAGCTGCGCCGCCAGCGTCTTATTATGACTCATAATCAGCGTGGGCTTATTAAGCTTCGCGATCACGTTCGCCATCGTGAACGTCTTGCCCGATCCCGTCACCCCCAGCAGCGTCTGCGCCCCCGCCCCCGCGCTCAGCGCAGCCGTCAACTGCTCAATCGCCTTCGGCTGATCGCCAGCAGGCTCAAAGTCACTCTCCAACTCAAACGCTCTCGGCTCACTTCGAATAGACATAGCCCCCATTCTACGCGCCACGCTCCCCCCTTGTCCCGCCCCACCCAACCCCCTAGATTGCACCCATGCCCACCCTCCCCCCCACGAACCCCAATACGAGCCGCGACCGTAAGGGAGCGGTTGTGACCCCAGCCGCAACGCGCAGCCCCGACACCTCCAACTCACGCCAAACACTCCACCTCTTACCCCTCTCCCCCCCGGGGAGAAGCTTCCCCGCCCTCCTCC
>JBBDRF010000004.1:0-60628 GCA_040905565.1 Phycisphaeraceae bacterium | reverse complement strand
GGGTCCGCGCCCCCAAAATCACCCACGACCCCCACCCCCCCCTGCCGCATACCATGAACCGAACACAGGGCATACCAAGAGCCCGTGGGCATGTTAGGATACGCCACATGAACAACGGCAGAAGCTGGCTGAGTCAATCTGCGACCGCGCTCCTGGTGCTCTGTGTTTTTGCCGGGGCGGCGACGACGGGGCTGGCCGGGGACGAGAAAAACCCGCACGTGCTGGTCGGCATCGACGTGCTGGTGGAGCACGATTACGAGCACCTTGCCGAGGGACGCGTCGGGCTGATCACCAACCATACCGGGCTCGACCGCAAGGGCCGGCGCACGATCGACCTGCTCCACGAAGCCGAGGGCGTGGATCTGGTCGCACTCTTCAGCCCCGAGCACGGCCTGCTGGGTGAACTCGACGAAAAAGTCGGTCACGCCAAGGACGAGAAGACCGGCCTCCGCGTCTGGAGCCTCTACGGCGAAACCCGCCGCCCGACTTTCGAAATGCTCGAAAACATCGACACGCTCGTCTTCGACGTCCAGGACATCGGCGCGCGTTTCTACACCTACATCGCCACGATGGGCTACGCGATGGAACAGGCTGCGGAGCACGATATCCGCTTCGTCGTCCTCGATCGGCCCAACCCCATCACCGGCAAACGCGTGGCCGGCCCCCTCGCCGATGCCGACGATCTCGCCTTCATCGCCTATCAGCCCATCCCCATCGTCCACGGCATGACGGTCGGCGAACTGGCCATGCTCTTCCGCATGCGGTTCGATGTCGAGTGCGATCTGGTCGTTGTGCCCATGCGTGGCTGGCGTCGTGAGATGTGGTGGGACCAGACCGGGCGGGATTGGGTGAACCCTTCGCCGAACATGCCCAGCCCGACCTCCGCGCTGCTGTACCCAGGCGTCGCGCTGCTGGAGTTCTCCAACGTCTCCGTCGGCCGAGGCACCGACCAAGCCTTCCAAATCATGGGCGCCCCCTGGATCGACGGCGAAGCCCTGGCGCAGGCGCTCAATGCCCGCGAGATGGCCGGCCTGAAGTTCGAAGCACACACCTTCACCCCCGCCGCCTCACGCTTCGCCGACGAACCATGCCACGGCATCCGCATCAGCGTCACCGATCGTGAGCAGGTCGATGCCGTTCGGCTGGGCCTGACCCTTGCGTGGGAACTGAATCACCGCCACGGCGAAACCTTCGAGTCGGACCGCGTCCGGACGCTGCTTCGCAACGCCGACACCCACCAGGCCTGGCAGAAAACCGACGACCCCGCCACCCTCGACGCCACTTGGGAGGCCGACCTGCAAGCCTTCCGGAAGATGCGTCAAGAGCACCTCATCTACGAATAGCTTCGCGACGCCACCTAGCCCCGGCCTTGGCCGGGCTATCTGCCGCTCGTGAGGAATCGGCAAAATCTTCAAGTCGCTATAAATTATGACCGATGAGACTGATTGGTAGACGCGAGGGTCTGCTAAACGGCTTCGGGCGGACATGGTTTGCCGCCCGTCGACCTGCCATGATTGCAGGAGGAATTGCCATGTCGATGGCCGAACCAAAAGACTTGATGGACGTGCTGGCGCGGCTGGAGCAGGATTGCCCCGAAACGACAGTGGCGTCGGGCAAACGCCGGTTCAGACGCTTCCCCGTCCGTGCCGACGCCAAACTCGAAGCGATCGATGACGATCTCAATGAATCCCCGACCATCCTGCTGCGTAACATCAGCCGCGGCGGCGTGGGCTTCCTTGTCGACCGCTTCATCGATCCCCAGTCCATGTGGCGTATCCGCTTCATTATGAAGGGGCACGTGGTCAGCTCGCAGCCGATCATGGTGCGCTTCTGCCGCCTCGTCCAGAACGATCTGTACGTCGCGGGAGGCCAGTTCGTGCTCGAACCGTTCGTCATGCACATGCTCGGCATCAGTGCCGGCGATATGCGGGCCGAACAGCTCGAACTCTACAGCGAGGAAGACGTCAACTGCTTCCTCGGCCCGGATGACGACCTGAGAAACTGACCCCCCCCACGCCCTGTGCGTCAGAATGCGAATATCTGTTGCCTTCACACGGGTCTCAGATGCTAAGGGTGCCCCGGCCAGCGCAGACGGCCGGGCGAAATCGCGACAGCGCCCCCGGCATCTGCGCAGGTCCGGAAGACCCGGCGGTCTCGCTGCGCTCACGCTGCCGCTCACAAAACACACAAAATCCCATAGATGCTGCGCGCATTCGGATCGGCTAGACTGTCGTCGGCGTTACAGGGCCCCGCGGGAACAGGCGACCACGCCCCCGCATTCGGTTGGCTTTTGAGCATCGGAGGCGCACCCTTGGCCGACCCCGCAGCCGAGAAAAATCAGGCAGAAAACCGCAAGTATTTCGTCCTCGATACCAACGTCCTACTCCACAACCCCGAAGCACTGTTCATGTTCGACGACAATCACGTCGTCATCCCCTTCGAGGTCGTCGAAGAGCTCGACAAGTTCAAAAAGAACACCGACGACACCGGCCGAAACTCGCGACAGGTCATCCGCCATCTCGATCAGCTTCGCCTTAAGGGCCGAATCTCCGAAGGCGTCGTCTGGAACGGGCACGGCGGCACCATCCAGATCGACCTCGGCGAACACATCCCGCCCCCCGCGCTCAGCTACGACGCCCCCGACAACCGCATCATCGGCGTCGCCTGGCAACGCAGCAAAGACGGCCAACGCGTCATCTTCATCTCCAAAGACATCAACGCCCGCATCAAGTCCGACGCACTCGGCATCACCACCGAAGATTTCGAAGCGCAAAAGGTCGACGCCGACCGCCTCTACTCCGGCTACACCGAACTTGATGTCGACACCGCGACGATCAATCAGCTCTACGATCAGAAGCAGCTGGCCATCGAAACGCTCCTGCCGTTCTTTGCCGATCGCGAAGCACAAGCCGGCCCCGCACCCGCCCGGTCCTACGGCAAAGCCTCCGAGATCCTCCTCGAAGCCAACCAGTTCGTCCTCCTCCGCGATCGTCTCGACGCTTCGCACACCGGCCTCGGCCGACGCTGCGGCGACAGCGACGAAATCATCCCCGTCATCGGGCCCCGCAAAACCGTCTTCGGCATCATCGCCCGCAACGTCCAGCAGACCATGGCGCTCGACCTGCTCCTTGATGATCAAGTCAAACTCCTCACGCTCCTCGGCATGGCCGGGTCGGGCAAAACGCTTCTGGCCGTCGCAGCGGGTCTGGCGCAGGTCGTCAACGAACAGCGCTACGACCGGTTGCTGGTCGCACGACCGATCATGCCCCTCGGCCGCGACATCGGCTACCTGCCCGGCGACGTGGGTGAAAAACTCCACGCATGGATGCAGCCGATCTTCGACAACCTCAGCTACCTGCTCTCCACCCGCGGGGCCGGCGCTCAGCATGCCGAGTCCAAGTCGCCCGAACAACGCATGAAGGCCCTGCTGGACACCGGCCAGATTTTGCTCGAACCGCTGACCTACATCCGTGGCCGATCGATTCCCAATCAGTTCATGATCGTTGACGAAGCGCAGAACCTCACGCCTCACGAGGTGAAGACCATCGCCTCACGCGTCGGCGAAGGCACCAAGCTCGTGCTCACAGGCGACATCCAGCAGATCGACAACCCCTACCTCGATTCGTCGAGCAACGGCCTGTCGTACATGGTCGAAGCCCTCAAAGGCAGCGGCATCGTCGGCCACGTCATGCTCTGCAAAAGCGAACGCTCCGACCTCGCCAGCCTCGTCACCGAAAAACTCTAAACCCCCACCCCCCCACCTGTCTGCGACGCCTGTCTGAGCATTTTGCGACGCGTGTGCCAGCAATAGCCGCGGGTCTACGACCCGCCGGTTTCCCCACGTGTACACTACCCACATGCAACTCAAACAGATCACCCAAGCCATGGAACGCATCGCCCCGCTGCGTTGGGCGGAATCGTGGGACAACGTCGGCCTGCTGATCGAGCCGCCCGAAGGCGTTGAGATCAACCAGCTGATGCTGACGATCGACCTCACCGAAGCGGTGCTCGAAGAGGCGCTCGCCGCCGGCACGCAGATGATCATCGCCTACCATCCGCCGATCTTTGCACCGCTCAAACGGCTGACGCACAGCGACGTCAAACAGCGCATCGTGCTCCGCGCCATCGCAGCCGGCCTCGGCGTCTACGTCCCCCACACCGCACTCGATGCTGCTCCGGGCGGCGTCAACGATTTCCTCGCCGAGGCCGTCGGCGCAGGCCAGGCCGAGCCCATCACCACCGTCCTCGCCGACCCCGCCACCGGCCCCTACAAGCAGGTGCAACTGGTAACCTTCGTGCCCCGTGAGAACGCCGACGCGTTGCGGGAGATCATGACCGAAGCCGGGGCCGGTTGGATCGGCAACTACTCCCACTGCTCGTTCAACCTCGAAGGCACCGGCACCTTCCTCGGCCGCGAGGGCACCAACCCCACGATCGGCCAGCAGGGCAACCTCGAGCGCGTCGAAGAGATTCGCATGGAGATGCTCTGCCCCGCTGCGATCGTGCGTGAGGTGGCCCGAAAAATGTGTGCTGCCCATCCCTATGAAGAGCCCGCCTATCACATCGTCCCGCTCGCCGAGACGCCCGACCAGGCCAACGAGGGAGTCGGGCAGGGCAGGTTCGTCACGCTCAATCAGCCGACCACGATGCGGGCCCTCACCGACCGTTTGAAGCAGCAACTCAGCCTCGACCACGTCCGCATCGCCCAGTCAACGGGGCATGATGGTGACGCTGAGGTTCGCACCGTCGCCCTGTGCGCCGGCGCAGGCGGGTCGGTGCTCAAGGGTCAGGCTGCCGACGTCTACCTCACCGGCGAGATGCGGCATCATGATGTCCTCGAAGCCGTCGCCCACGGCACAAGCGTCATCCTCTGCGAACACACCAACACCGAACGTCCGTACCTCAAAATCCTACGCGATAAGCTCACGGCTGAACTCGGTGAGAGCGTCACCATCACCCTCTCCCAAAAAGACGCCGACCCCCTCCGCGTGAGCTGACCCCCCCCGCAACGCCACGATGTCGGGTGCCCCGGCCAGCGAGCGAAGCGAGACGGCCGGGCTCCCCGCTTGCCTCGTTCCCATCGCAGAGGTTACGCTCTTACCGTCCTCTTCCGGAGTTTCGCCTGATGAATGATTACCAAGGTTCGCCGCCGCCCAAAGCAGGGATGAGCCCGTGGCTCAGCGGATGTCTGATCGTCGTCGTCCTGCTGCTCGTGCTCGGCGGCGTCGGGAGTTACTTCGCCTACCACCAGTTCCGCGCGTTCATGGCCGACATGGGCCGCGTCGCGGCCGTCGAGGTCGTGCGCGATTCGCACCTCGATGCCGACGATCAGGAAGCGATGATCGTCGAGATCGACCGCATGGTCGACGGGTTCCAAGAGGGCACCGTCGCCCTGGCCGATCTGCATCAGCTTTTCGACGAGCTTCAGCAGCAAGGCACATTCGATTACCTGCAACTGATGACGTTGCACCGTGAACAGCTTCGGCCCGCGCTCTCAGACGATGCAGCGGTGGCCGACGCCCGCCAGCAGGTCGAGCGCATTGGACAAGGCCTCGCCTCCCGCGAAATTCGCAGCCATCAGCTGGACAGCGCCCTGGACGAGTACTTCGTCGCCCATGCCGACACATGGGAAGAGGATCTGCAGAACCCCGAACAGCAGCAGGAGGAGAGGAACCGCTGGGAGCCACGCAACCCGATCGACAGCGAAGCCGCCCTCGCCGTCACCGAATCCCTGCGCCAGCTCGCCGACGATGCCGAAGTCGCCCCCGACGCCGAGCCCGTCCACCTGCCCACCATCGTCCGCGAGGCCGTCGACAACGTCCTGGGCTCTCCCTAACCCGTCCTAACCGAAGCCCACGGCGTCACGCCGTGGGTACCCCCCCATCACAAAAAAATACGCCGACCCCTCGCAAAGGGTCGGCGTATTTTATTTAAGCGATCTTCAAAACCACCAAAGCTGCCCCGGGGGGCGCAGATGGGTGGGCTCAGGTGGGTGGGGGGGCTCAGTCCTGCAGCACCTCGAAGAGTGCGTCCACGGTCGCATCGATCTTCTCATCACTCAGGTAGCTGTCGTCGGCGATCTCCGAGCGGACACTGTTGACCAGGCCCTCACGGGTCTCCGGCAGATTGGCCAGCTTCGCGAGCAAATTCGCCGTCTCGGAGAACTCGACACTGTCGTTCTCACGATGGACGCCGCCGCCTGAAGCCTCCCGCGCCGGAGGCTGGTGGTTGCCGCTGGGCCGATGGACGGGGTTCGATGAGCTGACTGGGTTCACTTCATTCATATTGACGTTCCTGCTTGTGATCATCGTTTCGCCATCCCTGTCCCGCTCGCCGATCGGCCGCTCCCTGGCCCTCAGCTGCATGCTATGTGTCACGCGTCTGATCAAACTATCGTACATCCGCTCGTATCGGCTTGAACGTCCGTGAGAACATCTGGTAAAGCCGTAACCCTCACAAGCGTAAAGCGATGCGCAATTATGTGCGATTATTGGACTTACCCAATTTGACCATTTTTTGACGCTTTGACCAACCGTCAATACACCATCGCCCCTAACCTTCCCAGCTTAACACGCCACGTCCGATAACGTTGCCGCCTCGCGCGTAGGTCAATCAGGCCGGGCACGAGCCGCCTCTTTTTGTGCGTTGAGCGTCTGAGCATGAGCATTCGCCCCCCGGGTCCCCCTCACGTGTCAAGCTGTCTTCGACGGTTATACTTGGGGCGGGGAATTCAGTACCAGTTTTTCAAGGTGGATCCAACATGCGTTACGCAGTCATCATGGCCGGCGGATCGGGCACGCGTCTGTGGCCGATGTCCCGCGACGATCAGCCCAAACAGCTCATCCCGTTCATCCAGGGCCGAAGCCTGCTCCAGATCGCTGCCGATCGCCTCGAGGGCCTCATCGAGCCCGAACGCCAGATCATCAGCACCGGCGAGAAGTACCGCGCCGCCATCCGCAAAGCCATGCCCCGCTTCATCGACGAGCAGATCCTCGGCGAGCCCACCGGCCGCGACACCCTCGCCGCCGTCGGCTTCCCCGCAGCCGTCCTCGCACGCCGGGGCGACAACCCCACCATCGCCGTCTTCACCGCCGACCACATCATCGAGCCCATCGATCGCTTTCAGCAGCAGGTCCGCCTCGGCCTCGATCTCGCTGAGCGCGACGAGAACACCCTCGTCACCTTCGGCATCGAACCCACCCACCCCGCCACCGGCTACGGCTACGTCGAGCTCGGCCAACCCATCCCCAGCTATGAAGGTGCCCACACCACCGCAGCCTTCAAAGAGAAACCCGACCCCGCCACCGCGAAGCAGTACGTCAAGTCCGGCCGTTACCTCTGGAACAGCGGCATGTTCGTCTGGAAAGCCCAAACGCTGCTCAACCTCATCGCCCGCTACGAACCCGAAGTACACGCCGGCCTCATGGAGATCGCCAAAGCATGGGACACGCCCGAGCGCCTCGACGTGCTCAACCGCGTCTACCCCACGCTCAAGAAAATCAGCGTCGATTACGCCCTCATGGAGCGTGCCGCTGCCGACGACACCGTCAGCGTCACCACCGTCAGCATGCCCGTCGAATGGCTGGACGTCGGCAGCTGGGAAGCGTTCGGCAAGACCCTCGCGCGCGATGATGCCGACAACGCCCTCGCTGCCGACCGCGCCATCGCCATCGACGCCAACCGCAACCTCGTCGTCAGCGACGACACCGACCACCTCGTCGCCCTGCTAGGCGTTGACGATCTCGTCGTCATCCGCACCGCCCGTGCGACCCTCGTCTGCCATCGCGACCACGCTGAGAAGATCAAACAACTGCACGCCCGCATCGCCGACCAGTTCGGCCCCGAGTACCTCTGACCCCCCCACACCCCCGAAGCCCACAGCGTACCGCCGTCAAACATTTACGCCCACCTTCTTGCCTGTTGCAAAAACGGGTGCTAAAGTTCTATATCGTTCAAAACGTTCAGGCGGCTGCTCATGTCCTCTCTCAGTCCGAAATCTTTAGCCAGCGCCATGGGCGTGAGCGAATCGTCGGTGAAGCGTTGGGCTGACGAAGGCCACCTGCATGTCAGCCGCACGGCCGGGGGACATCGCCGCATTGAAGTGACCGAAGCCCTGCGCTACATCCGCGAGACGGGTCTGCCCGTGGTCGACCCTCGCCCGCTCGGCCTCGCCGCCGAAGCCACGTTCGAGCAGCCGCGCCTCAGCGACCGTGAAAACGGCGAAGATGCTGCCCTCGCCGCCGCGATCGAATCAGGCGATGCTGAGCAGGCGCGCGTGCTGGCGACGGGTATGTACCTCGCCGGCCGTTCCACCGCCGCCATCTGCGACGGGCCCCTCACCCAGGCCATGCAAAGCGTCGGCCCGCTCTATCAGGAAGACCCCGACGGCATCTGCGTCGAGCATCGCGCCACCGACGTTTGCTTTCAGACACTCCACGAACTCCGTCGGCTCACACACGCGCTGCGTCAGCCGGAGCCTCACCGCCCCCAGCCGCTCGCAATCGGCGGCGCACCCGGAAAGAGTCAGCATCTGCTGCCTTCGCTGATGGTCGCTTCGGTGCTCGAGGCTGAGGATTGGCGCGCGGTGAACTTCGGCGCCTCCTTGCCGATCGCCTCGCTTTGCCGGGCCGTCCACCAGCATCGGCCACAGGTGGTGTGGCTCTCGATCAGCATGCGAAACGATCGGCCCGGCAAGGCCGAGATGAGCGCGCTGCTGCACGCCGTCGAGGCCGTCGAGGCCGAACTCGTCATCGGAGGCCGCGCCGCCAGGCGACGCCGCGTCGATCACCGGTGGGTTGAACCGTTCAACACGCTCACCGAGTTCGCAGCCTATCTCCGCGGCTGCCGACAGCACAACACCATGGAACCCGCTTAACCCAACGTCTCGCAATGGGCGGAGGAGAGAAGGATGAGACTCCATCCGCGTAGCGCAAGCTACGGGGCGTTGGGGAGAGAGACGAGGCAGGTAGCGCTTCACGCGTCACCTGTCTCGTTCTTTTTTTATCCCGCTCGCTTCTCTACCCGCAGCAGGGGCAGGCGTGGGGGATCTGCACGGTCAGCGTCGCCGAGTAGGCGGTGCTGTCGTATCCGTCCCCTGATTCGTCGGTCTCCTTGTGAGCCGCGATCAGATAGTAGTTCCCGAAGGCTGGGTTGAAATTCGCATAGCCGTCCTCGTCGGTCATGCGTTCATAGTCTTTGTCGAAGTCTTCATCCAGTTTCGTCCCGCGTGGGATGAAGGAGATGCGTTGGTTCGCCAGCGGTTTGCCGTCGAAAAGCACCTGAACCTTCATGTCGATGCCGGGCCCAGCGGGAATGACCGGATTGTAGATCGGCACGATCTCGAAACGATGGCCCAGCACCTTGTCGTGCCCATCAAAGCGCTGCCCTGCTTCATCGAGCGAGCGCGAGGCCACGAACAGCGTCTTCGCCGATTTAATCGTGCGTTTGGGCGCATAGTGCACCACGCGATCCACCGTATACGAAACGATGTACGTGCCCGGCTCACTCGTTACGAACCGCGTCGTCCAGTAGCCCTCAGCCGGCGTGTAGCCAAGGTCCGTCAGCGTGCGCAGCAGGTCGTAACTTTCACCATCAGGCGTCGTCACCGAGAACGTGGCCTCCTCAAGCGGCGCTTTGCCGGTAATCTTAAAATCACGGTGATTGTTGCCATGATTGCCCAGCATCAGGTCAAGGTGAACCATATTCCCAGCATGCAACATGCGGGTATTGCTCTGCACCCAGACATCATGCGCCAACGCAAGCGGCGCGAACACCAACATAAGTCCGAAAGCAAACACTAAGAGAGGAAGACGCGTCATCATAAGTTCCTTTGAGTTTTCTAGTATTCAGAGTGCGAAAGGCCAGGGCGATTCTGGGGGCGCTACGGCCCCCAGAGTTGCGTTTCATAATCGGGGTCACCCGTCCATTCGCCGGGCGGGCCTGGGTAGAACGGCGGGGTCATCGGCAGCGACTCAGCATGACCGTCCGCAAAAGCGACACTCACGCGTCGGTCCGCCTCCGAGCCGTGCCTTGGATTCGGCCGACCGATGCCCGGGAAGCTTTCCGCCGTCGGCGGGAAGGCGTGCGTCGCAAGCGTCGGCTGCCGACTGTCGTTGATCCCCGCATCGCACAAGGCCACCGTCCGAGAGGGATTGCTGAAGCTGGTGAGGCGTCGCCAGTTCAGATTCGTATTGAACCCGTACCCAGCCGCCTCATCAGGCAGTTCATTGCTGGGGCAGTGCCAGACCTGATTATGGGCCACATCGGCGTTGGACTTTCCGTTGCCGAGGTAGCGATGCAGCAGCTGCTTGCGATCGGTGTCCGGGTGCCAGCCGACCCAGATATCATTGTGATCAAAGGCGTACAGCATGGCCGCCTGCGCGATTTGCCGCGTGTTGCTCATGCACGCCACCGAAGCAGCGGCACGGCGGGCACCGGCAAGGGCCGGCAACAGCATCGCCATCAATAAAGCGATGATCCCCACCACCACCAATAGCTCAATCAGCGTGAATGCAGAAAGCGCACGACGTAACAAGCGTCGCTCTATCATTAGAATGCTCCCGGTCGTGTCGGAACACGACGCGTCATCAAACCTAATTTGAACAATAGCGTCGGGCTGTTCCCAGCCCGGTCACGCACCGTTGATTCAAGCGCGTTTGATGATCGGCGGGGCGCGACCTAAGAACTGCGGATCGGCCAGGCGTGAGGCCAGCGGCGCTTCCACCGCCGCGATCGGCGGATCGGGCGAGGCCAGCGGCGCGAGGTGAATGATGAACGGCTGGGGAACGTCGAGCTTGGCGACGAGGTGACAGATGCCGCAGTTGCGCACCGGGTCGCCGTCGCCTTCACCGTCTTCGCCGGACTGCGGGCGCATCCCGCACGCCTTGCCGCACGGACTCGCCGCCAGCAGCGTCGAACCCGCCGAGGCCGAGGCCGTCGGCGGATCCATCCGGATCAGCCCACGCTGATGAGCTGGGAGAAACCCAGCGAACCAGAAGGCCATCCAGGCGAGCATCGCGATACGTAAAGTCCGACCATTCATGCTGAGTACAATCGTAGCAATCTCAAAGCAGCAATGCACGCCGCCTATAAATACATCTTCGGTCGGCTATCATGAACGGCAATTAAGGTCATCAGCGCATCGCGGAACCACCCATGCCCGAGCCGACGCAGGACGATATTCCCAACGAACCCTGGCACGCCCTTGAGGCCGAGCAGGCGCTTCAGCGTTTGGACAGTACCGCGCAGGGCCTGACCCGCGCCGAGGCTGAGCGTCGCCTTGAGATCCACGGCCCAAACCGCCTCAAGCCTCCCCCCCGCCGCAGCGCCTTTGAGCGGTTCGTGGCGCAATTTCACAACGTGCTGATTTACGTGCTCATCGGCGCCGCCGTCGTCACCGCCCTGCTCGGCGACTTCATTGATTCGGCCGTCATCGCCGCCGTCATCATCATCAACGCGATCATCGGCTACATCCAGGAAGGCAAAGCGGAGCAGGCGATCAACGCCATTCGCAACCTGCTCTCCCTCGAAGCCACCGTCCTGCGCGACGGCACCCGCACGACCATCAACGCTGAGAAACTCGTCCCGGGCGACATCGTCTACCTGCAGGCCGGCGATAAAGTCCCCGCCGACCTGCGTCTGCTTCGCGAGCGTGATCTGCAGATTGACGAAGCGCCCCTCACCGGCGAATCCGTGCCGACGGAAAAAGCCGTCGAACCCGTTGATGAAGCCGCTTCGATCGGCGACCGTGTAAACCTCGCTTTCTCCGGCACGCTCGTCACGTACGGCACCGCCACGGGGGTCGTCGTCGGCACAGCGGAGGACACGGAGATCGGGCGCATCAGCGGCATGCTTGCCGAGATCAAGCCGCTGACCACCCGCCTGCTGCAGGAGATCGCCCAGTTCGGCCGCTGGCTCACCGCCGTCATCCTCGGGATGACGGTGCTCATCTTCGCCGTCGGCGTGCTGTGGCGTGACTTCACCGCTGAGCAGATGTTCCAGGCCTGCGTGGGTCTCGCCGTCGCCGCGATTCCCGAGGGCCTTCCCGCCGTGATCACCATCACGCTCGCGCTCGGCGTGCAGCGCATGGCCCGCCGTAACGCGATCATCCGCCGTTTGCCCGCGGTCGAAACGCTCGGCTCGGTCACCGTCATCTGCTCGGACAAGACCGGCACGCTCACCCGTAACGAGATGACCGTTCAGACCGTCGCGATGCTCGACGAACAGCTTGAAGTCACCGGCGTCGGCTACGGCCCCAGTGGCCGCTTCTCCGTCGCCGGCCGCGCGATCGATCCCGCCGAATCTCCCCGCCTGCTCGAACTCTCCCGCGCCGCCGTCCTCTGCAACGAAGCGACCATCAGCCGTGAGGACGACGGCCGCCACCTCCTCCACGGCGACCCCACCGAAGGCGCCCTCGTCACGCTCGCCATGAAAGCAGGCCACAACGACGAAGCCCTCCGCGACGCCCACCCCGCCATCGATACCATCCCCTTCCAGTCCGAACATCGCTTCATGGCCACGCTCCACGAAGTGGAAAGCCAGCCCACCATCTACCTCAAAGGCGCCCCCGAACGCGTCCTCGAAATGTGCGACCGCGCCCGCAACGCCCACGGCGAAGACGTCCCCATCGACCACGGCTACTGGCACCAGCAGATGGACGCCATCGCCTCCCGAGGCCAACGGCTGCTCGCCGTCGCCGTCAAACGCCCCGCCCCCGACGCCGGCGACCTCAGCCATCATCATGTTGAGTCCGGCCTCACGCTGCTGGGCATGGTAGGGATTATCGATCCGCCTCGTGAAGATGCCACCGCCGCCGTGCGCGCCTGCCACGGTGCGGGTATCCGCGTGAAGATGATCACCGGCGACCACGGCAAAACCGCCACCGCCATCGGCAGCCAGATGGGCATCGGCCGAGGGCGCGAAGCCGTCACCGGCGCCGACCTGGACGCACTGGATCCGCAGCGTCTTCGCGAGATCGCACATGCTTCCGATGTCTTCGCGCGGGTCAGCCCCGAGCACAAGCTCCGCCTCGTCGCCGCCCTCCAGAAAAGCCAGCAGGTCGTCGCGATGACAGGCGACGGCGTCAACGATGCCCCCGCCCTCAAGCGTGCCGACGTCGGCGTCGCCATGGGCCTCAAGGGCACCGAAGCCGCCAAGGAAGCGTCCGAAATGGTCCTCGCCGACGACAACTTCGCGACCATCGCCCACGCCGTGGAAGAAGGCCGCACCGTCTACGACAACATCCGCAAAAGCCTTCTCTTCCTGCTGCCGACCAACGGCGCGCAAGCGGGCATCATCATCGTCGCCGTGCTGCTCGGGCTTACGCTGCCGGTCACCGCCCTGCAGATTCTGTGGGTGAACATGGTCTCCGCCGTCACGCTCGCCCTCGCCCTCGCTTTCGAACTGCCCGAGCGTGGCGTCATGCATCGCGCTCCGCGCGACCCCGCCGAACCCATCCTCACGCCCTTCCTCGTCTGGCGCATCTTCTTCGTCTCCGTCATGCTCGTCGCCGGCGCATTCGGCCTCTATGCGTGGGTCCGCATGAACGACGGCAGCCTCGAACTCGCCCGCACTGTCGCGGTCAACACCATCGTCATGGGCGAAATCTTCTACCTGCTCAACAGCCGCTACCTCTACCTGCCCGTGCTGAACCTGGAAGGCATCTTCGGCAACCGCTACGTCCTCATCGCCATCGCCGTCATCCTCCTCCTCCAACTCGCCTTCACCTATGCCCCGCCCCTGCAGCTGCTCTTTGAGACGCAAAACATGCCGTTCGATATGTGGTGGCGCATCATCGGCGTCGCCCTACTGATCTTCCTCGCTGTCGAGTTGGAGAAGACCTTCTGGCGTCGCCGCGATGCTTCCGCCCAGCAGGCCCGTAACCAGGAACCCCACCCATGAAAGTCGCCGTCTTCGGAACCAAACCGTACGATCAGCACTGGCTTGAGAACGTGAACGCCGAGCAGGGCCAGCCGCATCAGCTTTCGTTCTTCGAGCCCCGCCTCACCCTCACGAACCTGCCGCTGATCAACAGCCACGACGCCGTCTGCGTCTTCGTCAACGACGTCGTCAACGCCCCCGTCCTCCAAGCCCTGCACGAGCGCGGCGTCAAGGTCGTGGCCCTCCGGTGTGCCGGCTTCAACAATGTCGACCTTGATACCGCCAAGCGCCTGGGCATTGCCGTCGTCCGTGTGCCTGCCTACTCACCCTTCGCCGTGGCTGAGCACACCGTCGGACTCATCCTGGCGCTGAACCGGAAGATTCACCGCGCCTTCAACCGCGTCCGCGAAGGCAACTTCGAGATCAACAGCCTCATCGGCTTCGACCTGCACGGCAAGACGATCGGCGTGATGGGCACCGGCCGCATCGGCGCCGTCTTCGCGAAGATCATGCTCGGCTTCGGCTGCCGCATCCTCGCCCACGATCCGCAACCGAACCCCGAACTCGAGCAGCTAGGCGTCCGCTACGTCAGCTGGGACGAACTGTGCGCCGAATCACGCATCATCAGCATGCACTGCCCCCTCACGCCCCAAACCCACCACATCGTCTCCCACGATGCAATCGACCGCATGCCCGACGGCGTCATGCTCATCAACACCAGCCGCGGCGCGCTCGTCGATTCCCGCGCCCTCATCGCCGCCCTGAAAAGCGGCAAGCTCGGCAGCGTCGCACTCGATGTCTATGAAGAAGAAGCCGACGTCTTTTTCGAAGACCTCTCCGACCGCGTGCTGCAGGACGACGTCCTCGCCCGCCTGCTCAGCTTCCCCAACGTCCTCATCACAAGCCACCAAGCCTTCTTCACCGAAGAGGCCATGCAGCAGATCGCCGAAACCACCCTCGCCAATCTCACCGCATGTGAGCAGAATCAACCCATCGCCGACAACACCCTCACCTGATTCGCCGGCCGCGCGGGAGGCTTCAATGGTTTTTTCGATGTGGCTGACAACGCTCGTGATTCATCTGCTGGCCACGGCGTTCATGACCGGACTCATCTGGTTCGTGCAGATCGTCCACTATCCCTTGCTCGCGAACGTCGGCGCCGAAGCATTCCCGGATTACGTAGCCCGGCACATGCGAGGGACCACCTGCGTCGTCGGGCCGGCCATGCTTATCGAACTGGTCACCGGGGCGGTCGTGCTGCTGGAAGTGGTCCGCTCGCCCGCACTGGCCAACGGACTGTTGCCGATCCTTGCGTGGACGGGCATGGCGCTGCTGGGCGTGATCTGGCTCTCCACCGCAGCGCTGCAGGTGCCCGCTTGGCGCAAGCTTCAAAATCGGCTTGATCCCGCCACGCATCGCTACCTGGTGCGCACCAACTGGATACGCACCGTGGCGTGGTCTTTGCGGAGCGTCATCGTCGCCGCGATGCTCGTCATCGTTGCCCGCTGAAGTGACCCCCGACACCACGCTCACCTGATATCAACGCTGACTCGCAGGCGGCGGCGGGCCGTCGTGCCAGTGATTATGCCCCGGATCCCAGTGCTGATTCGTCGCCTCGTTGTAAAACCAAGGCTCAGGCATCGCCGGTGCGGAACTCGGCGCCGAAGCACCCGTATGCGTCGGCCCGCTCGAGACCTCCGCAACCACCCATACCAGCACCGCCCCCACCACCAGCAAACCCAGCAGCATCGCCATCGGCATCGAGAGCAACTGCTTGCGATGCTCAGCCGTGTTCCACGTCTTGCCTTCGCAGCAGCGTTTGAACTTCTTCCCGCTGCCGCACGGACACGGCGCATTGCGGCCGACGGAGGGAGGCGAAACGTCTTGATTTTCTGGAGGGGGCGTCATGGCGTCATCCGTTCTAAGCGTCAGGTCCTTTTTCCGCCCCACACTGTAGCCGATCACCGCCCCATCAGCCCACCCCGCCATACGCGTCCGGCGCATGAAAAAGCGGTCCGAGGCGTCTTCCCCCTCGAACCGCGCTGCTGCGACGCGTCGGCTATCGGTGACCCTGACCGACCCGCGCCTCTCACGGCTCCGACGGCGGAGGCGTGCTACGCGTGGTCGTCGTGTGCGTGCTCGGCCCGGTGTCGACGTCCGGCCCGCGGTCCGGCTCGCGGCGGCCGCGATAGCGATCGCGATCCTGGGGCTCGTCAGCCTTGCCCCCAAGGAAGCCGCCCGCTGCTGCCGCACCCAAGCCCAGAAGCAACGCGATCACCGTGCCCCAGGCCGCCAGGTTCATCGCCTCCTGCGCCTGCTGCGGGTCCACCGGCTGTTGCTGCTGTTGCTGTTGCGGCTGCTGCTCTTGCCCTTCGGCGGGCATCGCGAAGATCTGCTCGACTTCCTGGTCAGGCATCGCCTGCGCCATCATCGCTGCCGGTCCCATGATCGCGCCGAACGTGCCGGTCAGAACCCAGAACATCACCGGCACCGCCACGGCCCAGACCATCGCGCCGTTAAGCAGCCCGTTCTGCTGGCTTCCGATGGCCGAGCTGCGCGCTGCGATCCAACCGCCGGCTCCGAACGAAAGCAGCAGCACCACGATGCCCCAGATCGTCCAGCCCCAGCCCGCCGCTTCGCCGGCCGGCTGCGCCGGATCCCAGATAGCCGCGTGCACCGCCAGCCCGATCAACCCCAGCAGCGCCGAGACGCTCAGCGCCACGAACACGCCCGCCAGGATCGGGCCCCAGCGCACACGATCGGCGCTCTCATAGCGATTGATTCGTTCCTCTCCTCCGAATGGTCCTGTCGTGCGGTATCCTTCGCCGCCGCCCAGAGGTCTCTCCGCCATGGTCCTTCTCCCTTCGCAGTTGGACTTCTTTGGGGATACGTTTGCCCAACGACTTGTGCAAAGGCCGCGCCAACCATGCCGTGGATTTCACCTTGATAAAAAGAGAGCCCCCTGCGCACTTATTGACGCCGACTCCCACCCCTCTCTCACACCCCTCCCCCCTGCATGCACGTTGCACGAATTGCAAAGCCCGCAACAGAGCCGGGCTGTCCCCAGCCCGGGTTTGCCTTGTACGCTTCATGGCGCGAACCGGGCTAGGGACAGCCCGGCTCTGTGCTGCGCCTCACTTCAGCAAGGCGTGGATGCGCTCGATCCGCTGCTTCAACGGCGGATGCGTCGACATCACACTGTTCAGGTTGTCGCGGTGCTTGGCGTGGAGGATCGGGTTGACGATGTAAAGATGAGCCGTCGCTCGGTTCGCCGATTCCAACGGCGTGTCGTCGCCCGCCAGCTTCTGCAAGGCGCTCGCCAGCCCCTGCGGATAGCGTGTGAGTTCGACCGCCCCGGCATCGGCGAGGTACTCCCGCTGACGACTGATGGCGAACTGGATCAGCTTCGCGAAGACGGGCGCCAGGATCAGAAAGATCACCGCGATCACGATCAGCACGATCATGAGGACCCCGCCCCCGCCGCCTTTGCCGCCGCCTCGGCCGCCGCCGCCCATGCTCATGCCCCCGCGCCGCCGACCGCCCATCAGCGAGCCGTAAAAAAGCGACCGCGTGAAGCCGTCCGCCACCAGCACCACCAGCCCGACCATCGTCGCGACGAGCATGGTCAGCCGAATGTCCTGATGCCGAATGTGGGCGATCTCGTGGGCGATCACGCCGGTGAGTTCGTCACGCGTCAGCTTCTCCCGCAGACCCTTGGTCACCGCCACCGCAGCATGCTCGGGATCGCGCCCGGTGGCGAAGGCGTTCAAGGCCTGCGAATCGATGATGTAAACCTTGGGCATCGGCTGCCCCGCTGCGATCGCCATTTCCTCAACCACGTTGAACAGCTGCGGATCGTCGGCCTTCGCAATCTCCTTCGCGCCGCTCATGCGGAGGATCGCGTTCGACCCGCCGTAGTAGCTCCAAAGCCCGCCGATGATGACGACAAGGAACCCCACGATCGCAGCGATGATCAGGCCCTCAGGCGAAATCGTCCCCCCAAAGCCCATGATCAGCACCGCCAGCGCCATCACCACGCCGATCGTCAGCACGCCCATCCCGATCACCAGCAGCACACTGTTGCGACGATTCGTAGCAATCAAATCATGAAACGTCACGTCCGGCGGATAGGCGTGAAACGGCTCAGCTTCGGGCGTGGGGTCGGTCATGACGTCTCATCTACCTCTACAAACTCAACCGTCTCAATCATCAGAACGATTCCCACCGGAATCAAAATGACCGTCACACAAGCGAGCGTGAACAGGATCGTAATCCCAACCTTGTCCATCAACGTCCCGCGAACTTCCATCCTGTAGCGTCGTCCCATCATCAACTCCGTTCTAGAAGACAGCGCCTCTTACCCTCGCCCCCCTTCTGGGGGAGACGCTGGGCAAGGGGGCCCGGGCCGCGTCGTGCCGCTACAAATCACGGGCGCACGCCCATGGCGATCTGCGATCACCCGCTAACGCTCCCCCATCACGCGCCCAACACCATGCGGGCAAAGGTGGGTGGGGGGGGGGGGGGTTAGAACTGGACGTTGGGCACTTCGCGGTGGGTTGGGTCTTCGATTTCGAAGAAGTCGCGTTCTTTGAAGTTGAACATGCCCGCGATGATGTTGTCCGGGAAGCTTTGCACCGCCGTGTTGTATCGGCTGACGCTGTCGTTGTAGTGCTGGCGTGCGAAGCCGATCTTGTTCTCCGTGCTCGTCAGCTCTTCCTGCAACTGCATGAAGTTCTGGTTCGCCTTGAGGTCCGGGTACGCTTCGCTGAGCGCGAAAAGCTTACCCAACGCCCCGGTCAGCATGTTTTCCGCCTGGGCCTGGTCGCCCACGCCGTTCGCGTCGACCGCCTGCTGCCTCGCCTGGATGACCGCCTCAAGCGTCTCACGCTCGTGCTTGGCATAACCCTGGACGGTGTTCACGAGATTCGGAATCAGGTCGTGCCGTCGCTTGAGTTGCACGTCGATCTGCGACCATGCATTCTCCGACTGCAGCCGTTTCGCCACCAGCCTGTTGTAGATGCCGATGAGGATCATCGCCACCACAATGATCAGCACCACGATAACGCCCAGCGCGATCCATCCAGCCATAACACAGTCCTCTTAAACGAAAAGTTTCAACCATCAGCCTACGCGAACGGCCCCCACCCCTGCAGGATCAACATCCCACGACAGCCGCGAGACGACGTCTCGCAGGAGAGATAACCACCGACCTGCGACGCGTAGCTCGCGCCTAACTGTCACCCTTCTTACCCTGCATCAGTATCGCAATGGCAAAAACCACCACCAGCACCATCGCCACTATCGCCAACCCTGACACTGCCATACCCTGCTCCTTCTATGAATGAAGCGGACGTCGACTCACTATCAGCCCCGTCGCCACAAACGTCAACCGCCAGACTCGCCTTTTCCGTTACACTGATTCGCAAATGAGCCACAGCGACCTCCACTTCATGCGTCACGCCCTCCGTCTCGCCCGCCGAGGCCGCGGCTACGTCGAACCCAACCCCATGGTCGGCGCCGTCGTCGTCCGCGACGGCCACATCGTCGGCGAAGGCTGGCACCAGCGCCACGGCGGCCCCCACGCCGAACTCAACGCCATCGCCGA
This sequence comes from Phycisphaeraceae bacterium, assembly GCA_040905565.1. GTDB lineage: Bacteria > Planctomycetota > Phycisphaerae > Phycisphaerales > Zrk34 > JBBDRF01. The sequence continues at coordinate 41,145 of JBBDRF010000004.1, read as the reverse complement.
CGCCGCCGACAAAACACAGGGTGCCACCCTCTACGTCACCCTCGAACCGTGCTGCCATCACGGCAAAACGCCCCCCTGCACCGACGCCGTCCGCAACGCAGGCTTCGCACGCGTCGTCGCCGCCATGGTCGATCCCAACCCCCAGGTCTCAGGCCAGGGCCTCGCCGCACTCGAAAAAGCAGGCATCGCCGTCCAGATCGGGCCCCTCACCCACCGGGCCATGGTCCTCAACGAACCGTTCATCAAGCGACAGGTCACCGCCCTGCCCTACGTCATCGCCAAGTGGGCCGCCACGCTCGACGGCGCCATCGCCACCGCCACAGGCCACAGCCAGTGGATCTCCAACCCCCGCTCACGCCGCGTCGTCCACCACCTCCGCAGCCGCGTCGACGCCATCATCGTCGGCATCGGCACCGCCATCGCCGACGATCCCATGCTCACCGCGCGTGATGTCACCGTCCGCCGCCTCGCCCGCCGCGTCGTCCTCGATCCGCACCTCAAACTCCCAGCCGATTCCGCCCTCGTCCGCACCGCCGATCGTGTCCCCCTCATCGTCGCCGCCTCCGAAGAAGTCCTCGCCGCCGACCCGCCCCAGGCCCGCGCCCTCCGCAGCAAATCCGTCGAACTGCTCCCCCTCCCCCCCCTCACCGCGTCGACCGATGAGCCGCATGCTCGCCTCGATCTCCGCCCTCTCCTCGCCCACCTCGCCGAAGCCCACAACGCCACCAACGTCCTCCTCGAAGGCGGCGCCGGCACGCTCGGCTCATTCTTCGAGCAAGGCCACGTCGACGAAATCTTCGCCTTCATCGCCCCCAAACTCATCGGCGACGGCCGCCACCTCCCCCCCCTCCGCAGCCGCCGCCAGATCGACCAGATCAATCAGGCCCAGTCGCTCGAACTCCGCCGTGTCCGCCGCCTCGATGACGACCTCCTCCTCCGCTACCGCGTCGTCTCCCCCTGAAGGGGTGCCCCGGCCAGCGAGCGAAGCGAGACGGCCGGGTTCTCCGGACCTGCACAGATGCCGGGGCCGATGTCGCCATCCCACCCGGCCGTCTGCGCTGGCCGGGACACCCGCGGGAAGCGTCAGCGACCGTCCGTCAGAACCGTGAGGTGCTGCGTGCCACTGGTGGCTTGCCCACCAGTGCTCGGGCGGACCGCAACGATCGTATCGCCTGCAACGCGTGGGGCAGATAGGCAGGCTCACAAGCGCCTTTTTCACAGCCACACGCCCTTCCGCCCAAAGTCGCCCCCTCACGCTGCCGATGTCTTTTCCACGACGCGGACCTGAAGTCTTCCGCCACTCGAGGAGAAATACATGCCTGTTTTCGCACGCCGACATCGTCCCACCCGCCGCCTCGCCACACGCCAGCTGAAGCGCGCCGCCTGGTCCACCCCCTCCACCCCCCCGCCGCCGCCCACGCTTCAGCTCACCTGCGCGCCGCCCCAGCCGCCGACCGCCCCGCCGCTGCCAATCCCCGCGCCCCCCGCAAGAGCCACCGCTTTCACCCTCGTCGAAATCCTCATCGTCGTCGTGATCATCGGCATCCTCGCCTCCATCGTCATCCCACAATTCACCAGCGCTTCCGAAACCGCCCGCGTCAACAGCACCCTCTCCATGCTCAAGAGCGCCCGCGCCCAGCTCGAACTCTACAAAGTCCACCACAACGAAGAGTACCCCGCGCTCGAGCAGATGTGGTCCAGCATGCTCATGCCCACCGACGCCGAAGGCGTCACCGACCCGAACGGTCGGCACGGCCCATACCTGCAAAAAGCGCCCATGAACATCTTCACCCGCTCCACCGAAGTCGCCGCCTTCGGCCAGGCCACCTCATCGCACGGCTGGGAATACGACGAAGACACAGGCCGACTCGCCGCCGTCGGCTTCAACGAAGATACCCTCTCCTTCCCCCCACCCACCACCCCCACACCCCAAACACCCCCCGACCCCCCCGGCGTACCGCCGTGGGTCCCCAACCCAACACCGCCCAACACCCCTACAACCGCCGAATCAACAACCCACGATCAAGCTCCATCTGCGCAATCACCGGCTCAATATCCGCCAAAAACCGATGCGCATCATTGCGATACCCCGCCGTCGGCTTCAGGTCATCACGCCGTTGTGACCAGAACCGATTGAACCGGATCATCAGCAGCTCACGCATGTACTTCGCCGTCATGCTCGCCAGCGCCACAGGCAGATGCCTTGTCTCCGCCCCGACCTCAAAACTGATCGTCATCGCCCTCTCGCCTCGCCTGATCGTGTAACGGCTGATGTCGTCACTCTCGTCGATCAACTGCACCTCCGCCCCCTCGAACACCAGTTGCAGCAGTTCGTGATACACCTTCCGCCCGCCCTGCCGATCGACCACCAGGAACGGGTGATGCTCCCCGTACGCTTCCCAGATCGCCAGAATATGCTGCGACACGAACTGCCACGCACACCGCGCCTTCGAGCGTGTCGCTGAGCAAATCCGGTTGTAGCGATCCTCGTAAACAACCGCCGCCGACATGTCCCCAAGCTGTACCCCCGCATTCTCCGCCACCCGCCGAAGCTGACTGCGCGAGATCGCCAACTCCCCTTCCGTCAGCGCATCAGGCAGAATCGGCCCACCGCTCTCGTCGGCATACCAAAGCAGCGAAGGCGTCCGCCCCTCCTCGTCGTGCGCCACCTCCGCAAGCAGTTCATCAAGCGTCCGAGTCCCGCAACCCGCCAGCCCCGCGAACGACAGCACCCCCCGCTCGAGAACGCTGAGCCCCTTCGCCGTGCTGTAAAGCTGTTTCGAATCCGCCACCGCAATCCGCCGACGTCGATCGCCACCCTTTCGGCAAACCGCACGCGCCAACGCACGCCATAAACACAGATCCTCCCCAGCCTCGCCCTCGCCTTCCACCACAAACACCGACCTCGCGATCACCAACGGACCAAACATCGGCCCGTACCCCGCCTCATCAATACCCGCATAAATCCGCATGCCCAGATTATCGCAGACCCACCCCCAATCACAAACCCCCACCCCACCACCACCCCCACCCCGAAGCCCACGGCGTACCGCCGTGGGTCCCCCCCACACACCCGCGCATAAAAAAACCCGCCGCCCATCAAAGGGCGGCGGGCAATGAGCTTTTCAACTCAATCCGTAGCTGTCAGACCAAACCTCAGAAGAGGAACTGGAACTGAGCACGGACGGCGAACTGGTCATCCTCTTCCGACGCCAGCACGCCCGTTCCGGGTGCGTTGACGGGGACGGGATCCAGATGCCACACCAGGTCCAACGATGCCTTGGCCGCGTGGCCATGCATGTAGTAGTTGGTGCCGGCGGTGAGAGTGTGCGCCTTGCGGGTGAACGCATCATCATCGAAACCAGCAAGGTCACGATCCATGAGGTCCAGGTATTCCCAGCGAACGAACACGTCCATCTTGTCGGGGACCGCGAAGATGCCAGCCTGGGCAACAACGCCCCACTGATCAACGTGATCGAAGTTGGTGGCGCCTGCGGGGATCGTGGCGTCACGGCCCTGCGGGTGGTTACCCACGATCGCAGCGAAGGCGTTCAGACCCGCTGCTTCGGGAACCTCAATCGACGCGTCAACCGTCCAGCGGAGCACGTCGTTGGCCTGGAACTCAGCGCCGCCCGCTGCGTTCTCGTAGTTGGCGCCAGCACCGATCATCAGACCGAGCTCATCGTCCTGCCACGTCGTGAAGTCAGCGAACTGGGCCCAGTTACCGGCGAGAAGAATCTCACCACGACCGGCGACGGCGAAATCGACGGCACCACCGGCGGCGGTACGATCCCAACCCGTGTTCGCCGAACGCGACCCGTCATGAAGCATGACGCTGGCGCGGAACATGTCAGCCGTGTAGCTGAGCTGCGCACCCTGGGCATAACCGGCGCTGAGAATCTCAGACGTGAACGAACGCTCGACGGCCAGCTGATGAGCGCTGTAAACCAGTTCCTCGCGGAGGAACGGAGCCTTGAACTGGCCGACCTTGACCTGCCAGCCATCAGCGAACTCGTAACCGAACCATGCTTCTTCCAGACGGAAACCGTCACGCTGGCCGACGAAGATCTCGTCGGTGAGCACACCGCCGAAGTCCGACGCGAAACCACGGGTCGGGGCGAAGTTGCCACGAATGCCGTAGGTCAGACGGGGATCGAAGATGTGACCGTGGAAGCCGAGCTTGGCGCGACGGACTTCAAAGCCCGAAGTGCTGCGACGCTCGACGCCATCGGGATCAATCGTGGTCGCGACCGAGTCACGACGCTTGTTGTAGATGTAGCGGGTCTGCACCTGCCCGCTGACGTTCAGCAGGAAGTTGCCGTCGTCGCTGGCGATGAAAAAATGATCCCGGTGGCCAGCCGTCAGGCCGCCTTCCTGGAATGACGCACGGGTATCGGCGTCGCCGATGACCTCATGCACGAGAGCGCGGACTTCTTCAGACCGCCGCTCGTTAAGCCAGGACTCACCCGAAGCGGAACGAAGCCGCTGAATTTCGGATTGCTGATCCTGTACCTGGGACTTCAGTGCGTCCAGTTCTGCCCGAATGTCGGACCCGTCAGCGCCGTAACCGACGCCAGCGAATGTGCCGAGCACCAGGGCACCTGTCCATGCCGTGAACTTGCTCTTCATTGCGAATCGTCTCCCTAAAAGGAAACCTCTTAACCGTTCCCTGACCCATCCACCCGAATGGATCAAACTAGTGAAGGCGGATACCGATCGCTCAGTTATCCGCCCGTGCTCCAACGTGGAGCGATGTTTTAAAGCCTCTAGCTCTAATGGTGTCTTCGTGTAACCCCCGAAGCATCGCGGTAGTCCCCGGCGTCCCTCGCTAGGCGTCTGCGTCCACGCCCCTGATGGCGTATCACGCGTTGATCCTGCAGCCCGACGCGATGCGGGCAGGTTGCGGAGCATTATCTGCCGTCCTAGTCTGGTGTCAAGCTCCGGTGGATAAAATGGACCGCTCCTTCCCGACGCGGCTTCACGCCGGTAGAACCCGTTAGGCTCCTGTGTTAAACCGCTTATCGGCTCACGCAGCGATCAGGCTCCAACTTAGATGCAAACTTTTCCTTGAGAAATTCAGCCGTATAAGTGCATCGCCGCCGCCCCATGTCACGACTATAACTGATAGAGGTACTGATGACCCGCTCGACCACGATCTCCGTAAGAGTCCGGTATACTGAGTGCGATCCGATGGGGCTGGTGCATCATTCGACCTACCCTGTCTGGATGGAGATGGCGCGCGGGGAGCTGCTGCGAACGACGGGCCTTAGCTATGCAGAACTCGAGTCAAGCGGAGTACTTATCGTCGTCGTCAAGATGAATCTGCACTACAAGCTCCCCGCCCGCTACGACGACGTGCTCGACGTCACCGCCACGCTCCGCCGGGTCACGCATGTCCGCATCGAACACGATTACGAAATCCACCGCGACGGCCTGCTGCTGTGCAAAGCCTCCACCGTCCTCGCCTGTCTGAACCGCGAAGGCAAGCTCCAGCCCGTCCCCACCCACCTTTTCGAGTGACAAACCAAGCGCAGGACGTTAGCCAAACACGATTTACGAATGCCTGGCGCCTATTAGCCATCCCCCCCGCCGATCGCGCAAAGTAATGACACGTAACGACTAACGATTACGCCTCATTACGGGGCGTTACCCGCCGTTTCCGCGGATTGTCACCCGTAGATAATGCCTTTATTTTCGACGGGGACCCCGAGTGCTCGTGCGATCTTCTGAGCGTGTTGCCAGGCTTCGGTGGGCTCATCGGTGCGCACGACGGAGGCCCAGTCGACGGTCATGGATCGGCCGTCGGTTCCGATAATGTAGATGTACCAGTAGTCGTGCCAGGCCCGCGCGCGACGCTTGCCCTCAAAGCGGACGGTCGCGATCTGGTCGCCCTGCATCTTCCGCCAGGCGAGGGGGACGAGGCCGACGAGCATGGCCGACCGGGTGACCGAACGGGTGCCCGGGTCGACCCGCACGCGCCACCAGATGGCGCAGGCCAAGGCCATCGCCACCAGCAGCGTGATGCCCACCAGCCCGACCGCCGTGCGCTGAAGTTCCCAGTAGAGGGTGACCGCTGAGCCGAAGGCGAGCACCATGGCGAGGGCCGCTGCCTTGCCCGACCAGCTTCCGCTTCGGAAGGTGAACGGCTGTGTCGGCGCGGGATCACTCATTTGAGGGACAGGCTTTCTGAAGCTTCGTCCGCGACGACCTCTTTGCGCAGCTTGGGCGACCGCGTCGGCTCGGCTTTTTTCTTCGGCTTACCACGCTCGATGCCCTTGTCTTCAAGGCTTGTGGTGAACGTTTCGCCTGTCTGGGCAGCGTGTTCGATGCGCTCGGTGGCGCGGGCGGCATAGTCCTTACTCAGCTCACAGCCAAGCCATTGACGCTTGAGCCGGGCAGCCACGGCGAGGGTCGTGCCGCTGCCGACGAACGGATCGAAGACGACGTCGCCTTCATTGGAGGAGACGCGTGTGATGCGTTCGAGCAGGGCTTCGGGCAACTGGCAGGGGTGCCAGCCGAGGCGTTCTTTGAACGTGCCGCAGAGTCGCGAGAGGTACCAGGTGTCTTCGTCGGCGCGGAAGAGTGAGCCGTCTGCTTCCTGCGGGCGGAGGTACCAGGTGTCGTCGGGCAGCTTGCCTTTGGGGTTGGCGCGCGTGTCGGCGTAGGTCGTCTGCCTGGCGGAGGGGACAGCGATGGCTTGCCGATTGAAGGTGAACGGCGGCTCCTTCACGGTCCACTTCTTGTCGATCGCAGCGGAGCCGACGCAGTAGAACAGGTGGGCGTGCGAGCGGTTGAACTTCAGCTTGCAGTTCTGCCCGAACGTGTAGTGCCAGATCACCCAGTTGCGGAAGACCAGCTGATGCTCGCGTTCGAGTTTTTTCAGGTGCAGCCGGACCTCGGCGGCGTACTCGTCACCGATCAGGATGTACAGCGAGCCGGTGGGCTTGAGCAGGCGGGCGCAGCCGTTGATCCACTGCTCGGTCCAGGCGAGGTAGTCCGCATCGTCGCGCTTGTCTTCGTAGGCGTCGTACTTGTAGCCGATGTTGTAAGGCGGATCGGCGAAGACGAGGTCGACGCTGTTTTCGGGGAAGGTTGCCATCGATGCCAGGCAATCGCCCACTGCGATTCGGTTCATCGCTGCCGTCTCGGTTGAATCGCTCATGCGGGCGATTTTAACAGACGGTGGGTGGGAGCGCCAGGGGGGTTGGGAGCAGCGGTCGGGATACGAGCCGCGACCGTAAGGGAGTGGTTGGTTCGTCGCGGCCGTGAGGTTGTGGGGGTGTTGTGACGGCGCGGCGAAGTTGCACGCACAACCGCTTACTGACGTGCGCGGCTCGTTGTCAGGGGCGCGCCCAGCGGGGCGAGAGAAGACCGGGCTGGGGACAGCCCGGCTCTGTGTTCCCACGGCGGTACGCCGTGGGCTTCGCGCGTGCTTCAGCGGTGTGAGGTCTGGTAGGCGGGGCTGAAGCCGTCGCAGCCGCTGAGTGCTGTGACGCGGAGGTGGAGTGGTTCGTGCTCGGGGTGGCCGCATTCTTCGACGAGGTCTTCCGGCGCGGCATGCTGGGTGCGGATCTGGACGACCTGTTCCTGCTGGTCGGGCTGATGTTCGGCGAAATGGGAACAGAGGCCGCACTGTCCTTCTTGCAGTTCATACATGGCTGAGTCTCCTTTTCTTTCAGCCATGGTAGGAGCGCGTGCGCAGGTGGGCAGTGGGGGGAATCCTTAGCGTGTGGGGGTTGATGATGGGACCCACGGCGGTACGCCGTGGGCTTCGGGGGGTGGGTGTGTAGGGGCGCTTAGAAGCCGTCGCCCATGCCTCTGGCGAGGTTGTTGAAGCGGGTGGTGGAGCCGTCGAACTGGAGGGGGACGATGCCGGTGGGGCCGTTGCGTTGTTTGGCGATGACGATCTCGGCGGTGCCGACCTGATCCTGATGCTCGGCACGCCATTCGTCGTCGTGATGGTAATACTCCTCGCGGTGGAGCATCATCACGACGTCGGCGTCCTGTTCGATGGAGCCTGATTCGCGAAGATCGCTCAGCATGGGGCGTTTGCTCTCGCGGCCTTCGGGGTTACGGTTCAGCTGCGAGAGGCAGATGACCGGCAGGCGAAGTTCGCGGGCAATGGCTTTGATCCCTCGACTGATGGAGGAGACTTCCTGGACGCGGCTTTCGGAGCCGGGGAAACTCATCAGCTGCAGATAGTCAATCACGATGCACTGGATGTCGTGCTGGGCGGCGAGGCGTCTTGCCTTGGCACGCAGTTCAAGGACGCTGATGCTGGGCGTGTCGTCGATGAACATGGGGGCGTCTTTCATTTCGCCGCCCGCTTCGACAAGCCTTGCAACCTCTTCGTTGCTGAGCATGTTGCGGCGCATGCGCTGACTGTCGACGCCCGACCGGCTGGAGAGCAGACGCTCGACGAGCTGCTGTTTACTCATTTCGAGGCTGAAGACGGCGACGGGCTGACGGTTGTCGATCGCGACGTTCTCAGCGATGTTCAGCGCGAAGGCGGTTTTGCCCATGGAGGGTCGGGCGGCGAGGATGAGCATTTCGCCGCGCTGCAGGCCGGAGAGCATTTCGTCGAGTTGGAAGTAGCCTGTGGAGAGGCCGGTGATGCTGCGGCCGCTCTCGCGGCGTTCCTCGAGTAGCTCGAAGGATTTTTCAATCAGCTCGGCGATCAGCGTGGGTTCATCGGTCGAGGTGGTCTCGGCGATCTGGAAGATCTGCTGCTCAGCTTTGTCGATGATGATGTTGGGCGCTTCGTCGGACTCGTAGGCTTCGCGCAGGATTTTGCCGGCTGCGTTGATGAGGTTCCGCAGCTTGGCCTTGTTCTGGACGATCTCGGCGTAGTAGGGGGCGTTGACGGCGGTGGGGACGGATTCGACGAGTTCGACGAGATAATCTTCGCCGCCGAGCGAATCGAACTGCTGACGGTCGCGCAGCATTTGGGCGAGCTGGACGGTATCAATCGACTGGTGCTTGTCGTACAGCTGGACGAGGCACTCGAAAAGCGAGGCGTGCTTGGGGAGGTAGAAATCGGTCGGGTTGCGTAGGGTTTGGAGCACCTCGCCGATGATGTGGATGTTTTCGGTGCCGGCGAGGATCATGGAGCCGAGGAGGCTCATCTCGGCGTCGATGGCGTGGGGGGGGAGCTTATCGAAAAGCTTGCCGAGGTCGGCCCGGTCCATGTCGAAATCGTTTCGCGTCCGTGCAGTGGTCATAGGGGGCGTTGTATCATTGATGGGGCTCGAGGGCATGCGAAGAGGCCGGAGAAGATTCTGCTGGATAAGCTGACGGTTATTCGGTGGATAAGTTTTGAGCGTGTTATTGTACGGTCAGTGGTGGGGTTTTGGAGGAGCCTTTGATGACGCAGATGAGTTCACTGGCCGCGACTGTGCTGGCGGTGGGGCTGGCGGTGGGGCTGACGAGTTTTGCAGCGGCGGAGCAGGCCGACGGGCCGGAAAGTTCGCAGGAGAAGGTGCTGCTGGCGCGGATCGCTGAGGCGCTGGTTCAGCCTGAGCTTGATGCGGCACGTGAGGATCTGCGTAGCCGACTGCTGGAGATGATCGGCGACACGAGCGAGCTTGCGGTGATCGCGGACGAGCCGGAGCTTCAGCTTGAGGCTTATTCGCTGCATATGCAGGCGCTGCACGGGTACATTGCGGCGTTCCCGGAGGATCCGCGGGTGGGGACGTATCGGGGCCGGCTTCGGGCGACGGCTGAGCGGACGGCGCATCTTGCGGATCCGCAGGCGGAGGCTGTGGGCGATTTCTGGCAGCTGACGGCGGACCTGATCGATATCAGACTCAGCGAGGCTGAGGTCGCGGAGAAGCGTGAGCAGATGGCGCCGCTGCTGCGGGCGTACCTGCGTGAGCACGAGGATCATCCGGCGGGTTACGCGGCCCGGCAGATGCTGCGCGAGCTCGAGGCGGCGGCGGCGGGCGAGGCGGTGGACGCTGGCGAAGACGAGGCGGCTGTTGAAGCGGAGGGGGAGGCTGAGGCGGCACCCGGGCGGCCGGCGTTCGTGCTGCCGTTTGATCTGGATGATGATGCGGGCGAAGAGGCGGAGCCTGCGGAGGACGAGGTTGAGTGAACGGCGTGGCACCGCTGCTTGAGCGGCAGCACCTTTGTTGAGTAAGATCAGCTGATGCTTTGCAAACGTATTATTCCGTGTCTGGATGTGAAGGCCGGCCGCGTGGTCAAGGGCGTGAACTTCGTGGGGCTGCGCGATGCGGGGGACCCGGTGGATATCGCCCGGCGATACGAGGAGCAGGGTGCCGACGAACTGGTTTTCCTGGACATCACGGCGAGCCACGAGAAGCGCAACATCATGCTCGACGTGGTGCGGCGGGTGGCGGAGCAGTGCTTCATGCCGTTCACGGTGGGCGGGGGCATTCGGACCATCGACGACGTCACGGAACTGGTGCAGGCGGGGGCTGAGAAGGTTTCGATCAACACGGCGGCGGTGGTGAATCCGGCGATCATCAGCGAGACGGCGCGTCGGTTCGGGCGGTGCACGACGGTCGTGAATATCGACCCGCGCCGGGTCGAGCGTGATGGGCGCACGGTGTGGGAGGTTCACACGCACGGCGGCCGAAAGCCGACGGGCCTGGAAGCCGTGGCCTGGGCGAAACGGGTGGTGGAACTGGGCGCAGGTGAAATTGTTTTGACGAGCATGGACGCCGACGGGACGAAAGACGGTTACGACGTGGAGATGACCGCGGCCGTCGCCGAGGCGGTCGATGTACCCGTGGTGGCCTCAGGTGGTTGCGGCGGCCCGGAGCACATGCTCCACGTGCTCAAGCCCACCGGGCAGGGCGGGGGTGGGGCGGATGCCGCGCTGGCGGCAAGTATCTTCCACTACGGACAGTATACGATCGACCAAACCAAGCAGTACCTCGACGCACACGGCATCGCCGTTCGGCTCACTTCGCCGGTCGAGGCTGCTTGAGATCAAAGGCGAAACGCTGTTGATGTGAGAAAAAATGGTATAGTGTCGCGTTCAACGATCCTCGACCTGCTCCGCGAGCGTCGGGGCCGAGTGACGCTGTTGAGAATTGGAGCCTACCGATGAGCGAAGTAGAAGCCCAGCCGATCCAGAGCAATAACGCCAAAGCGATCAGCGGACGCCTCCAGAAGTTTTGGGAAGCGGCCATCCGTCTCGAAGTTTCCGACGTCATCATCCGCCCCGGCGTCCCGGTGAAGTTCCGCATCCGGGGCCTGCTCAAGAACGCCGAGGCTGCCCCGTTCACCAACGAGGAACTCGAAGAGAACCTGCGGGAGATGCTCACCGAAGAGCAGTGGAGCCACTACCTCGCCCGCGGCTCGGTCGACCTCGCGTACGCCTATGACGAAGACAACCGTTTCCGCGTGAACGTCTTCCGCACGATGGGCCGTTCCGCCGTCGCCGCTCGCCGCGTCAGCAGTGAAATCCTCAGCTACGAGCAGCTCGGCCTGCCGCCGATCATGGGCGAGATTGCCAAGCATCATCAGGGGCTCGTGCTGCTGTGCGGGATCACCGGCTCGGGCAAAAGTACCACCATCGCCGCCATGCTGCAGGCCATCAACGAGACGCGGCCCTGCCACATCCTCACCATTGAAGACCCGGTCGAATTCATCTTCAAGGACCACACCGCCATCGTGAACCAGCGTGAGATCGGCGTCGATCTGCCGGCCTTCTCCGATGGTCTGCGTGCGCTGGTGCGTGAGAACCCGGACGTGGTGCTGATTGGCGAGCTGCGTGACAAGGAGACGTTCGAAGCCGCCGTCCAGGCCGCCGAGACGGGCCATCTTGTGTTCGGCACGGTTCACGCTTCGAGCGCGTCGCAGTGCTTCAGTCGAATCTACAACCTGTTCCCGCCCGAAGAGCGTGGGCTGATCCGCGAGATGTTTTCGCAATCGATTCAGGCCGTCGTTTATCAGCGATTGCTGAAGACCATCCGTGAGGATGTGCCCCGCGTGCCCGCTGTGGAGGTTCTGCTGGGCAGTCCGTCGGTCAAGAAGTACATTCTTGAAGGACGGGAAGTTGAGCTGCCCGAGCTGATTCGCAAGAGTCAGCACGAAGGCATGATCGACTACACCGAATGGCTGGTCGATCTGACGCTGAAGGAATTCATTCATCCGAAGGTGGCCATGGAAGCTGCGCGCAACCTTGATGAACTGAAGATGCGTCTCAAGGGCATCAAGACCGGCACGCTTTGATCCCGATCGCAACCCTACTCCGATCCCTCCCCATGGAGCCGCACATCGCATGAGCATCCTGCTGGTCAGTCAGGCCGTCGCTCTCACCAGCCTTCCGAAGGTCATCATCAGCTTTGCGCTGGTGTTCGCCTGGGCACGCTGGGCCACAGCGGTCGATAAAGACGCGGACTATTTTCACCTGAACCGTTTCCGATGGAACACGCTGCAGCTGATCGCCGGGGCGGTCGGTTTCGCCGCCCTGTTCCTGATGCCGATCTTCATCCTCGGGTTCTTCGTGGCGATCGTCTGCATCGGCGCCGGTGCGGGTGCTTACATCAACCACCACAACCGCGTCACGCCCGCCGGTTCGAAATGGACGATGGACCTGCAGGGCTTCCGCAACGCGCTCATCGCGCGTCGTGAGAAACGCGCCGCCCGCAACGCCACCTTCCGTTTCCGCAAGAGCGGCCTCAAGGGCATCCCCTCGCCTGACGATCCGAACCACGAGCCGCACATCCGGTTTGAGGAGCTCGCCGAGCAGGCGTTCCGCCGCAACGCGCAGCGGATCGAGCTCGTCGGCAGCGAGACCGGCTTCACCGCGCAGATCGTCGTCGACAACCACAGCTATAAGCAGGGCAGCATGCCTCCGGCCGAGACGGTGGCGATGATCGACTACCTCAAAGCGCAGTGCAAGATGGATGTCGAGGAACGCCGCAAGAAGCAGACCGGCGAGTGCAAGATCGAAAGCGAAGAGTTCGGCGATCACGATCTGCGTGTCATGACCGCCGGCTCCACGCGAGGCCTCAACTGCACGATCATCATCGACGCACAGGCTCAGCTGGATATCGAATACAAGGAGCTGGGGCTGCTGGACAATCAGCGTGAGCGTCTTCAGCCGCTACTGGAAGAGATCGGCAAAGTCGTCATCGTTGCCGCCCCCAGCAAGCAGGGCCGCTCGGCCACGCTTTACGCGCTGTCGCAGAAGCACGATCCGTACGTCCGCGACATCCACGTTTTCACCGCCGCCCACGAGCGGGATCTTGAAGGCGTGACGCTGCACGAGGTGCCTCAGGATGAAACGCCGGCGAAGCTTCAGTCGCTGCTGCTTCGCAGTCCGGGCGTCGTCGCGATCGGGTCGGTGCAGAAGCCCGAGCTTGCGAAGGTCATCGCCGGGTCGGGCCTTGATCCCGAAGGGCCGCGCATTTACGCCGGGCTCAAAGCCACCGACACGTTCGGCGCTTTGAAGGTTTGGACGAAAGCCGTGGGCGATCCTGAGACGGTCGCCAAGGGCACAGCCGCGATCATCTCGCAGCGGCTTCTCCGCAAGCTCTGCACGGTGTGTCGGCAGAAGTATCAGCCCGACGCCGAGGCGATGCGGAAGCTGAACCTTCCCGTCGATCGCATCCAGAACCTCTACAAAGCCAGCGGCAAGGTGATGGTCAAGAACAAGCTCGAGCCTTGCCCCGCGTGCAACGGTCTGGGCTACCGAGGCCTGACCGCTGCGTTCGAACTGATGATTATCGACGACGAAGCGCGGAAGCTGATCGTCGCGGGCAAGCTTGATGCGCTGCGGACGCACCTGAGGCGGCAGAAGATGATGTGGCTGCAGGAAGCGGCCCTCGCGAAGGTCGTCGCCGGTCAAACCAGCATCAGCGAGGTCACGCAAAGCCTCGCCAAGGAAGAGGCCGCCGCCGCGGCTTCGTAAACGTTCTCCGTGGCACCGAAGGCGACCGAAGCTGCGAAGCTCGCCGTCGGCCCGGCCGAAAAAGTTAACCCCCATCGCACGCCCAGGGGCCTGAGATGCTCAATATTTTCGTCGCATTGTTTGTCCTGCTGATGATCTACTGGTGGTCCGAACAGGGCCTTTTCAGTGCCTTCCTTCATCTGCTGATCACGCTGCTGTCGGGCCTCATCGCGCTGGCGGTGTGGGAGCCGATTGCCATGAACTGGCTGCTCGATCGCATGCCCGACCATGCGTGGGGCGTGGCGCTGCTGCTGCCGTTCGTCACGTCGATGTTCCTGCTGCGCTATCTCACCGACAAATTCGTGCCCAACAACGTGCTGTTCCCGCATCTGTTCGACCGCATCGGCGGCGGCGTGGTCGGCCTCGGCAGCGGGACGCTGACCGGCGGCGTGCTCATCATCGCGCTGCAGATGACAGGCATGCCCGAGTTCTTCGAGTACCGCCCGTGGACGCTCGGCGAGACGCAGGAGCCCGAGCGTGCCGACACACTCTGGGTCCCCGTCGATCGCATTACCGCCGACGTGTTCAGCCGCCTCACCGAAGGTTCGATGGCACCCGTCTTCGCCGACGCGCCGACGTCGCACTACTACCGCGATCTTTCTCTTGAGGCCAGCCTCTACAATCACGCCAGCTTCCCCGATAGCCGACGCGCCCTCCGCCCGGCGAACCTGCAGCTGATGGAAGAAGAGCCGCTGTACCTGCTGGAGACGCTGCCGAGCCGCCTCGCCGAGCACGGCGACCTCGTCCTCAACGCCGATCAGCGCATCGCCGTCGTCGGCACCGAGATCATTCTTCAGGCTGAGGAAGGTCAGGGCGGCGCTGACGGCGACGGCAGCTTCCGCGCCACGCCTCACCAGGTCACGCTCACCTACGAAAACAGTGACGGCACGGGCGGCTTCGCCCACCCGCTGGGCATCATTCAGCGTGGCGACTTCGGCGCCCTCACGGTCGCCGGCATCTACGCCACGGGCCTCGGCGACCGCGTCGCGTATCACTGGGTTTTCCGCCTTCCCGCCGATGCCGAGCCCCGCTTCATCCGCGTGAAGAATGCCCGCGTTGCGGTCCCCGATGAAACCGTTGAAGAAGTCGCCGCCGTTCAGGCGCTGCTCGGCTACGATCGGCCGGCCGTGGCCGACCAGGCCGCTGCGGAAAACACGCAGGATCTCAGCGACGTCGCCACCGTCAGCGATTCGCTGCCGATTACCGTCGACCGCGGCATCCTCGAGCGTCGCAACGTCGAGGTCGAAGGCGACACGCTTTACGCCGGGGCGGCGAACATCACCGACGGCGGTCGACCGGGCCAGAACCTCTCGGTGAACAAAATCCATCACGCCGAGAACGCCCGCATTGTGCAGGTCAACCTCGGCCGGAACGAGCCGACGACGCTCCTCGGCCGCGTGATCCGCACCGCGACGGCCGCGACGCAGGCGCCGATCCTCACCGATCAGCACGGCACGCGGTACTTCCCCATCGGCTACATCGCCACCTCAGGCCGAGCCCTCCGCTTCTCGATCGATCCCACACGCACGGTTCGATCGCTTTCGGAGCTCAACATCGGCAGCGTCGGCGAAGAGGAACGCCTGCTCATCATCTTCCAGGTCGAAGCGGGCGTGACCATCACGAGCCTCGACCTCGGCGACCGCACGGAGAGGCTCAACCTCCAGGTCCCCCGCAACGACTGATGTGCCCCCCCGCCCGCAGAGAGCCGAGCTGTCCGCAGCCCGGTCATCTCCTGCCGCGTGCTGTTGGTGACACAAAGCGGCCGGGGGTACAATCACGGATTCGACCGACGAGGACGCCAGCTTTTCAAGCAGGGAATGTGATGAGTGACCAGACGCTAGAGGGATGGATCCCAGAGTTCGCCGACCGCGCGGAAGTGTGCGAGGCTTTGAATAAGGCCTTCGATTACCGGGGCGATGTGACGCTGACGCTCGAAGACGGGCGGAAGGTCAGCGGCTACATCTTCGACCGCCGGATGGGTCAGGGGCTGGAGGATTCCACCGTCCGCATGATGCCCGCCGACAGCAATGAGCGGCTGGAGGTCTCCTACGCCGACATCCGTCGCCTCGAGTTCAGCGGTCGCGACACCGCCGCCGGCAAGAGCTGGGAGACCTGGGTTAAAAAATACGTTGAGAAGAAGGTCAAAGGCGAAAAGCCCGAGTGGGACTGAGCGGCGCCGCCAAGTGTTTTAGCGCGCGGAGGCCGGCGGAGGGCCGACGGCGTCGATGAGGCGAGCGAGGTGTTCATCGGTGAGGTCGGCGCGGAGTGACAGCCGCACGCGGTCGGTGCCTCCGGGGACGGTGGGGGTGCGGATGGCGGGGGCAAGAAAGCCGGCATGCTCCAGCCGAGCCGCCAGGTCGATCGCGCCGCTGGGCGTCCCCACAATCAACGGAATGATCGGCGTGGCAGGGCCCGTTTCATCGATTTGCCAGCCGTGTTGGCGGAGCGCCCGGCGTAAGGTGCGGCTCATGTTCGCCAGCTTCGCACGCCGTTCCGGTTCGTCACGCAAAACATCGAGGGCCGCGAGAATGGCCGCCGCCGTGGTGGGGGGAATCGCGGTGGTGTAGATGAACGCTCGCGCGTGGTTGATCAGCGTTTCGATGACGACCGCGTCGGCCGAGATGAATCCGCCCAACGATCCCAGCGCCTTGCTAGCCGTTGAGACGGTCACGTCGATTTCGCCCGCCACGCCCTGCGCCTCCGCCAACCCTGCACCGGTGGCACCGAGGACGCCCGTGGCGTGGGCTTCATCAATCAGCAGCACAGCGCTGTACCGGTCGCGTACCTCGCAGAGCCGGGGCAGGTCGGCCGCGTCGCCGTCCATGGAGAACACGGTGTCGGTGAGGATCAAGCGTCGCCTTGCGTCGCCGTATCGGCCGAGCAGACGATGGAGTTTGTCGATGTTGCGATGCGGGAACGTACGCACCGCTGCCCCCGATGCCCGGGCGGCGTCGATCAGGCTCGCGTGATTGAGCTTGTCGAGGAAGATCGCGTCGCGCGCGTCGGCCAGCGCCGTCACCGCTGCGAGATTGGCCATGTAGCCCGTCGGCGTCACCAGCGCCGCCGGCGCGTGCTTGAAGACCGCCAGGCGCTGTTCGAGTTGTTGATGAAGCTGAAGATGTCCCGCGACGAGTCGGCTCGCGCCCGCCCCCACGCCGAACTCACGTGCTGCGTCTGCCACCGCTTCCCGCAGCCGCGGGTGCTGCGAGAGGCCCAGGTAATCGTTGGATGCGAGGTTGATCAGCGGCTGCCGCCCCCGCCGCACCACCGGCCCGGGCCGATCCAGCGGCCGGAGCTGCCGATGCAACGACGACGCCCGCCGGCGCGAGAGATCGTCGCTAAGTCGCGTCAACCACTGCCGCATCAACCGCCCACTCCCAGCGGCATCCGTGCAAGCGTCCGCCAACGAGCCGCGACCGTAAGGGAGCGGTTGTGTGCGTGAAATGGACAAACCGCCACGGCTGCGAGCAACCTCTGGGACTTGTGCCGCCCCTCCGACCGGCCTGTGGCGGTCGGAGGCCGTCCCGCTCCCTCACGGTCGCGGCTCGTATCACCGCCGGCACCGTCCCCGCGCCGATCAGTTGAAATCTTCATCAAGCCCCGCGGCCGAGCCCTCTTCTTCGCCGTCGGTGTCACCGCTGGTGAGCGCCTGCTTCATCATGCGGCCGACTTTGAACTTCACCGTCCGCTTCGAAGGCACCTCCACACGCTCGAGCGTCTTGGGGTTCTGCGCCAGGCGAGCGGCACGGTGGCGGATTTCGAACACGCCGAAATCACGGAACTCCAAGCGATTACCTTTGCCCAGCTCAACGATGATGTTATCGAGAAAGCTTTGGACAATTTTCTTCACGGTAACGCGCTTCTCGCCCGTGGCGTCAGCAATGCGATCGATCAGTTCCTTCTTGGTTACCGTCGCCATGGGAACTCCTTTGTGTTCTGTCAGAGCTGGGTCAGACGCCAGAGTGGATGAAACGAAAAACGGTCCCGGCAGCGGATTCTCGGGCGGAGACTCACGTAACCGCTGCGTACATACGACAGTATGCCCGCACCCTGCGAGCCGGTCAAGCCAGTTTTTGCGGAGCCCGCCGATGGGGGAAAAACCGAAGCCCCCGTTGCCTATGCCTCAGCGGATCAGATGTTTGTACCGTTCCAGACGCACCGATCGGCGGTAGCTGTTGTGGACATCCCCGTGGTGGCTGGACTGGCGATCCCAGATCCGCACACGCACCGCCTCCTGCTGATGCTTGAGGTCGCCTTCGCGGATGTTCATTCGGCCGTCGTTTCGGCTGAACCACCAGGGGGCGGCACCGTCCGCCGAGGCCGTCGTCGCGCCGGGGCCGCCCACCACCATGCCCGGATGATGCGCGGTGAACGTCTCCCGCGCCAAGGCTGCCTGGTTGTACGTTGTCGAGGTGGCGTACGGATTGCTTGGCCCACGGTCGGCGGGCGAGGCGTTGCAGCCGACGGGCACCATCGCGACGGCTGTCAGCAGCATCCAACGAATTGCGATCTTTTTCCCACTCATGCTTTTACCGTGTTCAACCCGGGTGCCAACGACCACGGCTCAAGAGCAAACTCACCCCAAACCACCGCACCATAGGGTGATGCGCCGCCCCCTGCCCCGAGGCCGATCGCGATGTTCTGGGTAGGATGTTGCCCCGTCACCACATCCCGAGCGGCCAAGCGTGGCCCCCAAACAACAGCCCCCCCCACCACCATCCATACCCGAAGCCCACGGCGTATCGTCGTGGGTCCGGGTGCGTGCCACACAGCATCGCGCAGGGTGGGTGCGTGTAGCGTCAGTTCATCTTTCAGCTTGATTGATCTGGGTTCTGCCATGCCGGTAGCGTCACGTTACAATCAACTGCATTGGCGACCGGCACACAGCACCCTTAACGGTTTGTAAGGAGCTTGTGGAGATGCTTCAGTCGAAACGCCTGGTGGCCAGTAGCGATTATGGGTGCCACGCAGCTTACCGAAGGTGCATCGTGTTTAAGATGGAAGATTAGGGACATGCAAAACAGAAACACGTTTATCGTTTTCATTCTACTTTTCACAACGCTATTGGTAGCACCTTTCTCTTTTGGGACTGGGACCAAGGACCCGCTCAAAGTTGCTTGTGTTGGTGATAGCATCACGTACGGGGCTCGAGTCGAGGACAGGAGCAAACACTCCTATCCGGCTCAATTACAACTCCTTCTGGGAGAAGGATATGCCGTCGACAATCTGGGCGTCGGAGGGTGTACCCTTATAAGAAAAGGCGTCCCGACCGTATGGAACGAACTGCCCAAGCTAAAGAAAACGAACCCCGACATTATCATCATCAGTCTCGGAACGAACGATACCTGCGGTATGGGCACCTGCGGGGACAGGAAGTGCTGGGAGTTCAAGGACGAATTCGAAGGCGACTATCGTGACCTGATCGATGAATTATCGAAATTGCCGTCGAGACCACAAATCTACATCTGTGCTCCCTCGCCGATGGTTCTGGAAACGCCGGGCCTCAGTGATGAACGAGTAGCCGGATTAACGGTCCGGAAACCGAGACTTCAAGAGCTTATTGGGATGATAGAAAGGGTTGCCAAGGAGAAGGATGTCCAGATGATTGACCTCAATGGACCGTTGGATCACAGGCCAGAGCTGTTTACTGAGAATGATGGCGTACATCCTAATAAGGATGGTTACAGGGCCATTGCAGAAATAGTCTGGCAGCACATATCAGATTAACTCGAAATGGGACCGATATCGTGTTGCTATACGCCGCTCGCCCCACGGCGTTACGCCCTGGGCTTCATGCGGGCGATTGCGGCGATCCCCCCTGCTGTGCCGAGGGTGGCGCGGGTGAAGCGTTCGTAGTCGAGGGTGTCGGGCAGGTCGGTCGGCTGGTGATAGTGCGGGTTCCGCAGGTAGCTGGTGTCGGTGAGCATGAGGGCGGGAATGTTGGCGTCCCAGAAAGGGCGATGGTCGGAGCGGGTGATATCGCGAATGCGCTCGGGCAATGCGATCGGCAGCAGCGGGAAGCGACTGGCCTTTCGAAACCCCCGCCGAAAACGCAGCAGCAACGGCACCGAGCGCGGGTTGGCGACGGCTGAGATGAAGTCGCCACGCGTGGGTAGGAAGTGGCGGGCGAACTTCGGCAGTGCGGGCGGAATGCGTTGGCTGTTGGGCTCGGTGCGGTAGTAGCCGACCATCTCCAGGCAGAGCATGGCGTGGATGACGCAGCGGTCGTCGGTCAGGCAATGCTGGGCGTAATGCTCGCTGCCCATGGTGCCCAGATCGTAATGTGGCGATTCCTCATTGGCGAAGGCGACGAAGCGAAGCGTGTATTGTGATGGTCGGCCTGCGAGCAGCCGGGCGGTTTCGATGAGCATGGCAACGGCGGAGGCGTTGTCGTCGGCGCCGGGGGATTCAGGCACGGTGTCATAGTGAGCGCCGACGACGACGACACGGTCGGGGTGCGTGGTGCCGAGGCGTTCGAGGATCAGGTTCTCGGCATGACGATGGCCGACGGGAAACCGGTGACGCGTGACCGGCTCCCCGGCGACGCTGGTGAGCGTGCGCTCGACATAATCGGCCGCCGCTTCGAGCGTGCCCGGAGCATCCATGTGCCGCGCTCCGACGACGCCCGCCAACTGGTGTACATGCTCACGCAGTCGTGCACGCAACGCGCGTTCATCGGCGGTCAACGGCAACAATTTCGCGATTCTCATCTCCCTAGTTTACCCGCTCGGGGGGATGGCAGATGGCGGAGAAACGGCCGTTGATGCCCGGTACAATGCGTCGACGCGGGAGGGGTTCGCTTTAACTCGTGGGGGGATGCCAGGTGAAAACGCTGTTGAAACAGGCCGTTCGGGGAGTGGCGCGGACAGGCTACAAACATTTCTTCGCCGACGTGTTGGCTGAGGGGGCACGTGACGATGTGGGCGATGTTCGGCGGGAGCGGTTTCGTCGCGCGATCGCCGACACCGTTGATTTCATTGAAGCGCAGATGCCGGGCGTGCCTGCGTTCGAGGACAAGTACGATCTGCTTGACCACGCTTTGACTTACGCCGACCACGAAGGGCTGCACCTGGAGTTCGGCGTGTACCGCGGGGTGACGCTGAACCACGTGGCGGCCCGTCGGCCGGAGCAGACGCTGTACGGGTTTGATTCGTTCGAAGGGCTGCCCGAATCGTGGGCGATCTGGCGTAAGGGCGCGTTCGATACGAACGGTCGGCTGCCGAGGGTCCGCGAGAATGTGCGGTTGATTAAGGGCTGGTTCGATGAGACGCTGCCGGCGTTCGTGGCGGAGCATCGTCAGCGTTGCAGCTTTGTGCATGTAGATTCGGATATCTACTCCTCCGCCCGCACGGTATTCGAGACACTCAGCGAGCAGATCCGCCCCGGCACGGTGATCGTCTTCGACGAATACTTCGGCTACCCCCACTGGCGCGAGGGCGAACACAAAGCGCTGCTCGAATTCGCCGAGGCGACGGGGCTTGATTTCAGCTACATCGGTTATTGCGATCGCGATCAGCAGGTGGCGGTGCGTATCCGTAGCGGTGCCGGCGATGGCGAAGCGGCGACGGCGGTTGATGATTTCAAGCCTTCTGCCGCCCAACCTGCGTAGGCGCCACCGGGCTGGGGACAGCCCGGCTCTCTCTCAGCGCTACCTACGGAGGGGCGCCGTGGGCTTCGGGGTGTGCTGCGGGTACACTGTGCGCGTTTCCGCCCTTCATTGAGAGACGCGCCGCCATGAGACGCCTGCCGCTGGTTCTGTTCGTGATCGCCGCCGTGCTGCTGCCGACCGCTTCGCCCGCCGCTGCGCAGGATGGTGCTTACACCGATGCGCCTTACGCGATTGTGCTCGAAACTTTCGTCGACGGCGAGGGGCTGGTCGATTACGCCGGTCTCAAAACCAAGCCCTACCAGCTCAAAGCGTACCTCGATCAGCTCGCCCAGTTGGACCGCACCACCTTCGACGCCTGGCCCGAGGATGAGCAGATCGCCCTGCTCATCAACGCTTACAATGCGTTCACGCTGAAGGCGATCATCGACCACTACCCGATTCAGGGTTCGCTGTTGAGCAGCTTGCGATATCCGCGCAACAGCATTCGGCAGATCCCGGGCGTCTGGACCTCGCTCACGTTCGATCTGATGGGGGAGGCGTACACGCTGGACGCCATCGAAAAGGGCTGGCTCAGCGTTGACTATGACGAGCCGCGTTTCCACATGGCTGTGAACTGTGCTTCCATCGGGTGCCCGCCCCTGCTCAACGAACCCTACCGCGGCGGCGTGCTCGAAGAACAACTGGACGCGCAGACTGAACGCTTCTTCGCCGACGGACGCTATTTTCAAATCAACCGCACGCTCGGCGTGATCAAGCTTTCGCCGATCTTCCACTGGTACGCGGCGGACTTCCGCAGCTATGCGCCCACGCGCGCCGACGATCTCGGCACACGCCGGGCGGAAGACCTCGGCGTGATCGAGTTCGTCAGTCGATACGTCGACGGCGCC
Organism: Phycisphaeraceae bacterium; assembly: GCA_040905565.1. Taxonomy (GTDB): domain Bacteria; phylum Planctomycetota; class Phycisphaerae; order Phycisphaerales; family Zrk34; genus JBBDRF01. Next base: position 18,725 of record JBBDRF010000004.1, on the reverse strand, counting down.
ACAGCCGCGTCGCTTCGCACTAAGCCCTACGTCATCGGCTACCTCGGTTACGACTGGTCGCTGAACGAACAGTCGCATTAACCGCTGACGGCGGCCGCGGCTTCCCTACAACTGGGCAGCTTTTTGGACGACTTCCACTTCGCCGTGGTCGTCGCAGTGGTCGCCGTGTGGATGGTGCAGTCGCCCGTCCACCAGGTAACACACATGCTCGCCGTGCGGGACGGCTTCGTGTCCGCAGCCGGGGCCGTGAACATGATCGTCGGGGTGCCCGTGCGAAGTCGGCTCGCACCGGTCGGGGTTTCGATCGCTCACGTCCAGTTTGTGTTCTTCAACGTTGTCGCCGGTCACCGGATGATGCAGGTGCCCGTCGTGCACGTAGTCGACGTGGTTCGCGTGCCGGATCGCTGTATGCCCACACGCCGGGCCGTGGCGGTGCTCATGCTCAGGATGCTGATAAACCATTGGTGAATTCTCCTCTCACCCGGATTCTAGGCATTGAGCGCGCGCAACGGAAAGAAAATTCGTCGATTCCCGGGGCTCGCTGGGTTTGGCGAGCAGGAAGCGTGAGCGACTGTCCGGCAGAACGATCAGGTCTGAGCCTGGCGTAACCATCGCTTCAAACGGCGTGGCAGGGGGGTGCAGATGAACAGCTTTGCTCACCAGTAGGCACGCAGCGGGTCGCAGCGGCAGACGGACGGTCGCTTACGCTTCCCGCTCGCCAAGGCAGCTGCGAATCACTGCCCGTAATCTTCGTTGCGGGGCTCGTGGTAGAGGTCCATGTAGAACTCGAGCAGGTCTTTCCCGCCGACGCTTCGGGTGCGTGTGTGCTGGAAGGCGAAGCGTTCGAACAGCCGCATGGCCGGGCCGTGTTCGATGCGGGTATCGAGGATGACCTTGAGGTAGGCTTCGCGGCGGCAGAAGGCGAGGGCCGTTTCCATCAGCTTCGTCGTCACGCCGTGCCCGACAAAGGCAGGGTCGACGCGCAGTCGGCGAATCTCCGCCACATCAGGCTCATCTTCCCAGACGCCGATGATGCCGACGGGCCGCTGTTCGATTTCGGCGACCCAGAAGTGGCCGCGGGCCGGTTCGAGGTAGGCAGCGGGAATGTCTTCGATGTCGGCTGTGTCGTCCTGTGGCTGCACCTGCCCCATCAGCCTGCCGCTGTGGTACAGCCGTCGCACCGCCGCGTCGTCTTCGGTGCGGTAGGTGCGAATCTGCACTTCCTGTTCGGCTTCGGTGTGCTCAAGTTCGCTCATGACGGGTCCGGGCGGTGCGTGGAAACTTGTGTGAATCATAGCAGTTTCGAATCAGATCGGAAAAAGGGCGATTCCCTTACGAGCCTGCCTACGCTTTCGGCACCTGCACAAATCGCAGGCGGTCCGCAGCGACATCCAACAGTGCAGCGGTATAGCTTGACGCCCGATGCAACGCCCCGGGATTGATCACCCGCGTTCGGCCGACACGCCGATCGGTGGCGCGGTGGGTGTGACCGTGCAGCAGATAGTCCACGCCCTCATCCAAAGCATCCTGAACCAGCTGAGCCCGGTCGCCGTGGGTATAGACGATCGTCTTGCCGTCCAGCGTCAATCGGCCGGCAATGTCGTCGACAATCACGCCCAACGTACGTGCGTATCGGCTCAAAGAAGCGGTGTCATAATCGGTATTTCCGAAAACAATCCGCACAGGCGGCACAAGCCCACCCCCCGCATCAAGCCCCACCGCCATCGCATCGATGACCTGTTCCGAGCCGATATCCCCCAGGTGCACGAGCATGTCCAGCGGTTCCGCGTCCACCAACGCCGCCACCGCCCGAGCCGTGACGCCCGCGCTGCCATGACTGTCCGAAATTAGCCCGATGATCGCCAAGGGGGATTCCATGAAAAGGGTAGTTTGCAAAGCCCGTGCCGAAACAGGAGCCGCGGCCGACAACCCACCAAGGCCCGACACCAAGCCGCGACCGTGAGGGAGCGATTTTCCCGGCCGCCCGTAGGGCGTCGGCTAATTGTCGCGACGACTTCTTCGCCCGCTTAGAGCGCCGCCAGCTTCGATTCGATCGTCACGATTTCGCGTTCGACTTCCGCCAGTTGATCGCGTGTCTGCTGGACCAGGTGCTCCGGCGCTTTCTGCGTATAGCCTGGGTTGTTAAGCCGACCGCTGAGCGCGCCGCGGGATTTGTTGAGTTCCTCGAGCCGTTTGCTGAGCCGTTCACGCTCTGCGCCGGGATCGATCAGCCCTTCGACGTAGATTTCCATCTCGCCGACGACCGAGGTGGCTGCGTCGCCCGCCGGTTCCGCCGCCGCGCCGATCTCCCGCACCTCGACGAGGGCCAGGGCGGCGAGCAGCTCTTTCGCATCGGTCAGCACCGTGGCCGTTTCGCCAGCGGCCTTGACGCTGATGGTCATCGGCTTGCGCGGCCGCACGCCGTATTGGTTGCGAACGTTGCGGACGGCTGTCACCACCTCGCGCACCAGTTCGAACGCCGCCTCCGCGTCTTCGTCGATCACTTCCGCTTCAGCGCGAGGCCAAGCTGCGGTCATGCACTGCTGGGCCGGTTCAAGCGACACGCCCGGCACGGCACGCTCCTGCTGCACGGCGTTAAGCTGCTGCCACATCTGCTCGCTCACGAACGGCATCACCGGTTGCAGCAATCGCAGGATCGCATCAAGGCCGGCCGCTGCGACGGCACGCGTCGCGGCGCCGTCGACGTCGTCTTTGTCGACGACGGGTTTGATTGCTTCAAGGTACCAGTCGCAGTAATCGCGCCAGATGAAGTCGTACACGCCCTGCGCGTAGCCGCTGAACTGGTAGTTGCCGAGCGAGCGGTCGACGTGGGCGATGGTGCGCGCCAGGCGCGAGAGGATCCACCGGTCGGCAAGTGAAGCGCCGTGCGTGCCGTCGCCGGTTTTGCTGCCGCCATCGCGAAGCTTGCCCATCACGAATCGGCCGGCGTTCCAGATCTTGTTCGCGAAGTTCCGTCCCTCTTCAAACTTCGTGCTCGTGTTCCTCGCCAGCGGCATCTCATCAGTCGGCTTCGCCTGCCCCGACGAAAAGCCGAAGCTGGTGACCATCTTCTTTGAGGGATCGGTCGGGCAACTCTGGATCGGCGCTGCGACGCGATGCCCTGCTGCCGTGGTGGTCATCTTCGGCTGGAAGGCTTCGCCGGTGTGCGGGCAGACGACGTCGACGGGCATGCGGACATCCTGCGTCTGCGTCGTCATCTTCGCCAGCACGAACCGCATCGCATCGGCACCGTGGAGGTCGATGATGTCCAGCGGGTCGACGCCGTTGCCCAGCGATTTGCTCATCTTCTGCCCCTCGCCGTCCTGGATCATCGCATGGATGAACACGTCACGGAACGGCAGGCAGCCGCGGAAAAACAGGTTGAACATGACCATCCGCGAAACCCATAGCGTGATGATCTCGCGAGCGGTGCAAAGCGTCGACGACGGATTCCACTGCTCCAAAGCCGCCCCCGCCGACGGATCCCCCGCAAACGCTTCAGGGAACGCTTCGGGATTCGGCCACCCCAAAGTAGAGATCGGCCACAGGCCAGAGGAGAACCAGGTGTCGAGGACGTCGGGGTCGCGGGTGAATAAAGTCGCATTATGCTCGATCATTTCCATCACCGACGCGGCAGCCGCTTGAGTTGTGCTGTCTTCAAAAAAGCCTAGGGGGACATCGCGGGAGCCGGAAATGAACGATTGGAGAATCCGCATCGTCTTATCTGCTCGATCGCAACGCGTGCAAACCGAAACTGTGCATTCAGCCTCACGCCATTCCGTGCTGACACAAAATGCTTCCTCAAGCTTGAGGGCGTTCGAAAGTTGATCAAATCTACGTTGCAGTTCTTCCGTATACGCTTCAGTGTCTGCGGCGTAATCTGGGAAATTGTCATAGTTCTCGAAGCGCAACTCGGGCGCAACCGTCCAGACGGGAATCCGATGCCCCCACCACAGCTGCCGGGAGATGCACCAGTCGCGGATGTTTTCGTGCCAACTCTGAAACGTCTTCGCATAGCGTTCGGGGTAGAAGCGAAGGCCGGTCTGCGCGTCGTCGGTCGGGACCGCTCCCTTACGGTCGCGGCTCGTAGTGGACGACGTGGGTGGCTCGACAACGAGCCGCGACCGTGAGGGAGCGGTTGTGCGCTCGTCGGTCGCTTCGGTCAGATCCACGCCCTGCTCGTCGGTCACGTATCGGCACGCCGCTTCGATCGAGGCCGACTCGTTCAGATAGCGCGTGCTGCCGTGACGTGTCCACACGCGCGTTTCCTTCTGCATGAATCCCCGCTCCACCAGCCGGCGCGTTGCGTACGCTTTGAAGTCGATCATGACGCGTTCGGGCGTTTGGCCTGCTTCAACGACGGCATGAAGGTGATTGGTTCGTACGTTCAGCGCGAGCAGATCCCAACCCCGATGCTCGCAGACCTCTTGAACGGCAGCATGGACGGCCTCTCGCTCGGCCGCCCCCAGCGTGACCGGCTCACCCGCCAGGGCGTCGTGCTCAAACTCCTCTCGCCCTTCATGCCTCGCCAGCACCGGCTCGCCGGGCAAGGCATTGTCACGGTCCACCGAGCCGCGGTCGTCGCCGTGGAGCCAGGTGCCATAGGTCGTGAAGGTGATGAGATACGTATTGGTCTCCCCGGCCCGGACCGCTCCCTTACGGTCGCGGCTCGTGGTCGACGGCGTGTATTGTTCCGGGGCCATGGCGCGGAGGGCGGCGCCGGAGAGGCGGTCGTCGGTGACTTTGACGTACCACTGATCGCTCAGGTAGGGCTCGATGGGGACGTGGCTGCGGTAGCTGTGGCCGACGCTGTGCGAGTACGGCCGCACCTCGGCGAGCAGGTCGTGCGTGCGGAACCAGTCGACGATCGCTTCACGTGCTTCGTAACGGTCCAGCCCGATCAGATCGTGCGCGAACGCATCGACCTTCTCGCCTTCCCACTCCTCAGCCGGCCAACCGTGCTCACGGCTGATCGACCCGTCGGGGGCCATCACGTTGATGACGGCGAGGTCGTGGCGTTGCCCGATTTCGTAGTCGTTCTGATCGTGGGCGGGGGTGACCTTCAGGAAGCCGGACGCATACTTGGCTTTCACATCGTCGCTGTCGGGATCGGCGATCACGACGTGGTCGTCGCCCACGATGGGGATGATGCGGTTGACGATGGGCAGGCGGACGGACTTACCGATCAGTGCGGCATTTTGCGTGTCTTTGGGGTTCACCGCGACGGCTGTGTCGCCGAGCATGGTTTCGGGGCGGGTGGTGGCGACGGTGACGGTTTCGCCGACGTCGTTGCCGGCTTCGTCGACGACCGGATAGCGCATGTACCAGAAGTGGCCATCGATGTCGCGCATCTCGACTTCGTCGTCAGCCAGGGCGGTCTGGCTGACGGGGTCCCAGTTGACCAGCCGTTTGCCGCGATAGATCAGGCCCTCTTTGAAGAGCTTGAAGAACCCCTCGCGCACGGCGGCGGCGCAGACGTCGTCCATGGTGAACCGCTGACGATCGAAATCGCACGAACAGCCCATGGCCTTGAGCTGTTCGGTGATACGGCGTTCGTATTCGTCCTTCCAGGCCTGCACCTTGCCGATGAACTGCTCACGGCCGGGCCCGCCCTCGGCTTCCATCTTCTTGTAGTCTTTGAGGGCCGGCTCGCCTTCCTGCTGCAGACGTTTGTCGACGACGGTCTGTGTGGCGATGCCTGCGTGGTCGGTGCCGGGGATCCAGACGGCGTTGTCACCAACCATGCGACGCCAGCGGACGAGCACGTCCTGAAGCGTGTTGTTCAGCGCGTGGCCCATGTGCAGGGCTGCGGTGACGTTCGGCGGGGGGATGACGATCGCATACGGATTGCGCTCAGCGTCGGGGACGGCGTGAAAGGCACGCGTCGCCTCCCAGCGTTGCCACACTGAATCCTGCACCGATTTCGCATCGTACGCCCTGGCGTCCGACTCGCTCATAGCCGTTGTTTCCTGAAAAGGCGGTTGAAAAGGAACCGCATATTGTAGCGAATTTCGACGCAGGCGCGCTTCGGTGAGCGGGGTACGTCAGTAAACGGTCGTGGCGCCCCAGGGCATCGTCGAAACGATGTTCGCGGCGCGCGTGCAGCCTTTGGTAGCAGCCATGATGGGCGATCGCACCTCCCAGTGTCGGCCCTGGCGTTGAGCCGGCCGCTCCCTCACCAGTCTTTTTCATCTGTTGCTAAGTCGTTGATTTTCGCCGGTAGCCGAGGCCACCTTTCGTATACACGGCGTGCGCGAAGTCTTGGCGCACAACCGCTCCCTTACGGTCGCGGCTCGTATTCAGCGCTTTGAGACGGGCGCGGCTCATGGGCGAATCGCTACGCGTGCCAGGGCAGGTGCTTGCGGGGGTTGGGGAGCTTGTCTTTGAGTTGCTCCAGCAGTTCGCGTTGGTCGTCGGTGAGTTCCTTGGGGACGTCGACCTGGACGACGGCGTAGAGATCGCCGGTGTCGCCCTTGGTGTTCTCGATGCCTCGGCCGCGGAGGCGAAGCTTGCGACCGCTGCCGGTGCCGGGCGGGATCTTCAGGCCCACTTTGCCCGCCAGCGTGGGGACATCGATGGTGGTGCCGAAGACGGCTTCATCGATGGAGACGGGGACATCGACGTAGAGGTCCAGCCCCTGCCGTTTGAAGTAGGGGTGGGCTGCGACCTTGACGGTGAGGATGAGATCGCCCGGTTCGCTGCCCGTGGTCGAGGGAGCCCCTTTGCCGCGCAGGCGCAGCTTCGCACCCTCGGCGACGCCCTTGGGGATGCGGACGTCGACGGTTTGCGTGCCCGCCGGTCCGCCGGCCAGGCGAAGGGAAACGGTGCCGCCGCTGGTGGCTTTTTCGAAGGGGACGGTGATGGTGTGTTCGATGTCTTGACCTTTTTGCGGTCGCGCCTGGGCTCCTGCCCCGCCGCCGCCGAACCCGAATGGTCCGCCGCCTGTGGCGCGTTGGCGTTGGCTGCCGGCGCGGCCGCCGAACATTTGTTCGAAGATATCGCCGATGTCGCCGGTGTCTTCGTAGCGGAAGCTGAAGCCGCCGGGCCCGGCGTTGGAGGTGGCGCGGCCGTAGCCGGAGAACGGATCCTGCTGCGCGCGAGGCCCGCCGCCACCTGCGCCCGCGTCGGTGCCATGGACGCCAGCGTGACCGTACTTGTCGTATAGCTTGCGTTTCTCGGCATCGCCCAGCACGTCGTACGCTTCCTGAAGCTCGCCGAATTTGGTCGCTGCTTCAGGGTCGTCACTGTTCACGTCGGGGTGCAGCTTCTTCGCGAGCCGCCGATAGGCTTTTTTGATGACGTCCGGCTCAGCCGACCGCCCCACGCCGAGGATGTCATAATAATCACGCGCCATGTCACACTCGATTTCTATTTCGCATCTTAATAAACCTCCCACACCTGCTGGGCATGGTCCATGGCCTGTCGCACGTCTTCAAGATCGCGCAGGTCCAGCACCATCGCCCGCAGCTTACTGCATGTCGCCAGCGCCGCCCGGTAATGGTCGAGATCCAGTTCGCCCTGGCCGAGGGCGCAGCGGCCGCCTGAGCCGAGGGTGCTGACGTTTGAATAGTCGTCCAGCTTCGCCACGCGCACCCAGCGCGCCAGGGAGATCGCCACGTCGGCGGGATCGTCCCCCTTCGCCAGCAGGGCGGCGGGATCGATGGCGGCGGCGAGGACGGGTTGATCCTCCCGCTCGAGCCATGCCTGCAGGGCCTTCACATCATGTTCAGCATGGATCGCCAGGAGCACGCCGTGCGCGTCGGCCGCGGTGAGCAGTTCGCGCTGAATTTCTTCGGGGAGGCGCTCGACGGGCAGGGTCATGGCGAGCGGCACCTTGCCCCAGTCGGCGGCGAGTTCGATGGCGGCGGTGGCGGCGGTCATGGCGCGGTCCTGCGTGCTGCCGCTGAGCCAGTCCTTATGGGGGATCATCAGGTCGATCCCGCCTAGGGCGAGCCCCCGCCGTGCCAGCAGGGCCAGCACGTCGCGCCTCGCCCGTTTGCCCAGTTCGCGTGGCCGGATGCCGGGCGTGGCGGCGGAGAGCTGCACGCTGTGGAAACCCGCGTCGGCCGCCTCGCCGATGGCGCGGGGCACGCTGCCGCTCAGCCGCACCAGCGGGGCAAGGGTCACACTCAGACTCGGCGTCAACTCAAGCATCGAAAAACACGTCCTCTGAAAGTCGCAATGACCGTCGATTCCCCGCCCCGGCCCCGCCCGCTGCACGATGGTACAATCAACCGATGGTCCCCGCCCCCCCCACAACCCCCTCAACCCGTCGCCGGTCTTCTCATGTTACGCCCACTGCCGGTGGTTCTGCGATCGCCGAGGATCAGCAGGCCCGAGCGAAGCGGGCTCAGCGGGTTTACCGGAAGCTGCTCAAGACCTATCCCGACGCCCACTGCGAGCTGAAGCACGCGAACGCGTATCAGCTTTTGATTGCCACGATTCTGTCCGCTCAGTGTACGGATGTGCGGGTGAACATGGTGACGCCGGTGCTGTTTGAGCGGTATCCGACGCCGCGCGATCTGGCGGATGCCGAGCCGGCTGACGTGGAGGAGATTGTTCGCTCGACGGGGTTTTTTCGGTCGAAGGCGAAGTCGATCATCTCCGCTTCGCGCGACATTGCTGACACGTTCGCAGGCGAAGTGCCGGCGACGATGGAAGACCTGCTCACGCTGCGAGGCGTGGCGCGGAAGACGGCGAACGTGGTGCTGGGGAACGCGTTCGGCATCAATGAAGGCGTCGTGGTGGATACGCACGTGAAGCGGATCACGCATCGGCTGGGGTTCACCAACCATACTGATCCGAAGAAGGTGGAGAAGGATCTTGCGGAGCTGTTCCCGCGGAAGAACTGGACAATGCTCGCCCACCTGCTGATCTTCCACGGCCGCCGCACCTGCTACGCCCGCAAACCCGACTGCCAAAATTGCCCCCTCGCCCCCGACTGCCCCTCGGCCCGGCTCCCCGGATAACAAATGCCCACTGCCTGATGCCTAATCACCATGACAACTGACCCCACCATCACCGCCATCAAGCCGCTTTCGACGGATCCGTTTCGCGTTTCCGTGCGGGTCGGTCGCAAGAAGGTTGCGACGCTGACGCTGGATCATGTGCGGGACCTGAAGCTGCGTGTCCACATGGACTGGACGGAGGATCTGGCGGAGCGCGTCGCGGTGCTGGCGGCGCGTGAGCAAGCGTTTTTGGATGCGTTGCGGATCGTGCGTCGGCGTGCGGTGGGGACGGAGGAACTCCGCCGAAAGCTTCAGCGCAAGCAGCATGTGGAGGGCGATATCGCCGCGGCTCTGGAACGGTTGATCGACGTGGGGTATTTGAACGATCAGAACTATGCCGAGTCAGTCGTCAGGCATGAGATGGCGCGAAAGGCGGCGGGCCCTCGGCTGCTGCGTGCGAAGCTATACCAGAAGAATCTGCCGCGGGAGTTGATTAACGAAGTGGTTGATGCGGTGGACGATGAGGCGGACCATCTCGCGGCGGCCACGCAGCTGGCGGAAAAGAAGCTGAAGACGACGGCCATGCAGAAGGCCGATGCAGCGACGCGTCAGCGGCGGCTGTTCAGCCTGCTTGCGAGACGAGGGTTCGATAGCGACACGATCCGCAAAACGTTGTCGCACGTGCTGCCCAATGAGCCGCGCACATAACAGTCTCTTTCATCTGTTGCTAAGTCGTTGATTTTCGCCGGTAGCCGAGGCCACCTTTCGTATACACGGCGTGCGCGAAGTCTTGGCGCACAACCGCTCCCTTACGGTCGCGGCTCGTATTCAGCGCTTTGAGACGCCGTAAGCGATCAGCTTCCTACAAATATCCTTCCTCACGCAGCGCGTAGAGGATCTGGTTGACGACGGGGCCGGAGACGCGGCCGCCGGAGCCGCCGTATTCGATCATGACGGTGATGACGTAGGCGACGCGGTCCTCGCCGGGCTTCTGGACGTGGGCGACGTACCAGCTGTGCGAGCCGGAGCGAATGACCCGCCGCTCGCCATCATCATCCTCCACCACCTGTGGCGAAGCCTGGGCGGTGCCGGTCTTCGTGCGGACGACCACATCCTCCATGGTGATGACCGGCTCACGGCTGCCGTCGGGCAGGCTGAGGCCGGCGCCGGTGCCGTAGTTCATTTCATACGACGAGTCGTACATGCCTTCGAGCGCCTTGGCGATCGCACGCGGTGAGACACGCACTTCGCGCGACGTCTGCTTGTGCCGCTGTTCGTTCACCAGCACCGGCGAAAGCCAGTAGCCGCCGCGCGCCACTGCGGCATGGGCGGACGCGACCTGTATCGGCGGGACGGCGATCGGCCCCTGCCCGATGCCCAACATGATGGCGTTGGAAAGGCTCATGTTGCGCGCCATCAGGCCGTTCTCTTCGCCGGGCAGCAAGCCGGTCGCTTCGCCGAAGCCGAACTCACGCAGCCCCGCCACCAGGGCCTCCGCGCCCATGTTGCGACCGCACTGGTAGAAGAAGATATTGCAGCTGCGCGCGATGGCCTCGACGGCATCGAGCGGGCCGTGCTCCAGGTAACGATTCAGCTCCGGGCGCCAGCCCCAGCAGCGGTAAATGCCGGGCCGATCCTCGAGGAAATGCCCGTTGCATTCGACGTGCTGATCGACGCCGATGTGCCCCTGCGAAGCGGCGAGCAGATAGACGATGGGTTTAAGCGTCGAGCCCGGCTCGTACACGCCGCTGACGGCCCGGTTGACGAGGGGTTGGTCGGGATCGTCCCGCAGCTGTTCGTAGGTCTGATCGGGGTCGGGCTCGGGGGTGGAGACCATGGCGATGACGTCGCCGCTGTCGACCTCCATCACGATCGCCGCGCCGAAAAGCGGGGTATCCAGCGGGGTCTGCTCGTTCTCATGCCACGGCTGCACACGCGTCAGCCCGAAGGCGGGATTCATCAGGGCGCGAACGCGCGCCTGCAGGGCCATGTCGATGGTGAGCGATACGTCCTCGCCTGGTTGCGGCGGGATGCGTTGTTCCTGGCCGGTATCGCGCCGGCGTTCGACTTGGCCGCGGATGCCTCGGAGGTGATCTTCCATCAGCCGCTCGACGCCGGAAGCGCCGGCCGAGTCGCCCGGCAGGTAGCCGCCGAGGTCGATGCCGCCGTCGGGCCGCCGGTACGGCCGGCGCTCGACATCCTCCGCCCAGACCTGCGAGCGCATGCGGCCCAGCAGCCGTGTACCCAGTCGTTCGATGCGAAACTCCGCTACGCTTTCGTCGCGCAACGGCGTCGGCAAACTCGAACGATCGAGTTGCACGACCATCTCCGGCAGCGGATATTCTCGAGTGCGCGAGCGTGTCAGTTCCACGCCCGGCAGTTCATCAAGCACGCGCTGAATCTGGTGGGCCGCTTCGTCGTCGATGGCGTCGAGAATGGTGTGGTCGTCACGTTCCTCAGCGATGGGGATGGCCACGCCGCTGAGCTCGACGGGGCCCCCGCGCTCGGCTGCCCGCTGCTTGGCGCGGCGGTCCCAGACATCGGCGCGGATCGCCTGAACGCGGCTGATGATGGTGCGTTTGCGCGCTTCGATCTCTTCAAGCTCGACCTCGCCCACCGCTGCGAGCGCCTGCCACATCTCATCAAGTCGTTCGTCGAACGGCTCCTGGTAAACCGCGATCACCTCTTCACGTTCATCGAACGCCATCTGCCCCCACTCGCTGCGATAATCCTGGTAGGCGAGCTTGCGGGCCTCGCCGTAGGCCCATTCGCCGGTGATGACGCGGTAGCTGACGGTGACGTCGTAGCAGGGCCGATCCTCAGCGAGGACGCGACCGCGGCGGTCGAGAATCTTGCCTCGCACCGTCGGCAGCAGGCGTTTGCTTCGCAGGACGGATTCGGCCTCGTCCCGCCAGGTTTTGCCCTGCACGACCGTCAGACGATACAGCTGGCCGCCGAGCAGGCCGATCGCCAGCGCCATTACGGACAACAGCAACAGCAGCCGTCGGTGGAACATGCTGGGGATGATGTCCCGAAGTGTCGTCACGCTTCGCTCCTGGGCAGTGCGGGGGCGGGTTCAACTGTATCAATCGCCTACCCGCGCAGCCAGCGCGAAGACCGAGGCGTTCGGATATGGGGCTGGATGAACACCGTTCACTGCTGGCGCATCATCTCCGCTGCGATCAACGGCCCCGCATCCACACGCCAGCCCTCTTCTGTTCGTTCCACCCAGAGGGGCGCCATGAGCGTCTCGCCCTCGCGCTCGGCGATCACCAGCTGCCGATCATCGGTGAGCACCTCTTCGCTGAGCACATGCTGCTGACTGCCGGGCAGTGCGACGGTTTCGCCGGGCTGCAGCTGCCGCGTGGTCATCTCCTGCTCGAGCATTCGGCGAAACGGTTTCGCCCGCTCCTCTTCAGGCGGCTCCCCCGCCCATAACGCATGCAGGTTCTCATGAGGCAATGCCGAGGCGCGAACGGCCTGCTCATCCCGCAACAAAACGGCGACCAGCAACCGCCGCACGGCATCCCCGGGGCCGCCGGCTTCATCGGCTTCGCCCGTTGTCTGTTCTGCCTCGTGGGGCGTCGGCTCGACGGTGGCCTCACCACAGCCGCCGACCAGAAGGAGGGCGAACAGCAGCAGAACGGCGTTCAGACCCGCGAGGCGCGTGCACACAACCGCTCCCTCACGGTCGCGACTCGTATTGAGGCGACGCATGCAATCCAAAGCCACTCGGCGAAATCCACGCAAGACGGAGTCCTTTTAATCAGCCGGCACGCACCGGTCCTTCGCCCATGAACGCAGTTCATGCAGATGTTCGCCCATCGTGACCGCGAGCGGCGGCGACTCGGCCAGAGCGTCCACCACCGCGTCGGTCGTCAGCGTTTTCTCATCGGCGAACGACTGATGCAGTGCCGCGATGATGGCCTGCTCGATCTCCGCACCGGTTCGGCCATCGGAAACCTCCGCAAGCTTATCCAGGTCGAACCCTTCCGGCGCATGTCGACGCTTGGCCAGGTGAATTTTGAAGATCGCCCGCCGCACTGTCTCACTGGGCAGATCGACGAAGAAGATCTCATCGAAGCGGCCTTTTCGCAGCAGTTCCGCGGGCAGGGCTTCGATGTTGTTCGCTGTGGCGAACAGGAAGACCGGGGCGCGGTGTTCCTGCATCCAGGTTAACAGCGTGCCGAACATCCGCTGGGAGAGGCCGCCGTCACTTGAGCGTGCGCCGGCCGAGGCGAAGCCCTTCTCGATCTCATCGATCCAGAGGATCAGCGGGCTCATGGCCTCCGCCTGATGGAGGGCACTGCGCAGGCGTTTTTCGCTTTCGCCGATGAACCGGTCGTACAGCACCGAGGGGTCGAGCCGAAGCAGGGGCCGCTGCCACGCCGTCGCCACGGCTTTTGCGCACAGGCTTTTGCCTGCGCCGGGCACGCCGAGCATCAGCACGCCGCGCGGCGGCACGAGGCCGAAGCGTTGGGATTTTTCATCCAGTGCGGCATTGCGATGATGCAGCCAACGCTTCAGCCGTTTGAGACCGGCGATGTCGTCCAGATCGGTCGGTGCTTCGACGTATTCCAGCAGCCCGTCGCGGTGGAGCAGTTGCCGTTTGCGGGCGAGAACGGTGTTGATATCGCCGTCGTCCAGCCGTTGATTTTCGCAGATGGCGTCGATGATGATCTGTTCCGCCTGCCTGCGTGAAAGGCCGCGCAGATTGCGGACGATCGTGGTGAGCGCTCCCCGCGTGAGCCTTGCTTCGATGCGCTGCTCACGATTCTCCCGTTGCACAACCCGGCGGATCAGCTCGGTCAGTTCCGCTTCTTCGGGCAAGGCGATTTCAAACCGCGTCGCATCATGCGCGATCACGTCCGGCAAATCTTCGCTGGGGTCGATCAGAATGACGTGGCCACGGATTGAGCGCTGCTTCTCGATGAAATCCCGCAGCAGCCGAAGCACGCGAGGCTCATCGAGATGCTTCACCATATCCAGCAGAATCGTGACGCCGACCATGGGCTTATTGAGCATGTAGTAGAGGCCGGCTGCGGGGTTTTCCGTCTCCTTGGCTTCCACAAGATCAGGCGAAAGACCGTCGCACACGCCGCGACTCGAAGACCACATCCGCAGGCCGTGGCCGGTATCCATGGCCACATGACGGATCATGCGAAGGGTGTGCTCCTCCTCATGCGTCGCGATCGTGATGCACGCATGCCGAGCATGCAGAATCTTCTGAAGACGTTGCTCGTCAGTGTCGGACATAAAAGTCGCCCCGGCTGAAGGACAAGAACCAAACGAAGCCTACAGCTTTCGCGCGCGCTCAGCCAGCGCCGAAAGTGCAACGGTGACCAGCGGGCGCGCCTAAAGCCCACCACACAACCGCTTCCTTACGGTCGCGGCTCGTATCGCAGCCTTGCCGCCGTTAAACTCATGTACTGTTTTCTCGCTATTTCTCGCATGGGGAGCATCAAGCATGTCGCTGAAGATCACGTTTCTCGGTCATTCGGGCTTTGTTTTCGACGACGGCACCCACGCCCTTGCCGTCGACCCGTTCCTTACCGACAACCCGCTGGCGAAGCATCAGGCAGCTGACATCAAAGCCACGCACCTCGCCCTGACGCACGGGCATGCGGACCACGTCGGCGATACGCTGGCGATCGTGAAACAGAACGATGCGACCGTCTTCGCTGCGTTCGAGATCTGCGAATACCTCGGCGAGCAGGGGCTCAAGAAGCTTGAACCGGGCAACCCCGGCGGCAAGATCGCCACCGACTTCGGCTACGTCGCCTTCACCCACGCGTTCCATTCTTCCAGCTACCACGGCCGCTACATGGGCATGCCCTGCGGCCTCATCCTGAACATCGGCGGCGTCACGATCTACCACGCCGGCGACACGGGCCTCTTCTCAGACATGAAACTCATCGGCGAAATCTACAAGCCCGATATCGCCTGCCTGCCCATCGGCGACCGCTTCACCATGGGCCCGGAGCTTGCGACGCGGGCTGCGGAGCTCATTCAGCCACGCGTCGTCATCCCCATCCACTACAACACCTGGCCCCCCATCGAGCAGGACCCCGCCAACCTCAAGCCCGCCGACATCACCGTGAAACCGCTACAGCCCGGCGAAACTTGGGACTACGATTGAAGCCACGCCACGGTCTTGATGGTGCGAGACAGACGACCGCTTTCGCCTTGCGCTGGCTAGGCGGAGCAATACGCCATCCCGCGCGGTAGACTGCGGGCATGACGAAGGTCATTCTGATCGCCAATTACAACAAGGCGCACGTGAGCGAAGCGCTGGCGCAGTTTCGGCCCTGGCTCAAGGAGCGGGCGGAGATCGTTGCCGACGTCGACGTTTACGACAGCGATCCGCTGGAGCGCGCCGATGCGGACATGGCGCTGGTGTTCGGCGGCGACGGGTCGATGCTCGGCATGGCCAGGCGGGTCGTCGATCTGGGGCTGCCACTGGTCGGCATCAACTTCGGCAAGCTGGGGTTTCTCGCACCGTTCACGCTGGATGAGGTGGTGCGGAACTGGGACGACTTCGCGTCGGGCGCGTTCGAGATCGCTGAGCGGGTGATGCTGCACGTGGCGGTGCGCGAGGGCGACGGCTGCGAGACGGCGTTCGAGTCGCTGGCGATGAATGAGTGCGCCATCACGGCCGGCCCGCCGTTCCGCATGATCGAACTGGAGCTGACGATCAACCCGCAACAGCAGCGGCACGTGGGGACGCACTTCAGCGGCGACGGGGTCATCATCGCCACGCCCACCGGTTCGACGGCTTATAACCTCTCCGCCGGCGGGCCGATCATCGCCCCCGATGTCGACGGCCTGGTGCTCACGCCGATCTGTCCGCACACGCTTTCGTTCCGGCCCATTGTGGTCAGCTCGCAAAGCGAACTGGAGCTTCGACTGCACCACAGCAACCCGGGCACAACGGTGGTGGTCGACGGCCAAATTTCAACACCTGTGAACACCGGCTGCGTGCTGACGGTGCGCACCCACCCCCGCCGATTGAAGCTGGTGACGAACCCGCGGCTGGGCTACTGGAAAACCCTGGCGACAAAGATGCACTGGGCCGCGCAGCCGCGGTTTGATAAGTGATTTCTGATGGTTGATTTTTGATTGCTGATTCGGGTGAGAGACGCTGCGGCGTGAACATCTATGGGTGCCCCGGCCAGCGAGCGCTTAGCGAGACGGCCGGGTTCGGGCTGGGGACAGCCCGGCTCTTTCTCGCAAACAGGCGACACGCATGAAGCCATTGTGCGAAGCGGATATCAAGTTATCGCGATGGTGCCGATGGTGCTGGCCCTTGTACGCTCACATGCTCTGGCGAGAATGCAACCGTCGGTTATCGGCGCGCTCGCCAGGTAGGGTTTATGCCGCCTGGCACGACGCTGGATTCGAGCCACAGCTGGTTCGGAAAATTGCCGGCGAAATCCACGATGCGGTTGGCTGGGAGAACGACCTGTTTCTGCCGCACGATTCTTGCGACCTGTTATTTTGGTCCCGCAACACAGACTTGGGCGACGTTGAAGCCCTGTTGCGGCTGGAAGATGTATTCGCCGTAGACGTCCAGCCAATGGTGAAGTCGGATCGTCCGTTAAAAGACATCGTGCAGCTCATCGCGGCGAACTCATCGTAGATGCACCCGGCCCGCCCGGCCGTCTCGCTTTGCTCGCTGGCCGGGGCACCCGCCACCACTCGCGAGGCTAACAATGATGACTAAACGTCACCCATTCTGGCTTTGGATGTTGATGATGGCATTGCCGCACATGCTTTACCAGGTACTGCCCACGCATTTCTTTTATCACTCGTTACCCGGCACGGCCGCATTATGTGTCTTTGGGATCATGGGACTGCTCGCGGCGTGGCTGATCTATCGGTCAAGTTCGCCATGGCCGGCAAAGGCTCTCATGGTAGCTAGTCTGAGCGTCATGTCGGTAGCCTGGTTCGTCTACGGCCTAACACGGGCTGAGGCGCTGATCTTGATGCGATAACAGACCAAGCGCAGGGGCTAGCTGGTGTGTGGCACCCGGCGATGAATCGTTGATCAAAGCAGCGTCGTGCAGACGGTGTCGGCGAGCATGAGGCCGCGGGGGGTTAGTTTCAGGTGGTCGGGGGTGCGTTCGAGGAGGCCGTCGGTGATGAGCTGCTCGATCGCCTCCCGCCGGCGGGCATCGAGGTGGTCGTTCAGCCAGGCGTGTTCGATGCCGTCGAGCAGGCGGATGCGGAGCATGAGCTGTTCGCCGAGCGAGTCTTCGGGTGAGAGCTTTTCAACATCAGTAATCGGCGTCTGGTCGCCTTCGCTGGCGAGGTAACGGCCGAGGTGCGGCACGTTCTTCCAGCGGACGCCGTTGAGATGCCCGGACGCACTCGGCCCAACCGCGAGCGTGTTTTCACTGTGCCAATAGAGGAGATTGTGGCGGCAGCGGCGGCCGGGCTTGGCGAAGTTTGAAACCTCGTAGTTCTCAAAGCCGGCAGCGGTGAGCGTGGCGATGGTGTGGGCGAACATGGCAGCTTCGAGATCTTCGTCAGCCCGGTGGATGCGGCCGCGTTCGAGCTTCTTGGTGAGCGGCGTGTTCGGCTCGTACATCAGGGCGTAGCAGGAGAGGTGCGTCGGCTCGAGGGCGAGGGCGCGGGTGAGATCGGCTTGCCAGTCGGCGAGGGTCTGGCCGGGCACGGCGAAGATGAGGTCGAGGTTGACATTGTCGATGCCCGCCTGCCGGGCGAGGGTGAACGAACGGCCGACGTTCTCGGGCTGATGATGCCGTTCAAGCGTTTGCAGATGTTGCGGGTTGAACGATTGAGCGCCGACGCTGAGGCGGTTGACGCCGCCGGCTGCGAGGACGCTCATCAACTCGGCGGTGACGGTCTCGGGGTTCGCTTCGACGGTGAACTCGAGATTATCCGCGAGGGCGAAGCTTTCGTGGATGGCGGTGAGCAGGCGTTGCCAGAGGTCGGGGCGGAGGAGCGTGGGCGTGCCGCCGCCGACGAAGATGGAGCGCAACGGGCCATGCGTGAGCGGTGCGGTGGCCCGGATCTCGCCGATGAGCCGATCGGTGAAAAGCGTCTGGCGATCGTGATCGTCAACGATGGAGTAGAAATCACAGTAGTGACATTTGTGGAAGCAGAAGGGGATGTGGACATATAAGCCGACTGCTTCGGCGGGGTGCGTTGTGCGCAGCAGGTCGCCCAAGGTGGTGGGTGAACCTTGAAAATCGCGGATCGCGGGGTTAAACTCATTGGAACTTGACAGGGCAGTGCTCATGCTACAGCTTTGCTCGAGATGAGGGGCGGGGCCCAAGGCGTTTCTAGCGGGGCGGCTGGGGTTCACCTGATTCAAGCGTATCGCACAAGTCGCACCCGGTCGAGTTGGGCTGACGACGAGGAGCGACCGTGAGGGAGCGGTCAGGCGCGGGGGGAACTCTGGCGTGGGGCACAGTCATCGGCACACAACCGCTCTTACGGTCGCGGCTCGTAGAAAACGATTCACAAACGCCCGGCACGCCGCTGGGCAGCATTCACTTTCATTACTTGGAGCAACATCAGTCATGCGTAACCCTCCTAACGTGGCCATTGCAGGCGTCACCGGCGCCGTCGGCCAGGAGTTCCTCACCCTTCTTGCTGAGCGGGATTTCCCGATCGGTCAGTTGAAGATGCTCGCCAGTGCCCGATCGGCCGGCAAGACCTACGACTACCGCGGCAAGACGTACACCGTGGAGGAACTCACGGAGCAGTCGTTCGATGACGTGGATATCGCGCTGTTCTCGGCCGGCGGGT
>JBBDRF010000003.1:42101-63331 GCA_040905565.1 Phycisphaeraceae bacterium | reverse complement strand
GCCATCAACCAACCGACTCTCACAACGGCTGGCACATAGTTTTCAGGCAGGCCAGCTTGTTTCGTTCTACGCATGTGTCCTGCTCCAAATGAAGGGGTGGGGGAATCTGTTTTCGATTGCGGTGAAGTGTTGAAATGCGTCCGAGCCGACTACGCGCTTATTCGTGGCGTACGTCCAAACGTTTCCTTTCGATGGATTCTTTGGATTTGCTCGTCATCACGAGATCGCGAGCGCAACGCACTCCTTTTCCCTCCAGCAGTTCTTTCTCCACTGGCCCGCTCACGGAACAAACTCGAGCGGGCCAGATTCTCTTACGGCTTAGACGCGACGGCGACGCAGCATCGCCAGCCCGCCGAGGCCGAGCAGCGACAGCGAAGCCGGCTCGGGGATCAAGGTCGTGGGAGGTTCCTCGGCCGCGGGGATTGCGTCCCACATCGCCTCGGCAAGACTCTGATTCGTCTGAAATTGGAACCCGGTGACGGCACCGGAGCCGGCCCATATGTCGAACGTTTCCGCAGCGCCGCCGTTGACGCTGAGCGTGGCGGTATCTTCGCCGTTGACGTAGACGATCTCGAGTTCGTTCCATTCGCCGCCGACATGCGTGCTCTGAAGATCGAGTTGGTCGGTCTCGATGTACGTGCTGATTCTGCCGTCGGCCCAGAGGTTCAGCCACACCGCGTTGTCACGGCCGGTGTCGGTACTGCCATGGAAAAGCTTGAGCGCGGCGATGCCCCTCTGGTTGAAGTAGGCGGTCCGGAAGACGATCGTGTCACCGATGCTGGAAGTGGCGTCGGCTGCCATCTCGCCAGAAACCCCGCCGTTGCCACTGTGGTTGTAGGTGCGAAGGAACTGATCGCCGGTGTAGGGAGTCACGCTACCAACGGTGTTTGTAAAGGTCTCGTAGACGAACGCTTTCCCCGTAGTGGCTGAGAGAGGCGGTGCCCAGTCACCGATGGTGGGGGTGTGGTTGGTGATGTTGCCGCTGGGGTTGACGTCGTGGGCCGGGCCATCTTCGTAGCCGTACTGGAACATGACGGTGTCGGTGGTCTGGTTGTAAAGCATGGCGGCGCTGGCTTGATTGACGGGCGCAGCAAGCAGACCGGCCGAGGCACAACCGACGATCGCGGCAGTAAGGGTTTTTCTCGTGAACATTCTCATACTCCAATTCGGTTCGAGGGGAAGGGAAGGGTTCTCGATCAAGTTGCATCCACTTCAGACATGGATGCTCAGCGATGGTGTTTCATGCTTGCAGTCTCCTTTTGAGCATGGCTTGCTCTCACTTTCCCGCTCTTGCGACTGATTAGCGCATGCATGATCTTGCGTTCTCGTCCTCTCAGGCGGGCGGCACGACATTGCCCGCCGGGATCTCATGCTTATCGCGGCGGCCCCAGTGTCTCGCCTTCATCGAAAGCGATATTCGCTGCGAATGTTTCATCGTCATCGATCGCTCTTTCGCCCTGCACCATTTCGTCCAGCAGCCGGGCGGCATCGCCCCCTACGCGGGCTTCGTCGACGGCGACGGCTGTGAGGCACTGGCTAATGGCTCCGGTACGCTGCGGACTGCCGACAGTGACAATGGAGAGATCCTCGGGGACGTTCAGCCCCATCCGCAGGGCTTCGAGGTAGAGAACTTCTGCACTGGCCTCGAAACTCGTAAACAGAACGGTGGGAGCATTGGGCCCCTTCATCAGACGATGAAGGGCCGCGGTGGCGTGGGCGCGGTACTGCTCGTAATCGCTGGGGGTGAGGCTGCGCATGTCGGCGTAATCGACCAGTGAATCAGGCAGGGCGACGCCCTCCGCCTTAAGTGCCGTCCGGAAGCCTCGCTCGTACTGCTCCGCGACGCGCCCACGCTGGGTGGCGAGGTAGGCGACCCGCTTGTGCCCCGCCTTGGCGATGCGTTCGCCCGCCATCTCGCCGATCCGCTCGGCAGGCAACGTGATCAGCGGTGCCGTCACGCCCGACACCGCGCGATGCAGCAGCACCACCGGGATGCCGTAGTGATGCAGCAGCCGAATGTGATGCGCCGGCGGCAGGCCCACCGAAGCAGGCACCATCGCCACCCCCGCCACGCCCTTGTCGATCAACTGGATAAGGACGTCGGCCTGCTTGTAGACATCGTTGTCCGTAGGCGAAGCGATGATTTGAAGGCCGCGGTCGGCGGCGGCCGTGGCGAAGCCCTGCTGCAACGCGGGGTAGAGACCCTTGGCCAGTTCCGGCGCCACGAGCGCGAACACGTCCAGCGTTCGCGGGAGTTTCACCATGCTTCGTGCCGTAGGGCCGCGACGCTGGCCACGCGGCTTCGGGGTGTACGCCAGCCGCTCCATCACCTCCCGCACCATCTTCGCCCGCTCAGCCGAAACACCTGGCTTGTGATTGATCACGCGCGACACAGTCGTGTGGGAAACACCGGCAAGCTTGGCAACCTGATGAATCGACATGACTGAAGTATAAATTAAATTCTCAGAAAGTAAACAGTTTTGTTCCGAGTTTTTCGTAACCCTCCACTGACATTCCTAAACTCTATTTTTCTCGCAAAACAAAGCCTACACCGCACTGACGCCTGCACAACCCGCATAAACCCACTTTGGCTCGTGAAATCGCAAGATGTGAACAGAAACTTACACCAAATTGACACTTCCGCACATTTCGGCCCAGCCCGCAAAACGACATGCCGCAAAGTTTATTAATGCGTTACTTTCTCAGCCTGATTAACTGTGACGTCGGCGCGCCCGCATCAATCCGAGTTTCCCCGGCAGCGACCGCCGACCGGGACCGTCGGCATGCCGAAAGTGACCAAAGCTTTGCGCATTATGGCACTGGCAGCGCGTTCTGCTCGTGCGGATAATGAAGATGATTCAACCATTCTTCGAGCGAGATGTATGAAATTTTCGATCTGCAACGAGGTCTACGAAGATCGTCCGTTTGCTGCGGCTTGCGAAGACGCGGCATCCTGCGGGTACGACGGCATCGAGATCGCCCCGTTCACCCTCGCCGAATCGCCGCATGCGATCACCGAGCGCGACGCAAAACGGGTCGGCGAGACGGCTCGCCGGGCGGGCTTGGAAGTGGTGGGCCTTCACTGGCTCCTGGCCGGGGCGCGTGACGTAAGCCTGACCAGCGACGACGCAGACGTTCGCCGACACACGCAGGAATATGTATCGCACCTGGCGCGGATGTGCGCCGCCATGGAAGGCAAAGTGATGGTCTGGGGCAGCCCGCGTCAACGATGGATTGAGCCCGAGCAAAGACGCGAGCGAGCCGAATCCGATGCGGTCGAAGTCGTGCGAGGCGTCTGTGAAGTGGCGGGGCCACTGGGCGTGACCATTGCGATGGAACCGCTAAGCGTCGACGAAGCGAACTTCCTGACAACCGCTTCGGAAGCGATCGCGTTCATCAAGCGTGTCGACCACCCAGCGTGTCGCCTGCTGCTGGACGTGAAAGCGATGAGCCGGGAGCAGGCTGGCTATGCGGACATCATCCGCAGAGGCGGGCCTTACCTCGCGCACTTCCACGCCAACGACGCCAATCGTCGCGGCCCGGGTTTCGGCGACGTCGACTTCGTGCCGATCATGGCAGCACTGCAGAAGGTCGGATACGAGGACTACGTCAGCGTCGAAGTCTTCGACTACTCGCCCGACGCCCACACCATCGCCGAAGCTTCGCTGCGTTATCTGCACGAAGCGATAGACGCCATCCCCGCCCCACCGTCGAACTCCCCATGAGGTAGACCGCACGACTCCCCGCTGAAGTCCACCACAACCGACCGCGCTCCTGTAACGAAGGAACATTCACATGTCCGAAGCTCGCAACTACCGTCTGACACGCCGTCGCTTCATGGCCACCAGTGCCGCCGTTGCCGGGGGATTGATGCTGACACCCGGCGCTCAGGTGCGCGGCGCCAACGATCGCATCCGCGTAGGTATCGTCGGGTGCGGCGGCCGAGGCAAGGGGAACGTCGGCTGGGTGAACGAAGTGCCCGGCGTCTCCGTCGTCGCCGTCTGCGATCCTGACACGACCCACATGGACCAGGCATCGAAGGATCGCGACTACAAGAAATACCAGGACTACCGCGATCTGCTGGCCGACGACTCGATCGACGCCGTCGTCATCGCCACGCCGAACCACTGGCACGCCCTCGCCACGATCATGGCCTGCCAGGCGGGCAAGGATGTCTACGTCGAAAAGCCCGCCAGCCATTCCATCTGGGAAGGCCGGAAGATGGTCGAGGCCGCCCGCAAGTACAACCGCATTGTGCAGGTCGGCACGCAGCACCGCTCCGACCCCGCCATGATCGCAGCCCGCGAAGCGATTGCGAACAAAGAGCTCGGCGAAGTGCAGTGGGCCCACTCGCTCTGGTACGCCCACCGTGGCCCCATCGGCAAGGTCAGCGAGCCACAGCCCGTCCCCGATCACATCAACTACGATCTCTGGGCGGGGCCTCGGCCGACCGTCCCCGTCATGCGGAACCGCTTTCACTATGACTGGCATTGGCTCTGGGATTACGGCAACGGCGATATGGGCAACCGCGTCATCCACGTCGTCGACGACATCCATCATCTCCTGCAGATGGGCGACGACGTTCCCACCCGCATGATGAGCGTCGGCGGCCGATTCAAATACGACGACGACGCCAACACGCCCAACACCCAGATGATCCTGATGGACTGGAAGGTTCCCATCATCTTCGGTAGCCGTAACCTGCCCCACGTCGACGACGAAGGCCGCGAGCGCGGCACGGCCAGCTATCACGCCTTCGGCCGCGATTTCCGCTTCAGCAATCTCATCAAGTGCGAGGGCGGCTATATCGCCGTTTCACGAGGCGGAGGCGAGCTGCGCGACAACGCCGGCGAACGCGTCCGCAACCTGCCCGGCGACGGCGGCCGCAAGCACATCGCCAACTTCTTCGAGGCCTGCCGCTCCCGCGACATCGCCGATCTCAACGCCGACATCGAAGGCGGCCACCAGGGTTGCCTGCTGCTGCACACGGGCAACATCAGCCAGCGCGTCGGCCGACCGGCCACGACCGAAGCGGTGGAGCAGCAGATCAGCGGGTACGCCGAGGCCTCCGAGGCCTGGCAGCAGAAGGTCGAACATCTGCGGGCCAACGACGTGAACCTCGAAATCGAGAAGCCGACGCTCGGCCCGTGGCTCAACTTCGATCCGCAGACCGAACGCTTCGTCGGCGACCACGCTGAACAGGCCAACAAGCTGGTCCGCGAAGAGTACCGCAAGCCGTTTGAAATCACCGACGAAGTGTGAACCGCTCGCACCGTTGGACCGCGACAAGAAAACCGCCGCACGAGCGATCACTCGTGCGGCGGTTTTTATTTGGGAACGTGAAGCTTTGCGAAGCTCAGCTCACGCGACGCCGACGACGGACGAGCGCGAGGATCCCGCCGCCTGCCACGAGTGCGAGGCTGGTGGGTTCGGGGATGACAGTGGTGGTTTCTGCGGTAGTGACCGAGAAGTTGTCGAGGTTAAGGCCGCCGACAAAGAACGCTGTATTGGTCTCGCTGTTCGGCCAGCCGAAGACATTCGCCGAAACGCGGATGTCTGCGACCTCGGCCCCGGCGGCAGGGGTCAGGTTCAGTTCTTCGAAGGCATGCCAGACGTTTGCATCGTCGGCAGAAAGAACGAAGTTATTCTCGCCTTGGAAATCGCCTGCCGTATTGAAATACCGCAGTTGCACCGCGAGCCCACCTTGAGCGATGGGATAATTCGTGTCGGGGAAGTCGCCGAGAAACGCGTAATCGAAGGTGAGGTCCACCGTCTGCGCCCCGTACGCGGCCGCCCCCAGCGAGAACCGCTGGCTGGTGATATCAGCGATGCGCCCCTCGTCCGTGTTCATGTTGCCCATGCCGATTACGCCTGAGCCCCCAGGGCCGTTGAACGTGGCATTGACGAAGCTGCCGTCACCATTGGTGCCGTAGTTCCAGTCGTTAGGTACATTTCCGTTAGTGTCAATGTCTTCAACATCACCATTGACCGGCCCGAGAACCACCGCAGCTTGCGCCGGTGCGGCCCATGCCAGAGCGCCGGCCATAAGGGCGGCTGTGAAGAAACTGCGTCCAAACGTTGATCGAATCATTTCGATCCTCCTGAAGGGAAAAGGGCATTTTGCCGTACTGCCTTGCGTGAATGAATCAGAACGCACCGGTTGCGCGTCATCTCATTTGCGGGCTTAGTAGACGTCATTCCTGACGCGGCCAGTGGCGTCACATGGACGCGGCGGCTCTGCCAGGAGTCGCGAGTCACTGGGATCGCATCAGAGCTTTTGAAGTTTGCTGATACCTATGCCTTTTGCCAACCAGCAACTTCTATAAGCGAGAATACACCATTTTTTATAAAGAAGCAACAAGAATAATTGGTGTTTTGTTATTGCAAGTTTACGTATCTTGCGACCCGGCCGGAGCGCATGTTCAACGCTTTACATGAAGCCTCGGGCCCGGGACGAAGCCGCTGCACAAGCCGGACAACGCCGGATGGCGTCGCTAGCCCGCCAAGGGCCGTGATTGCAATCAAAAAAAGCGGCCGGGCGCGGGTCGGTTAAACGAAACAGGCTCATACTCCTCCCCCAAGGAGTCTGCGCCTTAACCGACCCTGCTGCCCGGCCGTGTCCCCTCAGGATGGCTCAAGCGAACAGATGATCTTCGTGCTGCGGGAGGCCGTTGCTCTCGCGTGACCGGCCCTTGCCAGACCGGCCCTTGTCCTGCTGTGCTTTGTAAATGTTCAGACGGTTGTAGAGCGTGCGGAGACTCATACCCAGCACCTCAGCGGCCTTCTTCTTGTCACCGCTGAAATGCTCCAGCGTCGCCGCGATCAGCTGCCGCTCCGCGTCGGCGATCGAGGTGCCGACCGAAAGCTGCACACCTTCGCCGTTCGTCTCCGGCTGCCGTTCCATCTGCGAAGGCAGGTACTTCGCGTCGATGATCTCCTCAGCGAGGATGAACGCCCGATGCACCGCATGCTTAACCTGCCTCACGTTACCCGGCCAGTGATAAGCTTTGATGAGGTCGAGCGCGTCGTTGCTGAATCGTCGCCGCTGACCGGTTTCGGCGTTGAGCTCCGCCAGGAAATGATTCGCCAGCACCACCGCATCGCCCCCCCGGTCACGCAGCGGCGGCAGCTGAATCGGGAAAACCGACAGCCGATACAGCAGATCCTCCCGCAGCCGGCCCTGCTCGAGTGCCGCAGTGGCGGGCCTGTTCGAGGCGGCGATAACCCGCACGTCCACCGGCACATCCCGCTCACTGCCCACGCGATGCACCCGGCCGGTCTCCAGCACCCGCAACAGCCTGGCCTGGAGGTCGATCGGCATCTCGGTGATCTCGTCGAGAAACAGCGTCCCGCCGTGCGCCTGTTCGAACACGCCGCCGCGGGCGCGGGTCGCGCCGGTGAAGGCGCCCTTCTCATGGCCGAACAACTCACTGTCGATGAGCCCTTCGGGAATGGCGCCGCAGTTGAGGGCCACGAACGATTTGTTCGCACGATTACTCTCGTCGTGGATCGCCTCGGCGACCAGTTCCTTGCCCGTGCCCGATTCGCCTGCGATGAAGACGGTCGCGTTGGTGGGGGCGACCTTGCCGATCATCTCGTAGATGTTCCGCATCTGCGCCGAGGTGCCGACCAGCGTGCCGAACCCCTCAGCACTGGCGTGAAGCGGCAATTCGGGCTGGGGTCGACTCTTCGTGTGACCGTTGGAGCCGTTGCCCCGCGCTGCCTCTGAACGCGTCGTCTCCTGCGTGTCGGCTTCTTCGCACAGCAGCCGGTCAAGTTCATCGGGATCCACCGGCCGGGCGAGATGCAACTCGGCTGCGTGACCGTTGCCGTGGTGCGATTGCCGGTCGTCTGGATCGATCAGGATCACGATGCGTGTCTTGCATCGCCGTAGTTCCTGCATCAACTGTTCCTGCTCCGCGATGCCCGAATCAAGCAGCGCCACGTCAGGCGAACGGCGGTGGATCCATTCGCAAGCAGCGCCGACCGAAGAAGCGGTCTCGAGGGCATAGCCGCGCCGCTCAAGCACCTCCGTCACCGCCTGCAGTGAACTGGATCTGGGCTCCAGCAGCACCAGGGCGCGCATCTGCTGTCGGATGTCGCGCTCGGTTTCGGAATCGAGGTCATTGCGATGCCGTCGGTGGTCTGAGTAGTTCGCCGCCTCGTCTAGAATCATGGTTGATCCGTTCGAAGCAAGTACTGATTCGGGATGAAGCATGTTTTACCCGCATTTGTCGTTTGTGCGTTCCTCCGTGTCATTCTGGCAAAGCTCGATACATCCTTGCATCGGGCAACGCAGGCGACGCGGTACCGGTCCGCGTGGTGAAGTTCGGTCGGTAAGACTCCCTTCACCGCCCGGGGCGGTTACCGCGATCTCTGCTAAGCAAGCATCTGCCGCAGGCGAGGCGGGTGGGGGGCGCGTCGCGGCTGTTCCTGTTCAAGCCCCGAGCGGGGCTGTCGATAGAGGTTCAGGTAGAACTCGAGCGTTTCGTGTCCGCCGTTTCTGCGTGCACGCGTGTATTGAAAGCCCCCGTCACGGCACGCGGCGACCGCCTGGTGCGGATCGACGTGCGCATCAACGATGAGTTTGAGGTCCCCGCAACGTCGGCAGTGTTGCAGCACCACCTTCAGCAGCCTCGCCGGCAGGTCGGTTTCGCGGAACGTTGCGTCCACACGAAGCCGACGAATCTGTGCCACGTGATGGCCGATATGCCCGACGCTGATCATGCCGACGATGCGGCCCTCGAATTCAGCCACCCACAGTCGATCATCGGGATGACTGAAGTAGGTCAGCAACGGGTCGTCCAGATCACTGGTCGATTCGTGAGGATCGACCCGGCCTTCAAGCAGGCCGTCACTGTAAAGCCGACGAATCGCAAGCCAGTCGGCGGGCTGATAGGTCCGCACGACCACGTCGTCAGCCGACGCGACCTGAGGGGCTGGTTGCTTGTCCACATGATGACGCATGAATCGTTCGAGCATCGACATTCTCCAGCCTGGGCCGACTTCAACCCAGGTTACAACCGGAGGCGTGCGGTCAGGACGCACCTTGCCCCCGAGCTTCATGCGAAGCTTTTTGTTTCTAATCTTGTGGCCGTAAAAACGAACGCGTCAGACGAGCTGCGGGGCTTAGATCGCCCGGACTGTCGGCTGACCAGGTGGGGAGGTTATTGAACCGCGCTGAACGCCCGCGGCAAATCGACACAAGCGCCTGCCAACCCCGGAAATGCCCCATCCGTTACCAGCGGCTTTTCCAACCCCTGCACATCGCGTCACATACGGGCCTATCTCGGGGGGGCACAAACGTATCATCCGGTAGCTCCTGAAGTAGCGTCGATTCTTCTTGAGACGGTGCCAACGGGCACTCCCAGCACGTCTCTCATGCTACCCTGCCTGCGGAGCGGTGCTATCGGGTCAGTCGCGACAACCGGGGCCGGGAGCTTCCTGCCCGCTGCATCGGGAGAAATCCGGGGGCTAAACGCCCCTGCATCACAAGCGTTTATTCAGTCTCGACCTGCCATCGGATCGCGTGACGGACCAGCTCTGTGCCCGTCTTCAGATTCAATTTCAGCTTGATCTGCTCGCGGTAGGATTCGACCGTCTTTTTGCTCAGATGCAGCGTCTCAGCGACCTCCCGCGTTGACAGGCCTCGGCCGATGAGCTGAAACACCTCCAGCTCACGATCGGAAAGACTGTCAATCGCCGGTCGGTCCGGCGCCCGCTCCCCGCGCACCACCCGGTGAAGCATCCGGTCGGCTACCCCGTCGCTGACGTGCACATGACCGTTGAGCACCTGGCGTATCGCTCCCACGATCTTCGTCGGCGCTTCGTGCTTATTCATGTAGCCCATTGCCCCGGCCCGCAGCACCCGCTCCGCGTACAGGGATTCTTCGTGCATGCTGACCACGAGCATGCGTGCACCTTCGTCGCGGGCCTTGATCTGCTTGATCAGCTCGAGCCCGCTCACGCCTTCCAGGCTGATGTCGATGATCAGCAGGTCGGGTTGCAGGTTCTCAAACTTGCGGACCGCTTCGGGGGCGCCGGTCGCCTGGCCACAGACTTCAAGGTCCGCCGTGGCATCGATGAGGCGCGCCAGACCGTCGCACACGATGGGATGGTCGTCGACGACCAGAATTTTGGAAATTTTCTTTTTTGCTCTGCTCACGGTCATAACGG
The DNA here is from genome assembly GCA_040905565.1 of Phycisphaeraceae bacterium. GTDB lineage: Bacteria > Planctomycetota > Phycisphaerae > Phycisphaerales > Zrk34 > JBBDRF01. Next base: position 53,155 of record JBBDRF010000003.1, on the reverse strand, counting down.
TCATCCTTTTGCAAACTACAGGTACCCGGTGCCCCCAGGCATCCGGCCTCGGCTTAGCGCCGGCCGACCATCTGTGCCCCTGGCGCAGATGCGGCAACGGAATCCGTGACACTGGGAGATACCGTTCGGCCACCGAGCCCAGCGTCACGTGGCTGGGTATGGCACGAGCCTCCTGGCGGTAGCGGATCGCTATCACGGCGATCCCGAATCAGTGCGTCGCCGTAGGGCGAACCTGAACAAGCTTGCGAGAGATGCCGACGGCGCGCCTTCGCGCGAGGTTGGGTCATCTCAGCACCATGATCAAAGATTTCCATGCTCCCCCCGCCATTGCCCCCGCATGGGGCCCGGCGCTTCGCGCTGCCGCGAATGCGTGCCGACGAATCGGCGATCCCCTCCGCCACGGATTTGCCCGTTTCCTCCTCCGGGAGGTGCCGGGCAGCGAGCCGATACTGCAAACGCCGCGCCAGATCAGCCGCTCCTTGGACACCCGGGCCGATGCCGCTTCTCCACGCAGGGGCTAAACATCTTCCCCCGCCCGGGGCAACGGCCTGCGGCGCGGGGGGGCGGCGATCTTCATGTTTCCCCCGCTCCCCAGCCGGCTTCGCTGACCGCTCACCGCCGACTTGCAAAACGTGCATGTTGTTGTCGGGGAGCTTCCACCGCTTCCGGGCCTCGGCGTGATGCCGCGGCGGAGTCGGCACTTTCGATAAAATGACATGTCGGCCCATACAGCTTGGCCTCGACGTGGCGTGAGATGTCGTCGACGGCAGGACGACAAGTTGCATCGCTCGCGAAGCACACGTTGGTGCGCGTGATACGCCGAGCATCGGATTCAGCGACGAGTCGCACGTCATCAGACGCGTGTGACTCGCCACCCCGCGGAAGTTTTCAGTCACTGAGGAGCCTCTCCTGCTTAGAGGCAACCGCCGTACCCCGGAACGATGCAACTTCTCACCTCGGCCGAAACTCAGACCCCGAAAGAGCACGTATCCCTGGCACGCCAGCTGCGCCCGCTGACTGACTTATACTGCCCAACCGACTCCCCAGAGCCTGACGGTAAGCCCTTTGTCACCTATGCAATTTATAACCCAAAGATGTGCACGTCGCCATCACTAAGAAACTCCTCGCGTGCATTTTTCGATGAGCGGCTAGGCGTTCGTCAGCCGCTGCCGCCATTGCAATGCACCTTCGAATCGGTCGCCGTGCTCGCGCACCGCACGCAGCGCCGCTTCCGGGCTGCAATCCAGCCATCCCTCACGCCGCTGCGATGCCAGCTCCTGCACCTCCGCCCAGTCCAACGGCCGCGACACAGCTGGCTCCCGCACCGCTCGCATGGCATACACACACACCGTCGTCTTGTGCAGCGTGTTCTGGCTCCAGTCGATGAACACACGCCCCGCACGCTCAGCGCGACTCATCTTCGTGATGACCGCATCGCCCATCGCCTGCTGCACCATCTTTGCCATCGCATGAGCGAACGGCCGGGTCTGCTCGTAGCCCACTTGCGTATTCAGTGGCAGATAAACATGGAGTCCTTTCCCGCCCGAGGCCTTCACCACCGTCCGCAGCTTCAAGCCCTCCAGCAGATCACGCAGCACCAGCGCCACCCGTCCGCACTCCCGCAGCCCCACCCCTTCGCCGGGGTCCAGATCGAACACGATCATCGTCGGCTGCCCGATCCGATCGGCATACGCCAAGGATGTGTGCAACTCGATCGCCCCGAGGTTCGCCGCCCACGCCAGCGTCGCACGGTCCTCGATCAAGCAGTGCTCGATCGTGCTGCCGTCGTTGTAGGTAACCTTCGCCGTCCGCACCCAGCTTGGCCGATGCGACGCGCAGTTCTTTTCAAAAAAGAACGGCTGCTCCACGCCGTTCGGATATCGCTTGAACGTGATCGGCCTGCCACGCAGGTGCGGCAGCATCGCCGGGGCGACACGGATGTAGTAGTCGATCAGATCCGCCTTGGTGAATCCCGTCGCCGGGTAGAGCACTTTCTCCAGATTCGTCAGGCGAAGCGGTCGGCCGTCGATCTCCGTGTTGTGCGCGGTGATTTGTGCCATGGCCTCACGCGGAGCGTTTGCGCCTGCCGCCGCCCCCTCGCTTGCTTGGCGTCCCCTTGGTCTTCTTCGCGGGCGGCTGCTCCTCCTCCTTGCGCGCTTCGTCCAGGCTCCGCTGCAGTGCGTCCATCAAATTGATCACGCGCGGGGCAGGCTCTTCCGCTGCGGAAACGCTGATCGTCCCGCCCTCAGCTTTGGCCTTCACCAGTTCCTCCACGCGCTCCCGGTATTCATCGCGATACCGCTCGGGCTCGAAGTCCGTCACCAGCGCATCAATCAGCCGCTGCGCCACGTCCAACTCGCGCGGATCCAACGGCATCGGCCCGGGCACATTATCAAGCTCCTGCTCGGTGACGACCTCGTCGGCGTAGCGCATCGTCTGAAGCATCAGCACCTCCCCCTTCGCCCGCAACGCTGCGAGGTATTGCTTCTGCCGCATCACGAACCGAGCGATGCCGACCCGCCCGCTCCGCGTCATCGCTTCCATCAAAAGCCGGTACGCCTTCGCCCCCGCTTCGTCAGGCACCAGGTAGTAAGGCCGCTCGTAATAGAGCGGATCGATGCTTTCCAGATCGACAAAATCGCTGATCTCGATCTGCCTCCCCGCATCGGGCTTGATCTTGTCGATCTCGTCATTCTGAATCAGCACGTATTGATCCGGCGCGATCTCGTAGCCCTTGGCGGTATGCTTGAAATCGTACTCCTTGCCGGTTTCGGGACAGTAGAGTTTGCGTCGCAAACGACACTGTCCGTCCTCGCTAAGCATATGAAAATGGATGCTGCGGTCCCGTGCCGCAGCGACGAGTTTCACGGGGATGCTCACAAGCCCGAACGCGATGTTCCCGCTCCACATTGCCCGCGGCATATTGCTCTCCTTTATCCCGTTTCGCCGGTTGATTTGCCTCAGTATTCGCGCACGACTTCTCGTGGATTCTTGTCCGTTCGGATGCCCCGAAACACCGGATGGCGCAGGCCGCCGCTGTGCGTCCATTCCATGAAGCTGACTTCGACCACGAGCACCGGCTCCACGTGATGCACCTTCTCCGCCCGCACCGGGAGTGGATCGGTGACGACGGTGTTCGGCCGTTCGATCTGCTTCAGCACCGACGCAAGCATCTGCCGATCGTCCTCACTCAACCCACTGCCCACCTGCCCCGCCAACCGCCACCCCCCCCACCTTTGCCCGACTGTTGTTCCGGATGGCGCAGAGGCTTCGTGAGTCTCCGAAAGCGTGCTCGATTTGTGATAGCCGACGAGCAGTGAGCCAAGTCGGCCGGGTGAGCCTCGCATTTCGGTCCAGCCGACGACGACCAGTTCCTGCTGCCTTCGCACTTTGACCTTGAGCCAATCACGTGACCGCACGCCGGGCTGATAGACGCTGTCCACCCGCTTGGCGACCACCCCTTCGAGCCCCACCCGCTCAGCCGCGGCGAGCATCCGCCTGCCTCCGCCGATCTGCCCGGTCGGCGTCCGCCAGTTCTCGCCCTCCAGTTGCAGCGTTTCCAAACGTTCACGGCGTTCGAGGTACGGCCGCCCGACCAGCGGCTCATCATCCACGCACAGGAGATCGAACAGCAGATACGCCACCGGCACCGCCGCCCGCAGCCGCTCGCTCGCCGCCCGACCGGGCCTCACGTTCAACCGGCGCTGCAAACGCTGAAAGCTGGGTCGGCCCTGCTCATCGGGCGCGATCAGCTCGCCATCAAGCACGACCCGCTGCCCCGTTCCGATCGCGCTGCCCAACCCCCCGCCGGCCAACTCGCCGCTGCCGTTGCCGCTGACCTCGGGGTATTGATCGGTGAGGTTCAGCCCGTTGCGGGAGATCAGCCGAAGTGCCTTCCCGTCCCACACGCCGAGCACGCGGATGCCGTCCCACTTGAACTCATAGCCCCACTGCCCGTCGTCGGCCGGCAGCTTCGCCGCCAGCGTCGCCAACATCGGCGCAAGCGTCACCGGGGGCCAGGGCGTGTTCTGTTTTGCCCGGCCTGCCTCGGCTTGCTCGATGTGACTGCGGCCCATCGCACCTTCTCCCCCACAGCTCGCCGTGGCGAGCTATCAGCACCTTAGAAGTACTTTTGCCACGTCGTCAACGTTGGGACAACGGTCACCTTACTGGGCCGTACTTTTACCCACGCCCGCCCGGCCGAAACCCCGAGGCGAAATGTGGCTGGCCCCCGATGTGGTCGCTGCCTCGCGCCGGTTTACGATCACCGGTGCGTTGTGAAATACACAACCCTCGTGTCCCGATCGTCCCGCGACAAGAGCTTACAAAGCCGCCGATCGCGAGGCGTTCGCCAACTCAGACCCGAAGAAGGAGGAGCCGTGATGAAGATGATTGCACTGACGCTCGCGGGCGTGATCGGCCTGCTGGGCATCAGCGGGTGCGAGCCGACGGATGAGCAGACCTCGCCGAGGCCCACACCCGAACCCACTGAACCCGGGCAGCCGATGCCTGACGAGCAGCAGCAGCCGCAGCCGGGACAAGAGCAGACCGAGCCCGGCCAGGAGCAGCAGCCTGGGCAGGAGCCGCTCGGCCGCGAGCGTGAGGACCAGCAGCTTGCCCAGGAAGTTCGGGACCGCATCGAGCAGGAAGCGCAGCTTGAGCCCAACGGTCGCCAGATCACCGTCAGCGTTGATCAGGGCGAAGTCACGCTCAGCGGCAACGTCCAGTCCGAACAGGAAAGCCAGCAGATCGAGCAGATCGCGGCCGACGTCGTCGGGCCTGACAACGTGCAGAACGAACTTCAGGTCAGCGATCAGGCTCAGCAGCAGCCTGGTCAGCAGCAGCCCGGCGATCAGCCAGAACAGCAGCAGCCGTAAATCACTGTTGCACGTAAACACCCGCACAAAAGGAGAGGGATGATGATTGCGCTACGTCAAAGTCGGTGGTTTCAGGGGACGCTTTTTACGGTCTTGCTCGGCTTGGGGCTCGCGCTCGGAGCCTGCGAGGGAAGGGGCAGCGGCGTCTCAGCGCGAGAGCTGATGTTCGACATCGAGCCCAGCCGCAGCACGGTCCTGGTCGGTGAGAACGTCACGATTCTCGCCTATTCCGAAGGAACGCTCGGCCGCGACACCCAGCTTGAATGGGATGCCAGCGGTGGCGAACTGTTCACCGAAGACAACGGCCGCACCGCACGCGTCTACTTCGATGAGCCGGGCACGTACGTCGTGCAGAGCAACCTGATCCTCGACGGCCGGCTCGCTCGCAGTGCGTCGACCACCATCGAGGTCCAGCGTATCCCGACCGATTAACCGCTTACCCGACGGCACGAACCAGAAAAGGATGGTTCACATGCTCAGCAAGCATCCGCCTTATTGGGCCGAGCACGCCGCGTGCCGTCACCAGGAGCCGCTCGTCGGTGAGGCCCGCGCCGACGTCGTGGTCGTTGGGGCCGGGATCACGGGGCTGACCGCTGCGATGCGGCTGCTCCGTGCGGGTCGAAGCGTGACCGTGCTCGAAGCTCATCGTGTCGGAGCCGGCACGACAGGCCACAGCACCGGTCATCTCGATGCCCACAACGACCATTCCTTTCAAGACCTCGTCGCCCGCATCGGCATCGACAACGCACGCAAGGTTGTCGATGCCCGGCGCGAGGCGATCGAGCACATCGCCAGTTGGGAGAATGCGCTCAAGCTCGACGCCGACTTCGAGCGCCTTCCCGCCTACTGGTACACCGAACGTGACGAAGCCCGCGACTGGTTCGGCATTGAAGCCGAGCTGGCTCGCAAACTCGGGCTCGAGGCCAGCGTGACCGAAACGGTTCCGCTGCCTTTTCGGACAGGGCCGGGGATGCGCCTGGGCAACCAGGCACGTTTCTCGCCGCTGAAGTACCTCTGTAATCTCGCCCGCACCTTCACCGAAGCAGGCGGCAAGATCTACGAAAACGTGCGCGCCATCGACGTACAACCCGATGGCAGCAGTTCGCGCATCCGCACCGCCGACGGTGCCGTCATCACCGCACATGAAGTGATCCTCGCCACGCACCTGCCGTGGACCGGATTCTTCTCACTGCAAAGTCGCGTCTATCCGTACCAGTCCTACGCGATGGCCGTGAAGGTGGCCGACCCGGTTCCCGACGCGCTGTTCTGGGACAACGCCGATCCCTACCACTACACGCGCCTTGCCGACACGAACGATCCGACGACGCTCATCATCGGCGGGGCCGACCATCACACCGGCGACCAGCACGGCGACCAGGCCTACGCCGACCTCGAGCGTTACATCCTTCAGCGGTACGACGTGGTGGCCATCACGCATCGCTGGTCAAGCGAGTACTACGAGACCGCCGACACCCTCCCATTCATCGGCCGCGTACCGAGCCAGCCGCGCCTGTACATCGGCACCGGCTACTCAGGCACCGGCCTCACGTGGGGCACCTTCGCCGGCATCATGCTCAGCGAACTCGCCGTCGGCAACACGCATCGCTGCGAGCAGTTGCTGAGTCCGTCGCGGTTTCAGCCTCGCAATTCGTTCAGCCGCATGGCCACGGAACTGGCGCACATCGCCGAGCATCTCGTCGGCGACCGCGTCGGCCCGGGCGAGGTCGAACTCGTCGACGATATCCCCCCAGGGCAGGGTCGCATCATGCTTATCCGAGGCCGTCGCCTCGCCGTTTATCGTGACGAAGTCGGCAAAGTCCACGCCCACTCAGCCACCTGCACCCACGCAGGCTGCATCGTGCATTGGAACAACGCGGAAAGCACCTGGGATTGCCCCTGTCACGGCGGGCGCTACGACCCGTTCGGCCGCGTCCTCAACGGCCCGCCGCGCGAACCGCTCGCCGGCACCCGCGCACAGGAGCAAACCCGAGTTCGTTCCGTTCCGTGAAACCACCCTCTGCTGGAGAGAAAGAGATGGCTACCCTGAGAAATCTGGAAGACGCATTCGTCGAAGAGCTGAAGGATATCTTTCACGCTGAAAAACAGCTGCTCAAAGCGATGCCGAAGATGGCGCGGGCCGCCCACGACCCGCAGCTTAAAGAGCTTCTGCAGGAACACCTGGACGAGACGCAGCAACAGGTCAAGCGCCTGGAAGCCGTGTTCCATTCACTCGACCGCACCGCGAGAGGCCGCAAGTGCGAAGGCATGCTCGGGCTCGTCGAGGAAGGCCAGGAGATGATGCAGGAGAAGGGCTCGCCCGATGTGAACGACGCCATCATCATCGCGTCGGCGCAGAAGATCGAGCACTACGAGATCGCTTCCTACGGCACCATCTGCAAGTGGGCCGACATGCTCGGATTCCGCGAGCAAGGCGACCTGCTCAAGCAGAACCTCGCCGAGGAGAAGGCTGCCGATGAAAAACTGACCGAGCTTGCGGAAATCATCAACCGCCACGCGCAACCGGCCTGACCGGTTTCGTCCTGGCGAAACCATTCGCAACCGCAGCAGGGGCGTCGCCGCATCATACGCGGCACGCCCTTTTCAATGCCCTCACCACCAACGCCACCCGAAGCCCGCGGCGTAACGCCGTGGGTTGTAAATGGCCAATAACACACGTCCTACTGCTACAGATCCCCCCAAGCTCTGCACTTGAAGCGCACGCACTGTCGCCCCCCGATCGACATTGACGCACCCCAGTTCGACCGCTAATATGGCGGGTCTATTTTGGGGGCAAAGTGCTCAGGCCCGTCGGCCCAGAGCACGTCACCACCTGCTGCCGGAGGCGCCGTGGCGAAGAAAACGAGTAAAGCATCGGCAACCAGTCCGTCTTCCTCCAAGAAGACGACCAAGAAAAAAGTCACCAAGAAAAAAACCGCCAAGAAGGCGACCGCTTCTAAGACCGCGACGACCGCAAAGACCACCAAAAAGGCCGCTTCACCCGCCACCGCCGACGGCCAGGCCGAATCCAAAACCAAAACCAAACCCGTCAAGAGCGGCCTCACCAAGCGCGAGATCCAGAAGTATCGCGCCATGCTGCTGATCAAGCGCGCTGAGATCCGGGGCGACATGGATTCCATGCAAGCCGAGGCGCTGCTCAATCACGACTCAGCCAACCTCTCGCACATGCCGATCCACATGGCTGACGTCGGCTCCGATCAGTACGAGCAGGAACTCACGCTCGGGCTCGTCGAGTCGGAACGGCGTCTTCTCAACGAGATCGAAGAAGCGCTCTACCGCATCCAGGAAGGCACGTACGGCGTCTGCGAAGAGTCAGGCGTCCCCATCAACAAAGCCCGCCTCGACGCCAAGCCCTGGGCCAAGTACACCATCGAAGTCGCACGCGAGATGGAACGCACCCACCCCAACCGCCGCTAACCCCCCACCATCACGGCCATCTCGCCAGCCCAAACGCAAGCTGCCTTTCGCTCATGTCACACCCCCAGCCCACACTACAGCCGGCGGGTCGATCAACCCGGGCGATCGGGCTGTTCCTCGGCGTACTCGTCGGGCTGCTCGCGCTCGATCTGATCGTCAAGTACCTCGCCTTCGCCTACCTCGGCCCGCAGCCGGTCGATATCCCCGCCGTCCTCGAAGGCCAGCAACCCCTGCCGGACGATACCCGCATCGTCATCCCCTACCTGCTCGGGTTCAAACTCACGCTCAACCCCGGCGCGGTCTTCGGCCTCTGGGCCGGCTACCGCTGGATGTTTATCGTCGCCACCTTCGTCGCCGTGGCGATCGTCAGCTACTTCTTCTATACGTCCGATCGCCGTGAGCGTATTGTCCACATCGCACTCGCGGGCATCCTCGCCGGGGCGCTCGGCAACCTCTACGACCGCATCGTCTACAGCGTCGTCCGCGACATGCTCTGGCTCTTCCCCAACCTTGAGCTGCCCTTTGGCTGGACCTGGCCCGGCGGCTCGCCGTACCTCTACCCCTGGCTTTTCAACCTCGCCGACGCGTACCTGCTCATCGGCATCTTTGTGGTCCTGATCCGCTCGATCACAACCGACATCCAGCGCGCACGCCAGCAGAAGCAAGAGGCCAAAAGCGACACGCCCTGACACCGGCGCGGCTCGCGGCGCGTGCCACTGGTGGCTTGCCCATCAGTGCGTCTGACGTACAGCGGGTGCCCCCGAGCCAGCGAATTGTTGGCGATGCGAACCTTCCATCATCACCTTGGCGTCGAGCCGACCACTCCTTCACGGTCGCGGCTCGTTCGAGACGACGGAGTCGCGTTGATCGTTTACCATTGACGCTCGATTTATCTGATCCCCTTCACGGAAGGTACGCACATGGCGAACCCCCTACGCATTGGCCTCATCGGCGGCTCCGGGCTCGGCGAGGCGCTCGCTGCGGAATCAGGCGAAGATCACGAGATGGAAACGCCCTTCGGCCGCCCCAGTGCCCCCATCACGCTGACTCAGTGGGAAGGCGTCGACGTCGCCATCCTCCAGCGTCACGGCCTCGGCCATCGCTTCAGCCCCTCGCAGATCCCCTACCGCGCCAACCTCTACGCCCTCAAAGCGCTCGGCTGCACCCACGTCCTCGCCAGTGGCGCGACAGGCTCGCTCCAGGAACACATCCGCCCGCGCGATCTCGTCGTCGCCGACCAGGTGATCGACAAAACGTGGACACGTGCGAACACCTTTTATGAGCATGCCGCCGTTCACGTCGAATTCGCTGAGCCGTTCTGTCCGATCATGAGGCAGTGGCTCCTCGATGCCGCCTTCACGCTCGGCAAGCAGGCGCCCAAAGTGCACGACGGCGGCACGTACGTCTGCATGGAAGGCCCCGCCTTCTCCACCCGCGCCGAGTCCGAAATGCACCGCGCCTGGGGAGGCGACCTCATCGGCATGACCGCCATGCCCGAAGCCAAACTCGCCCGTGAAGCGGAACTGCCCTACGCCCTGCTCGCCCTGCCTACCGATTACGACTGTTGGCGGCCGCACGACACATCCGACCCCCACGCCCTGCTCACGGAAATCATCGGCAACCTGCAGGACGCCACCGCCAACGCCATCCGCCTGATCAAAGCGGCCCTCACCGACACCGCCGGCCTTCAGCAGCCCTGCCCCGCCCATGAAGCGCTCAAGCAGGCGATCTGGACCGACCGCAAAGCGATCTCCCCCGACGAGATCGACCGCCTCCACACCCTCTGGGGCCGCCACTTCTGAGCCCGACACCCGCCCCCCCAAACACCTACAATCAAGCCGGTATGGAAACGACCACCTCAGTCCGTTCCCCCAACGCCCGTTCGCGGAGGCGACGCATGGCCACGCTGCTGCTCACCCTCCTGCTGCTCTACCCGCTCTACCTGCTCGCCGGCTGCGGCCTCCAACGCTCGCTGCTATTCCCACGCCACGTCATCGGCCCCGTCGATTCCAACGAACACGTGCAACAGCGACTCGCGGAGATCGAGGGCGAGCAGTGGTGGCTCGAAACCGAAGCCGGGCCCGTCGAAGCGTGGTTCCTCCCCGGTGATGGCGCGACCGCCGAATCGCCCGGCCCCGCCATCGTCCTCTCGCACGGCAACGCCGAGGTCATTGACTACCTCCCCGAACAGGTCGCCCCGTTTCGCCGGCTGGGCATCAGCGTCCTCCTCCCCGAATACCGAGGCTACGGCCGCTCCGCAGGCAAGCCATCACAGGCTGCCATCGTCGACGATCTCACTGCCTTCCACGATCGCCTGACCGCCCGCGAAGACATCGACCAGGGCCGCATCGTGCTCCTCGGCCGGTCCGTCGGCACCGGCGTGGCGACCGCACTGGCCGACCGCCGACCGCCCGCTGCGATGATACTGCAGAGCCCCTTCACCAGCGTCGCCGACATCATGGCAGGCTACGGCATCCCCCGGCCTTTCGTGCTCGATCCCTTCGACAACGCCGCCGTCCTCGAAAAACTCGATCGCCCCCTCCTCCTCCAGCACGGCCGCCGCGACACCATCATCGCCTACCACCACAGCGAAACCCTGCACGCGCTCGCCCCCAACGCCACCCTGATCAACTACGACGCCGGCCACAACGACATGCCCATCACCACCGCCGCCTACTGGCAAGACATCACAAACTTCCTGACCACCCAAGGCATCCTCACCCCGCCACCCACCCCCCAAAA
>JBBDRF010000003.1:0-42091 GCA_040905565.1 Phycisphaeraceae bacterium | reverse complement strand
TACGACCGGCCGGCCCCCTCACTCCCCACGCAACCGCACACGAAACACCACATCATCCTCAGAGCGATCCTGAGCGTCCTCACTATCATCGCCGCCGCTATCGACGAGATTATCGTTAACGCTGTAGATCACGAACCCATCATCCGAGACCCGATAAATCAGCGGATCGCCCGTAAACGGATCAAGCGGCTGCTCATCCACCACCTCCCCAAGCTCCCCCGGCAACCGCCCCTCCGCCAACCGATACCGCATCACCGCCAACCCCGCCGCCGCGGCGCGATGCCTAGCCAGCGCGCGGTAGTGCGAAATCAACACCCTGCCGGTTAACGTTGCCGACTCCTCTCCCAAACCCCCCCAGACCGGGTACGGCATATTGCTGATCCGCCTGTACTCGTCAAGCCGTTCGGGCTCCCCCTCGATGTTTTCAAAAGCATCAAGGTAGAGCTCCATCATCTGCCAGTTGCGCATCAGCGTAAGCTCGGTCAGCCCGGTGAGGCGATAGTACATAGGCGAGCCGTCGATGTACTCCGCCAGCGCATCCGGTCCCTCTTCGTCCAGGACCAGCACCATATAAGCGTCCTCCCCAATCAGCCTCCGCAAGAAATCGTCCGACGTCGGCGTCACCCTCTCCAGCGCGTCTCCGATCCGCCTCAACTGCGCTTGATCCAGCGGAACTCGCCCCAGAAGTTCGGCAGACACCTCCACGCACAGGCTAGCGCACGCAATGGTAACCAGGTGGTCAATGGCGAACGGCTCCTGCTTCATCATCCCCGCGACAAACGAACCTGTTTCGAGCGCCGCGACGGCCGCCTCGGCATCGCCCTCCTCCGCCGCGATCCGCGCCTGCAGGGACAACAGTCTCAGCCCCGACCGCACTGCTGAGAGATTGCTGAACTCGGTCACCCCTCTTCCCTTATCCAGCCGCCACGGCCCCGCCCCGCCGCCGGCCTCCGCCGCCTCGTGAAGCAGCGCCAGTGCCTCGGCATGGTCCGCCAGGTAATCATGCGCGATCTCAAGCTGTCGCTCCGTCAACGGTCCGCCGTCTTCAGGCAGCTCCGCCGAGCCGGCGATCACGAGTTCCTCTTTGTCTTCATATGACCATCGCGCCCGCTCCATCGCTTCGAACGCCTCCGCATAGATCTCCGCCGCCCCGAGCTCGATCTCCCCCTGCCAATCCCGAAACGACGCCACATCCACCGGCAGCCCCGCCGCCCGCCTCGCTTCAAGCTCCGCCGAATACCGCCACGCGATCGCCCCCCGCACGCACAGCAGCAATACGAACACGAACACCAACAAAAACACCACCACCCGCCACCCCGTCAGCCATCGGCGACGCTCGCCCGCCGCCCCGCCCACCGTCGCCGTCCGCGTTCCCGAATCAACCATGCCCAGCCTTTCGATGAGACGAACTTTGTCCGCTGCCCCATCGTCGCGGTATCATGATGCCAACGCAACGGGCGATTCTTCCCACCTTTGCGATCGGACGCACCCTCTTGACCACCACTTCCACGAAGCTCAGCAGCACCGACGCCGAACTGCTCACCCAGGCTGCCGAGGGCTATCAGAACCTGCGTCAGCAGATCGGCCGGGCGATCATCGGACAGGACGAAATCGTCCGTCAGCTCCTCGCCGCCATCTTCAGCGAAGGCCACGTCCTCATCGTCGGCGTCCCGGGCCTCGCCAAAACACTCCTCGTGAAAACGCTCGCCCAGACGCTCGGCTGGTCCTTCAAACGCATCCAGTTCACGCCCGACATGATGCCCGCCGACATCATCGGCATGGAACTGCTGCAGGAAGATCGCAAGACCAACAAGCGTCAATGGCACTTCATGCAGGGGCCGATCTTCACGAACCTGCTGCTCGCCGACGAGATCAACCGCACGCCGCCGAAGACGCAGGCCGCTCTGCTCGAAGGCATGCAGGAATACACCGTCACCAGCATGGGCAAAGCCTATCCGCTGGCCAAGCCGTTCGTCGTCGTCGCCACGCAGAACCCCATCGAGCAGGAGGGCACGTATCCGCTGCCCGAAGCCCAGCTGGACCGCTTCATGTTCAGCCTCTGGATCGACTACCCCAGCGAAGTCGAAGAACGCGCCATCGTGGCTGCGACGACCGCTCCGCGCGAGATCAACATCGAGCCGGTCTACACCCAGGAGCAGATGCAGGCCTTTCAGCAGCTGGTCAGGCGGATGCCCGTTTCGTCGCATGTGATCGATTACGCGGTGGCCATCGCCCGCGCCACCAGGCCGAGCGATCCCGCCGCCCCCGAGTTCACCCAGCAGTACGTGGAGTGGGGAGCCGGGCCTCGCGCCGGGCAGTATCTCGTGCTGGCCGGCAAAGCGATGGCCGTGCTGGAGGGCCGCCCCACCGTCGGCACCGCTCACATCCGCAGCGCCGCTGACGCTGTGCTGCGTCACCGCGTGCTGCCGAACTACCAGGCCGTTGGCGAGAACATCGACGCTGCCCAAATCGTCAAGCACATCGTCGAGCAAACCAAAGAACCCGCCTACGACTGACCCCCACACAGCCCGAAGCACACGGACGTACCGTGGGACCCGCGACCTCCCGCCGAACAAGGAGCGATCAGATGACCACCTTCGAACTGATCCAGGCCATCGTCGGCACCCTCAGCGCCATCGCACTCGTCGCCACGCTCGCCGCCATGGCCGTCCAGATGATGAGCGATCGCAATCTCCGCGAATATCAACTCTTTCAGCATCTCGCGCAGGAGTACACCGAACTGCTCTGGCGACCGGCCGAGAACCCGTGCCTCAACAAGATCTGGCACCCGCTCGATGCCCAGCGCATCGCCGAGCTTGACGGCGCCCTCGACGAACTCGCCGACAAGCAACGCTGGCCCGTCTGGGCCATCCTCGATGGCGACGAACACCAGTGCTATCGCCTCACACGCGCCGGCCTCGAACTTTTCGAACAGGCGCACACCGGCTTCTATAACGGATGGGTCAGCGACGACCAGACCTGGCAGAAATGGGAAAACTGGATGGTCGACTGGAAACGCACGAACACCTTCGTCACCTATGTCCTCGCCGAAAACGCCCCATGGTTTACTAACCGCTTCCTTAAGTACTTTCAGCAACTCCCAGTACCATCCGACCAACACACCCCGAAGAGGCAGCAAGCCTGAATCACCATCACACAGATCAGCAATCACACACTCCCCTTGCCACGCCCTGCCCTTCCTGCTAATATGCTCGGCTCGATTCTGAGCGAGGAACAACGCGCCATGTACGCAATTATTGAAGATAGTGGTAGCCAGATCCGTGTCGGTGAAGGCGATGTATTCCAGGTCGACGTGCGGGATCTGGCTGAAGGCCAGAACACCCTTGAATTCGACAAGGTCCTTCTGGTCGGCGGCGACGCCCCCCGCATCGGTGCACCCTACGTCGATGGCGCGAAAGTCACCGCCGAGGTGCTCGACCGCGTCCGCGCTGACAAGGTCACCATCATCAAATTCAAACGCCGCAAGAAGTACCGCCGCAAGCAGGGCCATCGCCAGCAGTACCTCAAGCTGCGCGTCACAGGCATCACCGCCTGAGGAACGCCCCGGCCCCGCCCGGCACGCAATAGAACCTGCAGCGCCGCGACTCTCCCAAAAGTCGCGGCGTTTTCACGTCCCGACCCTTCCCCCCATCCCCCACCTGATCGCTCACGTTCTCCGCTCGTCAAGGCCATCAGCCCGACCCACAAAGGGGGCCCGACGATGAGTATCGTGTGCCGTCGCCATGATCGGCTATCATGCAGGCTCGGGAGACGCAGTCGACTGCTGGACCTTTGACGCTGGAAGTGGATTCATGGCACATCGCAGGGTGGCGAACGCGGAACGCCGTCGCCAGTCGGAAGATCTTAAGAAACGCAAAAAGTGGAAAAGGTGGGGTCCTTATCTTGCCGAACGCCAATGGGGGACGGTGCGCGAGGATTACAGCCCCGACGGATCGGTCTGGCACTATTTCCCCTTCGAGCACGCCCACATGCGCGCCTACCGCTGGGGCGAAGACGGCTTGATGGGCTTTTGCGATCGCTTCGGCCGCATGTGCTTCGGCGTGTCGCTATGGAACGGCCGCGACCCGATTCTCAAGGAACGCCTGTTCGGCCTCACCGGCCCCGAAGGCAACCACGGCGAAGACGTCAAAGAAGACTACTTCTATGTCGACGCCACCCCCACGCACTCCTACTCCAAAGCCATCTACAAATATCCGCAGGCTGAATTCCCCTACGAGAAACTCCGCGAGGAGAACGCCAAGCGTGGCCTCAAAGACCGCGAGTACGAACTGGTCGACACCGGCGTCTTCGACGAAAGCCGATACTTCGATCTGAGCATCGAGTACGCCAAGGCCGACGACCAGGACATTTTGATCCGCCTGACCATCGCCAACCGCGGGCCCGAAGCAGCGGACCTGCACGTGCTGCCCACCCTGTGGTTTCGCAACACCTGGTCGTGGGGCGTGCGCTATCCCGAAGAGCAGGCTGAGCTCTCGCTGCGCGTGGCAGATGGTCATGTCATCACCGACCACGAACGCCTGGGCGAGTTCCACTTCTTCGCCGACAACGGCCCCGACGGCAACGCGCCCGATCTGCTGGTCACCGAGAACGAGACCAACTTCGAAAAGCTCTTTGATATCGGCAGCGCCACGCCGTACACCAAAGACGCCTTCCACCGCTACGTGATCGACGGCGAAAAGAAGGCGGTCAACCCCAAGCAGCGCGGCACCAAGGCAGCGGCCCACTACAAGATGTCGATTCCTGCAGGCGAAGAGGTGACACTGCGCCTGAGGCTTTCCTCCGTGGATCAGCTTCGCAAGCAGCCGTTCGGGTCGGCGTTTGATCGCATTGTCCAGAAGCGCATCAACGAAGCCGACGCGTTTTACGAAGACCTGCTCCCGCAGGCGATGGCGGATGAGCATCGGCAGATCTGTCGGCAATCCTACGCGGGGCTGCTGTGGACGAAGCAGTTCTACCAGTACGTGGTGCACGACTGGCTTCGTGGCGATGAGGAACAGCCGAACCCGCCTCAGAGCCGCATCGAAGGCCGCAACAGCGACTGGGAACATCTGTACAACCGCGACGTGATTTCGATGCCCGACAAGTGGGAGTACCCCTGGTACGCCGCTTGGGACCTGGCGTTTCACATGATCCCGATGGCCCGGCTGGATCCCGCCTTCGCCAAGGAACAGCTCGTGCTCTTCCTCCGCGAATGGTACATGCACCCCAACGGGCAGATTCCCGCGTACGAGTTCGCCTTCAGCGATGTGAATCCGCCGGTGCATGCGTGGGCCTGTTGGCGGGTCTACAAGATCGCGGGGCGCAAGGGCAAGCGTGATCTGTTCTTCCTGGCGCGCACGTTCCAGAAGCTGTTGATCAACTTCACCTGGTGGGTGAACCGCAAAGACGTCCACGGCGAGCACCTGTTCTCAGGCGGTTTCCTCGGCCTGGATAACATCGGCGTCTTCGACCGCTCCGCGCCCATGCCCGGCGGCGGCAAACTCCACCAGGCCGACGCCACCGCATGGATGGCCTTCTACTGCGGCACCATGCTTTCGATGTCGCTCGAATTGGCCGTGCACGACCGCGCCTACTCCGACACCGCCAGCAAATTCTTCGAGCACTTCGTCGCCATCGCCGACGCCATGAACCAGATCGGCGGGGCCGGCCTGTGGGATGAGACCGACGGCTTCTACTACGACCGTATCCTCACCGACAGCCATTCAACGCCGCTGAAGATCCGCTCGCTCGTCGGCCTCATCCCCCTCATCGCCGTCGAAGTTCTCCCCGACCATCAACTGGATAACCTGCCCGGCTTCCAGAAGCGCATGGATTGGTTCCTCGCCAACCGCAAGGATCTCGCCAAGCACATCGCCTACATGGAAGACGATCACCGCCCCGGCGGCTATCACCTGCTGGGTATCCCCAACCGCGAAAAGCTCGTCCGCGTGCTCCGCTACATGCTCGACGAAAAAGAATTCCTCAGCCCGTTCGGCCTCCGCTCGCTCAGCCGATACCACCTGGACCACCCCTTCGAACTCGAACTCGACGGCCAGAAGCATCGCGTCGGCTACGTCCCCGGCGAAAGCGAAACCGAAATGTTCGGCGGCAACTCCAACTGGCGCGGCCCCGTCTGGTTCCCCATCAACTTCCTCATCATCGAAGCGCTCGAACGCTGGCACCACTTCTACGGCGACTCGCTCACCGTCGAATGCCCCACCGGCTCGGGCAACCACATGAACCTGAAAGAAGTCGCACGCGAACTCGCCCACCGACTCGCAAGCCTCTTCGAAAGGGACAAAGACGGCCGCCGCCCATGCCACGGCGACGACGACCGCTTCACCGACGATCCCCACTTCCGCAACCTCATGTACTTCAACGAATACTTCCACGGCGACACCGGCCGAGGCCTCGGCGCCTCCCACCAGACCGGCTGGACCGCCCTCGTCGCCCGCTGCCTGGAAGATTACATGACGAAACTCAAATAAAGGCAAAACGTTAGCGGGCGACCACTTCGCCACTTCCGCTCGCCCGTCGATGTAGAACGGCGATCGGCGATCGCCCGCTAACGGTGACGGCCGTGCCCCGCCTGGAGTGACAACCCACCGCCTGCGGACGTACCATGAACGACATGAGTGATTCCTCCCCCGCCTCCCGTCCGCCGTTGCAGCAGCTTGCTGCGAAGGTGCTCGCCAGTTACGACGCCGACCCGCGCATTCGCCACACCGAAGGCGGTCCGATCCCCGACCAGCAGCAGATGGTCAAACTGCTGGACATGATCCGCGATCTGCTGTTCCCCGGCTTCTTCTCCGAACGTCCCCTCGACCGCGACGTGCTCGAAGACCATGTGCTGACGCTGCTGGCTGCCATCCGCGAATCCATGGAACTGCTCATCGCTCAGGCCCTCGCCTATCAGCAGTACCTCGAGCAGCGCGGCAGCGGGGATGGCGCTTCGCCGGCCGTTACGGCCGAGGCGACGCTCCCCCAAGCAAGGCAGCTCACCGACGCCTTCCTCGATGCGATTCCCGAACTGCGTGAGATTCTGGCCACGGATGTGCAGGCTGCTTACGACGGCGACCCCGCTGCCCGCAACACCGACGAGACCGTCTTCTGCTACCCCGGCGTGTTCGCGGTCTTCACTTATCGTGTCGCGCAGCGGCTGCAGAGACTCGGCGTGCCGCTGGTGCCCCGGCTCCTCTCCGAGCACGCGCACAGCGAAGTCGGCATCGATATTCATCCGGGCGCGAGCATCGGCCGCTCATTCTTCATCGACCACGGCACGGGCGTGGTCATCGGCGAAACCACGCACATCGGCGACCGCTGCAAGCTCTACCAGGGCGTGACGCTTGGGGCGATGAGCTTCCCGCGGGATGAGACCGGCCGACTGATTCGGGGCACCAAACGCCACCCGACACTCGAAGACGACGTCACCATCTACTCCAACACGACGATCCTCGGCGGGAATACCATCGTCGGGGCGGGCTCAATCGTCGGCGGCTCGGTGTTCCTCACCAAGTCCGTCCCGCCCGGCCACTACGTCACGCGAAAAGCGCTGGAACTGCGTTTCCGGTCGGCGGAGGTGCACAACCGCCTCACAATGCAGTCACGCGAGACGCCGAGCGAAAACCCGCCGAAGTGACGCAGCCGAACGGCGATCTAACGTGATGGAATCACGCCGAGGTGACGACGGCGCGGCGGGCGGCCATGGTCTCCGCCGTGATCTGGCTATGGGAAGTGCTGTAAAGCACGCGGCCCTTCTTCACCAGCAGCAGTTGCGGGCTCTCATGGCGGACATGCAACCGCTTGGCCAGCCGCTCTGAGATTCTAAAATGATGCTGGACGACAATCACCGCGCCGCGCTCGTGCGGATGCGTGCCGAGGTAGGCCATGAACTCCCGCATGGCCCACGCCGAAACGTTGCACGCCGTCGAGTGCTTCAGAAGCCAGACGGGCGTCGGCGAATCGATCAGTTGATCGGCTCGATCGCAGGTGTGGACGGTTTCGTACATGCCAGCTCCGACGGGAAGCGGTGAGCAAATCGCAGGTCCGCTACCCGATGATAGCACGCGGGTGGAGGTCCGAACACGGGTATTATTGAGTTTTGCGCAAGCTCGCGCCTTCCGTCCAAGGCGTGAAAGCTCATGAAAAGCCGCAACCGAAAGGGAGCGGTTGTGCATCAAGCTTTTGCGCACGTGACAGCGTGCCACTGGCGTCCGCACCCGTCGCCGCTTTAGAACCGCAGCGAGAAGCCGGCGCCGAGGCCGTGGCTGTCGTTGTCGCCCGAGAGGCGTCCTTCGTAGCGGAAGAAGGCGGAGAGCCGTTCATCGAACAGGAAGTTCACCGAGGCCGCCAGTGCCGCGGCGTTGCGACCGGGAGCCGAGGGGGTCACGCTGAACGCATCGCCGCCCGCTGCGAAGTTGGCGGTGAGGTCATCATCGCCGAGCGCTTCGTACTCCCAGCCGAGGAACAGCTCGGGCTGAACCACAACCGTGCCCGCATGGAAGTACCGGCCGATGCTCGCGCCAAGGCGTGTGCGAAGCGACTGGGCGTCACGGCTGTGCACCTGCAAATCGGCCGCACCGGCACCACTTTCGGTGAAGCCGTCGTGCTCGAGGTAGAGGTACTGAAGCGACGCGCGAGGCGTGAGCGTGAAGCCGTTCATGTTGATGGGATAGCCCGTGCCGGCATAGAACAGCACCTCATGAGCGTTAAAGCTGCCCGAGGCGGTTGCGTCCTGCTCGGGGATATAGCGTTCGCTGTCGATATCGTGGAAGCCGTAGGTGAGGGAGGCATCGATGAACCATTTGTTGCGGGCGTCGGTCCAGCCGAGATAGGGGCCGACGCGGAAGGTGTCGCCTTCGAACTCGCCGCGGTTGCCGTTGAGGTCGACGTCGCTGCGGAGGTAGGAGAAGCCGAGGCCGAGCGTGAGCTGATCGTCGAGGTTGCGATCGACGCCGAACTGTCCGCCGAAGACGCGGGCGCTGTGGCCGGAGCGGTAGGTGTCGCTGCTGGCATCATGGATGCCGCCGACGGCCTGTCCGAACACGCCCCAGTCACGATCTTCGCCGAAGCCGCCGCGCTGTCCGCCGCGGCCCACACGCTCGCCGGCGATGCGGCGCGGGGTGCCTCGGCCGGTACCGGCGTCACGTTCGCCCTGTTCGTCAAGCATCAGCGAAAGACGACGCTGATCGCGGTTCGGCTCATCAAGCGACGCCCCCACCGGCGACGCCTGGCTCATCGCCAGCCCCGCCATGATTGGCCCGCCCCGCCTGCGAGCGGAGAGGTAGTCGCGGACGTTGCTCGTGTAGATGTGCGCGTTGTCAATGGCGACCAGATCGACGGCCTGATACGCCCCGGGCGAGAGGTCTTCGAGCGCCTGGTTGTAAGCCGCGGCGTCGCCGATCGCGATCATGTCCGCAAGGAACTGCTGCACCGGCGTGCTCGCCCCAGCCACGTTCAGTGAGTTCAGCCCCGACGCCACCGCGAGGTTGTTGCTGCCTTCGGCGTCGAAGTCGAACACCTGCGACGAAGCCACAAGCTGGTAAAGTTGGTCGCTGCCGCTTTGCGTGATCTGGCCGATGAGACGAAGCAGCACTTCGCTGCCGTCGTCGACGATATCCACGCCGTCATCGACGATCGTGCCCTCAGCCTGGATGATGTCGAACGTGTCGCCGAGCGTCAGGGGCGTGGCGTCGAGGCGGGTCACGTCGATGGTGCTGTTGGCAGCAAGTTGCACGTCGCCGCCGACGATCAGCAGATCGGCCGTTCCGGCATTGACGTCGATCTCCACTTCAAGTGTCGAGCCCGCCAGCTGCGTGTAATCGCCCTGTACATTCATGGTGCCGATCGAGTTGCCGGGCGCGACGACGCCGCCGTTGAAGTTACGCAGCTCGCCGGTCACGGTGCCTTCACCCTGGATGATCGCTTCGCTGTGCAGGTCGCCGCCGTGGGTGCCGTCGAGCTGGACGGTGGTGCCGTCGAAAACGCGGGTCAGGCCGGCGAAGTTTTCACTATTGCCGGTGAGCGTGGCGGTGCTATCGTCGAGGCGGAAGTCGATGTCGCCGGAGCCTTCGAACGCGCCGGTGAACTCGTAATCATGTTCGCCAGCGACCACGAGGATGCTGTCGTTATCTTCGCCGTCGTCCTCGCCGAGGATGACGAGGTTGTTGGCGATCACGCGATTGTCGTCGGTGTCAAGGTTGATCAGGCCGTTGACGGTGACATCGCCGGTGGAGAAGGCTGCGTCGTCGCCGAGTTCGACAGTGCCGGAGCGGAGCAGCGTGCCGCCGGTGTAGGTGTTCGCCTGGTTGAGGGTGAGGACGGGGTTGATCTCTTCGAGCTCTTCTTCCTCGTCTTCTTCCTGCACGGTGAATTCGACGATCAGCCCGCCGTCGCCGCTGATCACACCGTCGAGGATCATGGAGGTTTCGCCGACGAGGCCGAGCGTTTCGTCCGCGTCGATGGCGACATCGTTGGCGATGGTGCGAGCGTCGACCGCTTCGCCATCTACGAGATCCGCTGCGATCACTGACGAGCCGGTCACTTGAATTGTGCCCGTGCCGAAGGCCGTTTCCGAGCCTGCGATGACGACGCTGTCGGCGAGCAGTTCGGTGCCGCCGACATAGGTATTGTCACCGCGAAGGATGACGGAGGTGTCAGCGATCAGCCCGCCGTCGCCGGTCACATCGCCGTCGAGCACGATGGCCGCGTCGCCGTTGAGCTGCAGCAGTGAGTCCGTGCCGATGTTGACGTTGTTGGCGATGTTGACAAGCTCCACCTCCGCTTCGCCCTGGAGTGAAGCCGTGCCGGTGCCGGCGACGGTGAGGTCGCCGGTGCCGAGGCTATCGTCGTCGCCGAGGATCAGCGTGCTGTCCGGGCCGATCGTGGTGCCGCCTGTGTAGGTGTTCGCCGCATTGAGCGTGAGGGTCGCGGCATCGTCGAGGAAGATGTCGCCGTCGCCGGTGACGGTATCGTTCAGCTCCGTCGTGCCGGTGCCGGTGGCGGTCATCGTCAGGCCGGTGCCCAGTTCAAGCGTACCGTCGAATTGCAGCGTCTGAGTGCCGCTGTCGAGCGTGAACGTCGTGCCGCCGGCGGTGATATTGTTGGAGAAGATCTGAAGCTCGCCGGAGTCGTTCACGATTTCGCCGTCGTTGAAGACCAACGTTTCGCCGCTGATGTTGAACGCCTCCGCGTCATTGTCGAACAGCAGCGTCACGATGCCCTCCCACGGCTGGCCGTCGGCCACGGGCCCGAGCAGCGGACTGTCCGAGAAGGTCAGGCTGCCGGTGTTATTCGGATCGGGCGCAGCTGCGTCCCAGTTGTCGTCGTTAGACCACAGGCTGTCGTCCCCGCTCTGCCCCGTCCAGACACTCTGCGCCTGTGCTGCGTTCGGCATCACGTGCATCACAAAAATCATGGCACAGAAGATGCCCACTAGCTTCACCCGGTAACCGTCTCTCATCGCGCTGTCCTTCCTTAGGAATAGCCAAACCGCCACTGTTGGCAGTTCAGCCGCATCTGGTTGTGTCCCCGTACCACCGCGTTTTATGGATATTCAGTCGTCTTCGCCGTTGGGCACGAGCCTCAGATTCAACGTCACCGGCTGCGCCAGGTCGTGAAGCCTGCGTTCGATTTTCCCCGCCTCCGCCTGCACCGCCCGAAGCGTCGTCGCCTCGCCCTCAGGCGGCCCCACCCGCTCCCGCCACGCCTGCGAAAGCATCTGCTGACGCTCCTGAAGCAACGGCATCATCTCCGCAGCGTGACGGTTCGTCGTCAACGCCTCGAATTGCAGCATGTCCACACCCGCCGTCAGCTGCTCACGCGTCACCACCCCCAGCAGCTGCTCGCCTTCGTAAAGCTCATACTCCGGGGCGGGCACATTCACCACGTGCAGCCGATGACGATTAAACCGCTCGGCAACCCGCTCCTGTGCGACCAACTCAGCAGACCACCGGTCATCCATCGGCATGGGCACCTTGCTGATCCACGCGAAGCTCACGATCCCGTCGCCTGTCGTCTGAAGATCGCGCACATGCAGCGGCGCATCCGCTCGGGCCACATCGATCTCCACCACGTCCACGTCGCCCGGCAGGTCCAGATCATCCAGAATCGCCTGCGTGATCATCCAGTGCCCGAACGCGTTGGGATGAACCCCGTCCGGTGCCAGCGTATAACCCGGCTCCACCGCATTGCGATCGAGCACATGAGCCCGGCTTACGTCGCCGACGTTCACCACCTCATACCCCTCTTCCCGCAGGCCCAGCAGCCAATCACCGTAGTGCGCCAGCACATAGTCGTACCCGGCATAAGGAGCCTGATACCCGTGCTTCTCAGCCTCCACCGGGGCCACCTTGTCAACAATCGGCAGGGGATCAAAAGGCGGGGGCGTAAGCAGAATCGGCCTCGCGCCGGCCTGCTCAATGCGATCAATCACGTGCCGCATCCCCGCCCGGTAGGCGGCGAAACGCTCGGGATCGAAGGGCATGTAGATCCCGTCGTTCATGCCGTACATCACCATCACCACGTCCGGCTGCGCCGTCCGCAACGCCGTATCCACCCGATCGTGCACGTGCGGCCGCCGCCCCGGATGGTTCGGTTCCGACAGGCCCGAAGCGGTTTCGCTACTCAGGCCCACGTTGATGAGTTCGATGCGGTCCTCCGGGAACCGCGTCTGCAGGTAGCCGTCAAGGTAGTGCACGTACTGGCCGTTCTGCGAGATCGAATCACCGAGAATGAGCACCCGCTCCCCCCCGATGAACGCCTGCTTCGGCTCCACGTCGAGCGCCTCGGGCGTCGGAGTCGGCGACGTCGTCGCGCAGCCGCCGAGCGTTACGCCCAACATCCCCAGCACGACCAGAACAACCCGGAGAGATAGCTTTTTGTGCGTCATGATCACGATAATCCAGCCTCTGATGATTTCGCGTGCGAGGGAGGGCCCCGAGCGATTCGAATGATAACGCAAAGCCTCACATCCCGCAGCGCGCTGTCGCCCTGTTCCCGCTGATCGACCTGCGAGACGAAGCCTCGCGGCCATTGATCGCGATGGCCTTGCCAGATCGTGGCTGGATCATGATGATGCGGGTTCTAAACTTCCTACGACGCAGGGGACATAGCTCATGACACGTTTCAAGCCGTTCTACGAGCAGGTGCAGGCCCACTACGATCTGAGCGACGACTTCTTCGCGCTCTTCCTCGATCCCTCCATGACCTACTCCTGTGCCTACTTCGAGCGCGAGGACATGACGCTCGCCGAGGCGCAGCAGGCCAAGATCGACCTCTCGCTCGGCAAGTGTGATCTCAAGCCCGGCCAGACGCTGCTGGACATCGGCTGCGGCTGGGGGGCCACCCTTCGCCGGGCCGCCACGCAACACAAGGTCAACGGCATCGGCCTCACGCTCTCCCGCCATCAGCACGCGCACGTTCAGCAGTCGCTTGCGGAACTGCCCTCCGACGCCGGCCGCGTCGAGGTTCGGCTGCAGGGCTGGGAAGAGTTCGACGAACCGGCCGACCGCATCGTCTCCATCGGCGCGTTCGAGCACTTCCGCATGGCCCGCTACCCAGCATTTTTCGAGAAGTGTCACGCCCTGCTCCCCGCCGACGGCCGCATGATGCTGCACACCATCGTCATGCCCGACCGTCACACGCTGGCAGAGAAGGGCATCGCCGTCGACCACGAGCACGTCCTCTTCGCGAAGTTCATCGGCAAGCACATCTTCCCAGGCGGCCAACTCTGCTCACCCGCCGTCATCGAACATCACGCACAGCAGGCGGGCTTTAACGTCGCCCGCACACAGTCGCTGCAACTTCATTATGCCCGCACGCTGGATCTATGGGCCGAGAAGCTTGAAGCCGAGCGCGACCAGGCCATCGCCCTGACCGATCAGCAGACCTACGACATCTATATGAAGTACCTCACCGGCTGCGCGGCCCACTTCCGCAGCGGCCACATCGACATCGTCCAGTTCACCCTCACAGCCTGACGTCAGCGGGCGATCGCAGCTCGCCGTTGGGAGGTAGGGGGAACCCTTCGCCATCACCGGCGATCTCCCGTAAAATCCTCGCATGCACAAGCTGTTCGATCAGCGTCGGTACCTTATCCCGTTTCGCTCCGCGCTCCTGCCTCAGATTTTCACCGAGGTTCTGGTCATTGGCACGGGGGTGGCGGGGTTGCGCGCCGCCCTTGCCGCGGCGGAACATTCGGACGTGATCCTCCTGGCCAAGGGACCATTGAGCGAATCGAACACCGCCTGGGCGCAGGGCGGAATCGCGGCCGTCACCGAAGCGTCCGACAGCATCGAAGCCCATATGCAGAACACGCTGGACGCCGGGGCGGGCCTCTGTGATGAGCCGGTCGTCAAGCACATCGTCGAAGCCGGGCCGCGGCGGGTGGCTGAGCTACTCGAACTGGGCATGCCGTTCGATCGTGACGAAGCAGGCCACCTTCGGCTGGGGCGCGAGGGCGGCCATACCGTCGGCCGCATCCTCCACGCCGACGGCGACGCCACCGGCCGCGCTCTCGCCAAGACACTTTTCCAGGCTGTGCAGGAACACGAACGCATCCGCGTTTTCGACGACTGCTTCGCGCTCGATCTGCTCACCGACGAAGCCGAAAGTAGTTCCCCGCGTGCGCTCGGGGCCATCACGCACCACGCCCGCTTCGGCCTGCAGATGATCTGGGCGCGGGCCACCATCCTCGCCAGCGGCGGCTGCGGACAGATCTACCGCGAGACGACCAATCCCCCCGTCGCAACGGGCGACGGCCTCGCCATGGCCTACCGCGCCGGGGCCGAGCTTGCCGACCTGGAGTTCATGCAGTTTCATCCGACGGTGCTCTACATCGCAGGTGCCGGACGGGCGCTGATCACCGAAGCGGTCCGAGGCGAGGGCGCTTACCTCGTGGATGAACACGAGCACCGCTTCATGGTCGATCAACATGAAATGGCGGAACTGGCCCCGCGCGACATCGTCAGCCGTGCCATCCTCCGCCAACTCGCACGCGGCTCCCACCGCATCTTCCTCGACGCACGCCACCTCGGCGACCGCTTCTACACACGCTTCCCCGGCATCACCAAGCTGCTTCGCAAGTTCGAACTCGACCCCGGCAAAGACCTCATCCCCATCCGCCCCGCCGCCCACTACATGATCGGCGGCGTCTGGGCCGACCCCCAGGGCCACACCTCCCTCCCCGGCCTCTACGCCGTCGGCGAAGTCGCCTGCACCGGGCTCCACGGCGCGAACCGCCTCGCCTCCAACAGCCTGCTCGAAGGCTTGGTCTGCGGCGAAGAAGCCGGCCGCGCCTGCGAAGCGATCGTCCGCCAACCGGTGCACATGCCCGCACGCGTCGTCTCCGACATCCGCCCCTCCGACCGCAGCGAACTCGACCTCCCCGACGTCAGCTCCACCCTCCGAAGCGTGATGTGGCGGCACGTCGGCATCGAACGCGAAGGCGCACGGCTCCAGGAAATCAGCGAGATGCTCGACTTCTGGGCACGCTACACGCTCGACAAAATCTTCGACGATCGCACCGGCTGGGAAGTGCAGAACATGCTCCTCGTCGGCGCCCTGATGACCCGCTCCGCCAACTGGCGTGCCGAGTCACGTGGCACCCACTGGCGTCGCGATCATCCCCGCCGTGACGATGCTGCCTTCCGCGTCCACGGCACCTGGCAACGCAGCATACCCACCCCAACCACACGCCCCGTCCAGGCCACCGCACACACCACCGAAGTCGCCCCGACCGGCGACTAGTTAGCGGGCGATCGCCCCCCCCATCACGCCCCCCCAACCCACGCCTACAATACCTCCCACGAATCAGCCAGCAGAAGTCACGCAACCTCATGATCGTCACGCTCAGCAAGTCATTTCGTTTCGAAGCCGCCCACTTCCTGCCCACCTTCCCCGAGGGCCACAAGTGCCGCCGGCTGCACGGCCATTCGTTCCACATCGACGTCGTCGTCAAAGGTGAAGTCGACCCCGCAAAAGGCTACCTTCAGGACTACGGCGAGATCGGTGCTGCCATCGCCCCCGTCCGCGATCAACTCGATCACTACCTGCTTAACGATCTGCCCGGGCTGAGCAATCCGACCGCTGAGATGCTGGCGCGTTGGATTTTCGATCGCCTCAAGCCCGCCCTGCCGTTGCTGCACCTCGTCCGCGTGCACGAAACCTGCACCTCCACCTGCGAATACGCCGGCTGATCCAGGGAGCATCATGGCGGGCCTCGCAATAACCGCAGAAGAAGTTAAACGACGGGCCGCCGACCTCGGCTTCACGCTCAGCGGCATCGCCCCCGCGATCGCCTCCGAACACGCCGACCATGTCCGCCGCTGGCTCGCCGCCGGCCGTCACGGCTCCATGGCGTACCTCGAGAAAAACCTCGAACTCCGCCTCTCCCCCCAGGCCCTGCTCCCCGGCGCCCGCACCGTCATCAGCGTCGCCGACTATCTGCCCCCGACGCACGATAGATCGCCCCACCAAGTCGGTGAGACGCCCGAACAACAGTCGGACAAGGTGGGGGGGGTTGCCCGGTACGCCCAGTACGACGACTACCATCGCATCATCAAAAAGCGTTTGCATCGGCTGGCCGACGACCTCCAAGCCCTCGCCCCGGATGAACACTTCCGCGCCTGCGTCGATACCGCCCCCGTCCTCGAACGTGAACATGCCGCCCGCGCCGGCCTCGGCTGGGTCGGCAAGAACACCATGCTCATCCACCCCCAGCTGGGCTCGCACCTGATGCTCGGCGAACTGCTCACCACGCTCGACCTCCCCCCCGACACCATCGAATCCGACCACTGCGGCTCATGCACCCGCTGCATCGACGCCTGCCCCACCCAGTGCATCACGCCCTACGAAATCGACGCTTCCCGCTGCGTCAGCTACCTCACCATCGAGCATCGCGAGAGCATCGCCCCCGACCTCCACGAACCGCTGGGCGACCACCTCTTCGGCTGCGATGTCTGCCAGGACGTCTGCCCCTACAACCAACCCAGCCGCCTGCATCGTCTGGAAAACGCCGGAGCCGCCATCCCCCACACGCCGCCCGATCCCTACGCCGCTCGGCCCAGCCGCCTTGATGTGCTTGATGTGCTGGGCTGGGACGAAGCCGCCCGACGTGAAGCGTTCACCCGCTCCGCCATGAAACGCGCCAAGCTCGATCAGATGAAGCGCAACGCCCTGCTCGTCGCCGCCAACTACCTACGCCGGTCTGACGATCCCGCCCTGCTCGCCCGCATCAAAGCCATCGCCACCACCGATGACGAGCCCCCCCTCGTCAAACAAACCGCCGAGCAAATCCTCAAAACGCTCAGCGCAAACCGTTAGCGGGCGATCGCAGATCGCCGCTTCCGACCTTAGGGGAACGAAGGATCCCCAAAATAAACAACGGGACAAGGTGGGGGGGGTTACTCGCTCGCAGCCGCCCCGTTCTCGACAATCTCAACGTGCGAATAGTTGTCGAGGTTCAGCTCGATGATCTCGCCATCGTCCAGCCGCAGCGTCAGCCGATCCAGCCAAAGCTTGTCATCCTTGGCGTGGGCGTACCACGAGCCGGTCTTGACCTGGTCGTACTTGAGGACCGTACCGCGTGTGCGGGTCGTCCAGACCTCGTCCCGCTGGGGGATCTGCTGGACGACTTCAACGCGGACGCCGGGCTTGAACTGATCGGTTGGGTGGGACATCGCCGCTAGTTTAGAGTCGCTTGTGTTCACGGGCAAGCTGTTTCCTTTCCGCAGCAGTTAAACCGTCACGCCGCCCAGCAGCGAACGGCCTGTCATCGCCTCCGGCTGCTCCAGGCCCATCATCGCCAGCGCCGTCGGCATCACATCCGCCAGTCGGCCGTTCTCCTGCAGCGAGACGTCCCTGCCCTCCAGCCGCGGGTCGACCAGAATGCATTCGACGTCATACGTGGTATGAGCCGTGTGCGCTGCCTTGTTGATCGGATCGTACATCTGCTCCGCGTTGCCGTGGTCAGCCGTCACAATCAGCTGCCCGCCCTTGGCGAGCGTCTTCTCCACGATCGCCGCCACGCATCCGTCCACCGCTTCGACCGCTTTGATCGCTGCGTCCAGCTTCCCCGTATGCCCCACCATGTCGCCGTTCGCGAAGTTCACCACCAGCAGCGCGTAATCCTTATCCAGTGCCTCAAGCACCGCATCACGCACCTCAAACGCGCTCATCTCCGGCTTCAGGTCATACGTCCCCACCTTCGGGCTCGGAATAATCGCCCGGTCCTCGCCTTCGAACGGCACATCGCGATAGTCGTTAAAGAAGAACGTCACGTGCGGGAACTTTTCCGTCTCCGCGCATCGGAACTGCTTCAGCCCCTGCTCCGAAACAAACTGCCCCACAATGTCCTCCATCTTCGGAGGCTTCGGGAACGCCACGTGAACCTTCTCGTTCAACGCTTCCTCATAAGCCGTCATCGTCACGAAGTGAAGCTCAAGCTTCTCGCCCCGATCGAACCCCTTCTCCCCCGTATCAGGCGAAGGGGCCACCTGCCCGTAAAACACATCGTCGACGAAAGCGTGCGTAATCTCACGAGGCCGATCGCCCCGGTAGTTGTAGAAAATCACCGTGTCGCCGTCTTTAATCCGCGTCGCCTCAACGTTCTCACCCACCACGCGAGGCGTCACGAACTCATCACCGTTCTGCGAATCGTTCGTCGGGTTGTCATAGTAATGCTGCATCGCTTCGCCGGCCGTCACGAACACCGGCATCTCAGGATCACGCCCCGTCAGCATGTCATACGCACGCTTCACACGCTCCCACCGATTGTCCCGATCCATCGCGTAGTACCGACCGCTGATGCTCACCACCTCGCCCACGCCAAGCTCGCGCGTCTTCGCTTCAATCTGCTCAATCAGCCCCTTCCCGGTGAACGGCCCCGTATCGCGGCCGTCCGTGAAACAGTGAATCGCCACCTTCTCCTGCCCCAGCTCACGGCAAAGCTCGAGGCACGCATACAGATGGTCCAGCAGCGCATGCACCCCCGCGTCCGACGCCAGCCCCATCAAATGCACCGTTCGGCCTTCACGCTTCGCACGCTCCACCGCTTCACGCAGCACATCGTTTTTCGAGAACTCGCCCGCCCGCGCCGCCTTCGTAATACGCACTGATTCCTGGTAAACCACGCGCCCCGCGCCCAGGTTCTGATGCCCCACCTCGCTGTTGCCCATCGTCCCCTCAGGCAGCCCCACGTCTTCGCCGCTCGTGTGGATCAACGTCGTCGGATACGACGCAAGCAGCTGATCCGCGCAAGGTGTCTTCGCCAGTTCAATCGCGTTGAAGTCACGATGCTCCGCATTCGGATTCCGTCCCCAACCATCACGAATAACAAGCACCATCGGCATACGCAGGTTCGACATGACACGCTCCAAAAAGCGGGAAAACAAGGCAGGTGATTCAGCGAAACGACGATTGTAGAACCTCCCACGCACACCGACAAACCCACCGATCAAACGTCATCCTCAAGGTACGCGCCGAAATGAACCGATAAAAATAACAGCACTTCAGCAAGATATTGTTGACACTGTTTTTTTTGCAGCAGTAAAGTACAAGCGCTCCGTACGGCCTTTCCTTTCTCCGGAGATTCCAACGCCATGGCCAAGAAGAAAGCTACCAAGAAGAAGGCCGCCAAAAAGACGGCCAAGAAGAAGGTAACCAAGCGTCCCGCGAAGAAGACAGCCAAGAAGGCCACCAAGAAGAAGGTCACTAAGAAGGCTGCTCCGCTTCGCAAGACCACCAAGAAGAAGGCAGCGAAGAAGACCACCAAGAAGAAGCCGGCCAAGAAGGTCGCCAAGAAAACTGCCAAGAAGACAGCAAAGAAGACAGCCAAGAAAGCCGGCGCCGCCAAGGCCACCAAAAAGAAGGTGACCAAGAAGAAGCCAACCAAGAAGGCTACGAAAAAGAAGGCTACCAAGAAGACGACGCGCCGCCGTTAGGACGCGTCAGAACATCAGCGACTCTGCCGCTCCGAGACCGAGGCGAAGCCGCTGATCACCGATAGGCTGTGGAGCAAAAAGCGAAGGCGCCGAGCGAAAGCTCGTCGCCTTCGTTCTTTTCAAGACCAAGCAACGCTGATTACGAGCCGCGACCGTAAGCGGCTGTCTTTCAAGTCAAGGGGTTGGAGTGGTTTTTTGTTGCCATGGGCGTTGGTCGCGGAGCATGGCGTTGAGGATGACCAGTAGCTTTCGCATACAGGCGATCAGAGCGACCATCTTCTTCTTGCCGGTGGCGAGCAGACGTTCATAACAGGCGCGGATCAACGGGTTGTGCTGCGTGGCGACGAGCGTGGCCATGTACAGCGAAGTACGCACGTCGGCTCGACCGCCCCAGATCGCGCTTCGACCGCGGAGCGTGCCACTGTCGCGGTTGATGGGTGCGACTCCGACCAGTGCCGCGATCTGCTGACGGCTGCATCGACCCAGCTCCGGCAGCTCTGCGATCAAGGCCCGCGCGGTAGCATCGCCGATGCCCGGGGTGCTCTTGAGCAGGTCCAGCTTCTCCTGCCAGGCGGGACAGGCGCGGATCAGCGTGTCCAGTTCCCGATCCAGATCATCGAGTTGGGCATCAATGGTTTCGATCACATCCTCGATGCTCTGACGCACGCGTTTACTGCTGGCCTGGGCGCGTCGCTGAGACTCAGCGGTTCGCATCTGCAGCAATTGCCGACGCCGCGTCACGCATTCGCTTAACGCCTGCGCTTGCGGGCCTGGAAGCGGACGGATCTCCGGGCGAACCGCCTGTCCAAACTGCGCCAGCACCTGAGCGTCGATGCGATCGGTCTTCGCCAGCCGTCCTGTTGATCGGGCGAAGTCGCGCACCTGGCGGGGATTCACCACGACCACCGGCAGCGCCGCCTCGAGCAGGTCGGCGACAAGCGGCCGTTCGTAGCCGCCGGTCGCCTCAAGCACGATCCGCTCGGGCTGTTGACGCCCCAACAACGCCACAAGCTCCGCCCGCGCTGCAGGGGCGTTGGCATAGACGGCGCTGGGGCGAGCCTTTCGCGTCCAGGCCACGTCGAGTTGGTCCTTGCCGACATCGATTCCTACATGCATCGCGTTTGCCCTTCCTTGCCGATGCGGGCTTGCCGAGGTAGACAGCGGCCCAGACGGCTGTACGGGATGTGCGAAAAAACATCGGTCGGGATCAAGCTTACGGACGGCCTCTGGGGCCGGAGGGAGGTCGATCTCGCGACCGATGGTCGTCGGTCGAGTAGGCGCGGGGCCTTTCGGCCCCGTGCCTCTCGCAGAACCGGACTTGTGGACCTCACATCCGGCTCTTCAGGTTGGTCCCTCGTCAGCCGAACAGATCGAGCTGTCGGCCGGAGACCCGCGTCGGCTCGGGATGCTCCTGTTGCCACCGGTCCCACAGCAGCGCCAGACGTTCGGCGAACCACACGTTGCCG
Organism: Phycisphaeraceae bacterium; assembly: GCA_040905565.1. GTDB lineage: Bacteria > Planctomycetota > Phycisphaerae > Phycisphaerales > Zrk34 > JBBDRF01. The sequence goes on along the minus strand of JBBDRF010000003.1, from coordinate 20,685 downwards.
TACGCTTGATGCATGCCGTAAGTGAACGACTGGTGCCAGGTGCCCCGCCGGCCGTAGGCCGTTTTGCGGGCGGAGCCACGGGAGACGCCACGCGATCGCAGATGACGGTACAGGAATCGCGGGCGACGGCCCTTCTGACGCACGGTAATCGCTCGCAGCCGTCTGCGAACGCGTGCGTCATAGCGGCTGAATCGCCTCGCTCCCTGCCTGGTGCACAACCGGAAGTAGCCATACCAGCCGCGAAGGTAACGGTTCACCTGCTTCATGCAGGCGTTCAGCGACGAACCCCACGTCCGGGGCGTCAGTTCCCGGATACGGCGGTTGAGCCGCTGCTCGCTGCGTTCAGACAGATGAATTTCGACACCGCCTTCCCGGTTCCGCTTCAGCGTGAACCCGAGAAAGTGCAGCTGGTCCGGGCGGGCGACGCTGCTCTTGGCCTCGTTCACCTTCAGCCGCAGTCGGCCTTCGATGAACCGACGCACCGAGCCCATCACCCGCTCACCGGCTCGCTCGCTACGCACGAAGATCTGAAAATCATCGGCGTAGCGGACAAAACGCAGCCCCCTTCGCGCCATCTCCTTGTCCAACTCGTCAAGTACTACGTTGGAAAGCAGCGGCGAAAGCGGGCCGCCCTGTGGCGCCCCCTCGTCGGTGGACACCACCGTCCCATCCGGCAGTACCACCTTCGCCTTGAGCATCCGGTGCACGAGCTTGAGAATGCGATGCACGCTACCGCCACCCTCGGCGGACCCGTGCAGATCTCCTGGGGTAAGGATAAGCCGCTTCCCGTAATCGCCGCCCTCACTACTGTCCCGGCACGATCGGATATCGGGCGTCGTGCTGTCAGGCACACTCACCCAGCCGGACCAGCCTGCTTGAGGGTTCACTTGCGTTCGGTACCACGGTTGGCCTCCGGCTTCCATCCCACACGGCCTCGCGGCGAAAATGTAGATTGTCGATTGCTCGTCAGTCTTCATACGTGCAGTTGCCTTCAGCTCGCGGTTGCCTCCGACAGGCCCCGCAGGGGACTTACACCCCCAGTGACTTACCCATGCCCAGCGCACGTCCTCACTCGCTACGCTCACTGCGGACGACGACGACATCCAAAACGATCGAACAATTATCAACAAGATGAAGATACAAGGGAGCGGTTGTGCCTCACGACTCCGCGCGCCCGCCGCGAAGGTCTTTTTTGTTTTCCCGCTTCTCTTCTGTCTTTTCTTCTCCTCCCCCTCCTTGCCTCTGCGGTTATCATTCCTGAATGATCCCTGTTGCCCCTTGAGGATTGAGCATTGGGCCTTGAGCATTCGACGCGCGTGACTTCGACGATGAACATTTTCCCTAAACGATCCCCCCACTGGCTTATGCCATGTTTGAGCCCCCCCAAGCCGCGGGGTATAGTGGCGGTTTCGCTCGGATCTAAGGGAACGATTCTCGATGAGCAGCCCCCAAACCTCTACCGCACTGACCGCCGCTGAGCTACTCGCCGCCCCCGCCAGACAGGTGGATGCGTACCTTGAGCAGTACCTCAAGAGTGTCGACCTGCCTCGCAATCTTGTCGACGCCATGAGCTATTCGCTGCTGGGCGAGGGCAAGCGTCTGCGTCCCGTGCTGGTGATCCGCAGCTGCGAAGCGGTCGGTGGCAAAGCCGAGGCAGCCATGCCCGCCGCCGCCGCCATCGAAATGATCCACTGCTTCTCGCTTATCCACGACGACCTGCCCGCGATGGACGATGACGACCTCCGCCGCGGTCGGCCGACGCTCCACAAAGCCACCAATGAAGCCATGGCCATTCTCGCCGGCGACGCCATGATGGGCCTCGCCTTCGAACTGCTGGTCGATCGGCTGCACCCGCCCGAACTGGCCACGCGCATCGTCCGTGAACTGGCGCGGGGCACGAACGCGATGATCGCCGGTCAGGTTTATGACACGCTCCCGGATTTTGATGAGTCCGTCGAGCCGCTCGAGAAGCTCCGCACAATCCACCGCCACAAGACCGGCGCGCTGATCCGCGCGTCCGCCCGGATGGGTGCCATCTGTGCCGGCGCGAAGGCTGAGCAGGTCGAAGCGCTGTCGCGTTACGCCGACGCGATCGGTCTGATGTTCCAGGTTGTCGACGATCTTCTGGACGTGACGCAGACCACCGAACAACTGGGAAAAACCGCCGGTAAGGACGCGAATCAGGAGAAAACGACCTACCCCGGCGTGCTCGGAATCGAGGCCACGCGGGACGAAGTCTCGCGACTGCAACAAGAGGCCACTGAGTCACTTAAGCCACTTGGCGAAGCCGCCATCCCCCTCCGTCAGCTCTGCGACTACCTCGCGGTGCGCACCAAGTAGACCTCGCCTTTCATCCTCCCTGCCTCGTAATGCCGATGACCGAATAATCCCCGCGATAACTTGCCGTAATGGTCCGAAGGGGGGATAATGTGGGATTCAAAGGACGGCTACCGGTGTAGCCGACGATTTAATGGTAATTCACTGCCGACAATGCCGCGCCGTCAAGGGGACAGCCACGCAATGGCTGCAGGACGCCACCTGTCGGTAAGACTTTGACCAGGCAATCCGCAAGGAACGCTGCACATGGCCTATCCGCTGCTCGATACCATCCACACACCCGCCGATCTCAAGAAGCTCGAAATCGAGCAGCTGGAAGCGCTTGCGAGCGAAATCCGCGAAGCGATCTGCGATCAGGTTTCCAAAACGGGCGGCCATCTCGCGCCCAACCTCGGGGTCGTGGAACTGTCCATCGCGCTGCATTACGTGTTCGATTTCGGACACGATCGGCTCCTATTTGACGTGGGCCACCAGTGTTATCCGCATAAACTCTTGACAGGTCGGCTGCCGTTGATGGGCAAGCTGCGCCAGGCGGACGGCATGGCGGGGTTCCCCGAGCCGCGTGAGTCGGCCTACGACCTGTTCAGCGTAGGTCATGCTGGAACAGGCATTTCCACCGCTGTCGGCATGGCGCGCGGCGACGCGCTCACCGGCCAGGGCGACCGCAAAACCGTCGCGCTCGTCGGCGATTCGTCCATCGTCAACGGCGTCGCCCTCGAAGGGCTCAACAACGCGGGAACGCTGAACCGGCAGATGCTTATCGTCCTTAATGACAACGGGATGAGCATCGGCGAGCCGCAGGGCGCGCTGGCGACTTACTTCGACAAAGTGCGGCTGAACCCGATCTACAAGGGCCTGAAAACCCGTGCCCACGAAGTACTTAAGCGTTTGCCTGGCGGGCAGACGCTTGAGGAGGCCTACCATCGCCTCGGCGAGATGACCAAGGCTGCCCTCGCCCACGACCACATGTTCGAGCACTTCGGCCTGCTGTGCGTGGGGCCGATCGATGGGCACGATCTGCCGACGCTTATCGAGATGCTTCACGAAGTCAAAGAGCTGGACCGGCCCGTGCTGCTTCACTGCAAGACCATCAAGGGCAAGGGTTTCGACTTCTCCGCGGGCGATCCGACGACCTTCCATTCGCCCAAGCCGTTCCGTGTCGAAGGCTGCCGCGTGGAGCTGCAGAAGGGCGGCCGATCCTTCACCGCCGCTTACGCCGACGCCCTGACGGAAATCATGGAAAGTGACGAACGCGTCACGACCGTAACTGCTGGTATGCCAGACGGTACCGGCCTGAACCACGTCATTCCGAAGTTCCCCGAGCGGGCGTTTGACGTGGGCATCGCTGAGAGCCATGCGATGGACATGTGTGCGGGCATGGCGAAGGCGGGGATGCGGCCGTTTGTCACGGTGTACTCTACATTTATGCAGCGGGCGTTCGATCAGGTCTTTCAGGAAGTTGCCCTTCAGAACCTGCCCGTCCGCATCTGCATGGACCGTGCGGGCCTCGTCGGCGGCGACGGTGCGGTGCACCACGGCTTCCTCGATGTCGCGTTCCTCCGCGGCTTCCCGAACATGACGCTGATGGCGGCGATCGACGAACCCACGCTCAAGCATGCACTTAAGTTCATGCAGCAGCACGATGCGGGGCCGAGCGCCCTGCGTTACCCGCGTGATAATGTCGCCACGCCCGCCCACGAAGAAACGCCTCCCGCGTTCGAAATGGGCAAGGCCCACAAGCTCGCCGACGGTGACGACCTGGCGATACTCGCTTACGGCATCACGGCTTATGACGCGCTCAAGGCCCGGACTGAACTTGCTGAGCAGGGCTACAGCGTGGCCGTTTACGATGCCCGTTTCGCCAAGCCCGTCGATAGCGAGCTTCTTCGCGAGCTGGTTGGAAGCCGAACGCCGATCATCACGCTTGAGGATCACGCATTGCAGGGCGGGTTCGGCACTTGCGTGCTTGAAGCGTGCAACGCCGACCGGCTGTCGACCGACCAGATCTGGCGTCTGGGCCTGCCGGACGCGTGGATTTATCAGGGCTCACGCTCGGCACAACTGGCCGAGGCCGGCATCGACGTCGCCAGCATTTGTCGCCAGGTGCGGGAGATTCTGGACACGCCCGCAGCCCCACAGCCGAAGGTCAACGTCGACCCGGCAACGACGGCACGCTCACGCTGAGGAAGGGGTGGTGGTGTTGACTGCGAGTGGGATCATCGTTAGAGGTTGTATCGTTCTCGCAGTAACACTGGTGGCGGCCGCATTGGTTGGATGCGATGGCCGAACGCAAGGTTCAGGGCCTAAGCGTCACATCAGTAATGGTTCCATTGGGATCGACGTGGACCTTAACCTTGGCTACGTCCTGCAGCATTGCCAGGACGAGGCAGGCGAGATGGTCGTATGCGGCTTGATCCTATGGAAGGCTGCGCCAGGTACCGTTCCCGTGACTGTTGTTCTGCCCGAAAACCATGTGCGGATAGAAGGGCATCGCCTTCCAGCGCAAAAAGTTGTATACGCGCTTACGCCACAAAAGACGCTTGAGCCGCTCGATCTAAGCGCAGAAGAAGTTGCCGAAGTTGCCTTGATGCTCCAAAGCGCTGGCTGGGAAACGTTGAGCAACAGCACCGTATGGAAAACCCGACTGCGTGAATCGATCCATTACATCCCCGCGCATCGTGATTGACGATGAATCCTGTGGCGTTGGCCCGTGGCGATCTGCGATCGCCCGCTAACGGGTGGCATGCGTTTCAGAGTTCCGTGACGCCGAGGGGGCGGAAGATGTTGGCGTGGCGGAATTGCTGGTCGGCAGTGTCGGCGGCGACGGTGATGGGCAACTCCAAACGGATTAGTTCGGGCTCGAGGCAGGCTTGATCATCGCAGGCCTGGCACTTGACGTTGAGGCGGATGTCGGCGTCGCCCTGGGGCGCATCGTCAACGACGTGCAGCGAGGCGAGGATGGTGACGCTGCCTTGGTAGACGTGCATGGGCTCGTTGAGGATGGGGTCGGTCAGCTGCTGGGGCTCGGGGTAGGCGACGTTACTGAGCGTGGCGACGCGGGGCGGTTCGATGGTGATTTCGGTGGGCGTGAGGCCTGACGAGCCGGTGGGGTTGGCGTAGACGTGGAGGCCATCGTCGAGTGTGAGGCGGATAGCTGCGTGGAGTTGTTGGCCGGGTGTGACGGTGTCGTGGGAGAGGTATGCTTCGACGCGAAGGGGGCCTCGGCGGAGGGCGACGTCGGCATCGCTTTGGAGTTCCTGCACCAGCGGCGGCAGCTGGTGATGCTCGGCTGCCTGGACGTATTCGCCGAGTGCGACGAGGAGACTTTCTGAGCCGTGGGGGTTGGACCACATCATGCCGGCGAAGGCGTTGAGGGTATCGGCGGCGAGCTCGGCGTAGCGTTTCTCGCCCGTGTTTATGGCCAGGCGGATCATGGCGGAGGCCGCGACGCCGTTGCCGGAGGGCATGTTCCCGCCGCCGCCGAGTTCCTTGGCGCGGAGGAGAAGCGACTCGTGGGAGCCGCTGGTGAAGTAGAAGCCGCCTGCTGCGGGGTCGTGGAAATCTTCGATCATGGTGACGATGAGAGCGCGGGCGGCCTGGAGGTAGTGCGGGTCTTCGTTGGCCTTGTAGATATCGAGCAGGCCGGAGGCGACGTAGGCGTAGTCATCGAGATAGCCGACGCCGGTGGTCTTGCCGTTGCGCCAGCTTCGGTGGAGGCGGCCGTCGGTGCGCATGTGCCCGAGGACGAAGTCGGCGGCTGCCTTGGCCGCTTCGATGTAGGCCGGTTCGTTGAAGGTGCGGCCGGCCTGGGCGAGGGCACCGAACATCAAGCCGTTCCAGCCGGAGAGCACCTTGTCATCAAGGTGCGGACGGATGCGCTGCTCACGCCGATGCAGGAGCTTCTCGCGCATGGCGGTCAGCCGATCATTGAGTTCGGTGGCGTCGACATTCAGCGTTTGCGCGGCGGCTTCGATCGACTCGGGCAGATACAGGACGTTCGCACCGGTGCGCTCGCGCGTGGCTTCATCCATGTAGTTGCCCTGCTCGGTCGTGCCGTACACGGCGGCGAAGATTTCGGCATCGTCGGGGCCGAGGACGTCGGCAAGCTCGGCGATGGTCCAGACGTAGTATTTGCCTTCCTCGCCTTCGCTGTCGGCGTCGAGGGCGGAGTAGATGCCGCTTTGCTGGTCGATCATCTCACGCTTGAGCCATGCGAACACGCGTGCGACCACCTGCCGATAGCGTGGCTCGTTGGTGATGGTGAAGGCCTGGGTGTAGGCCTGCATGAGTTGGGCGTTGTCGTAGAGCATTTTCTCGAAGTGCGGGAGGAACCAGCGTGAATCGGTGGCGTATCGGTGGAAGCCGCCGCCGACGTGATCGTGGATGCCGCCGCGTTCGATGGCGTCGAGGGTGTGGTTGATGATGGCGAGGCGTTTGTCATCGGGCTGCATGCGCTGCTGCTGAAGGAGCATGGCGAGCGCGCCGTGTGGTGGGAACTTGGGCGCGCCGCCGAACCCGCCGTTGCGTTCGTCGTAAGCGGATTCGAAGTAGCTTACGCCTCGATGCAGTGCGGCGAGCGACAGCGGCTGCGCCGTTGTCGCATGACTGGCGGCCCCGGCTTCACGGATGGCCTGGGCGAAGCGGTCGGCTTGTTGTTCGACCTCGTCGCGACGTTCGCGCCACGCCTGGCCGAGTTGGATGAGCATCTGCATGAACTGGGGCCGGGGGAAGTAGGTGCCGGCGAACCAGGGGCGACCGTCGGGGGTGAGGACGACGCTGTTGGGCCAGCCGCCGCGGCGCGTCGAAAGTTGCGTCGCCAGCATGTACTGTTCGTCGATGTCGGGGCGTTCTTCACGATCGACCTTGATGGGGATGAACAGGTCGTTGAGCAGTGCGGCCACGTCGTCGCGCTCGAACGATTCGTGCTCCATCACGTGGCACCAGTGGCAGGTGGAGTAGCCGACGGAGAGGAAGATCGGCTTGTCGTGCCGCTTCGCTTCGGCGAGCGTGTCGGCATTCCACTCGTGCCAATCGACGGGGTTATAAGCGTGTTGGAGCAGATACGGGCTGGTGCTTTCGATCAGCCGATTGGGCTTACGCTCTTCCGTCGCGGCGCCGGCGTGGGCGTGGTTGGATTCATCGCTCATGGTCGTTCGTCCCTCAAGTAAAGCCGCGACCTGATCGAGGTCGCGGTCGCGTGGCGGCGTCGTGTCCCCGACGCTTCGCCGACTTGCGCCATGCTAGCTTGACCGACGCGCCTGTGTCGCCGGAGCGTCAACAAATATCCGAGTGCGGATTTACAAGCGGCGGCTATCGCTGTGCCGGTGCATTGGCGGGTTCCTTGACGATGTCGAACGTCACCTCCGTGCCGCGGCTGACCACGTCGTACACCGGGGAGAAGCGGGCGCACTCGGCTAACTGCTCTTCGGTGCCGTCGGACTGGACGTGGAAGGTGAGATGGATGCTCTGGTAGCCCTTGCGGACATCTGGCGAGATGCCCATGAAGCCACGGATATCGAGATCGCCCTGGATTTCTGATTCGATTTTCTGGACTTCGATGCCGCGCGCCGCTGCGTGGTAGACCATGGAAGTGGTCATGCAACTGGCGAGGGCGTGAAGGAGATGCTCGACGGGGTTGGCCGCTTCGCCATTGCTGAGCAAGACGGGAGGTTCGTCGGCGTGCTCGACGAATCGGGTTGGGTGTTGATGTTCTTCGCCGACGCCGTAGAAGCTGGTGAAGGTGGTATGGTTGAGGCCGCCGTGCTCCCATTGGTTGTTCGCGTGGAAGCGAAACTGGGCCTGATCAGGCTGTTTTTTCAGTGTTTTGGCGGTCTCGCCGAGCTTCGCGACGTCGATGCCGTTGACGATGTGTTGTTGATCAGACATCTCGTTGCCTTTCGTCACGATGGTTTGTTTGTCGGAGGGCGGCACGCCGCTGCGCCGCCTTCGAATGATGATAGGGTGCGTTTTTGGAAACGATCGGAGCGATGCAGTCAGGGAATTCCCACGGGATTCTGACGGACGATCGCTGACGGTTTCCCGCTCGCCAAGACGGCGGCTCTTGCGTTGCGAGCGATCGCTTCCGACAATCGCGCCTATGAATCACACGCTATTACAGAATCCGCCGCGTCGTCCGTTGATCTTCCCGTCGATTCTGGGTGCCGATTTCACGCGCATGGGCGAGGAGTGCGCCGAGGTGCTGGGGCTCGGAGCCGAGGGGCTGCACGTGGACGTGATGGACGGCCATTTTGTGCCGAACCTGACGATGGGCCCGAAGATGGTGGCCGACCTGCGCCAGCGTTTTCCCGACGTGTATCTTGATGTTCACCTGATGGTCGAAGAGCCCGAGCGGTACGTTGCTTCGTTCGCCGAGGCGGGGGCCAACTGTCTAACGTTTCACATCGAAGCGACACTCGGCCGGCGGGAGAATCACGAGCTTGATTTGATCGAACAGGTTCGCGAGGCGGGGTGCGATGTGGGGGTTTCGCTGAATCCGCCGACGCCCGCCGAGGCGGTGCTGCATCTCGTTGAGAACGTCGACATGTTCCTGGTGATGAGCGTAAATCCGGGCTTCAGCGGTCAGAAGTTCATCGCGGACGTGCTGAAGAAGACGAGCATGTTGCGGGCGGCGGCTCCGGACACTTGCCGCATCGAGATGGACGGCGGCATCGGGCCGGACACCGTCGAGGCCTGTCGCGAGGCGGGTTGTGATGCGATCGTGGCGGCGTCGGCGCTGTTCAATGCGGCGGATCGCGCTAAGGTGATGCAACAGCTGCGCGGGACCGGCGACGCGTAGCGTCGCGGCTGTTGGGAACGGGGAGTTCTATGAGCAAACGCAACGCATGGGGATTGGCGGCCTGGCTGGGCGTGGTGCTGATCGGCTGGGGCATCGCCGCGCTCGGTACGGACACGGGATCGCAGTGGTATCGGGAGCTTGAGAAGCCAGCCTTCCAGCCGCCGGGCTGGGTGTTCGGGCCCGTGTGGACGCTGCTGTACCTGTTCATGGCGGTGGCGGCGTGGGATATCTGGCGGCGGGCGGGGTGGTCGCAAGGGCGATGGGCGTTGATCGCGTTCCTCGTTCAACTCGGGCTGAACGCGCTATGGTCGATTTTGTTTTTCACCATGCACATGCCCGGCCCGGCGTTCGTGGAGATCGTCATCCTCTGGGTGGCGATCCTGGTCACGACGGTGCTGTTCTTCCGCATCAGCACGTTGGCGGGGGCGCTACTGCTGCCCTACCTCGCGTGGGTCGGCTACGCGGCGGCGATCAACTTCGCGATCTGGCAGATGAACTGAATAGCGATGGTCACACGGCTGCGAGTTCTTCCAGATCGTACTGCTTGATCTTCTTATAGAGCGTCGTCCGGTTGATATCCAGATCGGCAGCGGTCTTCTGGCGGTTCCAGTCGTTGTGCCGCAGGGCCGCGAGGATGATCGCTTTTTCCGGTTCCTGAAGCGCATTGCGGAGAGGTTGCGGGCTCCAGTCGGGCCCGAGGAACCAGCCGGGGTTGCGGCGGCGTTCAACAAAACCCGGCTCGCCTTCGGGCGTCTGGCAGCGGATCGTCTCGGGCAGATCCTCAAGTTCGATCACGGGGCGACGACACAAAACCACCGCCCGCTCGATCGCGTTCTCAAGCTCACGCACATTGCCAGGCCAGCGGTATCGCACTAGCGCCGACACCGCTTCGTCCGCAACATGCGTCACGATCTTGCCCGTCTCGCGGCAATACTTGTGCAAAAAATGCTCGGCAAGCATCGGCACATCACTGGACCGCTGCGACAACGGCGGAAGCTGAAGCGAGACCACGTTGATGCGATAGTACAGGTCCTCGCGGAAGTGGCCCTCCTTCACCAACCGATCCAACGGCTCATTCGTGGCGATGACGAAACGCACATCCACCTTCACCGTCTCCTGCGAGCCCACCGGCTCGAACTGCCGTTCCTGAAGCACACGCAGGAGTTTGAGCTGGAGGGCGGGCGTGGCGGAGTTGATCTCATCGATGAACAGCGTGCCGCCGTCGGCAGCGCGGAGCTTGCCGGGCTTGTCGGCATCGGCGCCGGTGAAGGCGCCGCGGACGTGGCCGAACAGTTCACTCTCCAGAAGCGTTTCGGGGATCGACCCGCAGGCGAAGACGACGAACGGCTTGTCGCGGCGAGGGGAACGATCGTGGACGGCTTTGGCGATCATGGTCTTGCCCGTGCCGCTGTCGCCGAGGACGAGGACGCTTGAGCGGGTGGGGGCGACGGCTTCGAGCATCTCGTAAACGCGCTGCATACGGCGGTCGTTGCCGACCATGCTCTCGAGGCCGCGGCCGTGCAGCCGTGACCGCAGCGACGCGTTCTCCCGCAGCAGCGCCTGTTGTTTGATCGCCTTATCAAGTGTGATCAACAGTTCCTGATCCACCAGCGGCTTGGTGAGGTACTCAAACGCGCCGAGCTTGACCGCCTCGACCGCCGACTCGATCGTGCCGTAGCCGGTGATCATGACCGGGACGATGGTGGGATGGTGCCGACGCACCTGGCGAAGCATCTCCATACCGTGCGTGCGGGGCATGTTAACATCGGCAAGGACGACGGAAAAAGCGTGCTGCTCCGAGTCGGCAGCCTCGCGGAGCATGGTCAGCGCTTCGTGGCCGTCGCCGGCCGTCGCGGTACGGTAGCCTTCGCGCTGAAGCAGCTCAGCGAGCGAATCGGCGACGATCGGATCGTCGTCGGCAATCAGGATGCGAGGCGGAAGACCGACGGTGGAGGGTAGCTCGCTCATGGTGGTTGCAGATCAACAGGAGGGTGAGAATCGGCGATGTCCTGACGGCCGCGGCAGCAGCGCGCGCCGGCCGCGCGAAGTGTGGCGTGTGGTTTTCACGCCACGCCACTACGCAGCACATCGGCCAGATTCAGGTTGCAATGAAGCGCCATGTTGAAAAAACACAACGCCGCCTGCCTTGGCGAGCGGGAAGCGTGAGCGACCGACCGGCAGAAACGACCAGATCTCCCTGCAGCGTCGATCCGCTTCACGCAGCGTGGTATGGGGGCAGCTCGGCGGTACGATGGCCAAGCGTCAGCGTGCTGCGGTGCGCAGCGCCCGACGGACGGTCGCTGACGCTTCCCGCTCGCTTAAGAAACGCCGACGGCCTCGGCGTCGCGGTCGGTGAGCATGCCGCCGTCGGAGCGTGGTTTGACGGTGCCGTCGCGCTTCCATGAACGCTCGCAGCGGGGTTGATCGCGGAGGTCGTCAATGGTGATGTTTTCCGCTTCCGCGCCGCTGGTGAGGTTGAATCGGCTGACGCCGCAGAGGTCGGCGAGGTCGTGCAGAAACGGCTGCATGCGCTCGGCGAGGGCGTCGGTGGTGGTCACGCTGATGCCCGCGTCGAGCGGGTTGTCGATGTTGTGAGCCGCCCGCGCCTGCTCCAGAGTTTTTAGCGCCCGGTCACGCAGCGCCATCACCTCGGGCCAGGCGCCGCTGAGCGTGGCCTCACGCGGCTCCGGTAGATGCTCCAGATGAATGCACGTGTCGGCGTTCATCTCTTGGCCGTGCAGGGCGAGGAACGCTTCGTCGGCAGTGTGCACGAGGATCGGCGCGATGGCGCGGATCAACGCGTCGGCCGTATCGAACAGCAGCGTCTGCGTCCGCCGCCGGCGATCGGAATCGGGCCGATCGCAGTAGAGGCGATCCTTCGTCGCAGCCAGGTAGACGGCACTGAGCGTTTCGTTACAGAAGTGGAAGACCGCTTCATGCACGCGGCGGAAACGGTAGGTTTCGTAGCCGAGATGCACGTTCTCGATCAGCTTCGCCAACTCGCCCGCCATCCACGCGTCAATGGTATTGGCATCGTCGGCCGTGAGTTCGCGGCGGTCGGTTTTCACATCAAAATCCTGCAGATTGCTCAGCAGGAAGCGGATCGTGTTGCGGACCTTGCGGTACTCTTCGCCGGCGTGGCGGAAGATGTCGATGTCGGCTTTGATGTCGTTGTCGGTGTTCAGCGAGGCGACCCACCACCGGCAGACGTCGGCGCCGAGGTCCTTCATCAGGTCTTCAACTTCGATGGTGTTGCCGACGCTTTTGCTCATCTTGTGGCCGTTTTTGTCGACCATGAACCCATGCGTGAGCACCGTCTTGAACGGCGCCTTGCCGGTCACACCGATCGCGGGCAACAGCGAAAGCTGGAACCAGCCGCGGTGCTGATCGCTGCCTTCAAGGTACATATCGACGGGAAAGCCAAGCCCCCGCTGCCGAGCGACGGCATGCCAGGAGGAGCCGCTGTCGAACCAGACATCGAAGATGTCGGTGCCTTTGGTGATCGCTGATTGTTGATCGTTGATTGCTGTTTTGACCCAGTCGGGCGCGTCGGGATCGGTCGCGGGATCGTAGTCAGCGAGGAGATCCGCAGCGTCGGCGAAGAACCACGCATCGCTGCCGCGTTTGCGGACGACCTGCGAGACGGCGCGGACGCTTGCGGGGGTGAGCAGGACCTGGCCCTTTTCGGGGCCGAAGAATGCAGGGATGGGCAGGCCCCACGCGCGCTGGCGGCTGATGCACCAGTCGGGGCGACTTTCGAGCATGCCACGCATGCGGTTCTTGCCCCACTCGGGGATGAAGGTGACATCGTCGGCCGTCTCCGCAAGGGCGCGGTCACGTAATGATCCACCCCCGTCGAACGGCTGGTTGACGCCGATGAACCACTGTTCGGTGGCGCGGAAGATGACGGGCGTTTTGCTGCGCCAGTCGTGGGGGTAACTGTGCATGAACGGCTGGTCGTGGAAGAGATGGCCGGACTCGCGCAGATGCTCGACGACCAGGCTGTTGGCCTCCCACACATCCTTACCCTGCAGCCATGCCGGGGCGGTGTCATCGAACGTGCCGTCGGCGAGGACGGGGCAGTAGATGGCGAGCTTGTGCTGCAGGCCGACCTGATAATCTTCCGTGCCGTGGCCGGGCGCGGTGTGGACGAGGCCGGTGCCGTCTTCAAGCGTGACGTGGGTTGCGGTGACGAGCGGACTTTCGCGCTCAATGAACGGATGCTTGTAAGTAATGTGCGCGTCGGCGAGCTGCTGACCGGTGCACTCGCCGATGCGATCGTACGAAGCGTTGACCTGCGAGAAGACCTTCTCGGCAAGCTCATCGGCGACGATGGCGGCTCCGGATTTGCCGTCGCATTCGTAGCGGTACAGGCCGTAGATTGCCGCGTGGGCGGCGGCGACGGCGAGGTTGGCGGGGATGGTCCAGGGCGTGGTCGTCCAGATCATCAGGCTGATCGGCAGGCCGGGGCGGGCCATAAGGCCGGCGGGAAGGTCCTGCGGATTGGCGACCTCGAACTGCACGTAGATGCTGGTATCTTCGCGGTCGGCATACTCGAGCTCCGCATCGGCGAGGGCGGTGCGGTTGGCGATGGACCAGTGCACGGGCTTGAGATCACGGTAGACGATGCCGCGTTCAACGAGGTCGGCGAAGACCTCCAACGTGGCCCCTTCGTAGGCGGGATCCATCGTGAGGTAGGGGTTTTTGTAGTCGCCGATGGTGCCGAGGCGCTGCATCTGCTTCGTCTGGAGCTTGACGAACTTCGCAGCATCCTTCTGGCACTGCTTGCGGATATCGCGTGGGGTGAGGGTGCGTGCTTTGTCGCCGAGCTCTTTGAGGACGCGATGCTCGATCGGCAGGCCGTGGCAGTCCCAGCCGGGGATGAACGGAGCGTCGTAGCCGAGCATTGAGCGGGAGCGGACGACCAGATCCTTGAGCACCTTGTTCAGCAGGTGGCCGAGGTGGATAGAGCCGTTGGCGTAAGGCGGGCCGTCGTGCAGCACGAAGCGGCCGCGGGGGTGCTCCGTGTCGCGCAGGCGGTCATATAGCTTGAGTTTATCCCACCGCTGCTGGAACTGCGGCTCGCGCTGCACCAGGTTCGCCCGCATCGCGAAGCGGGTCTTCGGCAGGTTCAAAGTCTTCTTGTACGACGGTTTTTCTTGGGTCGGCTCGGTCATAAGACCGAACATCATACCACCGAGCGCGCGGCCGGTCATACGGGGGGCAGTGTGAGGGGCGACAGATTGTCGGCACGTGCCTTAAACGAGCCGCGCACGTCAGTAAGCGGTTGTGCGTCCGACCGCGGCGCATCGTGACGACGCGTCGCAACCTCACGACCGCTGCGGAAACACCCGCACCCGTGAACCGGCAGTTCTACCCCCCCCTCACGTTCACTATTGACCTAGACACAACCGCTGCCTTACGGTCGCGGCTCGTAGTCGACATCTGCTTACGTGTCGAAGTACATGCAGAATTCGTGGGGGTGGGGACGCTGGCGGAGGGGTTCGACTTCGTTGGTGCGTTTGTACTGGATCCAGTAGCGGATGAGTTCTTCGGTGAAGACGTTGCCTTCAAGCAGGAAGGCGTGGTCGTCTTCGAGGGCCTGGAGCGATTCGCCGAGGTCGGCCGGGGCGACGGGGAGCGACGCGAGGTCGGCGGGGGTGCAGTCGTCGATGTCTTTGTCGAAGGGGTCGCCGGGGTCGATTTTGTTTTTGACGCCGTCGATCGCAGCCATCAGCAGGGCGGAGAAGGCGAGGTAGGGATTGCAGGAGCTGTCGGGGAAGCGGATTTCCAGGCGTTTGGTGCGGGGATCGTGATGGTAGACGGGGATGCGGACGGCGGCCCAGCGGTTGCGTGATGAATAGACGAAATTCACCGGTGCTTCGAAGCCGGGTGCGAGGCGTTTGAAGCTGTTGGTTGTCGGGTTGGTCAGCGCGTTGAGGGCGCGGCCGTGCTTCAGAATGCCGCCGATGGCGTAGAGGCCGAGCTGCGAAAGGCCCGCGTAGTGCTTGCCGCCGAATAGCGGTTTGCCCGCTTTCCATAGGGAAAAGTGGGTGTGCATGCCCGACCCGTTTTCGCCGAACAGCGGTTTAGGCATGAAGGTGGCGACCTTACCGTGGCGAGCAGCGACGTTCTTAACCACGTACTTATAGTTCATGCACGTGTCAGCCATGCGGAGCAGGTCCTGATGGCGGAGGGCAATTTCGCATTGCCCGCCGGTGGCTGCTTCGTGGTGATGGGATTCGACGGTGATGCCGAGCATCTGGAGGACGCCGACCATTTCGCAGCGGAGCTCGCCGAGCGTATCGATGGGGGGAATGGGGAAGTAGCCTTCGGCGGTGCGGATCTGGTTGCCGAGGTTGGCGGGGTCGCGTGAGCCTCGATTCCAGATGCCTTCGCCGGAATCGACGTGGTAGTGGGCTGCGTTCACGGTCTGGTCGTAGCTGACGTGGTCGAAGATGAAGAATTCGAGTTCAGGGCTGAACATCGCTTCGTCAGCGACCTTCGATTGCTTGAGGTAGTCCGCTGCTTTGCGAGCGATAGAGCGGGGATCGCGCGCGTACTGCTTGCGGGTGCGGGGGTCCTTCACATCGCAGATCATCGACAGCGTCGGGCTGTCGTAGAAGGGGTCCATGCGGGCCGTCTCAGCCACGGGGACGAGGACCATGTCCGCTTCGTTCAGCCGTTCCCAGCCTCGGATGCACGAGCCGTCGAACCCGAAGCCTTCGGTGAAGGTCTTCTCGGTCAGTTCGCCGGCGGTGTACATCTGATGCTGCCAGGCGCCGGGGAAATCCATGAAGCGGCAATCGACGAACTCGATGTTGTGCTCGCGGATGAGTTGAAGCACTTTTTTAGGCGTCACGGATTTGGCCTTTCTTTCAACGGCGATCTTCCGGCGCTGCGTAGCGTCGCGGCTATATTTTAGATGTTCAGTTCGGCTTTGACGGCGGTGAACATGTCCATCGCATATTGCAGGTCATCGCGGGAGTGGCCGGCGGAAATCTGGGTGCGGATCCGGGCTTTTCCCTTGGGGACGACGGGGAAGGAGAAGCCGATGACGTACACGCCGCGCTCGAGCATGCGGTCGGCGAACTCGGTGGCCAGGGCCGCGTCGCCGATCATGATGGGCGCGATGGGGTGGTCGCCGGGGAGGATATCGAAGCCGCGTTCGGTCATGCCCTCGCGGAAGAACTTGGTGTTCTCACGCAGCTTGTCGCGCAGATCGCTTGAGCGGGTGATCAGGTCGATCGCCGCGAGCGAAGCAGCCACGATCGGCGGCGCGACGGAGTTCGAGAAGAGGTATGGGCGGGAGCGCTGGCGGAGGAGGTCGATGATCTCCTTGCGGCCGGATGTGTAGCCGCCGCTTGCGCCGCCGACCGCTTTGCCGAGTGTACCGGTGGTGAGGTCGATGCGATCGATGACGTGGCGATATTCGTGCGTGCCCCGGCCGTTTTCACCAAGGAAACCGGTCGCATGGCAATCATCAAAGTGGACGAGCGCGTTATAGCGGTCGGCGAGGTCGCAGACTTCATCGAGCGGGGCGACGTAGCCGTCCATGGAGAAGACGCCGTCTGTGGTGATGAGTTTGAAGCGTGCGCCGTCGGCGTCGGCCTGCTTGAGCTGGGCCTCGAGGTCAGCCATGTCGCGGTTGGCGTAGCGATAGCGGTTGGCTTTGCTCAGGCGGATGCCGTCGATGATGGAGGCGTGGTTGAGCTGGTCGGAAATCACGGCATCTTCCGCGGTGAGGATGGTTTCGAAGAGCCCGCCGTTGGCGTCGAAGCAGGAGCCGTAGAGGATGGTGTCTTCGGTGCCGAGGAATTCGGTCAGGCGATCTTCGAGCTGTTTGTGGATCGACTGCGTGCCACAGATGAAGCGGACCGACGCGAGGCCGTAGCCCCAGTCATCGAGCGCCTTGTGAGCGGCAGCGATCATCTCGGGATGATCGGCAAGGCCGAGGTAGTTGTTGGCGCACAGGTTGAGCACGTCCGGCCGTTCGAGGACGCCGACATGCGCCCGCTGAGGCGTGGTCATGACGCGCTCCGCCTTCCACGTGCCGGCTGATTTGACCTCTTCGAGTTGCTGCTGAATGTGTTGCTTGAAATCGGCGTACATGGGGAAGTCCTGGAATTCGTGAGGCGTTTGGCGCGGGCGGGCCGTTGTCGGACCGGCGTAGCGTTGACCGCTCCCTTACGGTCGCGGCTCGTTGTCGGGCGTCAGGGGGGGCGTTAGCCCTCGGCCCAGGTGAGGACAACCTTGCCGGACTGGCCGCTGAGCATCGCGTCGAAGCCCTTCTGGAAATCAGTGTAGTGGTAGCGATGGGTGATTACGGGCGTCAGGTCGAGCCCGCTTTCGATCATCACCGACATTTTGTACCACGTCTCGTACATCTCACGGCCGTAGATGCCCTTGATCGTGAGCATGTTGAAGACCACGAGGTTCCAGTCGATCGGGTTCTCGCCCTCGGGGATGCCCAGCAGGGCGACGCGGCCGCCGTGGCACATATTCGCCAGCATGTCGCGGAAGGCGTGCGGGTTGCCGCTCATCTCCAAGCCCACATCGAACCCTTCGTGCATGTCCAGTTCTTTCTGGACGTCGACGAGGGTTTCATGGCGAACATCGACCGCCCGGCTGACGCCCATCTTGCGGGCGAGATCGAGTCGGAAGGGGTTCACGTCGGTGATGACGATGGACCGCGCCCCCGCATGTTTCGCCACCGCCGCAGCCATGATGCCGATGGGGCCGGCGCCGGTGATCAGCACATCCTCGCCCAGCAGGTCGTAGGTCAGGGCGGTATGCACCGCATTGCCGAAGGGATCGAAGATCGACGCGACATCACGATCGATGCTTTCGTCCTGCACCCAGATATTGCTCATGGGCAGGACGATGTATTCGGCGAACGCGCCGGGACGGTTCACACCTACGCCGCGCGTGTCGGCGCAGAGATGACGTCGGCCGGCCATGCAGTTGCGACAGCGGCCGCAGACGACGTGGCCTTCGCCACTGACGAGCTGGCCGACCTTGAAATCATTGACGTTCGAGCCGACATCGACAATGCGGCCGACGAACTCGTGGCCGACGACCATGGGGACGGGAATTGTCTTCTGCGCCCATGCGTCGTAATTGTAGATGTGCAGGTCGGTTCCGCAGATACCGGTGCGGAGGACCTTGATCATGACATCGTTGATGCCCATTTCGGGCAGGGGGACATCATGGAGGGAGAGGCCGGGTTCACGCTTATCTTTGACTAAGGCTTTCATGGTGGACATATGGTCATAATAACGGCTCGCTGCGCTTTCGCGACCCGCCTTCCGCCCCGCTCCGGGCGTGTGCATCTTGTTGCGGGCCATGCTAAAGTGGCCGCTCGTCGGCCCCCCTCGCTTCAGGACTTATTTCGATGTATCGGCAATTGCCCAATCAACTGACGATGTTGCGGCTGGTGCTTGCCGGCGTCTTCTTCCTCATCCTCAACCAGTACCGCTACGGAGGCCCCGGCACCGCACCGCAAACGCTGGTGCTGACGCTGTCGTTCTTCATCTTCATCGCCGCCGCCGTGACCGACTGGCTCGACGGCTACCTGGCACGCCGCTGGCAGGTTGAATCACGATTCGGGCGGATCATGGATCCGTTCTGCGACAAGGTGCTGGTGATCGGGGCGTTTATCTTCCTGGCGGGGCCGCGCTTCGTGATGCCCGACCGCGAGCCTCACGCCCTGCTTTCGCTGAACATGGTCAGCGGCGTGTATCCGTGGATGGTGGTCATCATCCTCGCCCGCGAACTGCTGGTGACAGGCGTCCGCGGTGAGCTTGAATCGGCGGGCGTGAAGTTCGCTGCCAACGTGTTCGGCAAGCTGAAGATGATCCTGCAATCCGTCGCGATCCCCGTGGTGCTGTTCATCATCTGGCTCGACCCAGCTGTGCATACCTGGACCGCGTGGGTCCGCGACGGCTTCGTCTACGCCACCGTGCTGGTCACGATCCTCAGCGGGATTCCTTACGTTCTCGCGGCGAAACAGGCGGTGGTCGACCTGCCCCCCCCGCCGCCCACCCCCCCAACCCCTCCAACCACGCCGGGTTCCGAGTGACTTTCGCCACTTGGTTGTTCCTGATCCTTTTTTCGTAACGCCGACGATGCCCATGCCCTCTTCCGCTACAGACTGGCTGACGAATCTCCGCGGCCGCTTCCTCGTTTTCGAAGGCCCCGACGGTGCGGGCAAGACCACGCAATTTGTGCGATTTCGTGAACTCGTTCGCAAGCAGGGCATCACCGTCTGCGAAGTGCGCGAGCCCGGCGGCACGGAAATCGGCGAACAGATTCGCAACATCCTCCTCGATCCCGCGAACGAGAACATGGACCTCCGCTGCGAGATGCTGCTGTACATGGCCAGCAGGGCTCAGCTTGTCGCTGAGCGCATCCGCCCCGCGCTCGAAGCTGGGCAGCTCGTCCTCGCTGACCGGTTCATCTCTTCCACGCTCGCCTACCAGGGGACGGCCGGCGGGCTTGATCCGGCCCATATCCAACAGGTGGCGGACGTGGCGATCGGCAAGAGCCGACCGGATTTCGTGGTGATCTTTGATGTCGATGAAGCGACCGCTGCCCACCGCCTCGCCCCCCTGCTGGACCGCATGGAGCAGAAGGGCTCAGCCTACCACCGCCGCGTTCGACAGGGGTATCTCGACCAGGCCAAAGCCGACCCTGACCACCATCTGCTGATTGACGCGCGAGGCGAGGCCGACGCCGTTTTCGCCTCCCTCTGCGACACCCTCCGCACCGCCACCCAAAGCTAGGTCCTCACCCTTCCCACCACCCCTCACGCCGCAATAACCGCCGGTCTACGACCGGCCGGTCCCCCATCACCATCGCCCCAACCCGGCACCCCCTTCGCTGCATGAGCGCCAACCATGTCGCGAAAGGATTCATGATGAGCCGGCTGACGATTAAAGCGCTGCTCCTCGTCGCGATCGCCGTGAACGCCATGCCCGCCGTTGGCTTCGCGCAATCGCAGCAGCAGTGGCAAAACCAGATGCAGCAGCAGATGCTTCGGCCTTCGCAGCAGCAGCAGTTCCAGAACGAGATGCAGGACCTACACGCCCGCCCGGATCCGCTCACCGAGTTTCAGGATCGGCTGCGTGATCGGCATCAGCAGCAGCCGGGGCAATCTGGAATGGTGATCGCTGGCGGGCAGATTCTCAGTATTGAAACGGTGATCATGGACAACCGCGCCCATCTCGTGGCACGGGCCGTGACGCCTGACGATCGGCTGATTTTGCTGGAACTCGGGTCGCCGCATCATTTCCGAGCGCAGCAGGTGCCGTTGTTGCCCGGGTCGCTGTTCGAAGCGCGAGGCCGCCCCATTGTCTACAACGGTTATCCGTTTTTTGTCGTGCATGAGCTTTACCTTGAAGGTGCGAGCTTCCTGCCCGAGACACCCGAGCCGCTCGGCCATCCGATGCCGCCGCCGAACATCGAGAACATGCAGCATCCCGCCGATCTGGAGCGGGTGGCCTGCCTGAAAACTATGTGCCAGCCGTTGTGAGAGTCGGTTGGTTGATGGC
>JBBDRF010000002.1:7741-13498 GCA_040905565.1 Phycisphaeraceae bacterium | reverse complement strand
GCGCAACCGCTGCTCAAGATTGCTGGCCAAGGTGCGGACGCGCGACTCTGCCTCACGGGGCGCGACGCGCTGGCCGTTGACCTCCACGGCATAGGGATTGCCGATGAAGACGTAGGCCGCGATGACCAGCAGGAACAAAACCCCTGCCGCCAGCACGACTTTCTCAAGGTGCTTCTGGACGAAACCAGCGTCTTTGGTTTTCATGGCCCACTCTCACGTTTGCGACCGATTCTCTCGGCCTGCTTTTCAAGTAACGAACAATCTCAGGCGCAACACGCGTCCACAGCTTGGCGACGTTCCCTCACGGCGAGCATGCCGAAGGTCTCGCACCACTCACCAGAAGTCGTTCTGCTGGTCCAGATCCTCGGCCTCGACTTCAATGAGTCCGAGGTATTCCTTAACGCGCTCGGGCATCATGCTCTCGGTCCACTCACGGAGCCAGATCGTTTCGATGATCATTTCCGCTTCGACCGCATTGCCCGTGCCGTACACATAGCCTTCGTGAAGCGATTCGTACTCATCCACCTCACGGAGGGTGCAATTCAACACGGTCATGAAGTTCACCTCGCCCAGGGCATTGAAAAACGTCGGCAGCTGCAGGTCATCCACGATCACCACCAACCGAACGTGGCGGACATCGTACATGTCGTTGGAGATCCGCCCGGTCGGGCCGACGTTGAAGTTGACTGGCAGCGCGCCCCCGCTGGCGCTGGGCGGGACGGCGGGAATCGCGTAAGCCCCGTCGGGCCCCTGACTGGCGCTGTTATTGCTGTTGCCCTCGGTGACGCCGCCAAGCGTGTGCAGGCCGACGTAGCCGGGGATCACTTCCACCTGCAGCAACCGCTTCACCGGCGCGTCGAGCACGCTGGCATTCGGGTCGTCTACGCCATTGGCCATCGCAATCGCACGGGCGATATCCTGCTGAATCCACAGCCCGAGTTGGCCTTCCCAGAGCTGCGCCGGTTCCGGCCGATCACTGGCCCGGCTCCATTCGCCCACGTGGAACGGGAACGCCTCATCGTTAAGAGTCGTCACCGCATAAATGTTGATCTGCTCCGCTCGCTCGCGCAACAGGTCCAGGTGCGTCTGGCGCACCTCCTGCTGCAACTCCTCCAGTTCACGATCCGACAGTTCCGCATCGCGCGAGCCGGGGGGACGATAAGTCGTGCGAATCTGCTCTTCCACCTGTTCGAGGTAACGCTGAATCTGGTCCAGGCTTGGCGGCATGCCCGCGTTAAGGCGCGGCTCGCCGTCGTCGCCCGAGGGCTCGTTCATCATGCGCTCGAACGCACGGCGATAGGCGCTTCGCGCCTCGTAAGGCACGTTCGGGCCGGTCTCATCGGTAAACAGTGCCGGGACGAGTCGGTCGTGGTTGGCCTGGTTGAATTGAACCGCAGCCTCGAAGACCTCGCGGTATTCCTCATTGATGCGGCCGTAGAGCCGTTCGAGCTGACGGATGGCCCCTTCGGTGATGGTCACGCCCGTGACCTGTTCCGACTCATCGTCTGGCCGTTCGGGCGGGATCTGCACGGTGGTGCGGATGTGGCGTTGAATGTCGCGGCTTTGCGATTCAACGCGCGTCTGCACTTCGTTGCGGAACGATCGGCCCTGGCCGGCAATCCATCCGATGACCCCGAGTGAAATCAAGGCCACCACAATAGCGACCATCGTCAACGGGTTGGACTTCAACCATTCGAGTAGATTCTTCACGACTGGGCCTCCTCGCCGCGGACGGCTCGTTCATCCCCTGGGACATCTTCTTCCGAAGTCGCGGCCGGGCTGGCCTGCTGTGCCTGCTGACGCGGCTCGTCAGTGTCATCCGTCTCCGGCGTCTGGCCCTCTTCCGTCTCCGCATCGTCCGATTGATCGCCTTCGTCCGATTGATCGACACGGGCTTCGGACGGCGAACGCAATTCCACTTCCCATTGCAGCTCGAACTGCCAGTCGCCCGCCTGCCCGCCGGCTGCCACGGGGCGCTCGGGCAACGTGCTCTCCAGCATGCTCGACCCACGGCCACGGGAACGACGCACGGGCATACGCGAATCCATCTCTCCCCACTCATCCAGCTCCGCCCCCATGGGCAGACCCCGATTCTGCATCTGAGCCCGGCTCGGAGCCCGGCTCGGTGTCCGACTCTGAACCCGGCTCTGGGTCCGGCTGCGGTTGCCTGTTTCAAGGTCGGCTTGGGTGATCTGCTCCATTGAGCGGATCGCTTCGCCCATCTTCACGACAATGCGGTACGGCCGATCGTTTCGCTCCGCGTTTTGCTGAAGCCAACGCAGAAAGTAATTGCTGATGAACGCCGCCCCATCCCGATGCGGCGTCGTCCCGCGAAGGGTGATGACGAACCGCGGCGGGCGCTGCCCCTCGTTGAAGTAGTCGCCCACACTGCCGGCGCTCATCGCGCCCTCGCTGGCGAGGGGACTGGAACTGGTCGGGTCGTAGCCCATCATCTCGTCACGATACATCATCGAGTCCATGCCGCCGCCGCGCAAGCCGCGCGATCCGCCGCCCCTGGCCGACGAACTGGTGGCGCCTTCATCCTCACCGACGACATATTTCGCCTCGACCGAGTCGATGAACACACGACGACGCTGCTCACGCGGCACTTCGCTCATCTGGGCATAGTCGGCGGAAACATCGGCGTCGGTGGGATTCACCGCGTTCGCTGCCTGGCTGAGATCGTCCAGCAGCTTCGGCCAGACGTCGCGATAGTCCAGCAACTGGCGAAGATTTTCAATCTGGTCGCGCGGGTCGGCACCGCTGTCGACGCGGGTCCATTCGCTTTGATTCTGCTGGGCCTGGTTGAGGATCGGGGTGATCTGGCCGGCACTCTGCGCGTGCTCGCTCTGATAGGCCTGCTGCGTGGTGTAATGATTGGTCACCATCGCGCCCGCGGCGACGGCCAGGCACGCGGCCGCGGCGGCGAACCACGGCTGCTTGGCCCGCCACATGCGCTGCGTCAGGATGTTGCGCGGCAGCAGGTTGGCCGAAACGGTTTCCAACCCCAAGCCCTGAACGGCCAGTCCGTAGGCGGTGGCCAGGTTGATCGCGTGATCGGTGAACTCGGCCTCGCGCTTGCCCTCGGCAGTGATGCGCTCGTAGCCGTCGGGCCGAATCACTTCAATCTGCAACTGCTGTTTGAGGAACTTCTGCAAGCCCGGCAGGCGGAAGGTCGAGCCCACGCCCACCAGCTTGGTCAGGTTCGCGTCGCGGTTGATGCTCTGGTAGTAGCCCAGCGAGCGCTGAAGCTCCTGCACCAGGTCCGCGAAGACGGGTCGCATGGCTTGGAAAATCTGCCGGGCGTACTTGCTCGTGCCGGCCTCGCGCTTGAGCTTCTCCGCCTTGGGGAAGCTGAGCTTGAACGCCTTGACCAGCGCTTCGGTGAAGTGGTTGCCGCCGATCGGCAAGGTACGCGGAAGAATCTGCCCCTGCTCGGCGATGACCACGTCGGTGCTGCGTGTACCGATGTCCATATAGATGACGCCGTCGTCATCCAGTTCCGCCCGGTCGTAGCCGAAGGCGTTGTACATCGCCAGCGGCGACTGGGTCAGCGCGTCGACGCGCATGTTCACCTGCCGGAAGTTCGCCAGGTAGTTGAGCACCCGCTCCTTGGTGATCGCGAAGATGCCGACCTCCACGTCCGGCGAGTCGGTCTGCTGGAAGACCTGATAGTCCCACTCCACCTGCTCGATCGGGAAGGGAATCTGCTGCACCGCCTCGAAGCGGACGATGTCGGGAATCTTCTTCGGCTCAACCGGCGGCAGTTTGGCAAATCGGGCGAAGCCCATATGCCCCGGCACGGAAACCACCACCGTGGAGTGGGCCACGTCGTGCTTGGACAGCAGTGTGTCCAGCCCCACCTGAATCATTTCATCCACGTTCAGGTCGGGGGTGGTGAGAATCTGCTTGAACGGCAGGATCTCAAAGTCCTTGAGCACCACGTCCGAGCCGGATCGGCCGAGCCGAACCGCCTTGATGGCGTTAGCGCCCACCTCGATGCCCCACGCGTCGTTTCTGCGCGACATGCGAATCTCCTGCTAAGGGCGACAGACCGCTTCGGGCAACCTGTCGGTTAACTCACCCGACATTCGCCCGGATCCATCAATAAGTCAAACGCGCTGATTGGCGAGCGATCACCACGGCAACAGGCGGTGTCGCAGTCGCAAAGGCGGGCACACTGGAAGAATGAATCAGGATAAATATTTCCAGCGTTTCGCGTTGCAACCTGACCCCCTTCATCGGCGGGCCCGTTCAAGATCTAGCTGCATTAAAGCCGTTCTCGCAGCTTCGGTCAAGGCTGCCCCCGTCCGCCGGAGCCCGCCAACTCACCGGCTTCTACTGTGTACGAGCGTTCCGGCCCCCGGGGTCGTCAAGTCTGACAGCAAGGCTGGTGAAACTGGCTACGCATGCAGTCCGTAAAACGAGCGGCCAAAACCAGCTGCCTACCATACTTCAGACGGTGGCGTTCGACAGGCAGGGAGAAACGCGACTCATGAATCTTGCTATTCGCACACCCATCGCTCTGCTCATGCTGATGCTGCTGGGCGGGTTCGCCGGCTGCACGGTCCCGCCTCAGCCGCAGTTGCGCTCGGGCAGTCTGCCTTTCCCGGGCCTTTTCACGCTTTATGAGCCATTCAACGCTGAGGACGTCGACGGTCACAGCTACAGCGTCCCGCCGGTGTTCAAAAAGGGCAGCAAGGGCATCGTTTACACCGAGCATGGCGGGTTCATCGATATCGCCCACGTGCGGTGGACGGTCGACTGGGGAGGGTACTACCACGCGCGCGTCCACCGCGCCCTGTCGCAAAGCGAAACAAGCCTCACCCTGCCAACGGATAAATTCAGCCGATTCGCCCTCACGTTCGACTATCCCGAGGACTGGCACACCCTCTCTCAGGGCGAGCGGGCGCAGCGCGTGGACGAGATCGCCCTCCGGCTTGGCCAGGAACTGGCCTGGACGCTGGGTCACTGGCACGAAATCGCCACCTTCTACGGCTATGCGACCCTCGTCGTCGTCTCCGAATATGAATCAGCCTTCGCCTATTGCGACACCTTCTCACACCTGCTGGGCCTGCGGATCCTCGAAGATGCGCTGGCGTATCAGCGCGAAGATTACGATCGCGATTACGATGACGCCGTCACTGCCGCCTTCTTCGACCACCTCTACCGGCTTAACCCGTTCTCGGTCGCTCAGACTTATGCCGCCATCGACGCGGTCGAGGGGCGATGGTGGATCGACCGCCGCATGCTGCGCCGTCAACTCGCGCTCGGCCTGGAAGGCGAGCCCATTCGCCCGTGGCTGATCCCCAACAACCACGGCGAACCCGGCCGCTACGGCGAGGCATCGGACGTGCCTGGGATGCACGACCTTGCCGACCCCGCCTACCGCAACTTCGTCACCATCCAAATCCAGCCCCGCATCCTCGAAGCCAACACCATTCGGGCTGCCGCCGGAGCCGAGGGGAACCTTATCAACCCCGAAAAGCACTTCCCACCCATCATTGAAGACATCCGCCGACGGCACCAGGAAGCCTACGGCCCCGGCACGACCCAGCCGTAAAACCCCACCGTGCCCGTGATCGAGCCACAAGCAAATCCGCCCCCGAGCGGCTTTGCCGCTGGCCCCTGCGGTCGTCCTAAAGGAAATCACCTAGTGGCATGGAGTCATTTCGGGCGGCAGCACGACCGATAGACCATTCAGGTAACGAACGCGATATGTGATCCGCCGTTCGACGCCTGTAACGATCAGGTCGG
>JBBDRF010000002.1:0-7641 GCA_040905565.1 Phycisphaeraceae bacterium | reverse complement strand
TCAGGTCGGGGGGTCCGTCCAAGGAGTCGGCATTCTATGAGCCCGCGCACCAAACCCAGCAGCACGCCGTCCGAATTTTCCGGAAAGATCACGCGGCAACTCGTGGACCGCGCGGAAGATCTATTTAATACCGCCATCAAACAGGACCAGCTTGAGCCGGTCCTGGACGAAATTCTCGAACACACCGAGGAACTGGCCGATTCCGAGCGTAAGCAGCTCGAACAGATCGCCCGGCTGATGGCCAGCGCCGGCGGCGGAACCGGCAATGAACGCCGACTGTCCCTGCCCGGTTCGTTCGATCTTCAGCCCTCTTCGGACAAGATGTTCCTCATGCTCACCATTCAGCCCCCTGTGGCGGGCGGAGCACCGGTCACCGTCGACGAAGTGCTGCAATGGCTGAAGCAGCGCAACATCACCACCGGCGTCGACCTGAAAACCATCCGTCGGACCATCGAGCAGGCCAACCGCGGCGATGACGGGCGGGACGTCGTGATCGTCCGCGGCCGGCCGCCCCAGCCCGGCCGGGATGCCAGACTGGAGCGCTACGGCCGACGCACGGCCGAGGGGCCACTCGACCGGCTCACGCATTTGCAACTGGAAAGCGGCGACATCTGGATGTGCCGGCCGGGTGACGTGGTCATGCGCCACTTCCCCGCAGCCGCCGGCGTGGCGGGTTATAACGCACTTGGCGAAGAAATCGCCCCCCCTTTGCCGCAAACGCTCGAACCCGTCGCCGACCGACATATCCGCGTCGAAGGCGACGAGTTCATCACTGAAGTCGCGGGCGTCGTCCTTTTTGAAAAAGACCGCGTCGAAGCACGCAAGGCCCTGATCCTCACTCAGGACGTCACCCGCCAGAGCGACCCGATCGACTTCGACGGCGACGTGCAGGTCCGCGCCGCTGTCCGCTCCGGCGCACGCATCAAAGCCACCGGCAATGTGCTGGTGGAAGGTCCTGTCGAAGCCGCCGAGATCGAAAGCACCGCGGGCGATGTCATTCTCCGCTCCGGCGTGGCGGGCCAACGCGCCGCCGTCATCCGTGCGGCACGCGACATCGACGCACGCTTTGCCGAGTCCGCAAGCCTCTTCGCCGGGCAGAACATCAACCTTCAGGTCGGCTCGCTGCACAGCCGGCTGCTCGCCTTTGCCGAGATCAACGCCACGCAGGGCAAGGGGCACCTCGCCGGCGGCGCGATGATGGCGGGCGAAAAAATCGCCGTCAAGCAGCTCGGCTCCCGCGGCGGGGTACGAACCGACGTGACCGTCGGCCTCGGCCGGGAAATGCTCGAAGGCCTCGCCCACCTCGACCAGCTCACCGCCCGCGCCACCCAGCGACGCAACGCCGCCGCCGAACTGTCGGACCAGATCCGACGGGCGGTCGGCGACCCGGCCAAGCTCCAGCCGAAAGAACTGGGCGTCTACACCAAGCTCGAACAGCTTCAGTTGATCTGTGACGTGCAGATCCGCAAGCTCAACGAACGACGCAAGAGCCTGCTCGCCGAGGCTGCACGGAACAGCCACGGCCGCATCGAAGTGCTCACGAACGTGATGTCCAATGTCCACGTCACCATCGGCAGCGGCGACCTGACCGCCGACGACACGCCCGGCCCCTGTACGCTCGTGTTCGACGAAGCCAACAACAAGGTCGCGATCCGGCGCGGGCGGTAAGCCGGACGGCGGATGTGGAACCGACCTCTTTTGCCACCGACACCGCTCAAGCCCTCTCCCGCCGCGTCATGATGCCATCGAACGACACGCGGACGGGCGGTGGCCAAGCCCACGCCCTGGCGGGCCTCCGCCGATTGATTATCGCTTTTGCCGATCAGCCGCATGCGGACTCTGCGAAGCGTTTCCCGCTCTGGCCTCGAACGTCTTTTCCGTTTCCCGCTCGAACGCCTCGCTCTGATGGGGAACGATGACCGTCACGCGGGTCCCCTCTCCAGGGGCTGTCTGCACAGTAATGCTGCTGCCGATCAGTTCCAATCGCTCGCGGATGCTGAAAAGCCCAAATCCACTGAGCTGGCTGCCAGCACTGCCAGCATCACTCGCTAGATCAAAACCTTGACCGGCATCGCTCACACACAGTTCGATTGCCTGATCTTTTCTTCGTCGAAGGGAGAGCGCCGCCTGCTCCACCTCCGCATGTTTGACCACGTTGAACAGCAATTCCCGGGCGATCTGGAACAGCAGCACCCGCAGATCTTCGGCGGCCGGCTCCGCCGGGGCGTCCGCATCCACCTCTAACGAGAGGTGGTGCTTGTCACCCATCCAGCGAGAGAGCCAGTGCAGCCCCGCCACCAGGCCGCCGTCGTAGAGGATCGGCGGACTCAATTCAACAGTTAAAGATCGAGATGTGTCGATCGACTGCGCCAACAGGTCCTCCGCCCGCGTCACTGCCTGATGGGCGGCATCATTGACGACATGCTCGTAGAGCGTGGCGATCTGGAGTTTAGCGGCAACGAGCATCTGCTGGAGATGATCATGCAGCACCTGCGACAGCCGACGCCGTTCACGCTGCTCGGCCTGCGTGAGATCGGCCGCGAGCGTTCGCAGTTGAACCATGCGATGTTCAGCAACTGCCGTGCGTTCGGCCACCCGCGCCTCAAGTGAGTTGTTCAGGTCCTTTAAGGCCTGCTCTGCCTGATATCGTTCAGTGATGTCGCGGAAAACCAGCACCACGCCCACAAGTTGTCCATCGCCATCGCGAATCGGGGCGCCACTGTCGTCGATCGGCCGTTCCGTGCCGTCGCGGGCAATGAGCAGGGTGTGGTTGGCCAACCCGACGATCGTCCCTTCCCGCAGCACGCGCGTCACCGGGCTGTCAACGACTTTGCGGCTCGATTGATTCACGATGTGGAACACTTCCTTGCTGTCCCGGCCGCGGGCGTCTTGCAGCGGCCAGCCGGTCAACTGCTCGGCAACGCCGTTCATCAGCGTGATCCTGCCTTGAGCGTCGGTCGCGATGACTGCGTCACCGATGCTCAGCAGGGTCGCCTCGAACCAGCGACGTTGCTGGCGAAGCGACGCCTCCGCCTTATCCCGTGCCTGGTGCGCGCCCTCCCGCGCGGTCACGTCCTGAACCAACACCATCGCCCCCGCGCGGTCGGCGTTCATCTGCAGGGAAACCGCCGAAATCTCCAGGTACTGAAACTGGTCGCTCGACAACGACCGGCGAAACACGATGGCGGCCATCTGTTCTGAAGTTTTAAGCACGTCAGCCACGCGCTGCCGAAGCCGTTCTGCCTCAGGCGAATCAAAGAGACACCACAACGGCTTGCCGAGCATGGCGCGTTCCGAATGCCCGAAGATTTCCCGGGCATGATGGTTCCACCCGCGGATGGTGGATTCGACATCCAGCGTGATGACGCCGATGGGCGCATGATCAAGGAGTTGTCCCAGATATTCATTGATGCGTGGTGCGGGCGCCTCCTCCTGAGCCAGCGACCGGTTCATCGCCTCAAGCGTCTGCCCCGCGATCTGCCGTCGACGAGCGCGATCCGCGACGGCAAGAATGGTGGCGCTTGCTTCAGCGGGTGAGGTGGACGCATAACTGATGTCATTGCCCACCAGGGGGGCAAAGAGCATGGCCTGGCGTATCTGCTGACATTGGTCCGCCGAACCGAGAATGACCACCGGCAGGTCGTGCGCGATCGCGTGCACGCGCTGCGTCAGGCGGACCGGTTCCTCCGCTTGCGCTCCGATGACCAGAACATCGACCTGTGACGGCTCCGCACTCAGCCGTGCCACCACCTGATCAGGGGTAGCGGATTGGATCAGCTGCCGACTTTCGAGCGCAACCCGGCCTTCCAGTGCTGACGCGTAGGCCGGGTCTAATGCGAAAGAAAGTAACGTGTTCATGTTGCGTGGGGAGTTACGGACTCACGCGGCTCATTAAACGTCCACACGCCCCGCTGGAATGCTCAACGCCCCCCTAACGCTGGCATCAGTCGCCCAGCAGCGGCTGTTCGAGCAAGGCTCGTCCGGTCCATAGCCGAAGGATGTCGGTCGTGGGCGCCATCACGTCCGCCGCCCGCCCGTCACGGAGACACCGCTCCAGACGTGCGCCGCTTCGGTAAGCGGACCCGCCACACAGATTCATGGCCTCATTCACCACGCCGACCACACAATCCGCGACCTCGGCCTTGGCCGAGAGCAGCGCCAGAAGCGCGTTCGCCCCCCCCGCATCCCCCTCGCGAGCGGCGTGGTAGATCAGTTGGCGCGTCCGCTCGAGTTGGGCCCACATCGCGCCTAAGCGTTGTTGCACGATCGGCTGCTGGGCCAGCGCCCGGCCGGTGTGGGTATGCTGCCGACGTTGAATATGCGCTTTCGCCTCGTCAAACGCAGCCTCGGCCACACCAAGATACGTGCCAGCCATGGCGACCAGAAAGTAAGGCGCCACAACTTGAAAGACATACCACGTCTGGTCGCCCTCACGTCCGAGCAGGTTCTCCTGCGGGACGCGCACCGCGTCCATCTCCATCGTGCGCGACGAGTTGCCCCGCATGCCCAGGCCGTCCCACGAGCTGCCCCACTTTAACCCCTCGCTTGAGGCAGGCACGACAACGCAGGAGAAGTGCCCCGCAGGCGCATCCGTCTCCCCCCCTGTTGCGGAGACGACGTACGAATCGGCGTGCCCGCCGTTGGTGACAAACGACTTGACGCCCGTCAGGCGGTAGCTGTGATCGTCCAACCGCGTCAACGCAGCCTCAGGCATGTAAAAATGCGACCCCGTCCCCGGTTCGCTCAATGCCAGCGTCGTCAGGTGCTCGCCGCGCACGATCGGCTCCAGATACCGGTCCTGTTGGTCCGCTGTGACTTTCGCGGCAATGACTGCCGTGCCCACGCAGTGCATGCCAAAGCACAAGCCGGTCGACGCGCAATAGCGTCCCAATGTCTCACAGATCCGGGCCACCGCGAACAGGCCATGCCCCAACCCGCCTGCCGACTCCGGCACGACCAGCCCGCCCAGCCTCGCTTCTTGAAGCGCCCGCAGGCCGCGCTCGGGCCAGCGACCTTCACGGTCCACGGCCGTCGCTTCCGCGTCAATCACTTCCGCGCTGATCGACTCCGCCCGTTCGATCAGGTGCTTCAGGTCTCGATTCGCAACGGCTACAGAAGGCAAGATACGATCCCTCTTCTTGCGAGGTAGGCGTCAATGGGACCTGCTCCGGTGCAGGTGCCGTTTGACATTATAGGCCATAACCCAAGCCATGACAGCAATCCCGGCGCAGCGGCTTGGGATGACATACTTCAGCGGTCTTGCCGCAGCTCGCCCTGCGTTGAACTGACAGATGAAGCGCCGCGCCCCGTGCGCAACCCACAGCCGGTTGATGCCACCGCAATGAATGCTCTGTGTAGCGGGGCGCTAGACCTGAGCGCGGAGCAGCGCGGCCATGTGCTCAATCACCTTTTCGTGAACAGGACGATTGCGCCAGCCTTCCAGCGTCAGCTGAGTCGAGCGTTGCTTGTCGTGTTCGAAACAACGCAGCTGATCCCTCGCCAGCGCCCGATCCATCACATTCAGATTGGCCTCGTCATTGAGACGGAATGAACGGTTATCAAAGTTGGTGGAGCCGACGGAGGTCCACTGCTCATCGACCACCATGATTTTGCAATGGTACATTGTGGGCTGGTACTCGTAGATGCGCACGCCGGCTTCGAGCAGCTTGCCCCAGCGGGCTCGCGATGCACGACGGACGATGCTCTTGTCGATCAGCGGGCCGGGCACGATGATCTCGATGTCCACGCCTCGATGACACGCTTCGACAAACGTCTGCACGGACAGATCGTCGGGCACGAAATAGGCGTTGCCGATCCTGATGCTGCTGGTTGCCGCGGCGATGGAGAGTAAGTACATCAGCCGCGTGTTGCCGCTGCCGGACCGCGCGGAGCTTTTAAACATCTGTGCCCGCTGACTGCCAATGAGTTCCAGTCGCGGAAAGTAGCCCTCCCCGTGCAGCACCATGGCATGTGTTTGCAGCCAGTTGTCGATGAACGCCGCCTGCATCTGCGCAACCACCGGTCCTTGCACCTGGAAGTGCGTGTCGCGCCAGTTGTTCGGTGAATCAGCATTGCCTGCCCACGCGTCCGCAATGCCGACCCCGCCGGTAAAGCCCACCCTTCCGTCCACAATGAGCAACTTGCGGTGCGTGCGATTGTTGATGCGGTCGAGGTTGTACCAGCGCGGCGGGTGATATTTTTCGACCTCCACCCCGGCAGCGCGCATCTGCTTGAGAAAATCGTGATCCATTTTCATCGAGCCGGCCCAATCCAGCAGGACATGGACATCCACGCCCGCCCTTGCCCGTTCGGAAAGCCCGTCGGCAAAACACTTCCCGATGTCCCCCGCCCAGTAAACATAGGTCTCCATGGTGATCGTGCGGCGGGCCTGCCGGATCGCATCAAGCATCGCAGGGAAAATTTCATCACCATTAATCAAAGGCTGCACATGGTTGCCTTCAATCAACGGCGGTTCAAGCAGGCTTCCCATCGAGCGGTCGAACTGCGCTTCGCCGACCTGGTAGTCGGGACGGAGCGGGTCGACCAGCTTTTTTTCTTCCGTCGTAAGATTCAACACCACGAGCACGACCACGACGGTGGCGAGCACAGTGGAAACGATAATGATTGCGATCCACATACCGTGCCCCTCATGCCAAGCGTCCGCGCCCCCTGCCCCCGGATGCTGGAACAATCGGGCAACAACCGCTTTTGATCGCCGGCTAAAGCAGGTAGTACACCATCAGGGCAACCGTCGCTGCGGTGAAGACGAAGGCGAACATCGCCAGCAACCCGTCCCGTGCGATCAATGCCAGTCCGAACGCCGTCAGAGCAGCGCCAGCCAGGTTGGCGCTGAACGGCACGATCTCCATCATCGGCATCGCCGCCGCAATGACAAGGCTGACAATCGCAATGACATGGGTCGCGCCACCATTGATCAACATCTTGAGTCGCGGTCGGAGCAACCGATCGATAAATCGGGCTGCCGGTCGACTCCAACTCAGCGCCTTGCACAGCTTGTCGCGCGCTACCGATCGCCTGAGCAGCCATCCCGGCAGCCAGAAGTGCTTCCGGTGGAACAGCAACTGCACCGCGATCAGAAACACGAACAGCCCCATCATCGTTGGCACGCCTGGAATGTCACCCACAATCGGGGCAAACGTGATCAGACCCGCCATCAGCAGCAACGGCCCGAAGGATCGAGACCCCACTGTCTGCAGGATCGAATCCAATGAAACCCGATCACCTTCCTGCGAGACCTCGTCGATGCGGTCGAGCAGCCGTTCCAGATTCGTGGGGGCGGAGTTCTGGCTCATAGGCCTGCGGAATGATGGTTCGCCAACGGTGAAATACGCGCGCCAACTCAGTTGCCCCCGGGGTGGTCACAGCAGACGAAACGCCTGAGGAAGCACCCGGCGATCATAGGCGCTGTCTTTAGCGGACACACCTGAAACGCCCTCGTCTCGGCAGAGGTGCCGTGCAGAAGGCGGGCGGTACAGAGGGTGAAAACGTCGAAAACACCACCTTGACAGAACCCGAACGGGCGTTATGCTATAGTTCCGATCAGACACCGAACATCGACACCGCCGCCGGAGCCGTTATCATGGTCAGCCTCAACGGACGCACCGCCAATCGCACCGCCAA
>JBBDRF010000001.1:0-65443 GCA_040905565.1 Phycisphaeraceae bacterium | reverse complement strand
GACGGTGACTGGGGCGCCGGCGGCGTCGAACTGGTCGAGATTCCCACCGACTCCGCGGTGCGGCTGAGGGGGGTGCCGGCTGCGTCGCGGACGGGAACGTCGTAAGCGGGCAGGTGCTGCTGGAGGGCGGGCGTGATCGACTCATCGCATAGCCCCACCGTGATGTGGTCCGCGGGATACTTGCCGTTGAGCGATTGCAACCCACGCAGCACGGCGGCAGCCTGGTCGGCGGGCCGTTGCACGACCTCGATCTGATCGTCACGCAGCGGGATCGGCGCGTCGGCCCAGGCGGCGGCATCAAGGCAACCAAACGCATCAAACGCATCGGCGCGCTCGGCGGGGGCGTGGACGAGGGCGGTTACGTCGGCACCGGACTGCTCAAGCATGGCACGCACGACGGGCGGCAAATAGTTCACGGCGACGAGCGTGATGGGATCATCGCAGCTGCAGGTGCCGGCATCGAGGGCACGCAGGCGGGCGCGGTGGGGGTCTTCGAGATTCAGCGCATCGAGCTGTTCAAAATAGGCATCTTGAATCGCAGCGAGGGCGGTGAAGCGATCGTGGTCGGCGAAGTCGGGCAGGGCTTCGTCGGCAAGGGGCGGGACGTCGGCGAAGCGCAGGCGAGCGGCGGCGAGCTCGTTGTGCAGCCGTTCGACCATCTGGGCGAGCGCGGCCCAGCCCGCGGCATCCTGCTCGGCGGGGGGCGTGGGGGCGATCGCCTGAAGCGTGGCGGTTGGGATGCTGCGGACGGCATCGGCGAACAGCAGACGGCGGGCGAGCGGCGTGGCGATCGCAGCAGTCGGCGCGTGCAGATGCTCCGCAAGGTGGCTGACCGTCATCAGCTTCGGTGGGATCAGGCGAAGCTTGCGGGCTTCGCAGGTGGCGACGAGCAGTTCGAGCAGCCGACGGGACGCTCGGCCGCTGAGCAGCGCCAGGCGATGGCGGGAGAGATCGGCCTCGTCGGCATCGCTCGGCAGATCACGCAGCAGATGGTCGACCGTGGCCGCGAGAGCAGGGCGAGTCCAGTTCAGGAAATGACGCGTGGTGGGCATGCGGGCAGTTTAACGGGCGGCGTCATTGGTTAGTAGGCATGAGGCAGTGGGCATTGGTTATTGCGGGGGCGGGGGCAGAAGAGGTGGGGGGGTCAGCATTTTTTTCAGCGTGGTGATACACTGCGGCGACTATGGCGAAAAAATCTTCGAAGGCTATCACTTACGCTGAAAGCGGGGTCGACATCGCGGCTGGGGACCGCATGGTCGGCATGATTTCTCAGCACATGAAAAGCACCTACGGGCCACGTGTGATCGATTCGCATGGCGGGTTCGCGGGGCTGTTTCGGCTGGATTACAACGAAAAACTCTTCCGTCGCAACTACCGTGAACCGGTGCTGCTGGCCTGCACGGACGGCGTGGGCACGAAGGTGAAGCTGGCGGCGGAGATGGGCCGGTACGACACGGTCGGCATCGACCTCGTCGCGATGAGCGTGAACGATCTGATCGTGGCGGGGGCGGAGCCGTTGTTTTTCCTGGATTATCTGGCGGTGCACAAGCTGTCGCCGGAGCAGGCGACGGACATGGTCAAGGGCGTGGCGGAGGGTTGCCGACAGGCGGGGGCGGCGCTGCTGGGCGGCGAGACCGCGGAGATGCCTGACGTCTACTCAACCGGCGAGTTCGACATGGCAGGGTTTGCGGTGGGCGTGTGCGAACTGAAACGGGTGATCAATGCGTCGCGCGTTCTGGAAGGCGACGTGGTGCTGGGGCTGGCCTCGAGCGGCATCCACTCCAACGGCTACTCGCTGGTGCGGAACATCGTGAGCAAGCGGAAGCTGCAGCTGGACAAAGCGTACGCGGAGGTCGATTCGGAGCGGCCGCTCGGCGAGGTGCTGCTGGAGCCGACACGGATCTATGCCAAGTCAGTGCTCAGCGTGCTAAGGCGTTACTCGGTGAAGCAGGTGGTGACAGCGATGGCGCACA
Source organism: Phycisphaeraceae bacterium (assembly GCA_040905565.1). Taxonomy (GTDB): domain Bacteria; phylum Planctomycetota; class Phycisphaerae; order Phycisphaerales; family Zrk34; genus JBBDRF01. The sequence continues at coordinate 63,470 of JBBDRF010000001.1, read as the reverse complement.
TCACCGGCGGCGGGATCGTGGGGAACCTCGACCGCGTGCTGCCTGACGATCTTGATGCGAAGGTGAATCGGAAGAGCTTTGAGATTCCGCCGCTTTTTAAGTTCCTGCAGAAGCATGGCGGGTTCGATCAGGCGGAGATGGACAAGGTTTTCAATCAGGGGATCGGCTACTGCATGGTGGTGCGGCCGAGCTTTGCGGAGTCGGTGCAGAAGCAGCTTGAGAAGAAGGGCGAGACGGTGTTTCGGCTGGGCGAGATTGTGAAGGGCAGCGGGGGGGTGCGGATGACAAATAGCTAATAGCTATTGGTGATCGGTTATTTGCTATTTGGTGGGGTGGGTGGCAATCAGAAATCAGAGTGAACCGTAAGACTGGAGCTAATCTGTGATTGTGGCAGACGAGCAAAGCAAAGAAAATTTACGGATCAGGCTGGACAGGTCGTTCAAGTCTCAGCTTGATGCGGTATTTGCCCGCAAGGGCATCAGTCAGCAGGAGGCCGTCGAGCGAATACTCGGCTGGTTCCTTCGGCTGGACGACATACCGCAGTCGATCGTCCTCGGGCAGATAGAAGAAAAGCACCATGGCGACCTGGCGCGCATGTTGCTTGAGCAGATGGCGGAAGAGGGCGAACGCCACCAGCTTCCGCCCCAAGCCGAGCGGCTCGCCGCGAAGGAACGGCCGAAGAAGCGGGGGTTTCCACGAAAGGGGTAAGCGATGGGCGATAGGTCGATAAATCGCATGGCGGAGGATGTGGCCCGGCGAATCGTCGCGGTGGCGGGTGGCCCGCCGGCAAGGCTATCGGTGCGCGATCTTGACGCCACGGTCGCTGAAGTCGTGGCGGAGCAGTCGGCCTATGGTGATGCCGAAGTTGTTCGAGACCGCGCGGTGAGGATGCTGCGTCTGGCCCACAAGGCAGGCTCGCTGGAGGCGGTGGTAGGCGATAGCGAACCGGCCGCCAAGCACAGTTGGGCTGTGATGGCATTCCTTCTCGTCGGGATTCTGCTGGCGTCGATCTTCATCGTGATGCAGGTTGCGTCCGACGACGATTTGGCCGTGGCGATGGCGATGGCGGTGCCGGTGGTGAGTTTTTTTGCAGTGCCGATGCTGATTATTTGTGCGGTGAGACCTTCGTTTCTCGCTACGTTCGTGTGGGCGCTCGTGATAATTGGGGTGATGGTGGCAATAAAGCCTGATAGCTCAGATGCACCCGCGACCCATCGGGCTGATTCGGCGTTCGCAGAGCCGGTCCGCGAGAATGCCCCTCGCGGGTATCGAGCGCAACAGCCGTGGACGCCAGAATGGATTGCCGCTGAAATCGGCGAACTTGCGGCTATCCCGCTGTCGGCATTGCTGTTATCGCTGGTATGGCGGTCCCCGTTATGGATGGGGAGGTTGTCATTGCGGCTGGCGAAAGGGCCGTAGGCGATGAAGCAGGACTTAAGGTTGAAAAACAGCGTTCAAGAGCTCGACAGGTACGACTTGAGGGGGCCGAGCCCGCAAGGCTACCTCTACAAGCACGACAGGTGGACTGGCGAAACGGTGATGATCACGGGGCGGAAGATCGTCGTCCCCGAGCGCGAAACAGACCGGCGATGAACATTTTCTTAATGGGGGAAACGGCGATCTTCGATCGCCCGCTAATGGGGGGTGTGGGTGGCGATGTTGGCGTCGTGGAGGGCGGCTTTGAGGGTGGTGATGTGGTCGGCGTCGGTGGTTTCGACGGTGCAGTCGACGCGGACGGTAGCGACGTCGGGGCCTGCGAAGGCGCGGTCGTGGGAGATGTCGCGGACGCTTGCGTTGGATGAGGCGATGACGTGGGCGAGGCGTTCGAGGCCGCCGGGGCGGTCGCTGATGACGGCGGTGAAGCGGAAGAGGCGGCCGAGCGTGACCATGCCGTGATCGATGACGCGGCGGAGGACGGTGGGATCGATGTTGCCGCCGCAGAGCACGATCGCGACCCGGCGGCCGGCGAGATCGGCGAGCTGACCGCTGAGCAGGGCAGCGAGCGGGGCGGCACCGGCACCTTCAACGACGCTTTTTTCCTGTTCCAGAAGGTGCAGAATCGCCAGGGCGATCTGATCTTCTTTGACGGTGACGACACGGTCGATGTAAGGCTTGGCGATGGCGAACGCGTTGTCGCCGACGCGGCCGACGGCCAGGCCGTCTGCAAGGGTGGGGCGGGTCTGGATGTTGACGGGGCTGCCTTGCTGGAGCGCGGCGGAGTAGCCGGCGGCGGCATCGGATTCGACGCCGATGACCTGAACATCCGGAGCACGCGCTTTGATGGCAAGCGAAGCGCCGGCGATCAGCCCGCCCCCGCCGATGGGCATGATGACCGCGTCGAGATCGGGGACCTGGTCGATGATCTCCAGGCCGATGGTGCCTTGGCCTGCAATGATTTCGGGGGCGTCGTAGCCGTGGATGTAGGTGAGTTTTTCGTGGGCGATGATCTGGTCGGCTTTGGCGCGGGCGGTGGCGAAGTCGTCGCCATGGAGGACGACGTTGGCGCCGAGGCGACGGCAGGTGGTGACCTTGATCATCGGTGCGAAGCGCGGCATCACCACGGTGACGGGGATGCCGAGGAGCTTGCCGTGGTAGGCGAGGGCGAGGGCGTGGTTGCCTGCGGAAGCGGCGATGACGCCTCGGCAGGTGGCCTTGTCCAGTTGCATCAGCGCGTTGCGGGCCCCGCGTTCCTTGAAGGAGCCGGTGCGCTGAAGGTAGTCCAGCTTGCAGTAGACGTCGCAGCCGGTGAGTTCCGAGAGGGCCGGCGAGGGCGGGCAGGGCGTCAGCTGGACGGCGTCCGCGATACGCTTCTGGGCGCGGAGGATGTCGGCGTAGGTGATCATTTGTTATTAGGCATCAGGCAGTCGCCATTCGTTATTTTCACCTAGGCCCCGGTCTTGGCCGGGGTTTGGGGCGGGGACCCCGGGCAAGGCCGGGGCTATGTGTGGGCGCGCAGCGTCCCGGCCGCGTGCCCCACATCGCCCATCACACATCAGACCTCACTCATCACGCACTTATTCGTGCGGGACGATTTTCCAGATGCGGCCGTTTTCGCCCTGGGGGCCTGCGGTGTTGTTGGTGAGGACGTAGAGTTCGCCTTCATGGTCCTGAGCGAAGCCCGTGATGAGGTCGCCGATGTGGGAGTCGCCGTCGCCGACGGGGAGTGCGAAGATTTCGCCGTTGGCGAGGTCGGTGACGAACAGGCGGCCGGAGGTGTCGTCGCGGCCGGGGATGTTCTGGCGTTGCCAGTCGCCGAAGACGTAGAGGCCCTGGAGGGCTTGGACGGCTTTGCCGCGGTAGACGAACCCGCCGGTGATGGAGGTGCCTTCGTCGTGATCGTACTGGGCGACGGGGCCGAGGAGATTGTCGGGGGCGGGGCGATCGGGAAGGGGCTCACGGCTGAGCTGTTCGTCGGGCCCTGCGGTGGGATCGAAGTAGAAGGATCCTTCCATGAGGTTCCAGCCGTAGTTGCCGCCGGATTCGATGATGTTGATGATTTCGAGGTGCGCCTGGCCGACGTCGGCCGCGACGAGGGCGTCGCCGTCGAACGCCATGCGGAAGACGTTCCGGAGGCCGTAGGCGTAGATGACGTCGAGGACGTCGTCGTTATCGAGGAAGGGGTTATCTTCGGGGATGGTGTACTGGCCGCGTTCGGTGGCGTGGCCGGTATCGCCGAGGGGGTTGATGCGGAGGATGGCGCCGAGGGGGTTGGTGCTATCCTGGCCGTTGCCGGTTTCGGGGGTGTGGCCGGGCCCGATGTCGTTGCCGGCCCCGCCGTCGCCGAGGCTGATGTAGAGCATCTTGTCGGGGCCGAAGAGCAGAGCCCCGCCGTTGTGGTTGAACTGGGGTTCGTCGAATGAGACGACGACGCGGCGCTCGGCATCCTGGGCGGATTCGGCCGTGTGGTCGGCGACGCGCCATTCGCTGACGACGCTGATGTGGTTCGCCGGGAGATCTTCGGGCATGTCGATGGTGAAATCGGCCCGGTTGTCGGCGTCGAACGGTTCGGAGGTGAAGGTATAGAAGCGGCCGTAGCCCTGGGCGTGCTCGTCGGCGAAGTCGGGGTGGAAGGCGAGGCCGAGGAAGCCGCGCTCATCGAAGCCGGGCTGGAGGTCGACCATGTGCTCGGAGACATCAAGGTAGGGCTGTTCGCTGAGCTGGCCGTCCTGGAAGACCCAGGCCTTTCCGACCTGATCGACGACGAACATGCGGCCGGTGCCGTCGTCGGCGGTGGTGCCCCAGACGGGGGAGACCAGACCGTCGGCCACGAGCTGGAGGTCGACGCGGATGTCGGCGTCCTGAATGGGCTCGGGAATGGGGTTGGTGATGGGTTCGGCTGCGGCGGAAGCGGCGAAAAGCGCGACCGCGGCGAGCCCGCACGTCAGGGGGGTCTTATTAAGCATGCGGACATTATAGAGCAGATGGGCGTCAATTTGTGATGGGTGAGTTGCGATTTGTGATGGGTGTTTTTTTTGCGCCTCGCTATGCGTTCGCCCTCAAGGCGTGACGCCGTGGGCTTCGGGAGATTTGACACTGCTATTAGAGGGACTACACTGACGAGACCGCCCGATGGTACGCATGGTGCGTGCCGTTGAGAGCGAGGTGCGTTTACGCCGTCTGGAGAAGCGCCAGTGATGGACGTTTTCACCAAGACAACTTTGGGCCAGAGCACGGGCGAGGGACATGGAGCGTAATCCGCTTCATGTTGTTGCGCCGACGGCCCAGCGCAGCGCCGCATCCGCGGGCAGGAGGTTTGGGATGACCTGAGAAGGGCATTCCAACCTGTGAGGCAACGGTTCAGCCGATTCTTAGCGATCGGCCGGGGCCGGCGCCAGTCCCGCCCGGGCCACGCCGCGTTTCATCGCACTGCGTGGCCTGCCGTTTTTTTAGGACGTTGCGCTTTCAGGTGCAGCGTGTGAGACCGGCGACCGGCACGAACCCGGCATCGCCATTAGAAAGAGCGTCGGACATGAACCAGGACATGCTTCGTATCATCGATTCCATCGCGCGTGATCGCAACGTCGATAAAGATACGCTGTTCTACGATATTGAGCAGGCGATGATCAGTGCCGCTCGCAAGCATTTTAATGCTGAAGACCCTGAAGAATTTAACTGCAACGTCGACCGCCTGACCGGCGAGATCAACGTTTTTCATCACGGCGAAAAAATCCCGCTCGAGTCTCTGGGCCGTATCCCCGCTCAGACCGCTAAGCAGGTGATGATTCAGAAGTTCCGGGAAGACGAACGCGCCAGCATCTACGACGAATTCGTCGGCCGGGTCGGCGAACTGGTCACCGGCACCGCCCAACGCTACGAAGGCGGGGCGCTGGTGATCTCACTCGGCCGCGCGGAAGGGTTTATGCCCCGCAGCGAGCAGATCCCAGGCGAACAACATGCGCCGGGCGAACGCATCCGCTGTCTGATTCTCGACGTCCGCGACGAAGGCAATCAGGTCAAGATCGTGATGACGCGGGCGCACCAGGAATTCATCCGCAGGCTCTTCGAGGTGGAAGTGCCCGAGGTGTCCGAGCGGATCATCGAAATCAAAGCGCTGGCGCGTGAGCCGGGGCACCGGACGAAGGTGGCGGTCAGCTCGATCGACTCAAAGGTCGACGCGGTCGGCGCTTGCGTGGGTGTGCGGGGTAGCCGAATCAAGAACATCGTCGACGAGCTCGGCGGCGAGAAGATCGACGTGGTCCGTTGGAACGAGTCGTCGCAGGTGCTGATCGCGAACGCGCTGCGGCCGGCGGAGATCGTGGAGATCTCGCTTTGCTTCGAGCTCGGCCGGGCGACGGTGGTCGTCAACGAAGATCAGCTCTCGCTGGCCATCGGCAAGCGCGGGCAGAATGTCAGGCTGGCGGCGAGGCTTACAGGCTGGGATGTTGACATCCTGACGCCTGAGGAGTTCGCCAAGGGTCTGGACATTATTGATGAGACGCTGGGGCCGATCGAAGGCATCAACGAAGGCGTCATCGACCGCATGGCAGCGCTCGGGTTCATCACGGTGTTCGACATCGAAGAGGTCGGCCCCGAGGTGCTCGTGGAGCATCTTGGCGACTTCGGGATGACGCACGAGCTTGCTGAGCGCATTGTTGAAATCTGCTCGGAGAAGGCGAAGGTCGTCGCGGAGCAGCAGCAGCGTGAGCGTGAAGAAGCGGCGCAGCGGCGTGCGGAAGAAGGGGTCAGCGGCGGCGACGCGGCAGACCAGCAGGCGGCGGCGATCCTGGGCAACCTCGGCCCCGCAGCCAGCGCTGCGGCCAAGCCGCAGCAGCCTAAAGAATCGGGCAACATTATGGATATGCTGCTCAATCGTCCCAACGAAACGCCTTCGGACGAGCCGGCAAGCGAACCGGCACCGGCTGCGGACGTAGAAAATAAGGCGGAAGTTAACGCCGAGAGTCATCCGGGGGAAGAACCGGAACCCAACGAACAGCAGCAGACGCCCGGCTCCGAGGAGGAGTCTGAGCGTTCGTCTGACGAGGCGCTGGCGGCGCAGCGTCAGGAGTCGGAATCGGCTGGCGAAAGCGAGGGCGAGGATGAAGAAGCCTCGCGTCGTGAGACGCCGGATTCGACCGGCTGATCGCCACTGAAAAGCAGGCGTCGCAATGGTGCGGCGCCCGACAGGCAGCGACTATTAGGATGTCGCAAGGAGCTTCATTTTGGCTAAGGCCAGACGCGTATTCCAGATCGCCCGCGAGCTAGGGGTGGAATCCAAGGCTATTCTCGAGAAGTGTCGAGCAGAAGGTCTTGAGATGAAGAACCACATGGCTGCGGTATCGGCGGGCCTCGAGGCCACGATCCGCGAGTGGTTCGGTGACGAGGCGGCGGGGGGTACCGCTGTCGAGACTGCGGAGAAGGTCGATCTGACGAAGGTGAAGGCGAAAGCCCGCCGACGGAAGAAGATCGGCGAGGAGGACGAGGGCGAAGAGGGCGGCCGCGCGCAGGCGACGGCTGAGCTTGAGCCTGAGGAGTCCGAGGCCGGCGGCGCTGCCGCTGCTGCCGCGGCCCCTGAAGAGGGTGACGAGAGCGCCGGTGCAGCGGACGCGGCTGCGACGAAGGCGGCGCAGGATGAGGCGGATGACGCCGAGGCCGCCGCGGCCGATCACGCCGAAGCGGAGGCTGCCCCCGAGGAGGAGGCAGGCGAGGCTGAGGTCGTGGCCGAGGCGCCGACCGAAGAGGTCGCCGAGGCGCCCGCTGAGGCTGAGGCCGAGGAAGAGACCGAGCCGGTCGCTCGCAAGGGCGAGCCCGCGCCGGAAGCGGTTGAGCCACCCCGTCCGGGTGAACCAGCTAAGGATGAAGAAGCGCCCGAAGCGGCTCCGCAGGCGAAGGCGAAGCCTCAGCGTGTGCAGCCAACGGCGGCGAAGCTACGTGGTCCCAAGGTCGTGCGCATTGAGGAGCCTGATGTGCTTCCCGCGCCGCGTCGTCGTGGGCCCGGCGGTCCGGGTGGTCCTGGCGGTCCGGGTGGTCGTGGTCCTGGCGGGCCCGGCGGCCGTGGTCCGGGTGGACCTGGTGGTCCGCCTCCGACGGGCATGCCTGATCTGCTTCGGTCCCAGGGGCCGGCGCGTGGTCGTGGTGTGAAGTCGGCTGAGGGTGCCCCGAAGGAAGATGAAGCGAGTCGTTCGCCGCGTCGGCGCAGAGGCAAGGGCGGTCGCGGTGGTGAGGCGGCAGCGTGGTTCAAGGGCGCTCGCAGAGCGCAGGACCTCATCGAGCGTGAAGAGCGTTTGAATACCGCGGTCGGCTTCCTGAAGCAGCGCCGTCGGCAGATGAAGAAGCGAGCCGAGGGCGGAAGCCAGGCGGCGACGCCCGCAACCGTCGGCGGCAAGGTGCAGATCGCCGAGCCGATGACGATCAAGGATCTCTCGGCCGCGACGGGCATCAAGGCGACCGACATCGTCAAATTCCTCTTCAACAAGGGGGTCATGGCGACGATCAACAACCACATCGATGCTGAAGCTGCGATGGAGATCTGCCTCGAGTACGACATCGAACTCGAGGTGAAGGCGGCACAGACGGCTGAGGAATCGATCGAAGCGTCGCTTGAGACGCGTGATCGTACGGACGTGCACGGCAGGCCTCCGGTGGTGGCGGTGCTGGGGCACGTTGACCATGGCAAGACGTCGCTGTTGGATCGCATCCGCGTGGCGGACGTGGCGACCGGCGAAGCAGGCGGTATCACACAGAACATCGGTGCGTTCCGGACGACCATTCAGGGTTCCGACGGCACGGATAAGAGCGTGGTCTTCCTCGATACGCCCGGTCACCAGGCGTTCACCAGCATGCGTTCGCGCGGGGCCACGCTGGCGGATATCGTCGTGCTGGTCATCGCTGCGGACGACGGCGTGATGCCTCAGACGATCGAATCGATCGACCATGCGAAGGCAGCTGGGGTCGCGATCGTGGTGGCGCTGAACAAGATCGACAAGCCCGAAGCGACCGACTCGAACATCCAGAAGATTTACGGTCAGCTTGCTGAGCGTGAGCTGAGCCCTGTCGAGTGGGGCGGCCAGACGGAAGTGATCAAGGTCTCCGCCGAAACCGGCGAAGGCGTGAAGGAACTGGTCGAGATTCTCGACTACCAGGCGGAGCTTCAGGAGCTCACCGCGGACTATGCCGGCGAAGCGTACGGCTTCGTCGTCGAGGCGCAGCTTGATCCGGGACGTGGGCCGATCGCTCGCGTGCTGGTGCAGGAAGGCCGCATGCGGGTTGGCGATACGGTCGTCGCCGGTCGCGGCTTCGGCAAGGTCCGCTCGCTGATGGATGACAAGGGCAAGCTGATCGAAGAGGCGGGCCCGGCCACGCCTGTCGAGGTCAGCGGTCTGGACCAGGTGCCCGACGCGGGCGACAAGCTTTACGTCACCAGCGGTCTGCGACAGGCTGAGGAGATCGCGGAATACCGCCGTGACAATGAGCGCAAGCACGAGCTGGCGAGCAAGAACAAGATCACGCTTGCGAACGTGTTCGAGCAGATGAAGGCCAGCGAGGTCAAAGAACTTCGCGTGGTGCTGAAGGCGGACGTTCAGGGCACGATCGAAGTGCTGCGTGGTTCGCTTCAGGAGATGGGCAACGAGGACGTGAAGGTTCGGGTGCTGCATGCGGCGGTCGGTGGTATCACCGAATCGGACGTGCTGCTGGCCGAAGCGTCGGACGCTGTCATCATCGGTTTCCAGGTGATTGCTTCGCCCACGGCCCGCTCGGCAGCGGAACGTCGGGGCGTGGATGTCCGCCTGTACCGCGTGATCTACGACATCACCGACGACGTCAACGCCGCCCTCGAAGGCATGCTTGATCCGACGCAGCGTGAAGAGGTGCTCGGCCATGCCGAGGTCCGCGACGTGTTCCGCGTCTCCAAGGTTGGTGCTGTGGCAGGCTGCTACGTCACCGACGGCATCGTGCGGCGTAACGCCCTGATCCGTGTGACGCGTAACGACATCGTCATCGAACATGACCGGACGCTTGAACAGCTTAAACGCTTCAAGGACGACGCCCGCGAGGTTCGTGGCGGCATGGAATGCGGCATGAAGATCCAAGGCTACGACGATATTCAAGCTGGCGATATTCTCGAGTGCTACGTCACCCGGGAAGAGAAGGCGACGCTCTAAGGTTGCCGGTTCGGGGTCAACATGATCATCGGCGTGCTTCAGATTGAGCTGCTGATCGGCGACGCGACGAGTCTGAAGGACAAACGCCGTGTGGTCAGCAGTCTCAAAGATCGGCTTCACCGCGAGCACCAGGTCGCGGTGGCGGAGGTCGATCGGCAGGAAGCGCATCAGGTTGCGGTACTGGGCATCGCGCTGGTTTCAACTTCCGGCGCCCACGCCCAGAGCGTGCTTGATCGGATTCTCGAAGAGATTCGGCGGAACCGGTTCGTGGTCGTCAACGATCATCAGATGGAGATTATTTCGGGCCGCTGAGGTCCGTGATAGAGGCGAGACGGCATGAGTCGACGGCGCGAACAATTTACCTCCACCCTCACCCGTGCTTTGAGCATGGTGCTGACGACGCGGCTGAACGATCCGCGGATCGCGGGGATGATCACGGTGACGAAGATGGAGGTCACGCCTGATTTTCGCCATGCCGTGGTGGGCATTTCGGTGATGCCTGAGAAGCACGAATCGCGGACGCTGCACGGGCTGCGTCATGCGGCGAGGCACATCCAGGCGCTGCTGTACAAAGAAGTCCGCACGCGCACGATCCCTCATTTACATTTTGAACTTGACCGCTCGCTGAAGAAGCAGGCGGACATGCTGGACCTGATTCGCAAGGCGGTGGAATCGGGAGAGCCTGCGCCCGGCTCTGACGATGTCGATGCTGCCGATGCCTTGCCGCCCTCCGATACCAACTCCGCTCCGGAGGATCCCCCCTCGTGAAGAAGAATGCAGAGAACGCGGCCAAGCTCACGAAGCTGTTGAAGAAACTCAAACAATCTGCTGAGGCTGAACCGGTGCCCGAGCGCACGGCCCTTGAGCATCTGATTTATGCGTTCCTGGCGTGGAACACCACGCGGAATCAGGCGGATCAGGCGATGGGGAAGCTGAAGCGGGCGACGGTGGATCTGAACGATCTGCGTGTGACCGACCCCATCGAGATCGCTGAGATACTCGGCACGCGTTACAGCAAAGCTGAGGAACGGGCTGAGCGGCTGGTGATGGTGCTGCGGGGCGTGTATCAGCTCGAGCATGGGATGGTGACCAAGACGCTGTCGGCGATGCCGAAGCGCGAGGCCCGGACGAAGCTTGAGGAGCTGCCGGGCGTGGTGCCGTTCGTCTCCGCTAGCGTGCTGCTGTACGGCCTGGGCGCTCATGCGATCCCCGTGGACGATCAACTGGTGACGAAGCTTCGGTCGGACGGCGTCGTGGAAGACGATGCCACCGTCGAGCAGGTCCAGACGTTCCTTGAGCAGAACATCCGGGCGGGGGATGGGCTCGAGGCGGCGCAGCTGCTGCGGGTTTACGCCGAGGCGAAGGTGACGCTTGCGGAGCCGGCGAAGCCGGGCAAGAAGACGAGCAAAGCCGGTTCTAGCCGAACGGCTGCGAAAGCGGGCACCACCAAGCCCAAGACGACCAAGACCACCACGAAGAAAAAGACCACGGCGAAGCGCTGACGCCGAGGCCGAGGTCGATTTCACCACCGCGTTTGATAATCTGGGGGGGAAGATACAGATTTGGAAGTGGCTATGATCCGTCGAAGCGAAGACAACACCCTCCGTATCGGGCTACCCAAGGGCAGCTTGCAGAACTCCACAATCGACCTGTTCGCCAAGGCTGGCTATCGCATCCGCGTGCCGGACCGAAGCTATTTTCCGCAGATCGACGATCCGGAAATTTCATGCGTGATGTTCCGGGCGCAGGAGATGAGCCGCTATGTTGAGGACGGCGTGATCGACCTGGGCATCACCGGCCACGACTGGGTGATCGAGAACGAATCGGACGTGCACGAAGTCTGCGAGCTGCGGTACTCCAAGGCCACCTCGCGGCCGGCGCGCTGGGTGCTGGCGGTGCCTGAGGAATCGAACGTCAAGACGATCGAGGACCTCGCGGGCGGCATCGTATCCACCGAACTGATGAACACCACCAAGCGGTACTTCAAGGACCGCAACGTGGATGTAAAGGTCGAGTTCTCGTGGGGGGCGACCGAAGTTAAAGCAAGGCTGGTCGATGCGATTGTCGACATCACCGAGACAGGCTCTTCGCTCAAGGCGAATAACCTCAAGATACTCGACGAGATTCTCGAATCCACCACGCGGCTGGTCGCCAACCACGAAGCATGGAAGGACCCAGCCAAGCGGGATAAGATTGAGAGCCTGGCCCTGCTGCTGCAAGGGGCGATCAACGCCCGGCAAAAGGTGGGGCTGAAGATGAACGTGCCTCGCGAGAAGCTTGACGAGATGCTGGCTGTGCTTCCTTCGGAGCAGAGCCCGACGGTGAGCCAGTTGGCGGATTCGGATTGGACCGCTGTCGAGGTGATCGTCGAGGAGCACGTCGAGCGTGAGTTGGTGCCTCAGTTGTACAAGGCTGGGGCAAAGGGTATCTTCAGTTACCCGCTGAACAAGGTGATCCACTGAGCTGCATGCCGCCTACAACGCCTTGCGTCACGCCGAACCGTTTTCTCGCGGTGGGATCCACCAGCGGAGCGGCGACTGTCGGTGCACGAAAATGGGCGGCTGTTCTGCTATTGGGCGGATTGTTGGTGGGGGGGCTGGGGGGGACGCTGGGGGGGTGTCAGGCCATCACGGCGGAAGCTTCATCGGCGCAGGCGGTGCCGGTGACGGTGGGGGCACTGGAGATCGATCGCGACGCGTTTGATCTGGAGTTGGAGCCGCCCGAACTGCTGCGTGATCGGGGGGCGATGGTGAAGCCGTTGCAGGGCGAGGCGCTGCAGGCCGCTTCGCTCAGCTTTGAGCAGGTGCTCGAGGAACTCGATACGCCGGATTACATCAGCGAAGCGGCGAGCGCCGCCGAGGCTGAGCCGCGCGAGGAACCCGCAGCGGCGGCGATCCGGGCGTACACGCTGGGGAGGCTGGCCTACCACGACGGCGAACGGCTGCAAGCGATCAACAAACTGGAAGAGGCGCATCAGCTTGATCCCGAGTCGGCCCACATTCTGCGGGTGCTTGGGCGCATGCACTTCGCGTTCGGCAACGAAGTACGCGGGGCGCAACGGCTGGAGGAAGCGGTGCGGCTGGACGGCAGCGACGCCGAATCGCTGTTTCTGCTCGGCCGATTCGCTGCCCAGAACGGGCGTTGGCCCGAGGCGATCGTTGCGCTGGCGCGGTCGGAGGAGCTGACCGAGGGCGAGGTCGATCCGGCGCTGGCGTACCTGCGGCCGTTCTACATGGGGCAGGCGCTTTTTGAGATGCAGTATGACGCGGCGGCTGTTCAACAGCTTCAGCAGTACCTGACGCTGCCGCAACGCATGAGCCGAGTGACGCGGCTGCATCGCGAGCTGGCTTTCATGGATCGCCAGCGGGCGCGGACGCATGTGCAGATCGGCGACGCACTGACGCGGCTGGGTCGGCTCGACGAAGGTCTGGCACAGTATGAAAAAGCAGCGGAAGATGAGGATGCCGACGACGTGATGCTGACCGCCCGGCGGGTTTACGCGCTGGTGGCGATGGGGCATGAGCGGTCGGCGCAGCAGCTGTTGATCGAAGGCGTCGGCGATGCCGCCTCGGCTGAGCAGACGCTGACGCTGGTGGGGTATGTCGCGCAGGACGAGGCGGGCAAAGCGGCGTTCGCGGAGCGTTTGGAGCGGGTGTACCACGAGGCCGACCGGCCGGCGCATCTGGCGATGGCGATGGCGGATCTGCTGGAGCCGGCTGAGGCGATGAAACTGCTGGCGAAGCATCTGGAGCATCGGCCCGAGCACGTGGCGGTGTTCGAGCGGCTGCTCGCCACGCTGGGCGAGGCTGACGCGAAGCGGGCGGTGGCGACGGTGGTGCAGCTGATGCAGGCCAATCCCGGCCGGGCCGATGCCTATGCCGAGGCACTGCTGACGCACTACGAAGAGCCTGTCCTGCTGAGCGAACTTGATCGGCTGAGCGCGACGGCGAGTGGTTTGTACCTGCGTGGGAAGCTTTACGAAATCGACGGTCGCACCGAAGAGGCGATCGCAGAATACGAGCAGGCGCTTGAGTTGGATCCTGCGTTCGCAGCGTCGCACCTGGCGCTGGTGGAGCTTCAGATTCAGCTTGAGCGGTACGAGCAGGCGCTGTCGCTGCTGGATGAGATGGGCGAGGTTGGGGACAGGCGTTCACGGCTGGCGCGGGCTCGAATCTACGCGGGGCTGGAGCGGGTGGAAGATGCCGTCGAGGTGCTTGAATCGCTGATTGAAGATCACGCCAGTCGTGCGGAGCCTCGACTGCTGCTGGCGGAAATGCAGGTGCGTCAGCGGGAGTTCGACGCGGCGGCGGAGACGCTTTGGACAGCTCTGGAGCTGGAGCCTGAGAACGAGCGGGCGTACGAGCTGTTGTTCGACGTGCATGATGAGAATCCGCGGACGCAGGCATCGGAACGGCTGCGATTGTTGCGGCAGGTTCAGCAGGAGATTCCCGAAAGCCGAATCGCCCGGCTGCGGATGGTGACGCATTGGCACCTGCCTCGTGCGGAGTTCGATGAGGCTGAGCAGGTGCTGCGGACGCTTCTTGAGGACGATCAACAGGACTACGAAGCGCTGAGTCGGCTGGTGGGCATCCTTGGCCATACCGACCGCTGGGCGGAGGCGCAGGACCTGCTCGTGGAGCACATCGAAGCGGGTGCGGAGGACGAGGAAGCGGACGTCGTGCCGTTGCTGCTGCTTGAGGAAGTGGTCAAGCACACCGACGATACCGCCCTGTTTTACCGGGAAATGGAGCGGTTTCTCGATCGGCAGGAGCCGTCTGCGGAGACGTATGTGCAGCTGGCGCGGCTGTACGAGTCGGACCATCTGGATCGGCCTGACAAGGCGGTGGAGGTGCTTCGCAAGGCGGTCGCGCTGGAGCCTGAGTTTGTCGATGAGCTGAGGCTGTACCTGGTGCAGCTGCTGTATCGGCTCGAGCGGACGGATGAGGCGCTGGCGGAGTTGACGAAGGCGATCGAAGGGAACCCCGATCAGGCGCCTGATCTGTACGCGTTCAAAGCGACCATCCATCACGATGTGGGACAGATCGCTGAGGCGGAGCGGATGCTGAAGGCGGCGCTGGAGATCGATCCGGCGCATGCCGGGGCGAACAACGATCTGGCGTACTACTGGGCGGAGCAGGATCGGAACCTGGAGCAGGCGCTGGGGATGGCGCGGACGGCGATCGGGGCGGAGCCTGACAACGGGGCGTACCTCGATACGGCAGGGTGGATCTACTACAAGCTCGGACGTTTTGAGCAGGCAGTGATGCATCTGAGGCGGGCGCGGGCGACGCCGATGGGTGAGGATCCGACGATTCTCGATCACCTCGGCGACGCGCTGTGGCGCACCGGCAGTGAAGCAGAAGCGGTGCGGCAGTGGCAGGCGGCGGAGCGGATGGCGACGCGGATGATCGAGCAAGGCGTGCGCCGACGTGACGTGCGCGAAATTCGTGAGGCGGCCCGCGTGAAGATCGACGCAGCAGGTGACGCGGATCGCAACCCGCCTGTGGCAAGGCTTGCCGATGAAGCCGAGGCCGAGGCCGACGGTGACGCGGAATCAGTGGAAGAAGCTGAGCCTCCCGACGGGCCGTGACGTACTGCGTTTTTGCGTCCGGCTGATTGCTCCCGTCTAAAATCAATTTCACTCAAATCGACTCACCCCCCCAACGCATTCGCGGAGAGTGTTTTTATGGCAGGTCATAGTAAATGGGCCAACATCAAGCATCGCAAGGCCCGGCAGGACGCCAAGAAAGGTAAGGAATGGTCGCGCGCGGCGCGGGCGATCATCGTCGCAGCAAAGGCGGGCGGCGGCGACCCCGCCACGAACCTGACGCTGCGCTACGCCATCGACGAAGCCAAGGTCGTCAACATGCCCAAGGATACGATCGAAAAAGCGATCAAGAAGGGCACCGGCGAACTGCAGGGCGGCAACTACGATGCGGTGATCTACGAAGGCTACGGGCCCAACGGCGTGGCGGTGCTGGTGGAAACGCTCACCGACAACCGCAACCGCACGGCTGGCGAAGTGCGCATGATCTTCGATAAGAGCGGCGGCAACCTCGGCACGGCTGGCTCGGTGGCGTACCTGTTCACGCAGAAGGGCGCGATCAGCGTGCCTGAGGATCAGGTCGCTGAAGACAAGATCATGGAGCTGGCGATCGAAGCGGGCGCGGAGAACGTCGAACTGGCTGACGGGTACTGGCAGATCACCACGGAAGCTGGTGACTATCAGCAGGTGCGGCAGGCGCTGGCCGATGCGGACATCGCGGTGGAGTCTGCGGGCGTGACGATGATCCCTGCGAACACCGTCGAAGTCACCGGCTCAGACGTGAAACGCGTGCTGAACATGCTCGACGCGCTGGAAGATCAGGACGACGTGCAGAAGGTCCACGCGAACTTCGATATCCCCGAAGAAGAGCTCGCAGCGCTGGAAGATTGATTGGGTTTGCGGTGCGCGTTTGGCGACGAGCCGCGCACGTCAGTAAGCGGTTGTGCGGGGGGCTTCGCTCGCTGCGTGGATAGCCTCTACGTGTGCGACATGTGAGGGCGTTTCGAGGCGTGCGCCGTGTTTGGGCGCACCACCACTCCCTTACCAGTCTTTTTCATCTGTTGCGTAAACGGATGAAGGCTGGTTTCTTAGGATAATTCACATCGCTGATTACGAGCCGCGACCGTAAGGGAGCGGTTGTGCGCCAAGATTTTGCGCGCCGACCGCCCACGCGACTCGGCCTCGGCTACCGACGAAAATCAACGACTTACGCAACAGATGAAAAAGACTGTTACGGTCGCGGCTCGTGGTCCGGCGTTCACTCGCGGGCGGCGCGCATTTCGGTGATGACGAGGCCGGTGATGTCGGCGGCGGATTCGTACCAGAGGACGTTGTCGTTGGCGAGCAGGACGACGTTGGCACCGCTGGCTTTGGCGACCTTCTCAGCGATCGGGCGGGCTTCTTCGCGGAACTGCTGAATCAGCTGAGTGCGGACCTGGTTGCGACGAAGCTGCGCCGCGGATCGGTTGTTCTGGACGTTCTGCTGAGCCTTGGCCGCCATCTGACGCAGGCGTGCGACTTGTTCTTCGGTCGGGTCGTCGCCGAGCTTTTCCTGTTCGGCTTCGAGCTGCTCCTGCATCTCCTGAGCGGCGGTGCGGAGGCGTTCGTTCATCTGCTGGACGGCGGCTTCGATCTGCTCGGTGATTTCGGTGTCTTTGCCGATGGCCTTGGCGACGGCGTCGAGATCGACGACGGCGGCGGTGGTGGCGAGCTGCTGCTGCGGGGCGTCGGCGAAGGCGGCGGTTTGGCCGGGGCGGTCGCCGTCGTTCCAGATGGCCAGGGCGAGGGCGGTGATGGCAAAGGTCACGATCAGAATCTGGGTCCAGCGCGTCATAATCTATCTCCGTGAGTCGGCGTTCGGTTCGGGTGGCAGGGCATGAGGATACCGGCGAGGTGGGGCGGTGTGCAATGTTGAGGAGCGGCCGGGCGGGGTCGGTGTTCGCCGAAGCCCGGCCGTCTCGCTTCGCTCGCTGGCCGGGGCACCCTCGCGCGTCGCAGTGAGTGGGGGGAAGGTGGGTGGGGCGGTACGCCGTGGGCTTCGAGTTGGGGTAAGATTAGGGCACGATGGTGCGATTTCTGCGCAAATTTCGGGCGCTGTTGAGTGTGTACTACGCGGAGACGATGGAGTATCGCGCGGAGATGGTGTTGTGGGTAGCGGGGACGGTGCTGCCGTTTATCCTGATGGGTGTGTGGATGATGGCAGCGGCTGAGGGGGACATGGGCATCACGCCGGCCCAGTTCGGGACGTATTTTTTTGCGACCTTCGTGGTGCGGAATCTGACGCTGGTATGGGTGGTGTGGGAGTTTGAAGAGGACGTGATCCACGGCCGGCTTTCGCACTATCTGCTGCATCCGATGGACCCCGGCTGGCGGTACGTGGCTTATCACCTGGCGGAGCGGGCGGTGCGGATTCCGATCATCATCGTGATCGGGGCGGTGTTCTTTGCGATCTATCCCGCAGCAATGTGGACGCCCGGCGTGGGCGAACTGCTGACGGCGGCGGGCGTGATTGCGTTGACCTTTACCATGCGATTCTGCGTGCAGTATGCGTTTGCGATGATGGCGTTCTGGACCGAGCGGGCGCATTCGGTGGAGGCGCTGTGGGCGCTGCCTTACATGTTCCTGTCGGGCATGGTGGCCCCGCTGAGTTTGTACCCTGCGGGCATGCAGGACGTGCTAATGTGGACGCCGTTTCCCTACCTGATCTGGTTCCCCGCACAGGTGCTGACCGGGCAGCCGGTGGATCTGCTGTTCGGTCTGGGCGTGATGACGTTCTGGACGACGATCTTCTTCGCCACGTACCGCATGCTCTGGTGGGCCGGGCTGCGGCAGTACTCCGCGATGGGAGCGTAGGGAAATGTGTGATGTATGATTTGTGATGGATGAAGTGGGAGCCTTTTGCGGAAGTATTTGCATATTTTGCGGCTGTTCTGGGGGACTTCGCTGGCGGCGGAGATGGAGTATCGTGCGAACTTCGCGATCTCTGCTTTGACGAGTCTGGGGAATCTGGTCGGCTCAATCTTCCTGTTCCACCTGCTGTTTCAACAGTCGTCGACGATCCAGGGTTGGACGTTTCACGAAGCGTTGCTGGTGATGGGTTTCTTCACGCTGCTGGAGGGTTTCGCCAACACGGTGCTGCGGGTGAACCTCTCGCGGATCGTCAGGCATGTGCAGCAGGGGACGCTTGATTTCGTGCTGCTGAAGCCGATCGATAGTCAGTTCTGGCTTTCGACGCGGAACTTTTCGCTGTGGGGCCTGCCGGATGTCGCGTACGGGCTGGTGCTGATCGGCTATGCCGGTTCGACGCTGGGGCTGGGCGTGGTGGATTACGTGTCGGCAGTGGTGCCGTTGCTGCTGGGCGTGGTGGTGCTCTACGGCATCTGGTTCATTTTGGGCTCGACGAGCATCTGGTTCGTGAAGATTCAGAACGTGACGTACGTGCTGAAGAACCTGCTGAATGCGGGCAAGTTTCCCGCAGCGATCTATCCGACGGCGTTGCGATTCGTGTTCACGTTCGTGGTGCCCGTGGCGTTTTTGACCACCGTGCCGGCTGAGGTGATGCTCGGCCGATCGGGCTGGTGGTGGATAGTCGGAGCGGTGGCGTTTGCGGTGGGGATGTTCTCCGCGAGCCGGTGGTTCTGGCGGTTCGCATTGCGGTACTACACGAGCGCTTCGTCGTAATACACGAAGTTAGATACGAGCCGCGCCCGTGAGGAAGCGGTTGTGCGTGGAGCCTGTGCGCAGCGCTGCGACACTCGCTGCTGTGTGCGATGTGTGGAATCGAATGGCGGAGTTTTGTGGGTGGTCGAGGGCCAGTGCAGCGTGTCGCGTCGGCGTGCCTCGGCGCTGGACACAACCGCTCCCTGACGGTCGCGGCTCGTTGTATGCGTTTAGCTGGGGGCGTTCTGGCTAGCGGCGACGAAGAGGGCGATGGCGAGGACCATGGCGATGGCGGCGGCGATGCGTCGGGGTAGGACGCCGGGCTCCAGGCGTTGTTCGAGGTGGACCATGCCGAGCTTCGCGAGGAGGACGCCGAGCGCAATCGAGACGAGCCCGCGGGTGCCGACGGCGATGTTGCCGAGCACCAGCCCGGCGAGGTTGTACGAGACGAACATGAACATGATGCCCGTGAGCCAGGTGACGGCGTAGGGGGCGGACCAGAGCCAGTCGCCTTTGCGGCGCGAGCCGAGCCAGGGGAGCGTCGGAATGCAGGCGAAACCGCAGAGCGCGTAGCTGAGCAGGGCGGCAGTCATGGGGCCTCGCAGCGTGCCCATCGGGGCCATGGCGTCGAGCAGGTGTTTGATGAAGATATCGCTCACGGCGTAGGCGGTGACGGCGAGGATGGTGCCGAGGATGGAGGCGAGCGGGAGCAGGCCGCCGGAGGCGTTGAGGATCCAGGCGGCGGCCACGGCGAGGGCGACGGCGGCCCATTGCGTGAGCGTCAGCGTGGTGCCGAGCGCGACGGTCGAGAGCATGGCGACGGCGGCGACCTTAAGACCGAGCAGCGGGGAGATGCGTGACGCATCAGTATGACGCAGCGCGATGAACAGGCCGGTTTGCCCGGTGAAGTAGAAGAACGACGCGCCGAGGAGGGGGCCGGCATACTCGCTGAGCGGGGGCATTTCGGGGCTGTAAACAAAGGGAAAAGCGGCGACGGCGATGCCCGCCATGATCACGTGGCCGAGCACGAGCAGGCGGACAACGCTGGCGTGCTGCACCACGACAAAGCGGCGGCTGAAGATGTAGCCGATCGCGTGCATGACGGCGGTGACGAGGCCGCAGAGAACACCGACGAGCATCATGACGAAGCCTCGCGGCCGATGGCGATGACCGACGCGATGGCGTGATCGTCGGTGTGCGACAGGCTCACGAGCAGGCGGGTGACGCCGAGGCTCTCGGCCACTTCGCGGGCACGGTTGTGCAGCTTGAGCTGGGGCTGACCGGAGGGGAGGCGGGTGACTTCGACATCGGTCCAGGCGATGCCGTCGCGCCAGCCGGTGCCGATGGCTTTGAGGCCGGCTTCCTTGGCGGCGAAGCGGGCGGCGAGGCGCTCGTCGCGTCGCTTGGCCGATTCCATGGCATAGGCCTGCTCGGCTGCGGTGAAACAGCGTGAGAGAAAGCGGTCGCCGTGCCGTTGCATCATGTCGGTGATGCGTTGGATTTCGACGAGGTCGATACCGTGCGCGAGAATAGACATAGGGCGGTCAGTGTAGCCGATGACCGACCGGGCTGGGGACAGCCCGGCTCTGTGTTATTTGAGCCATTTTTTGAGGGCGGCGGGGGTGAAGGTGTTGATGACGTCGGCCTTGGTGGCCCAGGCGCGGCGGGCGGTGAGGACGCCGTAGCGGAGGTGGTCCATGTCGGGCGGGCCGTGCGCGTCGGTGTTGATCGCGAGTTTGCAGCCGGCTTGGATCGCAGCATGGGCGTGCGTATCACGCAGGTCCAGGCGGTGGGGGTTGGCGTTGATCTCCAGAGCCGTGCCGGTTTCTGCTGCCGCTTCGATGATGCGATGCATGTCGGGCTTGAGGCCCTCGCGCCGATTCACCAGCCTGCCCGTCGGATGGCCGAGGATGTGCACGTAGGGATTCTCGATCGCGCGGAGCAGCCGGGCGGTGGCCTTGGCGGGCTCCTGTTTCAGCGAAGCGTGCGGCGAGGCCACGACGATGTCCAGCTGGGCGAGAACGTCGTCGGGGTAATCCAGCCGCCCGTCGGCGAGGATATCGACCTCGGAGCCAGCGAGGATGGTGATGTTGTCGACGTGCTTCGCCGCTTCGCGGATCGCTTTGATGTGTTGAAGGAGTCGGGGCACGGTGAGACCGTTGGCGATGGCGGAGCTTTGGGAATGGTCGGTCACGGCGATGGTGTGGAAGCCTCGGTCGCGGGCTGCGATGGCGAGTTCTTCGATCGACCAGTGACCGTCGCTCGCGGTGGTGTGGGCGTGCAGTTCACAGCGGATGTCGCCCAGTTCCAGCAGCTTCGGCAGCTTGTTGTGGGCGGCGGCGTCGATCTCGCCACGGTCCTCCCGCAGTTCCGGCGCGATGTAGGCCAGCTTCAATTTGCGGTAGATGGCGGCTTCGGTTCCCGCGGCGACGGGCTCGGCTTCGGGAGCGGGCGGCTCGGTGTCGGGCTCAGCGGATTTGAAAAGGCCGTACTCGTTTAGCTTGTAATGGGCACGGATGGCGCGCTCGCGGAGGGCGACGTTGTGAGCTTTGGAACCGGTGAAGTAGAGCAGGGCAGCGCCGTAGCGTTGTTCGTCGACGATGCGGAGGTCGATCTGCAGGTTGTCGATGGTGCGGACGCTGGTCTTCTTTTCGCCGGCCAGGAGGACATCGTTCACGTTCGCCATCTTCTGAAACGCAAGGCTGATCGCGGCGGCCTGCTTCTTCGGATCAGCGCAGGCAGCGAGGATGTCGACGTCGCCGATGGTCTCGCTGCCTCGGCGGAGCGACCCGGCGTAATCGCAACGCGTCACGTTCGGCAGCTCGCTCAGCTCGGCGACCACGGCCTCGGCCACGGCCATCGCTTTGTGAATCAGCACACGCTCGCCGGCCGACTCGGCGAAAGCGATGGAGCGGGCGAGGTTCTCCAGGGTCTTTTTGCCCAGGCGGGGGAGATCCTGCAGTTCGTCCGTTTCGAGCTTCTTTTTCAGGTCCTCGAGCGAGGTGACGTTCGCTTTTTTCCAGAGGTTGGCGACGGATTTCGGCCCGAGGCCGGGGATTTCCAGGAGGGTCAGGACGCCGGGCGGGACCTTGTCGAGCAGCTCATCAAGCTCGGTGATGTGGCCGGTCTGGCAGTACTCGATGATCTTCTCAGCGAGGCCCTTGCCGATGCCTTCGAGCGCGGTGAGCTTGGCGATATCGTCCGCCAGTTCGCAGACATCACGGGTTTGTTCGGAAAGGGCGCGGGAGGCTTTGTGGTAGGCGATGGCGCGGAAGCGGTTCTCGCCAAGCAGCTCGAGGAGGGCAGCCATGCGATCGAAACGTCGGGCGAGTTCGGTGTTGGTGGACATGCCTGCAAGCGTAGCGATGAATTAGCCGCGACGCTACGCGTCGCCGGTGACCGGCGCGGGGGGGGCGGGGGACCGGCGAGGCGTAGCCTCGCGGCTGTTTGCGCAGCGCGTCGCGGTGATTTGTCGCGCTACTTCATTTGGGTGAGGCGGGTGAGGATGGCGGCGGCGGCGGTCATCAGTTGCTGAGCGTCGGCGTGGTCGATCCAGCGGGTGATGGCGGGGCTGATGGCGCGGTTCTGCCAGCGGCGATAGATGGGGAGCGTGGCCAGCAGTCGCATCGTGACCAGCCGGGAATCGGCGAGATTGTTCAAGGCAGGATCCTCCTCCGGAATGAGTTTATGCCTCGTCAGCATGATCGGCCATATCGCGGCGGCGATTCACGCCGGGCCGTCGCCGGGCGTGTCTAAATGTTGTGCAGCGGCCCGGCTTCGTGCCTTGATGCTGGGCAGTCGCGGCGGGCGGCCATGGAAAATGCCATGGCGCCAGTTGTGTAAAGGGTGAATGAGTCAGACGTTCTGAAATCACTGCGGGGCCGGTGGGGGGGGTGGCACTGGTTTTGCATGAGTGGGGTGAACTTAGCTATTTCCTTCGAATGGAGAGACTGACATGCAGATGATTGAAGCGGTGGTCAAGCCGCGCAAACTTGATGATGTGAAATCGGCCCTGTCGCGGCTGGGCGTGCTCGGCGTGACGGCTGTGGAGTGCAAAGGATTCGGCCGGCAGAAGGGGCATACCGAGCGTTACCGTGGTAGCCGCATGGATGTGGGCTGGGTGCCGAAGGTGATGCTGAAGATCGCGGTGCGTGATGAGGATCTGGACAAAGCGCTGGAGACGATCATCTCCAATGCGCGGACCGGCGACGTGGGCGACGGCAAGATCTTCGTGTACCCCATCGGCAAGGCGGTCCGCATCCGCACGGGCGAACAGGACGACGACGCGCTTTGAGGGGCGCGCCTGGGGAAGGCCCGGCCGTCTCGGTCGAAGCTTCGGCGATCATGGCGTGTTGATACGGCATGCAAAGCTCTGGCGCACAACCGCTCCCTTACGGTCGCGGCTCGTCGTCAGCGCTTTGCATGGCGTTTATCCAAGGCGACTTTGAGTAGGTCGTCGACGGACTCGACGAAGATGAAGCGGAGCTTCTTGCGGGCCTCGTCGGCGACGTCGGGCATGTCCTTCTCGTTACGGCTGGGCAGGATGACGGTGCGGATGCCGGCCCGCATCGCAGCGAGCGTTTTCTCCTTCACGCCTCCGATCGGCAGGACGAGACCTCTAAGCGTGATCTCGCCGGTCATGGCCACGTCGTAACGCACCGAGCGATCCAGCCACAGCGAGGCGAGGGCGGTGTACATGGCAACGCCTGCTGAGGGGCCGTCCTTGGGCACCGCGCCGGCGGGGACGTGGAGGTGGACGTCGTACTCGCTGAACTGCCTGGGATCGAGGTCGAACTGCTCGGCTTTGCTGCGAAGCAGGGTCAGGGCGGCCTGGGCGGATTCCTTCATGACGTCGCCGATCTGCCCGGTGAGTTGCAGGTGCCCCTTGCCGGGGTAGCGTGTGGCTTCGATGAAAAGCACCTCGCCGCCGACGGGTGTGTAGGCGAGCCCGGTGACGACGCCGGGGACGGAGACACGCTGGGCGACTTCGCGGACGTAGCGTTCGGGGCCTAGCACTTCACGGACACGTTCGGGATTGATGGCGATCGGCTTGTGATCGGTGGTGCTGTCGGGGCCGACGGCGACCTCGGCGGCGACGCCTCGACAGACGGCCCCGATGCGACGCTCGAGTTCGCGGACGCCTGCTTCGCGGGTGTAGTCGGCGATGATTTTGCGGAGTGCGGTGACGTTGAACCGGGCATGCCGGGTGGTCAGCCCGTTCTCCTTCATCTGGCGTGGGACGAGGTAGGTGCGGGCGATGTGGAGCTTGTCTTCGTCGGTATAGCCGGGGATTTCGATGACTTCCATGCGATCGCGCAGGGCGGGCGGCACGGGGTCCATGTAGTTGGCGGTGGCGATGAAGATGACCTGCGAAAGATCGAACGGCACATCGAGGTAGCGATCGACGAAGGCCTGGTTCTGACGCGGGTCGAGCACTTCGAGCAGGGCGGAGGCGGGGTCGCCCCGGAAATCGGCCCCGATCTTGTCGATCTCATCAAGCATCATCACCGGATTGCGGGTGCCGGTGCGGCGGATCTCCTGAATGATCCGACCGGGCATGGCGCCGATATAGGTGCGGCGATGGCCCCGGATTTCCGCTTCGTCTCGGATGCCGCCGAAGCTGAGGCGTGAGAAGGTGCGGCCGAGCGCGTCGGCGATCGACTGACCCAGCGAGGTCTTGCCGACGCCCGGCGGCCCGACGAAGCAGAGGATCGGCCCGCGGCCGGCGGGGTTCAGCTTCCGCACAGCGAGGTACTCGATCAGCCGACGCTTGACCTTGTCCAGATCGTAATGATCGCGGTCGAGAATCTCGCGGGCACGGTCGAGGTCGAGATTGTCGGGGCTGGTGCGCTTCCAGGGCAGTTCCGCGACCGTCTCAAGATACGTGAGAATGACCGAGTATTCGGGGCTGGCGGGGTGGATGGTTTCAAGCCTGCGTAGATCACGCTCAGCCTCGGCGAGCACCTTCTGCGGTGGGTCGGCATCGTCGAGCTTGCGGCGAAGCTCAGCGATCTGCTCCGAGGCGGCGTCGTCACCCTCGCCGAGTTCCTTCTGAATGGCTTTGACCTGCTCGCGGAGGTAGGCGCGCCGCTGGGTGTCGGTGATGGTGGACTGCACATCTTCGTGAATCTTCTGCTGCAGCCGCGCCATCTCCAACTGGCGTGAGAGCAGACGCTGAACGGTGGCGATACGCTTGGCGACGTCGAGCTGTTCGAGGAGACGCTGCTTCTCGGCGAGGTCCACGTCGAGGTTCGCTGCGAGGAAGTCGGCGAGATGGCCGGGCTCTTCCAGCGTCACGATGACGTTCTCCACCTGGTCGGGCAGGTTCGGCGAAAGGGCGGTGAGTTCGAGGGCAGTTTCACGCAGCGTCTTCGTGGCGGCGGCGAGCTTCTTGCTCTGGCGCACCTTCTCCTGCAGCGTTTTGATCTTCAGGCGGAGGTAGGGTTGCTCCTGCTCAGCGTCGGTGACCTGGAAGCGTGAGAGGCCGTGGACGAGAAGCGTGACGCTGCGATCTTCCTGGCGTATGAGTTTGAGGACAACCGCGGCGGTGCCGACGGGGTAGAGATCCTCGAGGATGGGCTCCTCGGTCGAAGGCTGACGCTGGGCGAGCAGGCCGATGACCTTGGAGGTGGGCAGGGCGTCGTCGAGGAGTTTAAGTGAAGCGACACGCGAGACGCCGAGCGGCATGACGGTGCCGGGGAACATGACGGTATCGCGTAGCGGCAGGACGGGCAGAAGACCTGGGACGCCTGCTGCGGTGCGGCCGGAGATGCGATCGGCGGGGTCGGTCTGCTCGGGTGGTGGTTCGGGCTGCGGTGTGGTTGTCCGGGCGTTACGGGGACACATGTGACGCCTTTTCCTCGGTGGTGGCGAAGCGTTCGTTGGCCTGCAGCCGACGTGGCTGCGAACTTTGCTCTCCATGATTAGAGCGTGACGCGGCGGCTGAGGCGCGGCGCATTTGTGCGGGGCGGTGGTGCGAGGCTGAGCGGGGCGATTACCGGGTTTAAGTTGGCTCGACGTGCGATTGGGTGGGGGCGGCCAGTGGCAGGCGAATCCAGAGAAGCCCCTCATCGGACGAGGCCGAGACGCCGGCGATATCGACACTGGCGGGGAGTCTGACGATGCGCTGGAAGGGGCCGTGGTCGATTTCCATCGCGAGAATTTCGATGGATTCGTCCGGTTCGTGCTCGGGTTGGGGCGGCGTGCGCAGGCCTCGAATAATCAACTCGCCCGGCTGGGCCTGAATGTCGATGCTGTCTTTGGCGACACCGGCGAGATCGACGCAGACCTCAATGCGGTCCGGCAGGCGGTAGGCGTTGATCGCGGGGATCCAGGTTTCGCTCGGCGAGAAATGACAGAAGTGACGATGAACCAATTGCTCGACGGCCCGGTCAAGACGGCGGGCGAGATAACCAAAGTTCGAACGTTCTGCTTGCAGCATGGGGTGCTCTCCGTGGGGCTGACGCATGATTACTCATGGTAGCGCCAGCGGAGCACGGAGGCACCTGCTCGGCTCGCTGGACGCGACGCTGCCGAAGCTCATTCGCGATTGCGAAGGCGTTCTCTCTGCAGGGCAGATGCCGGTCCCGCCGGTGCGATTCGTTTACAATGTTCGCGATGTATGGATTCTGGGTCTTCCTGCTCTCGATCGCCTTTGCAGCAGCCATGGCGGTCGTCGTCGCTTACAGCATTCACCGAGCGTGGTGCGTACTGACGTGGTGGCGTGGGCAGAAGGGGCAGCTTGAGACGCATTTTGAGGTGCCCGTGGCGGTGCCGCTGTTCATCGGGCGAAGCGTCGGGCAGGCGCCGGGCGTGACGGTTCAGCTGCCGATGTTCAACGAAGCGTATGTTGCTGAGCGGGTGATCCGAGCGGCATGCGCCATGGATTGGCCCCGCGATCGGCTCCAGATCCAGGTGCTCGACGATTCGACGGATCAGACCAGCGCCATCGTGGCACTTTGCTGCCGTGAGCTGGCCGGCGAGGGTTATTTCATCGAGCATCTGCGTCGGCCTGACCGTGCCGGTTACAAAGCGGGCGCTTTGCGTGATGCGATGATGCGTGCGAAGGGCGATCTGATCGCGATTTTTGATGCCGACTTCGTGCCGCCTCGCGACTTCCTGCAGCGGACCATCCCGGCCTTCTTCGATCGTGAGGTGGGCATGGTGCAGGCGTGCTGGTCGCATCTGAATGAGCAGATGTCGCAACTCACCCGCACGCAGGCGATGCTTCTGGACGGTCATTTCCTCATCGAACACACCGCACGCCACGCCAGCGACCGCTGGTTCAACTTCAACGGCACCGCGGGCATCTGGCGTCGCGAAGCGATCGAACGGGCCGGCTCCTGGCAGAGCGACACGCTTACGGAAGACGTTGATCTTTCGTACCGTGCGCAGCTTCTGGGTTGGCGCTTCGTCTATCTGCCGACGCTGCAATGTCCCGCCGAGTTGCCGTGCCGCATGGTGGATCTGCGTGCCCAGCAGTGGCGATGGACGGCCGGCTCGATCAGCGCCGCTCGCAAACTTCTGAGGCCGATCTGGCAATCGGAGCAACCGAGGCATCGGCAGATCGAAGCGAC
The DNA here is from genome assembly GCA_040905565.1 of Phycisphaeraceae bacterium. Taxonomy (GTDB): domain Bacteria; phylum Planctomycetota; class Phycisphaerae; order Phycisphaerales; family Zrk34; genus JBBDRF01. The sequence goes on along the minus strand of JBBDRF010000001.1, from coordinate 36,090 downwards.
GGCCCACCTGCTTGGGCCGACTGTTTATGTCGCCCTGCTGGCGCTGGCGGTGGGGCTGGGGCCGACACTCTGGCTGCTGGGCAGCGCCTGGGCGTGGCTGCTGGTTGGGCTTATGTTGATCGCCGCGATCGGATCCGCCGCGACGTTCTATCTTGCCGCTGCGGTGGCGCGTGGCCGGGAGCCGCTTGCGGCAGCGGCCCATCTGCCCTGGCTTCTGATGCTGGCGGTCGGGCTCAGTGTGAGCAACACGACGGCGGTGGTCGCGGCGCTGCTGGGCCGAACAGGCGGGTTCAAACGCACGCCGAAAGTGCGCGCCACCGACAAGAAGAACGATTGGCGACGACGCATGGCCGACCTCCGCACCATCGCGCGCGAAGACAACGGCAAACGTCACGCTCCCCCTCCCACGTCGCCCCCCACCTCTCCGTCCGCCTCTACCGACGCCGCGCCCGAAGCTTCCTTCTTCAATCGGCCCACTGGTCTCGTGGAGCTGGGTATGAGCGCGTGGTGCGCCACGTGGGCGGTGATCTGCCTCACATGGTGGCCCGGTCTGTGGGCCGCCGCACTGCTGGGCCTCTTCTCAGCCGGGTTCGCATGGGTCGGTTGGCGCACGCTTCAGGAAAATATCGCCGGCGCCGAACACGAGCCAGACGATGCGATCGCCTCGGCCTTGTCCGAAAGACGCTATGACGTAAGATGACGCAGATTCCTAAGGAGTGTCTTCTATGTCAGCAGCACCATCGGACCGCCGTTACCTCGATTCCCACGAATGGCACCGCTCGGAAGGCGAGCTCGTGACGCTCGGCCTCAGTAAGTTCGCCATCGATGAACTCACCGATGTCACCTTCGTCGAGCTGCCCGAAGTCGGCAAAGAAGTCGAAGCCGGTCAGGCCATCGGCGAGATCGAATCGGTCAAGGCCACCAGCGAAATCTACACCGGCGTCGGCGGCACGATCGCCGAGGTCAATCAGGCCGTTCAGGACGACCCCGGCCTCATCAACGCTGACCCCTGGGAAAAGGGCTGGCTCGTAAAGATCGAACCGAACGACCCTGACGATCTCGAACAGCTGATGACCCAGGAAGATTACGAGAAGAAGTACCCCTCGGCGTGAGCTGATGCACTTAGCGCTGGGGGACGTTGCCGCCGCTTCGTTCGATGGCGCCTTCGATCTCACGGTAGACGTCGGCGTCGCGCAGCTCGCTGTGCAGGTCGGCGAGCGCTTCGGTCAGTTCGGCGAGGCCGGGCACGCGGTCGTCCACTGTGATGAAGCGGTTCTGCTCGCGGCCGGCGTGAAGCACCACGTCGTAACGCACCTGCTCAGGCGAGGCGAAGAACGAGCCGTCGGCGGTGAGCAGGTCGTATTGGTCGATGATCTGCCACAGTTCGGCGCGCTGTTCGGGCGTCGGCGTTCCCGACACGCTCCAATTTCTGCGCAGCACCGCGCGGCCGCCGGCGAAGTGAAGCGTGCCATCGCGCTCCAATCGATACGCCATTTGCCGGCCGTCCTCAGTGAAGACCTTCACCTCAAGGCGGCGGTCGCTGTCGGGGTCGGTCCTCGCGCCGCCGCTCGCGCAGCCGACGATCGTGAGCATGCTGAGCGAGAGGGCGATAAGCGAAAGTTGTCGGGTGTGAATCATGTTCAGGTGAACGATGTTCATGCTTGGGCTCCCTCGCTGGCGGCCGCGTGGTGCGGCTCCGTGGGCGACTGGGGGGGCGACTGGGGGGGCGGCGATTGTTGGGGGGGCCGTGGCTGGGCGAGCGTGCGACCGGGTTGGCGAAGGCGGGGTTTGTGTCGACCGAGCACGATGACCACGATCGCGGTCACGATCGCCACGGTCAAGCCGATGTTGAACTGCGTCATGGCGGTGCCGCCTTCGCCGGTTTCGCGGATGCGTTCGAGGCGGCCGCTCATAAACAGGTGCAGCACGGGGAGGGTGATGAGCAGGATGGCGAGTTTGATTTTCATCCATCGCATGCGCCATAGGGCCCAGTTGTGCTGGCGTAGCAGGAGCAGGCCGCAGATCATGGCGACGGTGAGGCCGGGGATGGCGGCGAAGACGAAGATGGCGCGGAGGACCTGTGTGAGATCGCGCCACTGCCCGGCGGTCTCCGGCTTGAAGACGAGAATGATGGCGGCCGCGGCGACGAGCCCGCCGAAGTAGGTTGCGATGCCCAGCAGCTTGGGGATCAGCAGCCAGTGGCGCAGGCCTCGTCCGCCGGTTCGACCGTGAATATTTTGATACACCATGGCCGTCAGTGTACCCGCCTCGCGGCCGGCGGCGAGTGGGGGCTGTATGCATGCGACTCCAAAATGTTACGAAACCTTCCCACCATCGGGCGTCCGCCACACGGCCGGGGGGAGTGGAGGGCTTGAGGCGGGTTGCGATCGGCTTTACCCTTGTCGCTTCTGCCCCGGAGTTTGAAAGTCATGAACGCCAGTCTCGCTTGGTTGAATAGTTATCTTGATCGTCCTGTGACCGCCGACGAGGCCGACCGCGTCCTGACGGAGGTGGGGTTTCCGCTGGATGGTCTGGAGGAGGGCGATGGCGATGCGCTGCTGGATGTTGAGGTGACATCCAACCGCTCGGATTGTCTGTCGCATGTGGGGCTGGCCCGCGAGATTGCGGCGGCGACCGGGCGGGTGCTGAATCCGCCTGCACCGCCGGAGCTGATCCCGCCGGAAGACGCGCCGGAGGTGCGTGAACTGACGAGCGTGGAGAATCAGGAGCCGGCGCTTTGTCCGCTTTATACGGCACGCGTCATCAAAGGCGTGAAGGTCGGCCCCTCGCCGGCGTGGCTGGTGGAGAGGCTGGAGGCCGTGGGGCTTCGGCCGGTGAATAACATCGTCGACGTCACCAATTTTGTGCTGCATGAGATGGGTCAGCCGCTGCACGCGTTCGATCTGGCGAAGCTTGCGGGGCAGCGGATCGTGGTCCGCAAAGCGACGGCCGGCGAAGCGTTCACCGCGATCGACGGCTCTACGCATAAGCTGCGTGACGACATGCTCGTGATCGCCGACGCGGAGCGGCCGCAGGCCGTGGCCGGGGTGATGGGCGGGCGCGACAGTGAAGTGACCGAGGGCACGACGGATGTGCTGCTGGAGTCGGCCCGGTTCGATCCGCTCTCGGTGCGGTCGACCAGCCGGGCGTTGAAGCTGGCCAGTGATTCGTCGTATCGGTTCGAGCGCGGGGTTGATCCGCTGGGTGTGGACCGTGCCTCGCAGCGGGCGGCGGAGTTGATTCTTGAGGTCGCGGGGGGCAAGCTGGCGCAGGGGGTGATCGCTGAGGGTGAGACGCCGCCTTTGAGCCAGGATGTCGAGCTGAGGCTGGAACGCTGTCAGCAGTTGCTGGGCATCGAGATTCCCGCCGAGCGGATGCTTGATCTGCTCACCGCATTGGAACTGAAGCCGCGGTTCGGCGGCGAATCGATCATCTGCACCATCCCGTCGCATCGGCTCGATCTGCATCGCGAGGTTGACCTGATTGAAGAGGTCGCTCGGTTGCACGGCTACGACGCGATTCCGACGGGGCAGAAGGTTCACATCGTCGCCCGGCCGCCGCAGACGAGTGTGCAGGCAAGGCAGACGCTGAACCGGGTGCTGATTGCCCACGGTTACCATGAGGCGATCACGTTCAGCTTTTTACCGCCGGACCATGCGAAGCTTTTCGCTGAGGGCGTGGAGCTGGCGTACGTCGATCAGGATAAGAAGAAGGCTGAGCCGGCGCTGCGGCCGAGCGTGCTGCCGAGTCTGCTCGCGTCGCGCAAGGCCAATCAGGACGCGGGCAATCAGGACGTAAGATTGTTCGAAGTGGCGTCGGTCTTCGGGCAGCGTGAGGGGCGGTATGTCGAATCGCGGAAGCTGGCCTTGCTGGCCGATGCCGCGACACCGGCCGAGGCGCTGCGTGAGATGCGTGGCACGCTTGAAGAACTGCTCGAGCATCTGGGCCTCAGTGGGCGGGTGCGCATTGCCCCGGCTGATCCTTCGCCGCAGTGGGCGAGTCCGGCCGCGGTGCTGGTCGATGTGGACGATGCGACGAAGGTTCTCGGGCACTACGGCCCGGCGACGGACGCGGTGATGAAGCAGTTCGATCTGCAGACGCCGGTGCTTCTGGCCGAGCTTGATTACGCTGCCTTGATTGCTGCATACCCGCCGCAGCCGGAGGTGAAGCCGCTGCCGCGCTTCCCCGCAATCGAACGTGATCTTTCAATCATCGTTGATGAAGCGACGCCCTGGGCGGACATTGAGCGGACAGTGCGTGAGGCTGAGGTGCCGTTGATGGAGCGGGTGGACTTCGTGATGGTTTACCGCGGCAAGCCCGTGCCCAGCGGCCGAAAGAGCGTGACGCTGAAGATGATCTTCCGCGACCCGCAGCGGACGCTCGAACACGAGGAAGTCACGGAGCAGGTCCAAAGCGTCGTCGGTCGGTTGCGCGAATCCCTCGCCGCCGAACTGCGCACCTGAAGTTAGCGGGCGATCGCAGATCGCCGTTTAGGGTGCGTGGTGGGATGGCGGTTGGGTTATGATGGGGAGTAATGATTGATGACGGCATGGCCCCTGTCCGGGGTGGTGCTGGCGATGGCTGCGGGCCGCGTCGTGGTGGGGATGCGCCGTTGCGGTTACAGCCTCGGCCGACGCTCCCGTTGGCGCAGTATCTGGCGCGGCGTCGGCGGTGGCGTTACCTGGGCGTCGCAAGTGTTGTGTTGCTGATGCTCATCGCGTGGCTGCGGACGAGCGAGACGGGGGAACTGGCGAGGCTGGAGCGGGTCGAGGTGACCGTTAGCGAAATCGTCGATGGTGGCACGGTCCGCGTGACGGCACCAAATCATGACGACGCGGAGGCGGTGACGCTTCGCCTTGCGGGGGTGGAGACCGATGGGCCGTGGGAGCCCGCCTGCCGTGCGATTCTGGAGCAGACGATTCTGCATCGCAAGGTTCGCATCACCTGGCACGAGCCGTACCCGCGCGCGGGGGGCAGGGCGTATTTGTACCTGCCGGACGGTCGGCTGGTGAACGGGTGGTTAATTGAAGAGGGGCATGCGCGGGCGACGGTGGGAAGAGTTGCCGCGTCGCCGCCGCATCGGTTGGCGGACTGGTTTGCGAAGCTGGAACGGCGTGCGTCGCAACAGCGGCGTGGGCTGTGGCCGGAGTTTGCGAGCGATCACGTGGATCGGCGCTGATAGGTGAGAAACGCGTAGGGCTGCGGGTTTTTCTCGTCGGCGGGGTGGGCTTCACGGTGGGTGAGTTCGTATTGATCGGCGGGAATTTCGGGGAAGAACGCGTCGCCGTTTTCGATGTCGATGTCGACCAGCGTCAGTTCGATGGCGTGGGCGTGAGGCATGGCGAGGCGGTAGATCTGTTCGCCGCCGATGACGAAGATTTGCGCGTAGCCTGCTTCGCGGGCCGTCGCGAAGGCAGCCTCGAGATCGCCCACGCTTTCAGCGCCTTCAAGATGCAGGGCGGGGTCGCGGGTGAGGACGATGTTGAGCCGTTGCGGCAGCGGGCGGCCGATGGAATCCCAAGTGCGCCGGCCCATCACGATCGCGGCGCCGGTGGTGAGGCGTTTGAAGCGGCGAAGGTCGGCGGAGCAGCGCCAGGGCAGTGCATTATCACGGCCGATGACGCGGTTTCGGCTCATCGCAGCGATCAAAGTGATGCGGGGAGGGGCGGGCTCGACATCGGCGGGGGGCGTGTTCATCGTCGGCAGTATGCCAGAAATCGGCGAGCGAGACGAGCCGCGTTATGATGGGGCTGCCGCGCGTGGCGGCGGACATTGTCTGATGCTGAAAGGTTTGGGTTATGCGGTTTCCTGTTGGCGTGACTGTGGTGCTGCTCGCTTTGAGTGTGTTGTCGATCGGCGGGTGTGGCGACTCGCCTGATGCTGCGGTGGAAGACATGGTGACGACGCTGGAGGAGATGGGCGAAGCGCTGGCGGCGATTGAGAACCGTGCCGATGCCGAGGCCGCGGTGGACGATCTGCTCGCACTCGCGGAGCGGTGGCAGGAGGCGGACGCTCGCATGGGTGCGATGGGTGAGCTGACGCCTGACGACAATCATGAACTGCTGGAACGCTACCGTGATCGCATGGCTTCAGCGGGGTCGACCATGATCAAGCAGATGATGCGGCTGGAAGAGGTGGACGCGCTGGAGCCGCTCGAACCGGTGTTCGAGAAGATGGGCATGAGCGCCCCGGAAGCGTGATGAGCGCGCACGTCGTTGAGAATGCAGCGGGAAAAGGTGGGGGGGCGGTGGTGGGGTCAGGTGAGGATGTCGTGGACGATTTCGCCGTGGACGTCGGTGAGGCGGATGTCGCGGCCGCCGAAGCGGTAGGTCAGGCGGGTGTGGTCGACGCCGAGCAGGTGGAGCATGTTCGCGTGGAGGTCGTGAATGTCCAGGCGATTTTCGACGACCTTGTAGCCGTGTTCGTCGGTACGGCCGTAGACGGTGCCGCCTTTCACGCCGCCGCCCGCCATCCACATTGAGAAGCCGAAGGGGTTGTGGTCGCGTCCGTTGTTGCCCTGTGCGAAGGGCGTTCGGCCGAACTCGCCGGTCCAGACGACCAGCGTCGATTCCCAAAGCCCGCGACGTTTGAGATCCTTCAGCAGGGCACCGATGGGTTGATCGACGGCGAGCGCATTTTCGCGGTGGCCGGCTTCGAAATTGGAATGTTGGTCCCAGCGATCGTGGCCGATGCTCGGGCAGGTGAGTTCGACGAATCGGACGCCGCGCTCCACGAGTCGCCTTGCCAGCAGGCATTGCTGGGCGAACGTGGCGGTGCCTTTGGTCTCGCGGTCGAAGCCGTACATCTCGCGAGTGGCTTCGGACTCGGTGCTGAGGTCCATCAGGTCGGGGACCTCGGCCTGCATGCGGAAGGCGAGTTCGTAATTGGCGATGGCGGATTCGACGGCATCGACGCGGCCCGACCGCTGCATGCCCTGTTCATCGAGCTGGCTCATCAGGGCGAGCTTGTTGCGCTGCAGGTCCGGACGGCTGTCGGCGGGGTTGAGGTTGGCGACGGGCGGCGAGGCGGGCCGAAAGATCGAAGCCTGGTACGTCGCGGGCAGGAAGCCCGAGCCGAAGTTGTCCAGCCCGCCCGGCGGGGTAAGGCCGCCGTTGAGCACGATGTAGCCGGGCAGGTTCTGGTTCTCACTGCCGAGGCCGTAGCCGACCCACGCGCCCATGCTCGGCCGGCCCTGAATGCCCATGCCGGTGTGCAGGAAATAGTTGGCGTTGGTGTGCTCGGAGAATGAGCTGGTCATCGAGCGGATCACGGCCAGGTCGTCGACGCATTCGCCCATGTGGGGGAACAGATCGCTGACGGGGGTGCCGCTTTGTCCGTAACGGCGGAACTTCCAGCGGCTGCCCATCGTGTTGCCGATGTTGTTGAACTGCGTGGGTTCGATGCGTTCGCCGAACGGCTTGCCGTCCTCCGCCTGCAAGCGAGGCTTGGGGTCGAACGAGTCGACCTGCGAGACGCCGCCGTCCATGTAGAGGAAGATGACATTGCGGACCTTGGGCGCATGGTGAGGTCGGCGGGGCGCAAGATGGCTTTCACCGGGGCTCGCGCCGAAGGCGGGATCCTGCATCAGTGCCGCCAGCGCGACGGCCCCGAAGCCTTGCGTGGTACGCTGAAGCATCTGCCGACGGGTGACGCAGGGGTGGATGAATCGACCGCAATGCATGGGCTGCTCTCTCGAAAAGTTTCAGTTGATGAAGATGAACTCTTTCACGTTCATCAACACGTGGGCGAAATCGGCCCAGACGGCGGGGGCGTCGCGCTCGACGCCGAGCGCCTGCGACTGCTGCGTAAAGAACGCCTCGGCGTAGCTCAGCTCGTGCTCACTGGGCGGGCGGGCGTAGGCCATGATGTACATGTGTTCGATGCGATCGGTCATGCTCGCCTCGGGGTGTTCGCTGTTGACGCGATCGGCCCAGAGGCGTGCCTGCTCGACAATGAACGGATCATTCAGCAGGATGAGCGCCTGTGCGGGGACGTTGGAGGCGCTGCGGTTGCCCACGGTCGAGAAGGGGATCGGTGTGTCGAAGGCGAGCATCATCGGCGGCAAAAAGTTGCGACGGACCTCGGTGTAGATGCTGCGTCGGCCGTTGCCGTCGAGCGGGCCGGAACCGCCGGGGCGGCCGCGACCGGTCATGAAGTCCGAGAGGTGGACCTTCACGCTCGGGCCATGCAGGCTGCGGTCGAGCCTGCCGGAGACAGCAAGGGTGGCGTCGCGAATGGCTTCGCCTTCGAGACGGCGGATCGGCATGCGGTGGAACAGACGGTTGGTCGGGTCGACCGCGTCGCCGGGACCGGGCGTGCTGGCCATGCGATACGTACGGGAGGTGACCATCAGGCGGATCATGTTTTTGAGTGACTGGCCTTCGTCAAGAAACCGCGTCGCGAGGTAGTCCAGCAGCTCGGGGTGGGTCGGCTCGGCGCCCAGCACGCCGAAGTTGTCGACCGTCTCGACGATGCCTCGGCCGAACAGGTGATGCCAGAGCCGATTCACAATCACGCGGCTGTAGAAGGGGTTTTCCGGATCCGTAATTCGCTGCGCCAGCTGCAGGCGACCGCTTGAGTCGGCGGGCATCGGGGCCTGATCGCTGCCGGCGATGCCCTCGAGGAAACGGCGGGGCACGACGTCGCCGAGCGTCTGATGTGAACCGCGGATGAAGACGTTTTCGTCGATGCCGTTGCCGTCGGCCGTGGCGAGCGCACGCATCGGATGCGGCACCTTCTCCCGGGCCTCGGCGATGCGGCGGGCGAGATCGTCAAAATCGCTTTGCGTTTCGCCCCGTGGCAGCAGGTCGTGGCGAAGGGCCCAGTTGAGCAGCGTGACAAGCTCGGCATCGGCATCGGCGTCGGCATCTTTGACCTGGGCGGTGGCCTTGCCGATCAGTGCGGCGTAGGCCTCGATGAGGTCGGCGGGTTTCTGGACGCTTTCAGCATCGGGCAGACTGGTCGCGAGGGGGTTGATTGTCGGCGGCGAGCCGTGGTCGGAGAAGAAGACCTTGTCGAGCGCCGCCCAGCCGTCGCCGTCGTCGATGAGCTCGATGTGGGCGCGTCGCCCTTTGTAGCGGCTCACGTTCTGGGTGTGCCAGGTGAGGTTGCCGTCCGTGTTGATCTGGAAGTGCATGCCCCCGAAGAGCAGGCCGTTGAAGACATCCATGAAGTAGTTGTCGATGATGAGGCGGGCCTGCCCGCCTTCGCCAGCCATGCGGTAATGGATGTGATTGGAATCGATGGTGAAGGTGGGCGAGCGCAGCACGCCTCGCATCTTCGGCGCGGTGGTGCCGCTGTGCGCCATGTGCGGCCGGTGCAGTTCGCTGCGTGCCGCATCGGCCCGGTCCGCTTGCGTGGGCGATGCATCGAACGCCTGCCCGGTGGCGCGCCAGCCATCGTACCCGTCGCGGAAATCGGTAAAGACCTCACCCTGTGCGATGCTTTGCTTGTGTCCGTCGGCTTCGTCAGTCAGGCGCTGGCGAACTGCGGGCCACGCGTCGCTGAGCGACTCCTGGTGCGCTGCTTGCTTCAGGGGCTGCAACGGGTGGTGGTGCTGGTCGACTGCTTCGTGCTCGATGGCTGTGACCCATCGCTGAAGCATCGCTGCATCGAGATCATGTTCCGCAGCGACGGCGGCCAACGCATCGGCATCACGCAGCACCGGCAGGGCGGCGGTGAGGTATCGGGCGACGTGGTCCGCTGCTTCGTCGGCGGCGGGCAAAGAGGCTGCGAACGCTGCGTCTGCTTCGCCTCGCAGCGCTTCGATGAGCTTTCGCGACTCGGTGATGCGGCCGTGCTGATCGAGGTGCGTTTCGTCACGGCGGGAGCCGGCGAAGATGCCGTACATCGCGTAGTAGTCGGCCGTCGAAATCGCGTCGAACATGTGATCGTGACAGCGGGCGCAGGAAACGGTGAGGCCGACGAACGTTTTGCTGACCACGTCGATCTGGTTGTCGATGCGGTCGGCTTGGTCGGCGCGGACATCGACGGGGGCGTGGATAGCCTCGCCGAACCAGAAGAAGCCGGTGCCGAGGATGGACTCGTTGAAGCCGCCGTCGCCGTTGATGCGAGGCTCATCGAGCAGGTCGCCGGCGAGGTGTTCGGTGACGAGCTGGTCGTAGGGGACGTCGTCGTTGAAGGCACGGATGAGGTAGTCGCGGTAGCGCCACGCGTGGTGGATGGGGTAGTCGAATTCGTGGCCGTAGGTCTCGGCATAGCGGACGAGGTCCATCCAATGCCGCGCCCACCGCTCGCCGAAGTGAGGCGAATTCAGCAGGCGATCCACGACCTTCTCATAAGCGTCTTCGGAGTCGTCGGCGAGGAACGCCTCGACCTCCTCGGGCGTCGGGGGCAAGCCGGTGAGGTCGAAACTCAGCCGGCGAATCAGCGTGCGGCGGTCGGCCTGCTCAGTGGGCTCAAGGTCCGCCTCGGCCAGCTTGGCGACGATGAACGCGTCGATGGCGTTGCCCACCGCCTGCGATTGCTGCACGCTGGGGACGGCTGGACGCTTGAGCCCCTCCCACGCCCAGTGCTCGGTCAGCCTCTGGTCGAGATCGAACGTCGGCCCGGCCTCCGCCTCACGCGGCTGCTCATCCGGCCAGGGGGCGCCCATCTCCACCCACCGCTCAAGCACGGCGATCTCGGCCTCAGGCAACTTGCTGCGCGGCGGCATCTGTAGATCAACATCGTCGTAGCGAATCGCCTTGATCAACCGGCTCTGCTCGGCGTCGCCCGGAGTGAGGGCGGGGCCGGCTTCGCCGCCTTCGAGGATGAACTGGATGTGATCGACGCGGAAATCGGAGCGTTGCCGTTGCACGCCGTGACACTCGAAGCAGCGTTCCGCGAGCAGGGGTCTGACCTCGCGTTCAAAAAACTCAAGCGTTTGCGGGTCGTCGGCATGAGCAGGCCCGGCCGCGGCACCAAGGCATGTGATGGCGAAGCCGACGGCGAGGGTTTTCAGTGCGAACCGAACATCCATATTCTTCTCACTTCGCCCGCGGCTGGGGCCGTGTTGTTTGCCTGAGGTGGCTGTTCGCGAAGTCGCCGCTGCGTAGGCGGGCGACGATATTAGAGCGCAGTGAAGTCTGCAAAAACATTATACTTCTCGAACGGCTCCCTTTCTATCGCTGTGGTGCATCAACGGCTGCGACGCATCGTCTGGCGGCTACCGCGCATCATGCGGGGCGAGGTTGTTGCTTCGGCGATCGCGCTCGGCGCGGAGGGTCACAGCGAGATAGTCGGCGGCGGCTGCGGTGCTCAACAGCACGGTCACGATAAGCAGCGCCTGGACCGGCAGCGGGCGCATTTCGCCCCACACCGCCAGAAGCAGGATGAGCAGGAACATGGCTCCCGTGGTGAGTTTGCCGAGCAGCCGGGCGGGCATCCGCTTGAAGCCGTACCACAACCGCATGCCAGCCATGTAGGTGACCGCGCCGAAGACGACGACGTCGCGAAGAATCAGCAGGCTGACTTCCCAGCCGTTGAGCTCGCCGCCGGCGAGATAGGTGCCGAGGACGATGAAGACGAATATTTTGTCGGCGGTGACATCGAGGATGCCCCCGAGCCACGTGGCGGCGTTGTAGCGGCGTGCGATGAACCCGTCGGCACCATCGCTTAGGGCGACCAGCAGGATGAGGCCCGCACGCCAGTAACCTTCGAGTAAGGGGAAGCCGGCCGCGAGCAGCAACCGCATGGCCGACATCGCGTTCACCAGCACGACCACCCACCGCACTGAACCCCACGTCCACTTCATACGTTAAAGCATCGCTCATCGCCCGCGGCGGTGCAAGCGAATCTAAAGGAGCCGGGTTGTCCCCAGCCGGGTTTTTTAACGCGCGACGGCCGGGTGGGGGACAACCCGGCTCTTTGGGCGGTAAAATGACGACCATGTTTTACAAGCTTGTTGTGATGGCGATGGTTTTGTCGGGGCTTCTGTTGTCCGGCTGTGTGGCGGAGGCGCCGGTTGAGGCGGAGGCGGGGCTTCGGCGTTTTGTCTATGAGCAGCCGCACATGGGGACGACGTTCCGCATTGTGTTGTATGCGTCCGATGATGCCGCCGCCGAGGCCGCTTCCGACGCAGCCTTTGCCCGTATCGACGCACTTAATGCGTCGCTGAGCGATTACGATCCGGAGTCGGAATTGTCACGGCTGTCAGCGAAGTCGGGCTCGGGCGTGGCGGTGCCGGTGTCGGACGATCTGTTTTACATGCTCAAGCGATCGCGTGAATTTTCGCAGGCGACCGACGGCGCGTTCGACATCACCGTCGGCCCGCTGGTTCGGCTGTGGCGTCGCGCCCGGCGGCGTGGCGAACGGCCGGCTGAGGCGTACCTCGCTGAGGCCCGCGAGGCGGTCGGCTTTGAACATATTCAACTGGACGAAGGGAGCCAGACGGCGCTGCTGGCCGTGCCGGAGATGGGCCTGGATCTGGGCGGCATCGGCAAAGGTTACGCCACGGCCGAGGCGCTGGCCGTTCTCCGCGAGCACGGCGTGGGGCGGGCGTTGGTGGACGGCGGCGGCGATGTGGCGCTGGGCGACCCGCCTCCGGATGCGCCGGGCTGGCGTGTGGCGGTGGTTCAGCCGATTGCCGGGGCGGAAGATGAGGTCGAGCCGCGTTATCTGGTTGCGGACAATGTGGCCGTGGCGACCTCGGGCGATGTGTTTCAGTTCGTGGAGATCGCCGGCGTCCGCTATTCGCACATCATCGACCCGCGCACAGGCGAGCCGACCACCACGCCGTTGGCCGTAACGGTGATCGCGGAAGATGCGACCACGGCCGATGCGCTCGCCAGCAGCATCGCCGTGATGGGCCCCGAGGCAGGGCTCGCCTTCACCGAGGCGTTCGGCGCGGCCGCCGTCATCACCACACTCGGCGAAGTGGGCGAGGCGGTGCGGCAGCAGACCGATTCGCTGAAGCAGTACACGATCACGACGGAGTAGCACGCGGCAAGCCAGCCAAGGCTGGGGCTAGGTGAGGCGGCTAGGATAGTGGGCGGCAGCCGCAGCGGCAGCAGCCGGGGGGGGGGCGATGGCGGAGGGGGATCAGAAAGCGAAAGCGGAGCGTCAGGCCACGGCCCCGGCCGGAAGCTGGGCGTCTGACTTTCCGCGCGTCGCCACGGTTGTGGTGATCGTCGCGGTATTCGTGGCGCTGATGGCGCTGCTGTGGTATTCGGTGCACGTCCTGCTGCTGGTGTTCGGCGGCATCCTCTTCGCGATCTTCCTGCGATCGTTAGCGGATGGCGTTTCGTACCTCACCGGCATCGGGCCGACCGCGGCGCTGACGGCCGTGATTCTCGGGCTGCTGGCGCTTTTCGTGGCGGCGGGGATCTTCCTCACGCCGTACATCGCATCGCAGGTCGATGAACTGCAGCAGCTGATCCCGGAAGCCATCGAGCAAGTACGCCAGCGGATGAGCCAGTATCAATGGGGACAGTCGCTGCTCGACAGGATCCCCAGCTGGGACGACGTTGCGGGCGCTTCGATGGGTGTTTGGCTGGGGGCGTTCAGTGCACTGGGGTGGGTGACGTCGGTGCTCACCGGCGTGGCGGTGGTATTCTTCCTCAGCATTTACCTGGCATCAGACCCCAAGCTTTACGTCAACGGCGTGGTGCATCTGGTGCCGATGAGCTATCGACCTCAGTTGCGGGAGCTGATGCAAAGGCTCGGCCATACCCTCCGATGGTGGCTGATCGGGCAGGGGGCTTCGATGGCATTCCTGGCCATCGTGGCGACGACGGGGCTGTACCTGCTCGGCGTGCCGTTGGCGCCGGTGCTGGGGCTGCTGTCGGGGATACTGGCGTTCATGCCGACCTTCGGACCGATCCTCGGATCGCTGTTGCCGATCCTGCTGGCGTTCGCGATCAGTCCGACGCTGGCGCTTTACGTGATCGTGTTCTACCTGGTGATGGAGAACTTTGAGAGCTACCTTCTTACGCCGATGATTCAGCAGCGTGTAGTGCAGCTGCCGAAGGCGCTGGCGATCACGTTCCAGATCATGCTGTTGATTCTGGTTGGGCCGTTGGGCCTGCTTTTCGGGCATCCGCTGGCGGCGGTAACGATGGTGACCGTGCAGCAGTTGTACGTCCGCGACACCCTGGGCGACCGCTCATCGGACATCCCGGGCGATTAGCAAAAACGCCTGATACAATGCCGCCCATGCCTGACGCGCCCCCCCAACGTCCTCATACCATTGCCCTGCTTCAGCACGCGTGCTCACCGCAGAAGCAGAAGAACGTCGACACGTGCGTGGAGATGATCCGCGAAGCGGCCAGTTGTAAGGCCGAGCTGATCGTGACGCAGGAACTGTTCGCAAGTCGCTACTTCTGCCAGACCGAAGACGACCGCCGCTTTGCCCTTGCCGAGCCGATCCCCGGGCCGACTTCGCAGCGGCTTTGCGAGGTGGCGGCGGAGCTTCGCGTGAGCATCAGTGCGTCGCTCTTTGAAAAGCGGGCGGCGGGGGTATATCACAACACGTCGATCATGATCGACCCGGCCGGGAAAATCATCGATCGCTATCGCAAGATGCACATCCCCGACGATCCGCGGTTCTATGAGAAATACTACTTCACGCCCGGCGACCTCGGTTTTCGCAGCCAGACGCTGGACAGCGGGCTGCGGACGGGCATGCTCATCTGCTGGGATCAGTGGTACCCCGAAGCGGCAAGGCTGACCACGCTACGCGGCGCCGAGCTGCTGCTCTATCCCACAGCCATCGGCTGGTACACGCATGACGCGTCGTCCGATCGGGGCCCGGGAACGCACGGCGAAACGCCCGAAACGCGGGCCGCTCAGCTTCAGGCCTGGCAGACCGTCCAGCGTTCGCACGCTATCACCAACGGCGTTTACGTTGCAGCCTGTAACCGCATCGGCGTCGAGGATGAGCTGGAATTCTGGGGCAGCAGCTTCGTGGCCGACCCTTCCGGGGCGATCATCGCCGAGGCGCCTGGGGATCAGCCCGCAGTGTTACTGGCGGAGGTGGATGTGACATCAATCGAAGCGCAGCGGATCGGCTGGCCGTTTCTGCGCGACCGCCGCATCGATGCCTACGGCGAGATCACCCATCGCCTGCTGGATTGAAAAATCAGTCAGTGCCTTAAATACGAGCCGCGACCGTAAGGGAGCGGTTGTGCGCCCAGACTTTGCGCGCGCCTTGCATACGAGAGGAGGCCTCGGCTACCGGCGAAAATCAACGACTTACGCAACAGATGAAAAAAACTGGTAAGGAAGCGGTTGTGGCTGGGGCACTGGCGCGAGTCTCGTGTGCGGCGGGCGAGCAGAGCTTTGGCGCATAACCACTCCCTCACGGTCGCGGCTCGTGGTGGGATGCTTGGGTGTGATTCAACCCCGTCGGGAGACGGCGGCTTTAAGACGCGTGCCCAGTTCGGGCACCGCACCATCGGTGCCGCTGGATTCAGGCGACGAGGCCTGGGCAGCCGCGGGGTTCTCAAGGTAGTCCCGGATACGCGCCGGCAGGGCTTCGGGCTGATCGAACGCGGGGGCGAAGCCGGCTTCGACGATCATCCGAAGCGTCTGGTCCACGCCCGCCCCTTCGGTGAGCAGGTAACCATCCATGAACAGCGAATTCGCGGGCCACAGCGCCAACGGCTGAAGCGCCCGAAGATGGGCCTCACGCCCGGCGGCGACGCGGATCTCGGCTCGCGGATTCACCAGCCGCATCATGCTCAGCACCCGCACGACGTAAGCCGGCGTCAACGGCTGACCGTTGCTCAACGGCTCGTTCACGCGGTTGCCTTCGATCGGCAGCAGGAAGTTCACGGGGATCGACTCGGCGTTCACCTCTCGCAGCGCGAAGGCGACGTCCAGAATGTCCTCATGCGTCTCGTTCATCCCCACGATCATGCCCGAGCAGAGCCCGATGCCCGCCTGCCTGGCCGAGGCGAGCGTGCGGACGCGATCGTCGTAGGTGTGCGTCTTGCAGATATCCGGGTAGTGCCGGCGGGACGTGTTGAGATTATGGTTCAGCCGATCGAGCCCCGCCTCCGCAAGCTGGTCGGCCTTCTCGTCATCCAGCAGCCCTGACGAAAGACACGTGCGCATGCCCATGGCCTTGATCTGCCGAATGGCCTCGGTCATGTGGCTGATGTCGCGCTGATCCGGGCCCCGGCCCGACAGCGCCATACAGAAGCGATACGCCCCGCGCTCCTGGGCGGCTTTTGCCTGGGCGACGATGTCGTCAACGCTTTTGAGTTTGTAAGGTTGAATCGGTGCGGTCGAATCTTTGGATTGACCGCAGTAGCCGCAGTCCTCCGGGCACGCACCGTTCTGGACATTGTCCAGCACGTGAATCGTGACGGATCGGCCGAAATAATGCTGCCTGACCTGCCCCGCAGCCTGGGCGATCGCGAGCAGATCGAACGGGTCGTCGCGCTCGAGGATCGTCAGAGCATCTTCGCGGCTGATCGGTTCGTCGGCAACGGCCCGGGCCGCCCAGCGGGCATAGTCGTCCGCAGCGGTGGGGGGAGTAAGCGAGCCCGGTAGGGATGGTGGTGACACAGGCGGGGTCCGGTTCAAAAGATCAGCGGGCACGGCGGCGTTCGGGCTCTTCGTTCTCTTCCCGCGCCTGACGATTGAAGACGCGGGCGAGGTTCAGCCGCCCCAGCAGCTCGACGTTGCCACGGTTGACATCCACCGAGTAAGCCAGCAGCAGGTCACGCCGCTCGTCGATCATGTAGAGCAGTTCCGTGTCGGCCTGGAACTGTGTCGTCAACTGCAGCACGTTGCCCTTGCTGACGACCATCTCGGCGTGGGCCTGGCTTTGGCGATCTGACAGCTGTGCGAACACCAGTCCGCCGAGCACGAAGGCCGAGGCGATCAGGCAGAGGCACGCGGTTTGAGTGCGAGACATTTTCATCGTTCAAAACTCCGTTTCACCGAAGGCGGGGCGGGTGTGGTTCAGCGATCCGCATCGACACGCAGGTCGTTGGCGAGGTTTCGCCCGGCGATCGCGACCAGCGCCCGGCGGCTGAGGTCGTAGCTGACCACCGCCATCAGCTGATTGCGTGCGTCGGTGATGTAGACGCTGTTGCTGATCTGACCGCGGCTCTTGCCGGCGACCATCAGGTACTCCGGCGCGCCGCCTTCGGCCTGGGCCGAGGCCTTCTGCGAGGTGAGGCTGAGGGCGCCTAGCGCGATCAGCAGCACGAGGTTCAGCGCAATCAAGCCACTCAGGTGCTTTTTGTTCATCAGCAGGCTCCTTGCCAGCGTGAGCGTGTCGCCACGCCTTGGGACGGGTCAATCGGTCTTGCTTCGTTTGGAAGACTTGAACGAGGCCACCAGCACCGCGAGAAACAGAAACAGCGAGATCGTCCATGCGATCAGCGGGCTCTGAGGCGGCGGGGGGCCCGGGGGGTCGTAGACCTGTGCAAGTGCCGACGCGTTCAACGCCAACATGCTGCACACCATCATCGCAACCATTTGAAGTTTGAACATACAACCCATAATACCCGCACCGCTTCTCCGCGTCGAGATGGGCCAGCGGTGGGTGTGCGGCAAATTTGGGCACGACTTTGGGCACTGGTGGACAAGCCACCAGTGGCACACGCCAACGACTATCCGTGCTATGCTGGGGTGCTATGGCAAAGCGTCGCAAGGAAGAGAATTTCGCCCCGCGCATCCTCAATCGCAAAGCGCGGTACGACTATCACATCCACGAATCGATGGAGTGCGGGCTGCGGCTGCGCGGTACGGAAGTTAAAGCCATACGCCAGGGTCAGGTGTCGCTGGCGGAGGCCTTCGCTCGGGTTGAACCGGAGACCGGCGAGTTGTGGCTTTACAACATGGACGTCGGCTCGTACAGCCATGCCCCCGCCGACACGCAGCACGGCGCCAAGGATAAACGCAAGCTGCTCGCACGTCGTAAGCAGATCAAAGAGCTTGCGAGCAAGACGACGGAGAAGGGTTACACGCTGGTGCCGTTGACGCTGTACTTCAACGATCGCGGCTTTGCGAAGGTCGAGCTTGGTATCGCCAGCGGTAAGGGGCAGGCGGACAAACGCGCCACGATCAAGAAGAAAGAGCACGACCGCGACATCCGCCGAGCGCTCGGCAGAAGGCGGTAGCTAGCGGGCGATCGCGGATCGCCGTTTCGCCTTACGCCTCGCCCAGCACCGCATCCATGTCGACCATCGCGCCTTCGGCTGGCAGGGGCCCGCTTTTCGGGCGTTCGGTGCGAAGGCGGCGGATCAGGGCGGCCATGTCCGGGTACATCGGTGCGGTGATGCGGATCGGTTCGCCTGTGATCGGTTGGGTGAACTGGAGGATGGTCGCGTGGAGGGCGGGGCGGGCGATGAGCAGGTCGTCGCGTTCAGCCATGCGTTGCCAGATCTTCACACCTTCCATCTTCTGGCGTGCGTATGTGAGCATCGTTTTGCCGCCGGTGGGCTGAACGGGCTGGTGGAATTCCGGTTCGCCGAGCGGCTCGCCGCCGTAGATGATGTCGCTGACGATCGGATGGCCCAGCCAGGTGAGGTGGACACGAATCTGGTGCGTGCGGCCGGTCTTCAGTTCCAGCTCAACGAGCGAATAACCATCGAACACTTCACGGACGCGGTAGAGCGTGATCGCATCCCGGCCGTTGTTGTCGTGGCGCACGGCGTAGGCCTCGGCGACGGCGGGATGCTTGCCGATGGGCGCGTCGATCACGTCGCCGGGCGGTTTCATCTCGCCATGCACCAGCGCGAGATAATACTTCTGCACCTGTCGACGTTCGAACTGGCGATTCAGACGCCAATGCGCTTCGTCGGTCTTCGCGACGACGATGGCGCCTGTCGTGTCCTTATCCAGCCGATGCACGATGCCGGGGCGGAACTCGTCGACGCCGACTTTCGAAAGGGCTTCGAGTCCGTTCGCTTCAATGTGCCGGAAGTACCACGCCAACGCGTTGACCATCGTGCCATGCATGTTCGAGCGGGCGGGATGGACGACGAGGTCCGGCTGTTTGTTGAGGACGATCAGGTGCTCATCCTCATAGAGGACGTCGATCGGGATGTCCTCCGCGGGGATCTGCTTAATCGGCGGCGGGGGCACGACGACGTCCACCACATCGCCGACGCGCAGCTGCGTGGAGGACTTCGGCTGGCGATCGTTGACCGTCACAGCCCCTTCATTGATCAGCTTTTGCAGGCGGGAACGCGACAGGGCGGGGAGCCGATCACGCAGGTAGCGGTCAAGGCGCTTGCGGAGATCGCGGTGCAGGCGAAAGCGCCGATGCTGGGCACCGTCGGATTCGACCGCTTCGTCGCCGAGCGGCTGTTCGTCCTCGGCATCGATAGCCAGATCGGGATCGTGATCGTCAGGTTGGGCGGGGGTCAGGGCAGGCATGGTGTCGAGGCCGATTCATTTTACGGCAACTGAACATCCAGTTCCGCATCTTCCGCGTCGTCTTCCGTCTCCGGATCGATCGGCTCGACGGGAACGTCTTCCGCCGGCTGCTCGGTCTCGGGCAGCTCGAGCGGCAGGTCCTGCAGCCCCTCCTCGCCGCCCTGAAGATCGTTCAGGTCCAGTCGAAAACCGCCGTCGTCCTCAGCTGCAGCTTCGTCAGGCTCGGGCGCCTGGGGGAACATAACCGGGTTGGCGATGCGGTCGAGGCCGGCTTTCAGATCGATTGCTTTGGTCGCCACGGCGGGCATGAAGTCGGCGGCATCTTCGGCGGCGAGATCGTACTGCTCAGCGGCTTCGTCCCAGTTGCCGAGGTTCTCATGCACCGCTGCGAGCCCGAAGCGGGCGTTGATGACCTGGAGCGTGGAATGCTGACGATCGATCACACGCTGATAAAGCTCAGCTGCCTGCTCAAAGTTCGCCTGGCGTTCCTCGTCGGTAAGCTCGCGCGGCTCGACGCCGAACTCAGGCGGCAGCCCCATCGCTTCATTCAGGAGCATGTTTCCCGCTTCGAGGTACGCTTTGCCGGCGAGTCCCGGGACGTGCTCGTACCGCTGGGCGACATCCTGCTTCCCCCTCGGCGTCTCCGCCATCGCCAGTTCGGTGTAAGCCGTTTCCAGCGCCCGCGCTTCCCGGCCGCTGTACCAGTTCCAGCCGACGAAGCCGAGCACGATCGCCAGCACGACCACCAGCACGTTCGTGCCGTACTGGTCGAACCACGCGCGGGCGTTGCGGAGGAAGGATTGGAGATCGGTTTCCTCTTCCTCGGGGATCGGATCGGGCGGACGCTTGGTGGGGGGGGTGGTCATGGCAAGCTCGTGAAAATGCGAGGCAGCGGTTCAGCTGCGTGTCTGCAAAGTGAAGTTATTCAGGTCCGTCGAGCGACTGAATCAAAAGTGTTACGCGACTGTAGGCGCCGCGGAAGGGGCGGTCATCGTCGGCGATCTGAACGTCAAGCCCCTCGCCGTTTTTCTGGTAACGCAGAATATGCGTGCCTCGCACCATCTGCGCGTTGCGAAGACGCCAGCCCCGCACGGGTAGCTGCTCACGGTAGAACCGTTCGAGTTGCGTCTTCGTCGCCCGGCCCTGGTACGTGTGGTCCACAAACCGCACGCCGTTCGCTTCATATGACCGGCTCTGCTCGTCGATTATCTCAAACCAGACCGGCACGGGCAGATCGCGAATCGGCGGCTGCTGCTTCGGTGCGAGCCCAGTCTCGATGGTGGGAGGCGGCGTGTTGCCGTACCCCTCATCCGCCCCCTCGCCACCGTTGGTCTGGCAACCGAAAAAAGTCACCGACAGGCTGCCGAGCAGGGCGAGCGTAAGGGCCCGCGTCAGCCGACTGTTGCGAATGTTGTCGTGATGCTGATGTTCAGGATTCATGGGACGCCCAGTGTAGTCACCGCCACGACGAACGGCAATTGCCTGCGGTGCGCGGGGGTGGGGCAAATGTGGGCACAGCGTCACAACGCCAAGGCCGGGGCTATGTGGCAGGGTGGGTTGGCTCGCTCAACCGTCTTCGTGCTTCTGCGATTCGTCGTCGTCTTCACGCTTCTCAGCGGGGGGTTGCTCCGATTCCGGCACGTCGACGACGACAAGCGTTCGCCCGATCAGGTCGCCCAGCCGTTGCTGATACGGCAACAGCGACGGCAAAATCGGCAGCAGCAGAAGCCAAGGCACAGCCATTTCGAGAATCTTAAAGAAGTTGCGGCCGACGATCTGCCCAGCATGCGGCGGCTCACCGGTGAGATTCACCACCCGGCAGCCCATGATCCACTTGCCCAGCGACCGGCCGGTGAAAAGCTCCGCCAGCAGCGTGTGCAGCGCGTGCAGGCAGATCGCCGTGATCGCCGGCGGCATCTGATCCCAATCGCCGCTGAGGCTGGGCCAGGCCCGCAGCACCTCCAGCGGATCGCTCACGCCGAAGATCAACATGCTCACACCCAGCGCCGGCGCGAAATCGATGAACGCCGCCCAGATCCGGGGCGTGCCCGCCGGCCTCAGGCTCGCCGGCAGACGCGGCACATTGGCCTCGGCGTTGCCCATCGTCGCCAACAGCATCAGCAGCGCCACCGCCATCGCCGCGATCAGCAGCCAGACGATCGGCTCGAAAGTCAACGCGGGCATGTCGGCGAATTCGATCGGCTCGACAGCGGCAGCAGGCGGCATCTGACCGCGTGGATCCCACTGCCATCGCGCGAGCGACTGGTTCTCGTCCGCCACGATCAACGTGACACGGTTGCCCGTCGGAGTGGCCCACCAGCGGGTGGCATCTTCAAGCTGTTCCAGTTGCCCCAGGTGCGTGGCGAGGCCGCTGGAGGCGGTGTAGTAGGCGTCGATGGGGCCGATCGGCGCGTCGCTCCGCAGCAGCAGGGGCGTCTGCAGCACACGCAGGCTTCGCATGGCGGAGCTCGGCTCAATGGCGTACTGCTCGCGCTGCCAGCCTTCGTTTGGTTGATCCGGACGCCAGGTGTCAAAGCGGACGCCCGATCCGTCGGCCGACCGGCTCAGCAACGTCACCCGGCCCTCGGCGGCGCGGCCGAGCCCGACGAACTGCTCCGCAGCGAGATCGTCAGGCCAATCCATCGCGTGCCATTGATTCCGCGAAAGCCGAAGCAGCCGAAGGGGATCGTCGTCCGCCTGCTCGTCGCCGTTGAGATCGACGTTGACGCTGGCCCCGTCCGAGTCGTCCGCGACACTGGCTGAATCGGATTCGCGCGTTGTGGGGAAAGTGGTGGGGCGGGGGCGCGGGGCCTCATCGCCTGCAGTTGCTTCTTCGGGGCCCATCACGACAACGAGTTCACCGGCGCTTGTGGCGATGACATCCAGCAGTTGCCCTTCGCCCGGCAAAGGCGGAAGCTGACGCACTTCGAACGGCCGAGGATGCATCGGCTCCTGCCCGCGCCATCGCATGGCCTGCACGGAGTGATCGCTGTAGATGAGGTAGGCCGTCTCGTTCCACGCGGCGAGCCCTTCGACCATGCCCGATGCACGCCAGCCGCTGATCAGCGCGTCCAGTGCGTCGGCCTCGGCGAAGCGCAGGCGGAACTCATCGAGGTCCGGATCCAGCTGCACCACGAAGAGCATCTGCTCGCTGCCGGCCACCAGCGTCTCGGCCGTCTCGAACTCAGCTTCCTGCTCGCCACGCCCCTGCGCGCGGTCCGCAGTCTGGCCGCCGGCGAGGCTGATGCTGGTCGTGATGAGCAGCATCGCAAGGGTGATGAGGCATGCGAGCCACGGTGTCGCGGCAATCGCCTGATTATCGTGCTTTGTAGGAATCATCGAACCGGAAAGCATACACCATCAACGCGCCCAACGCATAGGCGTCGAACACGAGCCACGCACGTCAGTAAGTGGTCGTCGCACGCCGGGGCTTTGTCGGTACGGTCGCTCGCGTCGCACGCACCGGCCTCACCGCCCCACCCTAAGAAGCGTTAGAATGATACCAATTCCCACGAAACCCGATTCCGAAGGAGTAACCTGCATGGCTGCGAAGAAGATTCTGATGATCGTCGGCGACTACGTCGAGGACTACGAAGTAATGGTCCCCTTTCAGGCCCTGCAAGCGGTCGGGCATGAGGTCCACGCTGTCTGCCCGGAAAAAAGCAAAGGCGAATCCGTGCGGACAGCCGTGCACGATTTCGATGGCGCCCAGACCTACAGCGAAAAGTCCGGCCACAACTTCACCGTGAACGTCAGCTTCGAAGAGATCGACGCAGCGGATTACGACGCACTCGTCGTGCCGGGCGGCAGGGCACCCGAATACCTCAGGCTCAACGAGAAGGTGCTGCAGATCTGTCGGCACTTCTTCGAAGCGGACAAACCCGTCGCCGCCATGTGTCACGGCTTACAACTGCTGGCAGCGGCAGGCGTGCTCAAAGGACGCATCTGCACGGCCTACCCCGCCTGCGGCCCCGAAGTCACGCTCGGCGGCGGATCGTTCCAGGCTGTCGAAATCGACTCGGCCGTCACCGACGGCAAATTCGTCACCGCCCCCGCATGGCCCGCCCACCCCGCCTGGCTCTCACAGTTCCTCAAAGTGCTCGGCACGAACATTCAGTTGTGACCCGAACTTTTGCAGGGGTGCCCCGGCCAGCGAGCGCAGCGAGACGGCCGGGCTTCGCTGGATGCAAGCAGAGGTCGCAATACATCGGGTCAAAAACGCCCGGCCGTCTGCGCTGGCCGGGGCACCCGCTCATCGGAACGGTCTTGATTCTCGCCGACGCATTTGGTAGTTTGTACGTGCAAACGATCCTATGCTGAGGCAGGTGGTCACATGGATGTCAGTTCACGCGATGCGAAACCACGTTGGATGGACCGGCGGCGGGCGATGTGGGTCGGGCTTGCCCTGCTCATCCTCATCCTCTCACTGACGACAGCGAACACCGGCGGCGTGGGAGAGGCGACCGCAGAGGCAGCGACGCCTGCGGAAAGTGAGGGGCCTGGTGGGGGGGGCACGATCGCGCTGCTCGCGGGCGATCCCGACGGCCATCCGCCCGGCACCCATGAATACCTCCGCAGTGCCCGCCTGGTGAAGCATGCCCTGCTGACCTCGCCGAACCTGCCCGAACTTGATGTTCGCGTCTACCCCGGCGGCTGGCCTGAAGATCACGCGGAACTCGATGAAGCCGACACCATCGTCTTCATCACCAGCGGGTCCGACCGCGTCGAAGCGCATCACCCGATCCTTGTGGGCGATCGGCTCGACATCATCGAACGGCAGATGGACCGCGGCTGCGGCATCATGACCTTCCACTATTCAACCTTCGCTCCCATGCGACTCAGCGAGAAAATCCTCGACTGGGTCGGCGGCCACTTCGACTACCAGTCCGGCCCCGGCAACGGCTGGTTCTCCGCCATCCGTCACTACACCGCACCCGTCGCGCTCGGCTCACCCGAACATCCCGTGTCGCGCGGCGTGAACCCGTTCGAAGTCCACGAAGAGTTCTACTACAGCGTCCGCTTCCGTGAAGACGACGCCCGTCGGCAGGACATCCTGCTGTCGCAGCCGCCCGGCGAGCCCCGCGATTACACCGTCGCCTGGGCGATCGAGCGCGAAGACGGCGGCCGAGGCTTCGGGCTCACCGGCGGCCATTACTACGACAACTGGTGGGACGCGGACTACCGCAAGCTCACGCTGAACGCGATCGTCTGGACGGCCGGCGTCGAAGTGCCTGAGAACGGCGTCGAAGACGTCATCGCAGCTGAGCCTTTGCGGGCGCTGATCCTCACCGGCCATCACCATCCCGGTCACGACTGGCGTGCCTTGACCGAGGGGCTGCAAGAGGTGATCGAGCTTGATCCGCGGACGCGTGTCGACGTATGGGAAGATGTCGAACGCCTCGCTGACGAATCGCTCGAAGCTTACGACGTCATCGTCCTCAACTACAACAACTGGGATCGCCCCGGCTTGAGCGATCCGGCGAAGCAGCGGCTCATCGCCTACCTCGAAGGCGGCGGCGGGTTGAGCGTCATCCACTTCGCCAACGGCGCGTTTCACAAGTCGCTGCCGAATGCCGAGTCGGACTGGCCCGAGTATCGCCGCATGGTTCGGCGGGTGTGGGATCATCAGACCAACAGCGGCCACGATGCACATCGCGAATTCCAGGTCGACATCACCGACGAATCCCACCCCATCACCGACGGCCTTGAACCCTTCGTGACTCGCGACGAGCTTTACTATCGCCAGCAGGGCGACGAGCCGATCGTCCCGCTCGTCACCGCTCACTCGCAGGATACCAACCGCGATGAGCCGATGGCGTGGGCGTACAACTACGGCGATGGCCAAATTTTTCAGACGGTGCTCGGCCACGACGCCACGGCCGTTCGGCACGCGGGCGACCTGATTCGCCGGGGCATGGTGTGGGCGGCTGGGCATCCGCAGCTCGGCTACGATCCGGTCCAGCCACCGGTCAAGATGTTCAGCGAAGGCCAGTTCGGCGAAGCGCTGGATGTCGCCAAGGGCACGGCGACGATCGCGTCGCATGATGACCTCTCGCAGCCGCCGTTGACTGTGGAGGCGTGGACGCAGCTGCGGAACTCCGACGGTTTCAACATCATCGTCGCCAGTGAGGACAAGGGTTCGGGAGGCCATTGGGAGCTGTACAGCTATGCTGGGAGCGGCGTATTAAGTGTGTTTATGCCCGGTTATGAGCCCGTTGAAGTGCGTTCTTCGGTGAACGTGGCCGACGGTCAGTGGCACCATGTGGGGATGACTTTCAACGGTGAGCGGGTGCGTCTGTTCGTCGACGGTGAGCAGGTGGCCGACGCTACGGTTGAGCGAAATGATTTGCCGAGGCAGCCGGGTTCATTGACGATCGGCTACACGACGCACGGCGACGCGCGTGTGGGTTCGGACGGGCTCATTGAGCAGGTCCGGGTTCGGCGGGGCGTGCACGACGTGGAGCCGACCGGGCTGATGCAGCCGGACGACGAGACGGTCGGCCTGTGGCGTTTGGAGGCAGTAGAAGACGGCCGGATTCCGAGCGGCGGCAGCGTGAAAAATGCTGCAACGCTCGATTGAGTGACATCGCGCAGGAGCCTTAGCGTGAAACAAACAGTGCGACACATGACGCCTCTCGCGGTGCTGCTGGTGATGGCCTTCGGCTGGATCGTGATGCAGTTCCCCGGCGGCAGTTCGGCAGCGGTGGTGGCGAATCTCAAGATGCCTGCCGACGGCACGGGCTTGATCGCGGCGTTCGAAGATGCCGAGGGCGCGACCGATCAGCGCGTGGATTTTCAGGCGGCGCTCTACGTCCCCGCCGATCAACCCGCCACGCCGTTCCTCGCCCCCGGCCCCTTCAACGCCACCTGGCGCGGGCAGCTGAACGTGCCGATGCGTGATCGCTACCACTTCGCCTTCGAGGGCAGCGGCACGTTTACGTTGACCATCAACGGGGAAGTCGTGCTGAGCGTGGAAGATGCCCAGGCCGGCGAACGCATCATCAGTGGCCCGGTTCGGCTGGACCAGGGGCCGAACGAGATTGTGGCGCAGTATGCGTCGCCGTCTTCTGCCGATGCAGCGGTGCGGCTGCTGTGGTCGTCGCCGGATTTCCCACTTGAGCCGGTCTCACCGTCGGTGTTCACCTACGACCAGAGCCACGGCAACGACGACGCGCTGCACGAGCGGCAGCAGGTTCGCCAGGGGCGGGCACTGATGGCGGAGCATCGCTGCATCCGCTGCCATACTGCGCCAAACGGCCTGATCGGCGACGCGTCGATGCCCGAGCTGATGATGGATGCCCCGGCCATTATGGATGTGGGCCTTCGCCTGCATGAGCCATGGATGGCTGAGTGGATCGCCGACCCGGAAGCGGTCCGGCACGACGCGACCATGCCCAAGTTCTTCCACGGCGAGGCCGGTGAGCAGCAGGCGAAGGACGTCGCCGCCTACCTGGCGACGCTGCGGTTCGGCGCGGTGGCCGAGGCCTCGACGCCGGTGCCGAGTGATGCGGACACCATCGAAGCGGGCGGGCATCTTTATGCGTCGCTCGGCTGCGTGGGCTGTCACGAATTGCGTGATCAGGAGCCCGTGGCCGACCGCATCTCGCTGGCGCAGATTGGGCAGAAGTTCGCAGGCCCCGCACTCCGCGAATTCCTGCGCAACCCCGCTCAGCGTTACGCGCATACCCGCATGGGTGATTTCGATCTTTCCCGTGATGAAGCCGACGCGGTGGCAGCATTCCTGCTCGATCAATCCCTCGAACCTGCTGAGAATTACGAGCCCGGCGACGCAACCCGTGGACAGGCGCTGGTGCAGCAGAACGGCTGTATCAACTGTCACGCATTGCCCGTGCCGAGCACGATGGATGTGCCCGCAATGCAGGCGCTGATGCAAGTCGACTGGTTGACCGGCTGCCTTGCCGAGGATGCTGCGGCTCGTGGCACCGCCCCGGAAATTCCGCTCAATGGTATGGAGCGCGACGCGCTGCGTGCCTTGAAGGGGGCGGGGCTTGAGTCGCTTTCGCAGCATAACAAGATGGAATTCGCGCAGCGGCAGATGCATCGGCTCAGCTGCAACGCGTGTCACGAACTCGGCGGCAAACGTGATAAGTGGAGCCTTCTTGAGTGGCAGGTGGCGCACTTTGCTGCCCCCGAGCCCAAGGGCGAAGACGGCACGCCCGCGATCGACCAGTCTCGTCCCTCGCTGAGCCGTGCAGGTGAAAAGCTTCGTCCGCAGTGGATGCGTGCGCTGCTCAATGGCGAACTCGAGCAGAAGCCTCGCCCCTGGCTTCGCGCCCGGATGCCCGCCTATTCAGCGGCTGCGTCACAGGGTTTGGCTGAGGGCATCGCGATGCTTCACGGACTGTCGCCGGAGGCGCAGCCGCTGCCGGAGCCGGACGAAGAACTCGCAGCGCTCGGTGAACGGCTTGTGGGACAGCGGTGGGGCTTCAGTTGTACCGACTGTCATGCGGTGGGCGACTTTCCGCCTCAGAATGTATTCGGCGCAGTCGGCAATGATTTCCAGACGGTGGCTGAGCGGCTACGGCGTGACTACTTCCACCAGTGGATGTTCGATCCGTCGCGCATCGCACCGCGCACGAAGATGCCGCGGTACACCGATCAGCATGGCTATACCGCACTGACCGACGTGCTGGACGGCGTCGGCGCGGATCAGTTCGAAGCCATCTGGCAGTACCTGCTCACGCAGCCCAGCAGCGAACCTTCTCGCAAACGATGAGGACCCTGATGAACAAGCTCGCAACGACATTGGCTGTGGCCGCGGCCCTGCTGACTGCACCGATGGCCTACGCTCAGTCGACGGTTTCGGCCGGTGCGTTCGGCCGGGCGCTCGACGCAAGCAGCGGCGGTGTCAGTACGCAGACCGTCGACCGCTCGCTCAGCGAAACGCCCATCACGGTCGAAGCACGCGTGAAGATCAACAGTGCCAACGCCTTCAACGTGATCGTCTCGCATGAGGACAAAAGCAGCGGCGAACATTGGGAGCTCTACACCTTCCAGGGCAGCGGCGCGCTCAGTGCGTTCCTGCCCGGGTATGAACCGGCGGCGCTGGAATCGTCGGTGAATGTGGCCGACGGCAAATGGCATCACGTGGCGATGAGTTTCGATGGTCGGCACGTGCGGCTGTACGTGGAGGGCAAGCAGGTCGCCGCGGCTCAGGTCAAACGTAACGACGTGCCGCGCGTCGCCGGGCCGATCATGGTCGGCTACGCGAAAGACGGTGCCACCCGCATCGGATGCGACGGCATGATCGCAGGTGTCCGCATCAGCCGCGGCCTCCGGAAGTTCAAATCACCCATCGGCGCGATGAAAGTCGACGACGAGACGCTGGCGCTGTGGGACTTCAATCGGCGTAATGCGCAGGGCCAGTTCGCCGATGCCTCGCCTCGCGGACTGCCGATCGGGGCGGCGATCCAGGAAGAGGAAGAAGAGCAGGAAGATCATTTCGAGGGCTTCCGTGAGACGGACGTGCGGGACGATCGCTGGCAGGCGATGGATACCGGCCCGACGTTCACCTCCTCCCTCGGCACGCCTCACGGCGCGACCATGAAAGCCATCGCGGTGCAACTCGGCGACGATGAACG
The DNA here is from genome assembly GCA_040905565.1 of Phycisphaeraceae bacterium. Classification (GTDB taxonomy): domain Bacteria; phylum Planctomycetota; class Phycisphaerae; order Phycisphaerales; family Zrk34; genus JBBDRF01. The sequence goes on along the minus strand of JBBDRF010000001.1, from coordinate 7,150 downwards.
TGCCGCTCTGGCGTTCGATACCGAAACCCTTCGCGTGAGTGCAGCGTGGGATGGCGCGTTCATTCGGACCGACCCGATGCGGTTCGGGTTGATCGGGCAGCCACGTGTTGCGGGCGACATCAAGTGGGCCGTGCGCGAGGGCACCGGCTGGGCGCACAACGGCCGGTTCACCGATCCCCGCTCGCGCGGCCTCGGCCCCATCCCCGACGACCACGGCCGCTTCGAAGGCCACTACATGCACGGCGAACGCGTCGTGTTTGCCTACACCGTCGGTGAAGCACGCGTGCTTGATTCCCCGTGGATTGAAGAGGCGGGCCCGCTGACAGCTTGGACGCGAACGTTCGAGATGCACGATGCGAGAAGCGCCAAGAAGATGGCCGTCTGCGATGTGCCCGACGGCAGGGGGCGCGTGCGCACCATCAACGGCACGGAGCTGGCGGTGTTCGAGCACGGCGGCAAAGTCACCGCGGCTGCGGTGATCGGGCCGGCGGCGAAGGTGGCGATCGAAGGCAATCGCATCGTGATGGAACTGTCGCCGGGCAACAGGCAGAATCCGCAACGGGCGAAGCTGTTCGTCTGGTCCGGTGCGCCGAACCAGCTGCAAAACTTCGCCCGCCTGGTCAGCCGGAGTTCGCAGCCGGCGAGCCTGCAGCCGATGACCGAAGGCGGCGAGAGACGCTGGACCGCGGAGATCGTGACGCAGGGCGTGGTCAGCGGCCGAACCGATCCCTACGTCATCGACACGCTCACGATCCCCCATGAAAACCCCTACAACGCGTTGATGTTCATCGGCGGGATCGACTTCCTCCCAAACGGCGACGCCGTCGTGGCGACGGTGCACGGCGATGTGTGGATCGTCAGTGGGATCGACGAAACGCTTGAGGAGCTGACGTGGACGCGCTTCGCCACCGGCATGTTTCAGCCGCTGGGCGTGAAGGTGGTCGATGGCGAGATCTACGTCACCGGCCGAGACCAGATTACGATCCTTCACGATCTCAACGGCGACGGCGAAGCGGACTACTACGAAAACTTCAACAACGACGGTCAGGTTCTGCCCAACGGCCACGAGTATGTGACCTGCCTGGAGACCGACTCGCAGGGCAACTTCTACATGCTCAAAGGCGACACGGGCGGCGGGGCAAGCGACCACCACGGCTCGATGCTCCGCGTGAGCCCGGATGGCGAAACGTTGTCGGTCTTCGCGACGGGGATTCGCAACGCCAATGGCCTGGCGATCGGGCCGAACGACCTGGTCACCATGTCGCCTCAGGAAGGCACGTGGACGCCTGCTTCGAACATCGCGGTGGTCAAAGAAGGCGGCTTCTACGGCCTCATGCATTCGCATCATCGTGATACGGAGCCGGAGAGCTACGACCCACCGATGATCTGGATTCCGCGTCCGATCGACAACTCCTCCGGTGGGCAGGTTTGGGCGCCAAGCGAAGGCTGGGGTCCGCTTTCGGGACACATGCTGCACCTTTCGTTCGGACGTTGCACGATGATGCTGGCGCTGATGGAGCAGGTCGACGGGCAGTGGCAGGGGGGCGTGGTGCCGCTGCCGGGACGCTTCCTTTCGGGCGTTCATCGTGGGGCGTTCCGTGAGCAGGACGGGCAGCTTTACGTGGCGGGGCTCAACGGCTGGGTCACCAGTGCGGTGCGCGACGGCAGCTTGCAGCGCGTGCGGTACACCGGCGCGGAAGCGTACCTGCCGATCGGTCTGAATGTGCATGAAGACGGCGTGCGGATCACCTTCACGCAACCTGTCGATCGCGCACTGGCGGAAGATGTCGGCAGCTATGCAGTGGAGCAGTGGAACTATCGTCGCACGTCCGGCTACGGCTCAGCAGAATGGTCCGCTGCGAATTCCAATGAACAGGGACGCGATACGGTCAAGGTCAAAGCGGCCCACGTCAGCGACGACGGCTACAGCGTCCTCCTCGAGATCGAAGACCTCAAGCCCGTGATGCAGATGCACGTTCGCTACAACCTCGAAGCGACCGACGGCAAGCTCCTCCGCGGCTCGCTTTACAACACCATCCACCGACTCGGCGAACCCGCGCGGTAACGCAAACTGACAGGAATCATTGATGAATATGAGCAACAGGCCCGCTTGGGCTCTGGTGGCGCTTGCGCTTTGGGCAGCGGCGTTCGGTGCGGCGGACGCTTCGGCGGATGTCGCCGTTTCACAAGCTGCCGATCGTGTGGTCGTGGCGGCGGATCGGCAGCGCGCGGTGTTCGATCGTGATGAGCAAGGCCGATTCATCCTCCGCATCGAGGTCCGCCAGGGCGACACGTGGCAGTCCATGTTCGACGGCGGTATGCCGCTGCTGCGTGGCCCCGCGTTCGATGCTCACCCCACCGATTACGATGTGCTGCACGATTCCCCGGAGCATGCGGCGGTCTCGCTCAGCGGCACCCACCCGCAGCACGGTTACGATTGGGACGTGGTGGTCACCGCCCGGGCCGGCGACCCGCTGCTGCACTTTGAGATCACGTGCGACCTGCAGGAGCCGCTGCATCTGACCGCACTCGAACCGCATGTGGGCGTCTGGAAAAACGGCATCGCCAGCGGCACCCACGCCGTGAGCCAGGGCCCCGGCAACATCTATCACGGCCACGACGATATTTCGTGGGGCAACAGTTTCCCCGCAGCTTACATGTGGGACGAGGGCGTTGAATCTGCGGTGTTTTTCGACATGACGCCGATGACGTGGATGTCGCATCACAACGTGTTTCGCTTCCGAGGCAGCCGCGTGCAGCGGTTTGATCTTGAGGGGCAGACGGGGCTCGGGCTGCGCATCATTGATCGCAACGGCACGATGATTCCCGCTGGTGACATGGTCGTCAGCTTCTACGTTTATGCTGCGCCAGCCGAGGCGCCCGTGCATCGCAGGCAGGCGCTCGACCGCATGGTCGATGTGTTCAGCTCGCTGCATCCAGCAACGGCGGAATGGCCGACTGACCGTGCTGCGGACAAGCCCGCCAGCTGGGGGCGTGTCTCCGATGAGATCGCGAAAGCGTTGATGATCAAGGATGTCACATGGAAGGACGTCGATGGGTTCGTCTGGCGTGATGGGCCTTTGTTCCCCGAGCGCGAGGTGACGTCGATCCGCATCGGCCCGGACTATGCGGTGGAATCGTCTTGCATCGAAGCGTTGAATCGTGAAGCAATCGAAGGGTGGGATTTTTCGACGGCTCTGAACATGATCGCACCGTGGGTGGCGCGTCAGCGGGTGCGTGGCGATGCCGATGAAGCGGCCCACGTTCAGGCGCGCGTGGCCGGTGTGAAGATGTTCTACAGCGAGAAGGCGGAGATTGTGCGGTGGCGGCCGGAGGTGCTGAGCGTCGGGCCGATGGAGATGAGCTGGCAGAACCTGACGTATCCGTTGCAGCTGTTCCGCGTGCATGAAATGCAGGCACCGGGCGACTGGGAAGCGGCAGTGGGCGGCCGGGCTTTGATGGGCATGGAAGGGTTGATCGAACTTGCCCACGTCAACGATTACGTGCTGCCGCAATGGTTTGATCCAATCACGAAACAGCCTCTCATTCAGAACGACGAGCCCGACCTCGGCATCATCTATGAGCCTTGGCAGGTCGGCAGTTACGCATGGCTGATGGTGCGTGCTTACGAGATGACCGGCGAAGCGCGTTACGTCGAGGAGGCAAAGCAGGCCATCCGCACGCTGCTGACGGAGATGAGCTTCCGCGTCGAGAACGAGCGGTATGAACGTGAGTATGACGATGCGGTTGACTTCCCCGTGGCCGAGATCTTCGGCAACGCGTCGGGCATCATCGCGGCACAGTGGCTGGCGACACACACCGGCGACGAGCAGTTCGAGCAGTTCGCTGACGACTTTCTTAATTCGCTGCTTCGGATGACCTACTGGTACGAAAGCAGTCTGTACGACGACCCGCGCGATCAGGCGCTTCAGCAGGTGGGCCTGTTCCGCAATCACGGTGGCGCGTATACCGGGTCGGCATGGGAGAACAGCGAGGCAGTGCTGCCGTTGACTTACTACCTTAAGCATCGCGAGCGTCACACGGACCTGCTGCTGAGCATCCTCAACACGCACCGCGTGAACGCGTTCTACTTTTTCCCGCCGATGTTTCCCGATGAAGCGATCCCTTGCCCGAAGCTTCATCAGCATGAAGCGCACTACCTGGCAATCGAAGATTTCTACACCCGCGAGCACGGCGGTCGACACGGCGGCATGGGGCTCGCAACCTACATGTCCGGCTCGGGCATGTGGTACGACCTGCTATTCGAGGCCTTCGCCAAGGCGGACGATCACGACATCATGGTGGTCAGCCTGGACATGATCGACAGCTTCGAAGCAGCAGCGGCCGGTGCGAGGCGGCAGTTCCTCGTCTTCAACGGCACCGACACCGAACGCACCTTCCGCATCCAGCACCGCGCCCTGCCTGAGGGCGATTACCACCTTCGCCTCGGTGACGATGCAACCGAACACACGGCAGCGGAACTGCGCGAAGGCACCACGCTCACCCTCGCGCCCGGCGAACATCGCAGCGTGATCGTGGAGCATGTCGAGCACGATGCGATGCTGCAGGCGATCAACACCAACGAAGCGGCACGCGACGCCATGGCCCACGCCTATCAACTGATGCAGCATGCGGCGGAAGCGGACGGCGTGACCGAGCAACTTGCGGAACTCAAGGAGCGGTTCGTCGAAGGCGAAGCACGTTTCGCGGCTGAGGATTTCCAGGCGGCACTGAAGCACGCTCAGGCGATCGTTCAGACGCTGCGGTAACTCAGCGGGCGAGTGGTGGCGTGCCGGTTGGCAGCAGGGCGAGCGCGCGAAGTTGCGGCTGCGGCAGCGGCAGGTCGTCCACATCCTCCGGATGACGCCAGGTGAACGGCGGTGCTGCATCATCCGAAGCAGCGGCGGTTGGTGATGCGGTGCACCGGACGCGCCAGAACTCACAGCGGATGCGCTTGTGCGTCGTCAGATGCACGAAGCTGTTGAGGTGCGTCGGCCTCCCCGTTTTCACCGCGAGTGAAGCGGCGAGTGATTTGAGATCCGGCGGCTTCTGGGCGGCGGTGGGCGGGGCAGGGGGGAGCGTTTCGACCGTCGGCATCTGCCACATGTTCGCCCACAGGCCCGTCTCGCCGTTCTGCTGGAACAGCAGCTTGCCGTTGTATTCAAGGGCGAAGATGTGATGGACGACGGGCCGTTGCTTCGTGCGTTTGCTGATGACCGGCAACTCGGCGGTCAGGCCTCGGGCGTGGGCCTGGCAATGGGCGCGGACGGGGCAGCCTTCGCAGGCGGGTTGCCGAGGCGTGCAGATGGTCGCGCCCAGTTCCATCAGGGCCTGGTTCCAATCGCCCGCTTTGAAATTACGCCGGCGATGACGCATACGGGCTGCGACCGCCGATTGCACCAGCGCGTCAGCTTCCGCCCAGAGGCGCTTCTTCCCGGGCGTGGTGTCGATCGGATCGTGCAGGTTGAGAACGCGAGAGAGCACCCGCGCGACATTGCCGTCGACCAACGGCGTGCACTCGGCAAACGCCATTGAGGCCACTGCCCCGGCTGTATACCGCCCCACGCCCGGCAGCGTCGCAAGCGCGGCGGCGGTCGGCGGGATGCTGCCGGCGTGATCCGCAACGATCGTCTTCGCAGCCGCGTGCAGATGCCGGGCCCGCCGATAGTAGCCCAGTCCCTGCCATAGCCTCAGCACCTGCTGTTCGTCGGCGGCGGCGAGATCGCCAAGCGTCGGCAACGCCTGCATGAAGCGATGAAAGTAGGCGACGACGGTCGCGATCTGCGTCTGCTGCAGCATCGTCTCACTGACGAGCACGTGGTAGGGCGGCGCGACCGTCCCGGGCTCGGCACGCCAGGGCATCGGCCGATGCGATCGCGCATACCACCGCAGCAGCGCGCGAACGAACGGATCATGTTGCGAGTCAGCGGCCTTCATGTCCGGATCATAAGGCAACAGTGGGGCTGTCCCCAGCCCGGTCGCAACCGGCGTGCACCAGGCAAACCCGGCTGGGGAAAGAGCGGACCTCGTTCAGGGGGCAATCCCCGGGGCGGCTTGCTATGATCGGGTCATGCGAAGAGCAACGAGCACCGCGGTAGTCGTGATCGCTATGGCCATGGCGTCTGTGGCTGTGTTTCTACTTTGGCGGCTGAATCCGAGCGTAGTGGCTGAAAATCACCTCGTTGAATGGCTCGAGGTCGTTTTCCTGCTCATTGCCGCGGCTGTTCACGGGGTGCGGGCGAAGGCGGCTGCAGTTGGGGTGGATCGAACCTTACGTCACGGTTTGATGCTTTTATGCCTGTCGCTGGCGGTGCGGGAAGTGGATATCGACAAGCTGCTGGAGGGCGGGTCGGCGATGGTCGTCACGGAATGGACCGTGCGTGCTGTTATCGTGGCGCTGTGGGCGGTCTACATTCTGCTCGCCCGGCAATGGGTGGATGCCATCTGGTCGCAGAGAGCCGTGATTGCCTCGAGCACCTTCGCAAGCTTTGTGCTGATCGGCTGTGCTTTGTACGCGGCCTCATGGCCGTTCGATAAATTCCCCGAATACCTCGGCGGCACCTCGGTGGCGATGTTGATCGAGGAGACGGTGCAGCTTTGCGCCACGATCTCTTTCTTTGCCTCGGCAGCACTGGGGGTCATCTTTCATCAACCGCAGCTGCGTGAGGCTGAGCTATCAACCTCCGCCGACGTCAGCTGATCGCTCACGGTTAGCGGCCGTAGGGCGAGGGCTGCAGGCGCTGATCGATGCGGAGATCACGTTGCAGCGGCGTTTCCAGACCGGTCGGCGCCTCACTACGGATGCGGTGCATGCGTTGGCGTTCGAGTGTGCCGATGTCCATGACGTGGTACGTGTCGAGGACGGGCTGGTCGTTGATGCGGGTGGGTTGGCCGATGATGTGCAGGTAGTCGCCGCGGTCGATCACGATCGGCGGGTCGAAATTTCGCGGGTCGACCTCCGCAAGCACACGCTGACCGTTCGCGGTGCGCAACTCCACGAAACGCGACTGCTGATACGGGCTGTTGCGATAGCCGGCTGTGAAAACGTCGACCACTTCGCCCGTGACGCTCAGGTACTCGTGCGGCTGGTGGGCCCGTGGCCTGCCCGGGAAAACTTGATCCAGTCTGAGTGAGAGTTTCTACTGGCCGT